>CACJBO010000001.1 GCA_902591665.1 uncultured SAR86 cluster bacterium
TCTTGTAAAAAATTAATATCTAAATCAGCAAGAGATGTAATTTGCTGATCATTAAAGAGGTATGCGTAGTTATTGGTCTCATTCCATCCATGCCTCTTGTCATAGTCTAACAACTCTTCAAATGAGTGTTGATTAGCACTAGTTTGAAGATTTGAATTTAGGGTTGTATAAACGGACCAGCCATTTTTATATGCAGCCAATCCATATCTAGCAATAATATCCTGCCTTGCCTTTTCAGCTAAATATCTTCCATCAACTTCATAGAGATCAATATTTTTTACTACTGCAAGTGGAGTGTTAATAGCATTTTCGTAATCATTTTTAGAAATCATTCGAAGTTCTAACATTCTTGATAAAATCCAATTCCTTCTTTGTTCAGTCCTTTTTGGAGCTTTTATTGCATTTATTCTAGATGGTGACTGAGCCATGGCAGCAATAGTTGCAGCTTCGCTTAGTGATAATTCAAGTGTGCTTTTATTAAAATATGTATTTGAGGCAGCTTCAATGCCATATGATCTATTACCAAAGAAATTTCTATTGATGTATAACTCGAAGATTTCTTCCTTGCTAATCTCTCCTTCAAGCTGGAGTGCTAAAAAAATTTCTTTAGCCTTTCTGGTAACTGTTACTTCTCTTGTTAAAAGATAACCCCTAACAACCTGCATTGAAATTGTTCCGCCTCCTCCATAGCATCCATTTGGGCTAAGGCATCTAACCACAGACCTTAATAATCCTTTGTAACTAATTCCTTGATGATTAAAAAATTGATCATCTTCTGCTGCTAAAAAAGCATTCTTGATATTTGGTGGTATGTCTTCAAAATTAAGAGGCCTTCTCTTAATTTCACCGAACTCTCCAATCAATATACCATCTTCAGTAAAGACTTTAAGGGGCATTTGTAATTGCGCTTCATCAACTAAACTAATTTCAGGTAACGAGGGTCTAAGAGACAAATATGATCCAAGCACAACAAATATAGCTAATAAACAACAGCTTATACTTGTCCAAAATAGAAATTTAATTAGTTTTAACATAGATATTTCATTAATTTTATCACTTTAAAATGCAACTTTTTGTCTCAATAAAGCTATTTTATTCAGTTAGATGTTAAAATCTCGGCCATTAAAACTAATATTATATGAATATATTTATAGTTGGTCCTATGGGATCAGGAAAATCAACAGTTGGGAAAATAATTTCTAGTGAGTTATTTTTAAATTTCTTTGATACTGATGAAGAGATTGAAACCAGAACTGGTGCATCAATCGACTGGATATTTGATCTTGAAGGAGAAGAAGGGTTTAGAAAAAGAGAAAGTAATATCCTTGAAGAAATGGTGCAGCAAAATTCGATTGTCTTATCTACAGGCGGTGGAATAATTTTATCTGAATCCAATAGAGAACTTCTTTCGTCTAGGGGGACAGTGTTTTATCTAGCAACTCCTATAGAAGTTCAACTTGAAAGAACTTCAAAAGATAAAGACAGGCCCTTGCTTAAAAACGGTGATCCAGGAAAAATACTTGAGGAACTTCATGTCGCTAGAGAAAGTCTTTATGAAGAGGTTGCTGATTACATAGTAAATACAGAAGGTAAATCAAGCCAAGAGGTTTCAACAGAAATCATTAAATTGGTAAAAAACTATGGCTAAGATAATTGCAGTTGGAAAAAGCTTATCAAAATATAACGTAGTAATATCCAAGAATGCCATCACACAAAAAAATCTTATGGCCGGGCTTAAAGCTAAAAATAAAATTTTAGTTATAACCGATTCTGGTATACCAAAATCATTTATTAATGATCTTAAAAATATCCTTAAAAAAAGCAAAAAGAAGGTATATTTTTATGAAATAAAAGAGGGAGAGAAATCTAAATCTTTTTCAACATATTCTAAAATTTTATCTAAACTTGCTGATTTAAAATTTGATAGGTCTGATGCTTTAATTGCATTTGGTGGTGGTGTTGTTGGTGATATTACAGGTTTTTGTGCAGCTACCTTCTTAAGAGGCATAGATTTTATTCAGATACCTACAACTTTACTGTCTCAGGTTGATTCATCTGTTGGAGGTAAGACAGCAATAAATATAGACCAAGGAAAAAATCTAGTTGGTGCTTTTTATAATCCTCGTCTTGTTCTTATTAGTACAAAATATATCGAAACATTATCCGATGACGAGTACAAGTCTGGTCTTGGAGAAGTTGCAAAGTATGCATTTATTGGCAATAAAAAACTTTATAAATACATGCAAGAAAATTCAGATTTAATTAAATTAAAAAAACCGCAAGCACTTGAAACTATTATCGAAGAATCGATTAAATCAAAAGCAAAAATTGTTACTGCCGATGAAAAAGAAAAAGGATTAAGAGCTATTCTTAATTTTGGACATACATTCGGTCATGCAATAGAGGCATATAAAAAATATAAAGGTATCACTCATGGCGCAGCAGTAACACTAGGTATGGTGATTGCTGCAAAAATATCTTTATATGAAGGTCATATTAAATCACATCAACTTGATGACATGGTTAACCTCTTGGAATCTTTAAAATTAAAAACAGATCACTCAAATTATTCATACGAAAATCTAAAAAATTATATTCTTAATGACAAAAAAGTTTCTAGGGGCAAATTGAACCTTGTTTTAATTAATGAGAAGGGTATAGCTTTTAAGACTGATAAATATAATCCAAAAAATTTAAAAAAGGCTCTTAGCTAAGCGGCATTTGCGGTAGTTGCCTTAAGCAAATCGTGGATATTAGATGCTGCAGGAAGCACCAACCAAAAATAAGGCTCAAATCTATCAAAATCATCAACAAGCTCTTTAGCTTTCTGACTATTTGTGTATTTGTAATGTTTTGAGATTATTTCTTTTAAATGTTTTCTATGGGATTGCATATCTTCAGTAGTAATTCTTTCAAGATTAACAAGCCCCCTATTACAATTATCAAAAAATGTTCTATCTTCATCCAGAACGTATGCAAAACCACCGGTCATACCAGCTCCAAAGTTTGCACCAACAGAACCAAGAACGGTTACATGCCCTCCGGTCATATATTCACAACAGTGATCACCAGCACCCTCTATAACAGCTTTTGCACCTGAATTTCTAACAGCAAATCTTTCACCAGCTCTTCCTGATACATATAATTCACCACCTGTAGCACCATATAAGCAGGTATTTCCTACAAGAGATGGGTTGTTTTCTGAGGAAGCATATAAGTGATTATTTTTTACAACAATTCTTCCTCCATTCATTCCTTTTCCTACATAATCATTAGCGTCACCATTTATGTTTAAAACTAGTCCATTCGCATTCCAGCATCCAAAACTTTGACCTGCAGATCCTTCAAGATTAATTGTAATTGCCTTGCTAAGGCCAGCTTCTCCATACTTATCGGCAATATAACCTGATATCAGAGCACCAAATGACCTATCTGTATTAGATATTTTTGTATCTAAAGAGATTGATGTATTTTCATCTATAGAATTTTTAGCTTTCCTTAAAACTTTTCTAGCTAAATTACCCTTATCCCATGGTTGATTCTTTTTTTCAGTACAGAAAAATGATTCTTGTATAGACTCATCTTTATATAAAAGGTCGCTCAAATCTATTGATTTATATTGTTCATCTATGTCTTTAATCATTTCGAGATATTGGGTTTGTCCAATAATATCCTCGAGTCTTCTAACTCCCATATTGCTCAAATGATGTCTGACATCTTCAGCAATATATTGAAAATAATTCATTACACGTTCTTTTTCACCAACAAAATGATGGCTAATCAAATCATCTCTTTGTGTGGCAACTCCTGTAGCACAATTATTTAGATGGCATATTCTTAAGTATTTGCATCCCATAGCTATCATTGGGCCTGTTCCAAAACCAAAAGATTCAGCTCCAAGAATTGCTGCCTTAATAACATCAAGACCTGTTTTCATCCCTCCATCTGCCTGAAGACGGACCTTATGTCTTAATCCGCTATCTCTCAAACTTTGATGAGCTTCAGCTAGACCAAGCTCCCATGGAGAACCAGCATATCTTATAGATGTTAAAGGACTAGCTCCAGTTCCACCGTCATGTCCAGAGATAGTAATCAAATCTGCATAAGCTTTAGCAACTCCAGAAGCTATGGTTCCCACTCCAGGTTCAGAAACTAACTTAACTGAAACTAATGCCTTAGGATTAACTTCTTTGAGGTCGTAAATTAACTGAGCTAAATCTTCAATAGAATATATATCATGATGAGGCGGTGGTGAAATAAGAGTCACACCAGGGGTGGAATATCTTAGTTTAGCGATAAGCTTATTAACTTTACCTCCTGGAAGTTGACCTCCCTCACCTGGTTTAGCACCTTGTGCAATTTTTATTTGAAGAACTTCTGCGTTGACTAAATAATGAGGCGTAACACCAAATCTTCCTGATGCAATTTGTTTGATTTTTGACATCTTTGGTGTTCCATATCTCTCTACAGCCTCGCCTCCTTCACCTGAGTTCGAACGACCACCTAAAGAATTCATTGCTTCAGCAAGTGTTTCATGTGCTTTGGGTGATAATGCGCCCAAACTCATACCAGCGGAATCAAATCTATTTAGGATTTTCTTTTGAGATTCAATTTTCTTTATATCAATTTTTGATTTTTGGGTATTAATTTCTAAAAGATCTCTAAGCATTGCAGGGGGTCTTTTATCAACTAAATCTGCATATTCCTTATAAGTTTCATATGAGCTTGATGCAACAGCTTCTTGAAGTTTTTTAACTATTTCAGGATTGTAAGTATGGTATTCCCCACCATGAATATATTTTAAAAGTCCTCCTACATTTATATCAGCTAAGTTAGATCTTGCATATTCATTTAACGATCTAAGTTCATGATCTAAGTTTTTTAGCGTCTTGCCCTTTACTCTACTCTCTGTATTTGTAAAACATAAATTCACAACATCTTCGTCTAAGCCAACTATTTCAAAGAGTTGAGATCCTCTATAACTTGATATAGTTGATATACCCATTTTTGAAATAATTTTTAATAGCCCTTTATTTACACCCTTGCGATAACGAGAGCAATTTTCATGAGCATCACCTTTTAGTTCGTTTCTATGTGTAAGATCAAGTATGGTTTGATATGCCAAAGTTGGATATACAGCTGTTGCTCCAAAACCAATTAAACATGCTATTTGATGAGTGTCTCTGGCAGAGGAAGTTGTAACTATAATATTTGCATCGGATCTTAATCCAAGCTTAACTAAGTGTTGATGAACTGCACCAACTGCCAATAAAGCGTTTATTGGTAAGAAACCTTCTTCTGGTAAATCTTCAATTAAATGAATTATTGAAGAGCCAGATTTAACAGCCTTTTCAACATCTTTTTGGAGTTTTTTAATTGCATATTTAAGATTTATACTTTCAGCAAAGACTAAATTAATTTCAGCTGACTTGAAATAGGGGTTGTTTGTAATTGAGTTAAGTTTTCTATAAGACAAGACTGGTGATGTTGTAACCAATCTTTTTGCATGCTCTGGTGTCTCTTCGTATATGTTTAATTCGGGTCCATAACATGTCTCTAAAGTCATTACTGCTGCTTCTCTTAAAGAATCAATTGGAGGATTTGTAACTTGGGCGAATTGCTGTCTAAAAAAATCATAAATCTGTCTATGCATTTTGCTCATTACTGCAAGAGCAGTATCGTCACCCATAGAACCAGTGCCCTCCTGAGAATCAACAGCTAGAGGCTTGATAACCGATGTTCGTTCTTCTTTAAACAATAAAAATAACTTAGAGGATTGAAAAAACTTAGATACTTCAAATTTTTTCAGGCCAGGACCTTCGTACGAATCTAGTCTAGATTCAATATAGATTGCGTTCTCTTTAAGCCACTTTCTATACGGATATTTTTGTTTTAACTCATCATCAATGGCAGTTTCGTCGTAAATTCTCCCCTTAGAGGTATCTATGGCAAGCATTCCTCCAGGTGCAACTCTACCTTTTTGGACAATATCAGATTCATTGACGGGATTTACACCCGTTTCAGATGCAATTGTAATTATGTTATCTTTATCTAATTGGAATCTTGCAGGTCTCAGTCCGTTTCTATCAAGAACACATAATGCCCATTTTCCATCCGCCATAACAATACCTGCTGGCCCATCCCATGGCTCCATATGCATAGAGTTATATTCATGAAACCCTCTTACATCTGGATCCAAAGTTTGAATATTTTGCCATGCAGGAGGAAGGACCATTCTGATTGCTCTAAAAATATCAACTCCGCCTTTTACTAATAGCTCAATCATATTGTCTAGTGAGGAAGAATCAGAACCAGTCTCATTAACAAGCTGTTTAAATTTCTGAATTTTTGGTATGAGCGGTGTTTTAAATTTTGAAGATCTGGCTTTTACCCAATTTCTGTTTCCTCGAATAGCATTTATTTCACCATTATGTGCTAATAATCTAAATGGTTGAGCTAGATGCCATCTTGGACTTGTATTAGTAGAAAACCTTTGGTGAAAAACACATTTTGAAGCACGAAAGTTTTCCTGGTTCAGATCTAAATAAAATTCTTTAATAGCATTAGGCAGCATTAGCCCTTTATAAACTATTGTTTTTGATGACATGCTACAAACGTATAATTTTTCGTCATCCATATATATTTCTTCAATATACTTTCTAGCCTGAATTAAACCAGTTTCAAAAACTTCCTGATTGAAATCTTTTTCAGTTGGTTTAATAAATAATTGAAATATCTCAGGCAAACAGCTGTGAGCAATTTCTCCTAAGACCTTTTCATCAACTGGTACCTTCCGATATGCAGCAAGAGCTAAATTTTCAGACTTAAAGATTTTTTTAATTTTAGGTAATAGCTTTGCAATATCTTGATTGTAAAAAATTTGGCCAATTGCAAAATGTTCACCAATTTCTATATTTTGTTCTTTTAAAATAGTGTCTGCAAAGAATTTATGATCGATATCAAAAAGAAGGCCACACCCATCACCTGTCTTACCATCAGAGCCTACCCCGCCCCTATGCGTCATGCTTATCAAAGCATTAATAGAATGAATAATAACTTTATGTGATTTGATCCCATTAATATTTGCAATTAAGCCAAATCCACAGTTATCTTTAAATTCTTCTTTTTTAATTAATCCGGGCATATTTTTGAGATTGTTTCGTAAATTATATCACAAAGTTATTTCATTTAATTATAAAAAGTGTCATACTTCGTCATACACAGCACACAATTTAATATGAATAATAAAAATAAGCAATATAAGATTGAGAAAGGAGTTTTATTATTTACTCAACCTAGGTCTCCATATTTTTATGGCAAGTTAAGAGTGAATGGAAAATATATTACAAAATCATTTGCCCCTATTGAAGATTATGATGCCGCTTTAGAGATGTTATATAAGTGGAGGGAGGAAATATTTGGAGAAAGCAAAAATAACTTCAATATTGGTTCCACTTCTAATAGCACAAACTATAGAGATGAATATTTATCTCATGAAAAACTTGATAATGATTTTCAGTTTCTTGAAGTTGGTAGATATGATCCTGCGAAAAAAACAGCTGAGGAAAGGAAAATTAGTTTTGTTGAAATTTATGGAGAATATAATCAAGTACAGGCTTCAAATCAGGCACATAGATGCTTAGATTGTGGTAATCCATATTGTGAATGGAAGTGCCCTGTTCATAATTTTATTCCTGATTGGTTAAAGTTGGTTAACGAAGGAAATATTATTGAGGCAGCTGAGTTATGCCATTCAACAAATAGCTTGCCTGAGGTCTGTGGAAGAGTATGTCCGCAAGATAGGTTGTGTGAAGGTGCATGCACATTAAATGATGGTTTTGGCGCTGTGACAATCGGATCAACAGAAAAGTATATTACCGAAAAAGCTTTTGAAATGGGATGGAAGCCAGATATGTCTCATAGAAAATGGACTGATAAAAAAGTTGCAATAATTGGAGCCGGTCCTGCAGGGATTGCTTGTGCAGATGTATTAACAAGATCAGGGGTTCATAGTCATGTTTATGATAAAAATGAAGAAATTGGTGGCCTTCTTACATTTGGAATTCCTGAATTCAAATTAGAAAAATCTGTAGTTAAGAGAAGAAGAAAAATCCTTGAAGAAATGGGTGTTAAGTTCAACCTTGGCAAAGAAATTGGAAACGATATACCTTTCAAAAAAATATATGATAATTACGATGCAGTATTTTTAGCTATGGGTACATATACTTCGCTTCAAGGAGGTTTTAATGGAGAAAAATTACCTCAAGTACATAAAGCAATTGATTATTTAATTTCAAATACAAAAAATTTACTCGGACTAAAACAAAAAGAAAAAGATTTCATTGATCTGAAAGGTAAAAACGTTATCGTCCTTGGTGGCGGCGACACAGCTATGGACTGTAATAGAACTGCAATAAGACAAGGAGCGAAATCTGTTAAATGTTTATACAGAAGAGATGAATCAAATATGCCTGGTTCTAGAAGAGAAGTTCAAAATGCAAAAGAAGAAGGTGTTGAGTTTGAATTTAATATCCAGCCAATTGATATTGTTGGTGATGATAAGGTTGAAGGTGTCAAAATTGTTAAAACACAATTAGGTGAGCCAGATCAAAATGGAAGAAGAGTCCCAATACCAATTCCAGGCTCAGAAACTATTTATGAAGCAGATGCTGTTGTAGTTGCATTTGGCTTTAGGGCAAGTCCGTCGGATTGGTTTGATGACTTTAATATTAATACTCAAAAAAATGGACTTGTTATCGCTGAAGAGCATCAAGAATATAAATTTCAAACATCAAATAAAAAGATTTTTTCTGGTGGAGATATGGTAAGAGGTTCTGATTTAGTTGTCACAGCAATTTGGGAAGGACGTGAAGCGGCAAAAAGTATAATAGAATATGTTTCATGAAAACCTCAGATTCAATTTTTTTAAGGGCTCTTAACAAGGAATCTTTAGAAATACCTCCAATTTGGTACATGCGACAAGCAGGCAGATATATGCCTGAATATAGGGCTGTAAGAAAAAAATTCAGAAATTTCTTGGATATGTGTAAGAATCCTGAGGTATGTTGTGAACTCGCGCTTCAACCAATAAATGCATTTAATTTGGATGCTTCAATTTTATTCTCTGACATATTAACAATACCAGATGCTTTTGGATTGGGGGTTGAGTTCTTAGAAGGCGAAGGACCAGTTTTTAAAAACCCAATCAAAACTCCTAAGGATATTTCTAGCTTGCCTGAATTTAATTCTGATGACTTATCTTATGTATATGAAGCTGTCTCAAACATTAAAAGAGCTTTACCAAAAAATATCCCTCTTATAGGATTTTGTGGAAGTCCATGGACTTTGGCGGCGTACTCGATAGAGGGAAGATCCTCCAAGGACTTTAATTATACTAAGGACTTTATTAATCAAAATAATGATAGCGCGCATCTTTTTTTAGAAAAATTAACAAATGCTTGTTTTCTTTACTTAAAACAACAAGTGCAAGCAGGTGCTGATGTAATACAAATATTTGATTCGTGGGCCAATTTATTAAATGCAGATCAATACGAGGCTTACTCAATGGGGTATGTCAAAAAGCTCATTGCACTTTTGAAGGAAGATGAGCAAACATCAAATGCACCTATAATTTTATTTGCAAGGGATCCAAGTTTTAATACAAACAAAATGGCTGAATCAAATGCAGACTGCCTTAGCCTTTTCTGGAACATAGACAAAATAGATAAATCATTTCTTCAAGGAAAAGTAGCTCTTCAGGGCAATCTTAATCCAAAAGTTCTTCTTGAAGACAATGATTTAATTGAGGCTGAGTTAAACAAGGTGCTTGATATGTTTTCGAAATATCCAGGTTATATATTTAATTTAGGTCACGGGATCACGCCTGATATTAATCCAGATAAAATTAAATTTTTAACTGAATTAATAAGGTCTAAATAAAAATTTACTTTTTTTCAGGCCAAAGTCTAATTAAGCCCTCTTGGGCACAAGAGGCAATAAGCTCACCTGACTTAGAAAATATAGAACCCCGTGAAAACCCTCTTGCATTTTTAGTTATAGGGCTATCTATTGAGTACAAAAACCAATCGTTTAAATTAAGTTTTTTATGAAACCAAATTGCATGATCAAGACTAGCATTTTGCAGATTTTTAGTTAGAAAATTAACACCTACGGAGTTATTAGCTGCAGCTAATAGACCCATATCAGATATATATAGAAGAAATGCTTGTTGAATAACTTGATCATCTGGAATAACCCCATTAGGTTTTATCCATGTATTTTTGTATGGCGGCATTCTTTTAGGTTCAAAGTAATCTTGAATCTCAACTGGCCTCATTTCAATTTCTCTTTGCTTCAAAAACATAGGCATATCTTTGCTGTCAATATTTAACTTTTTAAGTAATATTTCTCTAATCTCCATCTCATCTTTGAGATCCTCAGGAGCGGGAACTTCTGGAATTGAAATTTCATGCTCTAAACTGTCTTCATCTTTTTGAAACGAGATGGAGCAACTAAATATAGCCTCGCCATCTTGCAAAGCTTTAACATTTCTTGTCGTAAAACTTTTACCATTTCTAATTCTATCTACCGTAAAAATTATCGGCTTATCCATATCACCCGGTCTTAAGAAATAAGAATGAAAAGAATGGGCATAATGTTCAACATCAATCGTTTTATATGCAGCTATCAAAGTTTGAGCCATTACTTGACCTCCAAAGACCCTTTTCCATCCTACATTTTTACCTGTCCAACTATAAATATCTCTATCAACTCTGTTTAAACTGAAGAGATTAAGAGATTTTTCAAGAAGGTTTGGTGTTTCAGTCATTATGTTTTTCCAGGTATAAAATTATTTCGATTAGTGTTTTAATTATAGATACTCATCTTACATGGTTTGTAAAAAAACTAGAACTTTCATATACCAAAAAGTATGATGTCAACCTAATTTACTAAAGTATGAATAATGACCATTAATAAAAGCATTGAATTACCTGCCAAACCTAACGAAAAATTAGAAGTCTCTGATATCTTTAAAATAGATTCAAAAATGTCTGTTAAAGGCTTCAAAGAAAAAACTGAATGGGTCCCAGAAATTGATGAGGGGTATATCTTCGATAAAGAAACAACATTATCAATACTTGCAGGTTTTAATCATAACAGACGAGTTATGGTTCAAGGTTTTCACGGAACGGGTAAATCCACTCATATAGAGCAAATTGCAGCTCGCTTAAATTGGCCATGTGTAAGAATTAATTTGGATAGTCATATAAGCAGAATAGATTTGCTTGGAAAAGATGCTATTAAACTTAAAGATGGAAAACAAATAACTGAATTTCAAGAAGGATTGCTCCCATGGTCTATACAAAATCCTGTGGCACTTGTCTTTGATGAATATGATGCTGGAAGACCTGATGTTATGTTCGTTATACAAAGAATTCTTGAAGTAGAAGGCAAATTAACTCTACTTGATCAAAATAAAGTTATTGAACCACACCCATCTTTTAGATTATTTGCTACAACAAACACAGTAGGTCTTGGTGATGTTACTGGTTTGTATCATGGAACTCAGCAAATTAATCAGGGCCAAATGGATAGATGGCATATTTTATCTACTTTAAATTATCTTGATGTTAATCAAGAACTGAAGGTAGTTTTATCTAAGGTTGGAGAATTAAAAGCAACTAAAAATCAAGAAATTGTTAAAAACATGATTAAGCTTGCCAATTTAACAAGGAATGGCTTTGCCAATGGAGATATATCAATCCTTATGTCGCCTAGAACAGTCATTTCATGGGCGCAGAACTTTAAAATTTTTAAGGATATTAGTGATTCCTTTAAATTAACATTCTTAAATAAGTGTGACGATTTGGAAAAGCCAATTATTAATGAATATTTTCAGAGATGTTTCGATATTGATATTAATGGGAACTCATAAAACTTTATGAGTTGGGTTAAACACAGAGATAAACTTCATGAAGCTGCATTATCATCTGTAAAATCGATTTCAAAAATAAAGACTATTACATCTAAAAGTGGTATCCCTCAAAGACCTCCAGCTCAAAATCTAGCAACATTAGCATCAGCACCTCGCTCTTCAAAAGATTTACCATCATGGAGAGGAGAGGCAGACTTTCAAGCTTTTTGGTATTTATTCCATAAAATTAAACCTGACATTGAACTTAGTGTTCCTGCAAGAGTTGTTTTTAACGAACTGGAAATGTCACGTGTTGAAATTTTGGGATGTAATTATTACAAAGGTTCGAGGACAAATATTGCTGAGTATCTCAAAACAATAAATGTAGATGATAAAAAATCGCCACATTATTTAGCTTTGTGCTCAAATCTTTGGCTTAAGGATGCAAGTGGTATTAATTTGTCTGCATCATTAAAACAGCTTTTAAAAGAATTTAATGAAACATATGCAGCTAATAACGCATTAGATGATATTAAAAATAACCTAATTTCTTCCATAGATGATCAGGATAAATTTCAAAAAGCTTCCTTAGATTTTTTGAAAACAATCAAACTCCTTAAATCAATAAAAGATGAGAATATTGAAGATGAAGAAGAACCTTTTGACTCTCCAGGTAGTACAGATGATATTGAAGATGAAATTGAGAGTACTAATGATAGTGAATCAGCTGATGCTGAAACATCACTGGATGATTTAAATATAGATTTTGAAAATATTGAGCAAACCCCAGAAATCGCAGATGGTACTGCGATTGATGAAGAGATTGATGTATTAGCTTATCCAAATAATGACTATGCATTAGCCAATAATAATTACTCTATCTTTACTAAAGAGTATGACGAGATTATTGATGCAAAAGACCTTACAACTCCTGATGAAGCTATTAGATTAAGAACGCAATTAGATAATTTAATAAAGCCTCATCAAGCTACCATAGGAAAATTAGCAAATAGGTTACAAAGACTTTTGTTAGCACAACAAAATACCAGCTGGAATTATAATCTTGAGGAAGGAATGCTTGATACTGCAAGACTTCACAGAGTGGTTGCTAAGCCTGGCTATCCTCTTAGCTTTAAACAAGAAACAGAAAATAATTTTAAAGATACTATTGTTACCCTTCTTATAGATAATTCAGGGTCAATGAGAGGCAGATCAATCAGTCTCGCTGCGATTTGTACAGATATAATTGGCAGCACTTTGGAGCGATGTCAAATTAAAACAGAGATTTTAGGTTTTACTACTAAAAACTGGAAAGGCGGCGATTCAAAACAACAGTGGATGAAGCAAGGCAGTCAAATAAATCCAGGCCGATTAAATGATATTCGACATATTATCTATAAGAGTGCCGATAATAGCTGGAGAAGATCAAGAAAACATTTTGGTGCAATGCTAAGAGAAGGCCTTTTAAAAGAGAATATTGATGGCGAAGCTCTAATTTGGTCTCATGAAAGGTTGGTTAGAAGAAATGAAGATAGAAGGATACTTATTGTCATATCAGATGGAGCTCCAGTTGATGACAGTACTCTATCTGCAAACAGTGAAGAGTATTTAGACAATCATCTTAAAAAAATCATATTTGAAATAGAAAATGATAGTTCAGTTGAATTACAAGCAATTGGTATTGGTCATGACGTTACTAAATATTATAAAAATGCCATAACTATAAACAGAGCCGAAGAACTCGGTGAAGTGCTCCTCGAACAGTTAACAAAACTTTTCAAGAATTAGTTTCTATATTACAATTGATTAATGTTTACACTGTAAACATTAGTTGGGAGTAAGAATGAAAATAAACAAACAAGCAGGTCCACCAGAAGATCTATTATATTTTGATGATGAAGTTAACTTAACACCTCTTCAGGTTGAGGATGTGGTTGAAATATTTAACACACCATTAACAGGGTCTTACAACTGGGACTATACAATAGCAGATAATAGAATAAAGAAACTTTATGAGCTTGGAAAAGAGCTAAATTGGAATGGTTCAATAGATTTACAATGGGATTATACTCATCCCGCTGATGAAAAGCTTGTTGAACCTGATGAGCAACTCCCACATGAAACACTTGAAGCATATGAAAATCTTACCGAGGAAGAAAAAATTCTCTTTGATAGGCATTCAACAGCTGAATTGATGAGTCAGTTTCTTCATGGCGAGCAAGGCGCTCTTCTGGTTGCATCCCAACTAGCTTCTTGTGCTCCTACATATAACGCAAAGCTTTATGCAGCATCACAAACTTTTGATGAAGCAAGACATGTTGAGGTATTCAATAGATACCTTCAAGAAAAAATAGGTATTCATTATCCAATAAATCCAGCTTTAAAAACTCTGTTAGATAAAATTCTGACCGATGAGCGCTGGGATTTAAAATTTATTGGCATGCAAATCATTATTGAAGGTTTGGCTCTGGCTGCCTTCCAAATGCTCAAAACAATAACCAAAGACCCCCTATTAAAACAATTACTACACTATGTTGTTAGAGATGAAGCTAGACATGTAACTTTTGGTATTAATTATCTTGAAGACTATATTAAAACTCTCTCTCCAGAAGAAATAGAAGATAGAGCTGAGTTTGCCTATGAAGCTTGTGTCATTTCAAGAGAAAGACTTATCAATACAAAGTCAGAACAAAAATTTCTAGGCATGTCTGCTGAGGAAGCTAGAGAATTTCAGTTAAATACTGCAACCTTTGATATGTTCAGAAACTTTTTATTTTCTAGAGTAATACCAAATCTTTCAAGAATTGGGCTTTTGACTGATAAAGTTCGCCCAAAATTTGAAGCATTAGGTTTGCTTGAATATGAGCATGCACCAGATGACTTTGAGTGCGATTGGAGTGAATTAAAAAAACCATTAGAAAGTTTTGATAAAATTCCTGAAGCTATTTAATTTTTCTTTTTTAATTTTTATAAGCTTTTTTAGTGATAGCAAGACTATAACCATTTATCCGTCAGCTGATCCTTACACTGAAATTCAAGAAGCTTTGATTCTAGCCAATCCTGGAGATATTGTTCACATATCTGAAGGCTTTTATAAACTTGAAGATAGCCTGTCAATTGATATAGATAATTTAACACTTCAAGGAGATGGTATTAACAAGACTATTTTGTCTTTTAAAAATCAAATGTCAGGAGCTCAAGGTCTTTCAGTAATATCTGATGGAGTTACACTTCAAGACTTTGCAGTTGAAGATGCAAAAGGAGATGCCATTAAAGTTAAGGGTGTTCATGGTATTAGCTTTATAAGAGTAAGAACCGAGTGGACAAACGGACCAGATGAGCTCAATGGAGCTTATGGGTTGTATCCCGTAGAATCAAAAAATGTATTAATAGATTCGTGTGTAGCAATTGGAGCCTCTGATGCTGGGATATATGTTGGGCAATCTGAAAATATTATTGTAAAAAATAGTAGAGCGGAATTTAATGTAGCTGGTATTGAGATCGAAAACTCATATTATGCTGATGTTTTTAATAACCATGCGGAAAATAATACAGGCGGGATTCTTGTATTTGATCTTCCTGATATTCCCCAACAAGGCGGCCATCATGTAAGAGTTTTTAGGAATAAATCTATTAATAATAATACTGATAATTTTGCTCCTGAAGGAAATATAGTTGGAGAAGTGCCAAGAGGAACTGGAATCATTATTCAAGCAAACTCTCATGTAGAGATATTTGAAAATGATATAGGTGGTAATGATACCGTTAATATTGCGATAGTCACCTATGGTTATGAGACTGAAGATGAAAATTATTACCCTCACCCTAGAGCAATTCAGATTCACAATAATAGGTTTACAAAGTCAGGAAATAATCCAGATTTAGAGACTGGAGAATTAGCAAAAATTCTCTATGAATTATCAGACAAAAATATGCCGGATATTTTTTGGGACGGGATACTTCCAATGAAACAAATAATATTTGGACAACCTGATAATGAAAAATTAATTCTTGGAGATAATGGCTCTGCTACATTTCTAACTATTAATCCAATTAAATACATGCTGCCAATCTTTAATCCTGTTGAGAGAGATTATGATAATTACAGAGGTACAATTACCCCTCTTCCGGAAGTAAAATTCAGTGACTAAAAGTAATATAAAACTCTTGTTATGCTTACTCTTTTTTAGTTATTTAGATTCTTCTGTTTATGTAAAAGAGGATCTTATTTATCAAGATAAACCACCGAAAAAACTATCAGAATATGGCTTTTTTCAAGATATGAATAATCAAAAACCATCTGATGGAGTTCTGCCTTATGACTTAATTAGTCCTCTATTTTCAGATTATGCAGATAAATTAAGATTTATATATATTCCAGAAAATGAGATAGCAACTTATAAGCCCAATAAGGTATTTGATTTTCCTAATGGCACTGCATTAATAAAAACTTTTGCATATTTAAATAATTATCAAAACTCAAATATTTCTAAGCAACTTCTAGAGACTCGACTATTGATTAAGAAAAATAATGAATGGGTTAATGTTAGTTATGTTTGGAACGATGAACAAAATGAAGCTTTTTTAAGCATTGCTGGAAAAACTATTTCGACCAAATTTGTTAATGAATTTGGTGATTTAATAGATGTGCGATACAGGGTTCCCAATATTAATCAGTGCAAAGAGTGTCATATATCAAATAAGAAAATAACTCCTATTGGACCAAAAGCAAGGAATCTTAATAGAGACTTTGAGTACTTTAATGGAAGAATGAATCAATTAACCAAATGGCACAACCAAGGATGGATTGTTGACGAAATAAATGAAAAGAATATGGTTGATTGGTCTGATAAGTCATCAAGCCTTGATGCAAAAGCTAGATCCTATCTCGATATTAACTGCGCTCATTGTCATATTGAAGGAGGATCAGCGGATACAAGCGGTCTTTATCTTGATTACACCGAAAATCGCAAAATTAATTTAGGTATTTTTAAAAAGCCAGTAGCTACAGGCAGAGCTAGTAATAATCTTAGTTATTCGATTGTTCCGGGGGAGCCAAAAAAATCTATCTTGCTTTTTAGGATGGAGTCTTTAGATCCTGGCATTATGATGCCTGAGTCAGGAAGAGCTTTGCAGCATAAAGAGGCTATTGAATTAATTAATGAATGGATTAAAAATCTTTAAAATATCTTTAAATTTGTTATAAAGTGCATAAGTATTATAAATACCTTTTAAGGAGAAATTCATTATGTCTAATCATTCAGCTTTAAATACTTTTGGTAAATCAGGGAATCCTGCAATTAGGTCATCAGCTTTTAATATTAGATCAAATGATTCTAGTGACAGGATGACTTTAGATGGAGCTGTGAATAAGACAGCTGTTATGTTGGCAGTATTGGTTTCAACAGCCATATTTTCATGGGTGTTTACATCTAATCCGATTGTTCAATTAATTAGTTTCATATCTATTTTTGCCGGTTACGTGTCTATGTTTGCAACCTTTGGGTTTTATTTCTTTTTCATAGGATGGATTGTTAAACCGCGTCCCTATCTTGCTCCTAAACTATGGTTAATTGTTGCCGCCGGTCAGGGATTTTTAGTTGGACAGATTTCACTTTTTGCAGAAACGATGTATCCAGGTATTGTTCTTGAAGCAGTTTCACTTACTTTTTGCGTTGCTGCTTCTTTATTGCTTGCATATAAATCTGGGCTTATAAAGCCAACTCAAAATTTTGTATTAATGGTATTTGCAGCAACTGTGGGCATTCTTTTATTTTATTTATCATTATGGATCTTTTCACTATTTGGATTTGGTCTACCAAACATAATTAGTGGTAATAGTAATACTGCTATTGGATTCTCTTTGTTTGTTGTTGCTATGGCTGCTTTTAATCTTGTTATCGATTTTGATATTATTGAGCAGTCAGCTGATGAGGGAGCTCCAAAATATATGGAATATTTTGGGTCTATGGCATTAACTATTACTTTAGTGTGGTTATACATAGAAATATTGAGGCTCTTGATGAAACTAAACTCTAGAAGATAATGTTTTCAGGAAATCCTTATATATTAATTTTGGGAGGAATATCAATTTTAATTTTTTTTACTTTCTTAAGAACTCGTGCATCAAAAAAACAAATGAATAGAAATAATAGGGCAGATTATTCTTGGTATTGGTTTAAAAGCAAAGAAAAGAAAAAAGAAGAAAATATCATTGATGGTATAGCAGAGGAAGTTAAAGATGATAAAAATGAATAAATTTGTATTACTGATATTAACTTTCAATTTATCGTTAAATATATATACCAGTCCTCCAATTATTCAGCCTGGTGCTCCAGGCGAAAATTCTAAAGTGCTTGACCCTGATCTAGCATCAAATATAGCTGGAGCAAGTTATGTTGAAGCTGATGTTAGATTTTTAGAGGGAATGATTACACATCATAGACAAGCAATAGTGATGTCCAAACTTGCAAAAAAAAGAACTAACAACAAAACAATTCTTGACTTAGCTAACAGAATTGACGTTTCTCAAGAAGACGAAATTAATTTCATGGAAAGCTGGTTAAAGTCAAGAAAAGAGATAAAAACAAATATATCTCATAATCACCATATGCATATGGAAATGTCTGGAATGGCATCTCCAGATCAACTTATAGAACTTGAAAATTCAAAAAGTACCGATTTTGATAGATTGTTTCTTCAGTTAATGATAGCCCATCATGATGGTGCGCTTGAAATGGTTAAAGAACTAAAAAAATACCCAGGATCAGCAAATGAACCACTCTTAAATGAATTTGTTGCTGATTTAGTGAATGATCAAGGTGTTGAAATTGAAAGAATGAATATCATTGCAGTTAATCTTTCAGATGATCCTAGATCAGGCTTAACTGCCGGTCTTTTTATTGCTGATGAAGCTATTCTAAATTTGGAACTAATTGCTTCCCTTCGAAAACCTGTTGGATTTTATGATCCAGATGATCCTGAGGCAAAAGGTAAAGAAGACCTCACAAAAGATCTTGATGAAGATAGAGAATTATCAACTCTTGAGAAATCAAGAGCAAGAAAATCACCTATTTTAAGCTTTGCAAATACTGATATGGCTTTCAGGGATGATCTGCTTGTCGCTGGAAATTATCATGGTTTTAATATGTATAAAATTAATGAAGATGGAGTTCCGAGTCTTATTTCATCAATAGTTTGTCCTGGTGGTCAAGGCGATGTCTCAATTGTAGGAAATCTATTAATTATGTCTGTTGAGCAAATCAGAAGCAGAGTAGACTGTGGATCTAATGGTGTTGGAAGAGATGCAAGTTCTGATAGGTTCAGAGGGATTAGGATTTTTGATATCTCAGATTTAACAAATCCAAAACAAGTGGGTGCAGTTCAAACTTGCCGAGGATCTCATACTCATTCAGTTGTTTCAGGACCAACTAATGGTGGAAAAATTGTTGTTTATAATTCAGGAACTTCTAGTGTTAGAGATGAAGAAGAAATGGAGCAATGCATTGGAGATATACCTGGAGATAAAAGAACAGCTTTATTTAGAATTGATGTTATAGAAATTCCAGTTTCTGATCCTTCAAAATCTAAAATTGTAAGCAGTCCGACTGTCTTTGCAGACCCAGAGACTGGTGCTCTTGGTGGCTTATGGGTTGGGGGCGATCATGGAGACGATACTCAAGAAACCAAAAGAACTGATCAATGTCATGATATTACTGTATTCCCATCAGCTAACATTGCAGCAGGAGCTTGTTCTGGAAATGGTATCTTGTTTGATATAAGCGATCCATATAATCCCAAAAGACTTGATGTTGTTACTGATATTGGTTTCGCTTATTGGCATTCAGCAACATTTAATAATGATGGAACGAAAGTTATATTTACTGACGAATGGGGTGGTGGTGGCCGTCCAAGATGCAGAGCATGGGATCCATTAGATTGGGGAGCAGATGCTATCTATGACATAGTTGATAATAAATTAGAGTTTAGGAGCCATTACAAAATGCCTGCACCACAAGTTGAAACAGAAAATTGTGTTGCTCATAACGGATCTATAATACCTGTTCCAGGTCGTGATATTTTTGTTCAAGCTTGGTATCAAGGCGGAATATCAATTATGGATTTTACTGATTCAGCCAATCCTAAAGAAATAGCTTATTTTGATAGAGGGCCTATTAATGATGAAATTTTAGTAACTGGAGGTTACTGGTCTGCCTATTATTATGATGGATATATTTATGGTACTGAAATAACTAGAGGTTTAGATGTTTTCAAACTGACTCCAAGTGAGCATCTGACTGCAAAAGAAATTGAACAAGCCGCTGGCGCATATCCGATTAATGGATCTATGGTTTTCAACCCGCAACAACAAATACCAATGGCATGGCCAGAAAGCGGTGCAAGTCAATAAAAAATAATTAGTTATTATGGAAATTGCTTTTGATTTTGGAATAACCAATACAGATGTTGCAGTTCAAGATAATCAAGAACTAACTTTTTATACATTTTCCTCAAAAAAAGTTGAGATAGCTTTTATTTTAGAAATTCTCTCTGAAATAAATCTAGATACAAAACTTATCGCCAAAATTGCTGTCACAGGAGGCAAATCTAGCGACCTTCAAGATGCTTTAGATGGCATACCAATAATTAAAATTAATGAAGTTGAGGCTGTGGGTCATGGTGCTAAAGAGTTATATCAAATAAAAGATCAAAAGTTCATGGCTGTTAGTACTGGAACAGGCACCGCTTGCGTTACTTATATGGATAATAAATTTCACCATTTAGGTGGCATATCTGTTGGGGGCGGAACCTTACAAGGTTTATCTAATTTGACTATTGATATTAATAAAGCAGATGAGATTGAGGAATTATCTAGAATAGGTAATAAAAAGAACCTAGACGCATTAATTGGTGAGGTTGTAAATAATATTGGTTCTCTTAATCCAGACATAACAGCTTCTAATTTTTCTAAAGCAAGAAATATGAATAACTTTAATAATGAAGATATAGCATCCTCCATATCAAATATGGTTGGAGAGGTAATTGGGACTGTAGCTTATCTAAATGCATTATTAATCGGTGTAAGTAATGTCTATTTTATTGGAAGAGTTTCTAAGATGAGTAACGTTAGAAATGGGATAGAAAAAAGATTGAATTTAGCTGGAATATCAGGCAATTACATAGAAAAACAAGAATTTGCAAATGTGATTGGCGCTATTGCATATTTAAATGCCAATACCTAAAATGTAAATAATTAACGATATATTCCAATGATAGTTACAGACAAATCATCAATCATTACCTTTGCAATACCAGTTTTCATGCTGTTGATTCTTATTGAGTATTGTTATGGAGTCTATAAAGGTAAAAGCAATTACAGATTGAATGATACTTTTACGAGCCTATCGATTGGAATGATTAGCAGATATCCGACTATGCTTAATCTTGGTCTACAAAGTCTTATCTTTGTATATATAAGTAAATATTTTAATGTTGGTTTGTTGTCAATTAAGAATCCTATAACTTGGATTGTGGCTTTTCTTCTCTATGATCTTTCTTATTACTGGATGCATAGAATGCATCACGAGATAAAAATTTTATGGGCAACTCATAGCGTCCATCATCATGGCGAGGAATTCAACCTGTCCACTGCACTCAGACAAACAAGCACAGGATGGTTATGGAAATGGGTATTTTATCTACCAATGGTATTTCTTGGGGTGCCGGGCGAAGTTTTCGTTACTGTAGCTGGTATTAATTTAGTCTATCAGTTTTGGGTTCATACAGAACATATAGGCCATCTAGGTTTTTTAGAAAAGATATTTATCACTCCAATGAATCATGGTATCCATCACGCTAAAAATAAAGAGTATATAGATGCTAATTACGGTGGGGTCTTCATAATATGGGATCGTATGTTTGGAACTTATATTGCTAGAGATCCTGAAATTACACCTGTGTATGGAACCGTGAGTGCACTAAAAAGTTGGAATCCTATTTGGGCCAATTTTCAAATTTTTACAACCATGTTTAAAGACTCGATGAAAACCAAAAAGTTTAGTGACAAGATAAAAGTATGGTTTTCAAAAACTTATTGGAGACCAGATGACTGCATAGAAGAAAAAGATCCTAAAGATTTTTACATTAAATATGACCCTGTAATATCAACAGATATTAAAGTTTTTAGTTTCTTGCAACTCATGTTTACCGGCATTGTTTCTACTTCAGTGTTATTTTTCCTATCTCAGATTACTTACAATGAAATTTTTATATATGCAGTTGCTATAACTATTTTAAGCTCGATGACAGGCCTGCTTTTAGAGGGCAAAAGATATATGTATTTTGTAATATTAATGTTTTCAGTTGCAGGTATTTTAGCTATCGAATTATTTGGAGTGTTAAATACTAACGTTCTTTCAACAACTCTCTTAAGTAGCCAGTTATACGTAAATATTCTTTTAGTATGTCTAATATATATTTATCAAAGCTACCAAGGCTTTTCAGCAGCTAGAGCTAGATAATTAAGACCTTATTTTAGCAGGCACTCCTGCGACGGTAGTATTATCCGGTACATCTTTTAGAACAAGACTTCCTGCTGCTACGATTGCACCCTCTCCTATTGTAATATCACCCAAAACAGTGCTTGCAGCAAAGATTGATGCTCCTTTCTTTATATTTGGATGTCTTTTTCCTGATTCAAAACCCTTGCCACCTAAAGTTACACCTTGGAAAATTGATACTTCAGATTCAATTTTAGATGTTTCACCAATGACAACACCAGTAGCATGATCGATCATTACAGCTCCGGCAATTTTAGCAGCGGGGTGAATATCAACACCAAATACTTCTGAAGCTCTATTTTGAAAAAATAATGCCATTGTGTGTCTTTCATTGTTCCACAGACAATGTGCTGCTCTATAAGTAGCTAAACCTAGAAATCCTTTATAAAAAAGTAATGGTGTAGAAAAGTATTTGCATGCAGGATCATGATCTTTGAAAAACTTTATATCTTCTTCAAGGTTTTTTTCAATATCTTCGCAATCTCTATATACCTCTAAGATAAATTTCTTAATATCCATTGCGGACAAAGCATCGCTATGTAATTTCGAAGCTAAAATCGATGCTACAGCTCCAATTAAATCTTTTTGAGACAGAACAAGTGAATATAAAAAAGAACCAAGAGATGGCTCAGCTTCAACCCTCAACTTGATCTCATTTTGAATTTTGGTCCACAAATCTATATCCATATGAAAAGGATTATAAGCATATTGAGATAATATAAAAGCTCAGGTGCCTTTATGACACCTGAGTTATTATTTATTAAACGTCAAATCGATCAGCATTCATAACTTTATTCCAAGCTAGAATAAAATCACTAACAAATTTATCACCAGCATCACTAGATGCATAAACTTCTGCTATTGCTCTTAATTGTGAATTTGACCCAAAGACTAAATCAGATCTTGTAGCAGTTCTAACTTTATCACCTGTTGATCTATCAAAAGCCTCGTATGAATTACCAGTTCCATTTGGTTTCCATTGAACAGACATATCTAGCAAAGTATCAAAGTAATCATTTGTCATTGTGTTTGAATCATCTGTGAAAACACCATGACCACCTGAGCTGATACCTAGAGATCTCATACCACCAAGTAATACTGTCATTTCTGGAGCTGTTAAATTTAATAATTGAGCTTTATCAAGCATCATTTCTTCAGGGGTTACATTAATGCCAGACTTATGGAAGTTTCTAAAGCCATCTGAATGTGGCTCTAAAACATCAAAAGATGCAGCATCTGTTTGATCTTCAGTAGCATCTCCTCTACCTGGAGTAAATGGAACCTTAGATCCAGTTGCCATCTCAATACCAATATTACCAGCCAATACAATCACATCAGCAACGGATGCACCCGTATCATTTGAAATAGTTTCATAAATATCTAGAACTTTTTTAAGTTGTTCTGGTTTATTTACTTCCCAATCTTTTTGAGGAGCTAATCTAATTCTTGCACCATTAGCGCCACCTCTCATGTCAGAGTGTCTATATGTTGATGCACTCGCCCATGCTGTTTCTACCATTTCTTGAATTGATAGGCCGCTCTCTTTAATTTTATCTGAAACAGCATCAGCATCATATTCAGTGTTACCTGCTGGCACTGGATCCATCCAAATTCTCTCTTCGCTTGGAACTTCAGGACCTACGTATCTTGTTTTAGGCCCCATATCTCTGTGGAGAAGTTTAAACCAGGCTTCAGCAAAAGCATCTGCAAATTCATCAGGATTTTCGTGGAAATGTTTTGATATTTTTCTATATTCAGGATCTTCACGCAAAGCCATATCAGCAGTCGTCATCATTGTTGGAACTTTGATAGATGGATCTTCTGCGTCAGGTGCTAAATCTTCATCTTTAGGATCTATTGCATGCCATACTTTTGCGCCTGCTGGAGTATCAACTAATTTCCATTCATATCCAAATAAGAGATCAAAGTATCCATTATCCCATTGTGTAGGATTTGCAGTCCATGCTCCTTCAAAACCACTAGTAATAGTATCTCTACCCTTACCTGAAGCATACGAACTGGTCCAACCAAATCCCATTTCTTCTAAATTAGCACCTTCAGGCTCAACACCAACATTGGTATCTGGTCCTGCACCATGCCCTTTTCCAAAAGTATGTCCGCCAGCAACTAATGCAACAGTTTCATAATCATTCATTGCCATTCTTCCAAATGTGGTTCTTATGTCATGAGCACTAGCCAAAGGATCAGGATTACCATCTGGTCCCTGAGGGTTGACATAAATTAATCCCATTTGAACCGCGCCAAGTGGCATGTCCAAAGATTCTCTTACATCATTATTTTCATAGCGTTCATTCTCAAGCCATTCTTTTTCCAAACCCCAATGAATATCATCTTCAGGAGCCCAGATATCTGGACGTCCTCCACTAAAACCAAAAGTTTTTCCACCCATTGATTCAATAGCTACATTACCGGCAAGAATTAATAAATCAGCCCAGCTAATTTTTTGACCATATTTTTGTTTAATTGGCCATAACAATCTTCTAGCTTTATCAAGATTTCCGTTATCTGGCCAGCTATTAAGAGGAGCAAATCGTTGTGCTCCAGTTCCGCCGCCTCCACGTCCATCTGTACTTCTATATGTACCTGCTGCATGCCAAGTCATTCTAATAAAAAACGGTCCATAATGACCATAATCTGCCGGCCACCAATCTTGTGAGTCAGTCATTAAATCATTAAGGTCTTTTTTAAGAGCATCGTAATCAAGCTTTGAAAACTCTTCCACATAATCAAATCCATCTTCCAATGGATCAGATTTGCTATCGTGTTGATGTAAAATATTTAAGTTTAGATTATTTGGCCACCAATCTCTTACCGATGTGCTGTTCTCGCTACTATTGGTAGCTGCAGCCCCATGCATTACAGGGCATTTACCTTGTGTTTCGTTACTCATTTTTCCTCCAAAGAATTGTGCTTAATTTTGAGTTACTTAATACTTTAACTAATTTTTATATATTGATAAATATACTATTAATGTATTTTATGTTCGATTAAAATGTATATAAATGATCTCTATAAAGCAATTAAATTATGCGCTTGCAGTTGCCAAGAGGTTGCACTTTAAAAAAGCAGCAGATGATTGTTTTGTATCACCTTCTACTCTGAGTAATGCAATTACAGAACTTGAAAATCAAATTGGTTTTCAAATTTTTGAAAGAACAAATAAAAAAGTCATAGTCACCAAACTTGGACTTGAACTTTTAAAAAAGGCTGAAACAGTTCAGCTTCATATTGAAGATATAAAAAATCTTGGTGAGAAACAAAAAGCTCCATTAAGCTCCCCATTAACCATTGGAATTATTCCAACCATAGGTCCTTATTTACTCCCTCTAGTCCTACCAAAATTAAAAAAATATCATCCAAATCTAAACTTAAAAATTTTAGAGGGCAAATCTAGCTCATTAGTGCAAAAAGTGAATGATGGAGACTTAGATATGGCTATTCTTGCTCTTCCATACAACTTAGGAGGATTATTATCCTTTAAATTTTGGGAAGAAAACTTTTATTATGTAAGCCACAAAAAAAATGAATACAAAAAAGCATTAAAAGCAAAAGATATAAATTTTTCAGAATTAATGTTGCTCGATGATGGCCATTGTTTAAAAAATCATGTGCTAGCTGCATGTAAAATTAATGATAATCAACAATTTTCAATGGAAGCATCTAGTCTTACTACCTTGATCCAATTAGTAGCTAATAATATGGGTTCAACTCTTGTTCCCCACATGTCGATTAAACATTTGATTCATACTAATTCGATGATAAAAAAGTCAATCTTAAACGAGCCTGGTCCCCATCGAGAGCTTGCAATAGTAGTAAGACAAACTTATGCAGATATTGAAAATGTTATGCTATTGATTGATATTTTTAAAAATGAATTGGGTAAATATTCAGAAAATATTCAATAAAGAAATGGTGGAGCTACGCGGGATCGAACCGCGGACCCCCTGCTTGCAAAGCAGGTGCTCTCCCAGCTGAGCTATAGCCCCATTTTCAAAAGCTGTATTGTACTTTAAAAATTTTAATTTTGTACACTAATTCAAAGAAAAGGGGTGAACAATGCCACCCCAATTTTTGAAAGCTAAAGCGCTCTCAAGCTATAAATCTCATTAGAATGTTTTTCTGATTGAGACCCTTGCATTAAACGGCTCACCAACAGATGCCTGATGAGTGCTGTGTGAATGAGGGAAATATAACTCATCTGTAAGATTTTCTACATTCATTTGAATGCTTAGATCATCTGCAATCTTATAATATGCTCCAAAATCAATCCTTGTATATTCTGGCAATATTAATCCTGGCTTATTATTGCTAATGTTTGATTCGCCTTGTTGAGTCATACCAAAAGCCCACCCAAACTTATCTGAGACTTCATAGGTAGCAAATAAAGACAGCGTATGTTCCGGAATCTCTCTTGGTTCACTCCCAGAACTTGTTTTGCCATCCATTGAACTGTACCCAACAACAAGATTCATCTTGTCATTCACTTTTCCTTTTAACTCAAGCTCCAAACCATCTACCTGAAGTCCAACAATCTCTGCACCCTCACCACTTGCATCTCTTGTTGCTATAGTCTGCTCACTGTCAAAATAAGCTGCAGCAAAACTTAGATTTTCAGAGATAGCAATTTTTACTCCAAATTCACTACTTTCGTATACGTCTGGATCTAGAGCTGCAGCTGAAGAAGTTAATTTTTTATATTGCTCACCAGATCTTGGTAAAAAACTTTCGCTATAACTGTAGTACCAAGACACATTTTCACTTGGCTTAAAGATTACGCCAGCTCTAGGAGAAAATTCTTTATCTTCTCTAGATTGCGAAGTTCCTGATTTAATATCAGCAACTGTTATATCAAAAGTATCGTGACGGCCGCCAATCATTAATTTTAATCTATTGGAAACATCTATTTGGTCCTGAAAATAAATAGATGTAACTTCAATATCAGATCTTGTTTTACTTTTAAGTTTTGCTGTAAAGTCATTGCTTGTTGCAACGCCTGAAGAATTCACTGAAAAGTTCATTGGTCTAGTTATATTAAAAATTTCATTATCATCGCTTGTTGTAGACCAAAACGTATCATATCTATGATTGTCATTAGATGTATCTATAATTTCCCCACCAAATAAAAGCGTATGGGTAGAAGTTCCAATTTGAATTTCATTTACTAAATTACCTGTTATAACAGTATTTTCTCTTTCAGTTGGATCAAGGTAACCATCCATGGTTACAACAGTCTCACCTGCGTTATAACCAGATGCATAATAATTCTTGTACACCTTTTCAAATTCACTTGAAACAATAGAAAGATTTCCCTTACTAGTATCAGAAAAATCAGTACTCAATGTTGCCCTGAAGATAGTAGCTTCAAGCGTTGTCAGATTTACGTCTTTATCACCAAAAGTGATCTTTTCAAATCTTTTAATAGGCTTACCGTTTTCTGTTGGAACACCTCTATCTATAAATCTTTCATGATCTGCATACTCATATGAAAGGTCCAAAGTAGTTCTTTCAGTAACTTTTAATTTTAATGTAGGATTAATGCCAGTTCTTTGCCCATCATAATGATCTCTATGATTTTCTAGTGCATCACTATGCATCATAAAACGCAAAGCTGAATTATCTCCGCTTTGAACGTTATAGTCTAAGGTTAAATCATTTGCACCAAAGAAATCTACTCCAAAATCTACAGCTCCAAATTTGTCATTAAGAACTGCTTTTTTAGAAACTCTATTAACAACACCACCAGTTCCGCCTCTTCCAAAGAGTAAAGCATTTGGCCCTCTAAGAATTTCAACTTGTTCCACGTTATATAGAGAACGATAGTATTGAACATCGTCTCTAATACCATCTTGAAAAAAATCTGCTGTCGACCTTACTCCTCTGAAAACTACTGCATCACGATGACCTTCTCCCTGAGAAGTATTAACACCTGGAACATATCTAATAATATCTCCAATTGCTCTAAAACCTTGTTTGCGTATGTCATCATCTGTGACAATTGAAACCGTTTGTGGGACATCTAATACTGGAACTGGAGTTTTTAAAGCAGTAACCTGATCAGCATATAAAACATTTCCTTTAACAACAATCTCTTCAACATTTTCTGAATCATCAGCAGTTATTGCAAAAGATGCAATAAATAAAATACTTATGAATAGTAATGGAGATATATTTTCGATTAACTTTGTATAAATCTTTGGCATCATAATTTTCTTCTTAATAAACTATTGGTTCTTAAAAGCCGCCGACCTCTCCAGATATTTTTGATAATTAAAACTTTTAATTTTCAAAAAAAGCACACTCTTAAGGGGACTATAAAGCTGACGACCTTTAAGAGATGTAAATGATAATGAGAATGATTCTCATTTGCAAGTAGAAATTAAAAAAATATACTTTTTTTTAAATAGTTAATAGTTTATGGGTATTTGAATGAACTTTATTTATTTCCGCGAATCAGGAAATAGACACTAAGTACAAATAAAAACATCTGCTCGCTTGTTAAGAGCTTCATTGGGGGCCAAACAAACCAATCCGGATGTCCGATATAAAAAACATTAAACATTAAAATTACAAGAAACAAAGCAGACATCCTAGTAGTAAAATGACCTGCCTGTGATGCAAACAATCCAATTAGTCCACCTAATATAATCCCTACCCCACCAAGAATTTCAACTAAAATTACAATAGAGACAAACACTTCAGGCATTGGAATGAAAATGCTTTCAAACCAAGTTACCATTCTATGTTGCTCCTCCATCATAAAAGGTGCTGGTAATTTTTTATAGCCGTGTAAAAAGAAAGCAATGCCAAGTGCGATTCTAAAAAACCAAGGAGCAATGTTATTAAATGGGCTTGAAATAGAATCTAGTCGTGCATTAATTTTTTTCATGTTTACTCCTAATTTTCTAAAAGTATATCCTTGTCCTCACAAAGAGCAAAGCCATTCACACCGATGAAACGATCTAGCTCATCCCTTCCAATATCAATATGAGCATATATTTGACCGCTAGATGATATTTTTTCTTCATTTATACAACCCATTCTAAATAGCTTTGATCTAATTTTTCCTAAGGATGATTCTAATGAAATCCATCCTTTGTATATACCATTAAAAAGCTCTTCATTTATTAAATCCCTTAACTCTGCTATACCAATATTTTTTTCAGCTGATATCCAAACCTCTTTTGATATCTGATTTGAAGACTCTTTACTGAAAAACATATCTACAAGGTCACATTTATTGTTAATTCTTATTTGTGGAATTTTTTCTAAATCTAGATCAGTTAATATCTTATTTACTTCCACTTCCTTTTGTTTTCTATCTACATCTGAAGCATCTACAACATGTAGTAACAAGTCAGCCGATTTGAGCTCATCTAATGTGGCCTTAAATGATTCTATAAGCTGAGTTGGTAGTTGAGATATAAAACCAACAGTATCAGAAAATAATATTGGCCCAAGTTCTGGATCTATATTTTTTCTTGTTACTGAATCTAAAGTTGCAAACAATTTATCTTCTGCTTGCTGTTTACTATTTGTAAGAGAATTAAAGAGAGTCGTCTTACCAGCATTTGTATAACCAACAAGAGCAACTAATTTATTTCTACTTTTTTTTCTTGAATAGCTGTTAAGCTGTTTTTGTTTATGTGCTTTGTCTAATCTTAATTTAAGTCTTTTAATTCTATGGCCAATCAATCTTCTATCAGTTTCAAGCTGAGTTTCACCGGGACCTCTTAAGCCTATACCACCCTTTTGTCTTTCTAAGTGGGTCCATCCTCTTATTAGTCTTGTAGACAAGTGATTTAGTTGTGCTAACTCGACCTGAAGCTTGCCGATATGAGTTGTAGCTCTTGAAGCAAAGATATCAAGGATGAGTTCAGTTTTATCTATGACTCTAATTTTTAAATATAGTTCAAGATTCCTTGCTTGAGATGCAGATAGCTGATGATTAACAATTGCTAAGTCTGCTTTAGCTTGTTGAACTTTATTTTTAATTTCTTCAAGCTTTCCTTTATTGATAAAGTGGCTAATGGAAGGTTTGCTTTGCTTACTGTAGCTTTTGTCAACTATTTCAGCTCCAGCAGAATTCACCAATTCATTAAATTCTTCAAAATCATTTTCAAGCTCGTGGCCCGTTTTAAGAGATTCGACTTCAAGAAAGATTATTAATGTTTTTGAGATTTGAGTTTGTTCAATAATCATATATTTAAGAATATTGTAGAGATTTTATAAAAATTTGTTAATATTAAATTGATATCATTAAAAATTCTTTTAGGAGATTATTTTATAGATAAAGGAGAAAGAGCAAGGAAATCAGCAATTGCTAGTTCAAAGAGAAAAGCTGTAAGAGAAATTAAGAAAAAGAGACTCAATAAGCTTTATAGAGAATTACGAAAAGCTCGAAAAAAATAAAGTAAGTCTTTGAACATGGTATTCAGATTGTACTTTTAATATAAAAGTAATAGGGGTTTATATAATTTAAAAATGATAGATAAAATATTAGAAAAAGTAGATAAGTATATTGTTTTGATTATTGTTGTGCTTTGTCTTTTTATTGCTAGCGTGGCGTAAGCCTAAAATTTCTTTTTTTGAGATTCACATTTGCCTGAAGCAAAAATTTCAATTTTTGGATTCTTGTTTTTTGAACCATCTTTTTTATTAAGCCATATATCTCCTGACATCTGACCCTTGCCTGTATACCAGTTAAAAGTATTTGAAACTCTATAAGCACCGACTTCGTAATCTGGAAAAATACTATGGGTTTCACCAGATCTCATTGAATGTTCTACTGTGATACCAGTTTTAGATTTTGTGGCTTTCCACTCTGCATCTGGATTAATCCATATTGGAGAAGGTTCTAGTGTATGAGTAAGTGATTTAAAAGTTTCTTTTTCTGAATCAACCTCCCAGTATTGAACGATGTATATTTTATCTTTTTGCCAATCTTCTTCAGCAAAGTTTGTTTTTGCTCTTTGAAGCAAAAATAAAGATTGTTGTGTCTGTCTAGCTAAATTTTTGAAGAGTTCTATACCTTCAGAAAGGTATGTCTTCTTAATATCTTTGTAAGTTACTGAATAAGTCCCATCTAACTCACATAAAATTTTGCTATTCTCTCCATAAATAGAAAAAGAAAATAAAATCAAAAAAAGATAACGCATAATTCTTTTAGCTTGGGTATTTGCTTGCCCAGTATTTGTCTAATACAAAATACCAGACACTATTTAACAAAGGCTCTACAATTGCATCCGTTATAGCTGCAGAGAAGCTTGCACCAGTAAAATACATCACGCAAGAAGCAGCAATAATAAAATGGCCAATTGTATATATAATTGTTCTTATAATAGTTCCGCGGTTAGCTTGATACACTCTTTGAATTGGTGCATTAAAGAGCATTACTGATTTTTTAATTTGTTCAATCATATTGTTCAAACTATAACAAAAAAAACACAATTGAAGATAGTTAAATAACCATTTAATATGGCAAGATGCTTAACCCCGAAAAACTAGTAAAAGAACTAACACTTAAAGAAAAGATTCAAATTTTAAGTGGTTATGATGCATGGTATACCCATAAAATTGAAAGATTAAACATCCCAAGCCTTAAAATGTCTGACGGACCTAATGGTGTCAGAGGTGATGGAAAATCAGGTAAGTCATCTGCATGTTTCCCATGTGCTATATCTGTTGGATCAACATGGAATATAGAACTTGTTAATGAACTTGGACAAGAATTAGGAAATGAAGCAAAAGTAAAAAGTGTAGATGTTCTTTTAGGTCCAACTATTAATATCCACAGACATCCTTTGGGGGGAAGACACTTTGAATGTTTTTCTGAAGATCCTTTTTTAACAGGGAAAATAGCTATTGAGTATGTAAATGGTGTTCAATCAAAAGAAGTGGCTGCATGCTTGAAGCATTTTGTTGGTAATGATACAGAGTTTGAAAGGTACACAGTCAGCTCAAATATTGATGAAAAGACATTAAGAGAAATATATCTTCTTCCTTTTGAAATGGCTATAAAAGAAGCCAATGCTCAAGTTGTCATGAGTGCTTACAACAAACTAAATAATATTTATTGTAGCTCGGATGAAAACCTCCTTATAAATATTTTAAAAAAAGAATGGGGTTTTGATGGTTATGTTGTCAGTGATTGGGGCGCTGCAACTGAAACTATTGAAAATGCATTAGGCGGACTTGATTTAGAAATGCCTGGCCCTGCTAAAACATGGGGAGAAAATTTACTCAAAGCAGTTAATGAAAAAAAAATATCAATTAAGATGATTGATGACAAAGTAAAAAGAATATTGAATGTATTAAATTTCTCTAAAAGATATGAAAATCTAGATAACCAATCAGAAGGAGCTATTAATTCAAGTTCACAGCGACAACTTTTAAAAAGAGCTGCTCAAGAGGGGATGGTTCTATTAAAGAATGAAAATATCCTTCCAATGAAAAAAGATATTTCTTCAATTGGCATTATTGGACCAAATGGAACTAAAGCTCAGATAATAGGTGGTGGGAGCGCAACTCTTGTGCCCTACTATGAATCACACCCAATTGAAGCTTTTAAAAGCTCGTTAAATGAAAATACTTTAATTCGATCCTCAAAGGGATGCCATACCTATAGATACCTTCCTGAAATAAATAAATCACTTACAGAAGAAGATGGGTTTTTGGTTGAATACTTTAATGTCACTGAGGGCGGGAATGATTTCATTTCTAGCAAGGTTTTAACCGGAAGTAAGTTTTGGATATTTGAGGGTTTTGCCAAGGATATTATTGGGGGTGATGAAAAGCCTGATATTCTTGTTAAATTTTCTTGTACTTATACTCCAAACATTAGTGGCGAACATAACTTTGAAATTTTTGCGATAGGAAAAAGTAAGTTACTAATCGATGAGACTGAAATCATAGATAACTGGACTAATACTTCTCCAGGAGATGCATTTTTTGCTCATGGAACTACGTCAAAAAGAGGCAGCAAAGTACTTAAGAAAAATAAAAGTTATAAGATTGAGATTCAATATAAATTTGAAGGTAATTTTCCTGCTATTTACATAGGATGTCAGCCACCAGATAAAATTGATTTGATGGACGAAGCACTCAAAATTGCAAAAGAAGTTGAGCAAGTAGTATTAATGGTTGGCACCAATTCAGACTGGGAAACTGAGGGCAATGATAGAGTAGATTTTAATCTGCCTGGTAAGCAAAATGAACTAATTGAAAAAGTATTAGAAATAAATCCTAATACAATTGTTGTTTTAAATACTGGCTCACCAATAAATATGCCATGGATTAATAAAGCGAAAGCTGTTATTCAATCATGGTATGCCGGTCAAGAATATGGCAATGCTCTTGTTGATATTTTAACTGGGGCCACAAACCCATCTGGAAAGTTACCAACAACATTTCCAGTTAATCTTTCAGACACTCCTGCTTTTGAATCCTATCCTGGCAAAAATTTACAAATGGACTATGATGAAAAATTATTGGTGGGCTATAAATGGTATGACAAGAATTTAATTGAGCCACTTTTCCCATTTGGTCACGGCTTATCTTATACAGAATTTGAATATTCCGAATTAAAAATTAAAAAGGATATGAATAATAGTTTTATTTGTTCATACACGGTCAAAAATACTGGAGATACTTCCGGTTCTGAGATTTCACAATGTTATGTGCAGCCACATGAAAGTGATAACAATGAACCAATTAAAACGCTTCAGGGTTTCGATAAAACATTTTTGAATCCAGGTGAGTCCAAAGAAATTGAGATTGGATTAAGTAAAAGAAATTTCTCCTCATGGGATTTATCAAAGAACGACTGGGATATTAAATATAAAGAATATGATATTTTGATAGGATCTTCGTCAAGGGATATTAAACTGATTGAAAGAATTAATTTATAGTCAATTGTTCAATTTCTGCATCTGTTAAATTAAGGCTTGTAGCAAAAATAGAGCTATTTAATTCGTTAATAGTTCTTGGTCCAATAAGTGGGAATATTACTTTTGAAGATTGTATTACATACGCAAGAGCGATCTCTATTGGTTCAACATTCCTTTCTGCTGCTATGTTAAAACAAATCTCCCTTTTTTTTAGATTAATTTCACTATGCCAAACTCTTTTTTCTTCATCCATGGATGGGTTTGAAAAATGATCACTCGTAGCTATTTCTTTTTTCTTTATAAAAAAGCCTCTTGCAGTGCTAGACCATGGAAACAATATGATATTGTTTTGATCGATATAATCTAAAAAATTATTATCAATAGTCACACAACCAGGCCACACAGGATCAATCATTTCTGCAAGACTAAAGTTATTACTTAATATAGTGAAAGGTTCCTTATTTTCTTTAAGAGCAAAATCTCTGGCTTGCTTAAACCTTTCTAGCTCCCAATTAGAGGCACCAATTTTATGAATAAGGCCTTCGGCTTTTATTTCATCAAGAGCGTCAATAAATTCAGATACTGGTATATCGTTGTTGTCCCTGTGGAGACAATAAATATCAATTTTATCAAGATTTAATCTTTCTAATGATTCGATAATTTGCGGTTTAATACATTCCGGTCTGCAATCAGGTGTATGTGCACCCTTGCCCAAAACTAAAACCTCTTCTTGAACGCCTCTAGAATTAATCCAATTTCCTAAATATTTATCACCCATACCATTGTTATAAATATATGCCGTATCAAAAACTCTTCCCCCTGCTCCGTAAAAATAATCAAACATGGCGAAAGCATGAATATCTGAAGTTTGATTGTCGCAACCAAGAGCTAACTTAGAAAAATCTTTATCAAATCCATCGATTTTGATTCCCTCAAGTTTTTTATTTTGGGTGGAAAAAAACTTTGATTTAATAAGTTGAGAAGTCTCTGTTGATTCGTGAGGGCATTTAATACCAAGCTCTTTTCTCCATTTATCAAGCCACAACATTATGCTTTGAGAATCAGCATGAGATATTAAATCAGATTCCAATTTATTGTTAAGAATACATTCAGAAGCGTGATCGATTTCTCTTGTAAAAAGCCCAACCTCATCTTTGTAAGAAATTTCATCAACAAGTTTATTTTTGGAATAAACCTTTATTGAAGAATGTCCGTCTTGAAATTGACCACAGTGCCATGGTTGGCTAACACTTAACTTATAGTCGCCACTAATAATTTCTAAGTTATTTTCATATACCTCATTAATGGCGCATGAGATATTAGCCTCAATATTTTCTGAAAACAAAATACGAGCTTTTGAATTGCTATCAACACCAGTCTCATCCAAGTTGCCATTAGCTTCAAAGCTTATTGGATCCGCATACGGTTTTTTTAATATATGTCCTGCTAATAATTTACTCATTGATAAGGGATAACAGCCTACATCCATAATAGCTCCGCCGCCTAACATAAGGTTTCTTAGTCTATGGTCTTTAGGTATTTCTGCATGGAATCCAAATGAAGAATTAATTTCTACTTTTTCATTAGTGTCACGCAGGCTCTCAATATTTTTAAGAATATTAAAAGTTTGTGGGTGTGTTCTATACATATAAGCTTCCATTAAGAAAACTCCATAATCTTTAGCCAGTCCAAATAAAACCATACTTTCAATATGATTCATTGCAATTGGCTTTTCACATAAGACATGTTTGTTGTTCTTCATTGCTTGCAATGCATATTCAAAATGTGAGCTGTGAGGTGTTGCAATATAAATTGCATCGATTTCATTTGATGAGACTAGTTCCTCGATATCATTTATACCGGTAACATTGAATTTCTGAGAGAATATTTCAAGTGTCTCTTTATTTCTTCCAAAAACAGAAATCAATTCTGATTGATTGCAATGTTTAATTGAATGTGCAAAAGCACTGGCTATTGATCCAGTTCCAACAATACCCCATCTAATTTTAGACATTTTTTAATTTTCTTTTTTCAATATCATCCATTAGTTGATTATGATATTTCTTATCAATAGGATAGAAATACACCAAAGCAAAACTTATTAATACTCCAACAATTGGGACAAGTGACATTAAAGCCTTCAAATTCTCAAGAGTTTCTTTTGACTGTTCCTGATTAGGCTCGAAACCAATTTTAGTTAATATTATTCCTAATATAAAAGCTGCTAATGCAATTGCACCTTTTTGTGCAAAGGTCATAAAGCCATACAAAGATGATTCTGTTCTAATACCTGTTTTCCATTCTCCATACTCAATAGTATCTGGAAGCATAGACCAAAATAAAACACCTGTAGCGCCATTGCTAAAACCAATAATACTAACAATGAAAAGCAACTCATTAAGCTTAGAGATTGGATAAAAGTAAAAAACAGTGAATCCAAAAAACAAAAAAGTCATAGATATCAACCAAGTATTCCTCTTGCCCAACTTAACTGCCAAGTATGCCCATATAGGTATTGCTGTAAAAGCAGAGCCGTTTAAAAATAGTAAAATCATTCCCTGATATTCATGTAATCCTAATGAATATTTATTAAAATAAATTAAATTATTGTTAAACATTAAAACAGTTCCTATCAATATTAATATTGCAGAAAAAACTATCCAGAATGGATAGTTATTTGAAACAGATTTTGCAACATTCTTAAAGTTTGGAAGAGCTTCTTTAGCTGACTCAAATTCTCTTTCTTTGACAAAGTATAAAGTTGCTGCGAGTATTATCACTGCAACAAACCCTGCAATTAAACCAAGATACACAAAACCCAAAGATTCTTCACCAGCACCAAAAAATAGAACAATTGGGAATCCAAGAAATGAGATAGAAGTAGTGCCAAGCTGCGCAAACAGCATTCTTGCTGTAGTTAATTTTGTTCTCTCATCACTATCATCTGTGATTCTAGCTGTTAAAGACGAGTAAGGAACGCTAACAATTGTAAAACAGGTTCTATGGAATAAATTTGCAACCAATAGAAATATTAATAAGGACATACCTTCAAACGGCGGCACCCACAACAATAAAATAAAAGACAAGGCCAATGGAACAGAGCCATAATATATATAGGGTCTATAGCTTCCCATTTTAGTTCGTGTTCTCTCAGCTATGAAACCCATATAGGGATCAGTTAAAGCATCCCATGCTATTCCAAGACCATAAATTAAACCTGCCATTGATGGAGAAATGCCTACGACATCTGTATAAAAATAAAAGAGGTATAAGCTTACTCCACTCCAATAAAGACATATTGCATAGTCACCAATACCATACCCTATTCTAATTTTGTTGGTTAATGTGTTCATAATAAGAAATTTGAATATTAAAACATTAATGTATATGAAAAAGCTGTGTATTGCATTCCTAAAATATGTAAGACTAGTCTTATGAGTTATGAAGAAGGATATGCAGAAAATAATGGTATAAAAATATTTTATAGAGATTATGGTCCAAAGAATGCTATTCCAATTCTCATGGTCCATGGGCTTGGAGCACAATTAGTTCATTGGCCTGAACATCTAATAGATTTTCTGATAGAAAATAATTACAGGCCAATTACTTTTGATAATAGAGATTCTGGGCTATCAACAAGATTTAAAAAGAAACCATCAATTGTTTTAGGTTATCTAAGATATTTTTTTAGATTGCCAATAAGATCTGAATATACTTTAAATGATATGGCAAGAGACGGTATAAATGTTTTAGATCATTTGAACATCAATCAAGCACATGTAATAGGTACTTCTATGGGAGGCATGATTAGCCAAATTATTTGTTCTAAATATCCTAAACGTGTGAAAACTTTTACCCTGATAGCTTCAACAGCATCTGTACCAGGACCTTTGAATGGAGCTACAAAAGAGGTGCGAGATATGATGGTTAGTCGATCAAAGACCACAAACCCAACTATGGATGAGGTATATCAAAGAGAACTGAAATGGGTTGGACTAATTGGAATGGAGGGCAAAGAGTTAGATACTCCTAAATTTAAACAAGATACTATAAATAATTTTAATAGAATTAAAAATGTTAAAGATGGATTTGGTTATGCTAGACAGCTTACAGCAATACTGTCTTCAAAAAATAGAATTAAAAAAGTTAAATCAATTAAAGCAAAAACACTTCTAATTCACGGAGAGAAAGATCCAGTGTTGAATGTTAAAAACTCTTATTCAATGAATAAGCTCATTCCAGATAGCGAGTTAATTGTTATCCCAAACATGCGCCATTTAATTGAAGAAGAAATTCTTGATCAATTTAAAGAAAAACTAAAAATTCACCTTAAGACTTAATTAAATTAAGCACATGTTTTCCTATGGAAAGACAACTTGTTACACCTGGACTTTCAACTCCTTGAATATTTATAAGTCCATCAACCCCATGATCCCTGAAACTCTTTATAGAAAAATCCTTCATGGTTTCATTAAAACTTTGTAATTTAGGTCTTATACCAACATAATCAGGATGAAGTTTTGCAGAGTCTATCTGGGGCCAATATTGTTTTATAGATTCAATAAATGTACTTTTTAAACTCTCATCAAAACTAAAATCAATTTCATCAACCCAGGTTATATCTGGTCCAAATCTTATCTGACCAGATAAATCAAAACCCACATGCAGGCCTGAAGAAAACTCATTTGCAAGTGGGTATACCAAAGTGGTGAATGGGTGATTTCCATTGTATTTAAAATAATGGCCTTTTGCATATTTTATAGAAGAGAAATGTCCTTCATCTAAGACATCAATTTTTTGTGAGATCATATCTGAATATAAGCCTGAAGCATTAACGAGATAGCGAGTATCTATTTCATAGCTACTGCCATCGTTGCATATGATTTTAAAACCATGTTCAATCTTTTCAGCTGCAATGAAGTTTGTGTTGAATGAAATTAAACCGCCGTTATGCTGAATATCACCCTCCAATGCGCTAATAAGCTCAGGCACATCAATTATTCCTGTGTTAGGAGAAAAAATCGCTTCTTCTATTTTTAAATCTGGATAGATCTCTTTCATTTTTCTATTAGAAAAAAGATCAACCTCAACTAAATTTTTAATTCCTTGATTATAAATTTTATGCAATTTTTCTATGTCATTTTTATGTGATGCGATTATATATTTGCCAATTTTTTTATGATTGATTCTTTTGAGATTGGCATACTCATAAAGTAGCTTATTGCCTGAAACACAAAATTTAGTTTTAAATGAATTTTCTGGGTAATAAATTCCAGCATGAATAACTCCAGAATTTCTTGAGGAGATACCCTCGCCTGCTCTTGATTCTTGTTCTAGAACAACAACAGAATATCCTTGTTCGCTGCAAAATTTTGCAATTGATAAACCAACTACGCCAGCGCCTATTATGGTTACATCAAAAAACATATCTAGATCACTAGATCAAAGGAATCAAAGGTATGTTGCAGGAAGATATAAAAAATAGACTAAATAGTATTAATAACTTCATAGTTTGATTCTGCCACAATACCAGCATAGATATAAATATATTTTTTGTTTTATAAATAAAAAGAGCCCTTAAAGGGCTCTTAATATTTAATAGCTAGAAACTATTCGGCAAAGTCTAACCCTTTAGCGGCTTCAACTTCTCGCTTGTTAGGATTCACAGACTCCCTGAATGGCACATCTACAATTTCTGCATCAACTGAGACTCCTGGAGTTTCTGAATATTCATCAGGAAGTTTAACTTTGTATTTAGTTCCTACTTCCGAAGCCTCCCATGGCACCCATGCAAGAGCAATATTGGTCTCTAATTCAGGCGACCACCAAGGAGATGTTACATAACCTACTTCTTTATCCTCAGTATCTGTAACCAACCAAAAATCAGGAGCATAGTTTGTAATCTCTTTTCCTCCAAGAGTAATACCAACCATCTTCATTTTAAATGGTGCATTTCCTTCATCAATTATTGCTCTTTGTCTTTCAAGTTCCTCTTTACCAATATAATCAGATTTTTTATTACGAGGCACTTGATAGCTCAGGTTAACTTGAAATGGTGAGGTCTCATGATCGAGATCTTGTCCCCAAGATAGAATACCAGCAGCAATTCTGCGATGATGAGCAGGAGCAATAACCATTAAACCAAACTCCTCACCTGCTTCAAGCACTGCATTCCACATTTTTTCAGCATTTGCATGAGCATCACGAACATAGATCTCATAACCTTTTTCACCAGTGAAGCCAGTTTGACTTATAACACAGTCAGCTCCACCAACTTTACATTCCATGAGTCCATAGTAAGGAATTTCTCTAAGCTCTTCCCCTGCAAGTTTTGCCATCAAGTCTTCAGATAATGGGCCTTGAATTTGAACAGGACATACATCTATTTCATCAATCTCAACATCATATTTTTTAGTAACATTTACACCTTGTAACCAAAGTAAGAGATCGCTATCTGATATTGAGAACCAAAATTCATCCTCTGATAGTCTCAATAAAACCGGGTCATTAAGAACCCCGCCTTTTTCATTACATAAGATGGCATATTTACCATGCATTGGTTCAATCTTTGTAGCATCACGAGTTATCACATAATCCGTAAAAGCCTCGGCATCTGGACCTTTAACTCTTATCTGTCTTTCAACAGCAACGTTCCACATTGTTACTCTATTCACAAGGGCTTCATACTCAACCATAGCTCCGCCATCTTCTGGCTTTACATAACCTCTAGGGTGATAGATGCGATTATAAACTGTAGCTCTCCAGCAACCAGCTTCATGAGATAGATGCCAGAAAGGCGACTTTCTTACTCGTGTGGAAATTAAAAGCTCTGTCTTAGTTGGCCCACTTTGTCTAAGATTTATTGGAACCACTCTATCGCTTTGATCAACACTTGGATGATTAGGATTTGTCATATTTACCCCCCTTGTAAATTATTAACATTTACCAAATTAAACGACATTTTTTTATCTTTGTAAATCAAAATATTTTGATAATTTATGCCTAAAAAAATGACAAAATTTTTAGTAAAAAAAATCAAAATAAATTACTATTATTGGATGTAAATAAACAATAGGTTATAAAAATTCTATGCATAAAAAATATCTTAATTTTGTAATTTTTTCACTGGCATTATTAATGTTCCAGCATAAATCTATTGCTGATACGGACACTAAGACAATGCTATTAACTCATAAAACACCAACATGCGGTTGTTGTAAAGAATGGGTTAAACATGCAAAAGAAAAAGGCTTTAATGTTCATACACAAGATCATCAAAACCTTGAAGGTATTAAAAAAATGTATGCTATCAAGCCAGAATATAGATCTTGTCATACAACCGTATCTACAAATGGTTTTATTTTCGAGGGTCATATACCAGTAAAGTACATAACCCAATTTTTATCAGAAGATCATCCTAATGCCATAGGTTTATCAGTACCAGGAATGCCCTTAGGGTCACCTGGCATGGAGTTTGATGATAGGTTTACACCTTATGACGTGCTTATCTTATATAAAGATGGATCGAGTAAAGTATTCGCAGAAGTAAGGAATTAATAAATTGCTTATGAATTAAGCCTTTTGTTTATTTCTTCTTTTAGAAGCCACATTCTATCCTGGCCCCACACATAGAATGGATTATCATCATTTGCATCTGTTATTTTGAAACTAGGCACACCCCAACAATTACCTGAGTACATGTCTTTTAAATTATCATCTAAAACTTTTTTCCAATCATTGCTTCCTAGTTTTTTAGAGATAATATTCCAATCAAGACCAAGCTTTTCAACTGTAGACTTTAGATAGTCATCCTCTCCAATATTAATCCCATCGTAAAATGAGGCTTGAAGTAATTCATTAATGTACTCAAAACCTTTTCCAGCCTCATTAATAATTGGGAATATAGAATAAGCTTTCCTAGCTGGCTTTCCTAATGGAGAATAAATCTTACCAATTGGATTATTCTTTTTTAGCCCCTCTCTTGCAGCATCAGAAATAATGTATTTAGCTTTAAAATTTGGAATAGTCATTTTGCGCATTAGCATTGGTAAAACGGGTTTGGTTATTAGATTAATTGGGTACCCATCTTTTATTTCTTGCACACCTGTTACGCTGACAAAAGTATATGGGCTATTTAAAGATGGGTAATAGTAAAGATTAAATTTATATTCACTTTCAAGTTTATCTGGTGCTTTTAAATTTGGAACACAAACAGACTCATTCATTGAATCTTTTCTTAAACCTAATTCATCTAATCTCTCTTCGAGATGATTAATTCTATCAACTCCCCAGTAAAGCTCTTTTCCATAAAAAAAAGCTGATCCAAAATAGTAATCTTTATCGTCTCTTATTGTATTCCCTTGCTCTAATTTTTTTAAAACTTCATCAGGAGTTGCCTTATGTTTTGTTGAAAGCTCTTCTAAAGTTTTTTGATCATGAGACCATAATGCTTTACTAACTTTTTTGGCAAGGGAGGTAAAATCCGACTCATCTGCTGCAGTCAAAATAGAATTAGCTAAATTAACCAAATTTTTTTCTGGATAGGTCTGTGATGAAAATGCCACACCATAATAATCTGCAATACGGTTTACATCTCTTAAACAATAATCACCATATAAAGTTGGCTCATGAACAGTTTCGGGATTTTCTTCACCAACAAGAACAGGCTTTAACAAAACATCAAATGTAGAAGCAATTTTTTCAACGTACTCAACTGTCAGGGCTGAATAAGGATCATCAACTTTATGAAAATAAACAACGGTATGTGACTCTTGTGATTCTTGCCTCTCAGCCTCAAATGCAACTCGTGCCTTTTTAATGAGATCATAGCTTGCATAGGTATTCATAACTTTATTTCTTACCTTTGCAAAAATTGTTCGGCGAGACATAAAATTCATAAAAGCTTTTGAAATCATATTAATTAATTTTTAATAAGTATTGTTTAAAAAGGATGCCACAACTAAAAGTTTTAACAAAATATTTGTTCTATAGATTTATTAGCAGCTAATGTGCAGATTAAAATATTAGTTATTATCTAAATAATCTTTTATAGCAAGCTTGTCTGCTTTCATATCAGCTCTAAAGGCATTAAAAAGCTTTTGTTTATGATTGGGCATAAGACCTCTAGCCATATTTTTAATTTGTTGATAAAACCAAGCCATAGCGCCAAACGCATTGATAACTTTAATTATCGTAAATGGGCTTGATGGAGAGAGAATTGAAGGACCTAAAGATAGAGTCTTTTCAAAACTAGGAAGAACATCTAACTCTTCCGCTATCATTTTTTTAACACAATAAGGGTCTACACATAAAGGTCTTCCAATACCAACGATCTGACAAACATTACTTTGCAGAGCATCCTCAATACCTTCTCTGGTTCTAAAACCGCCTGTTACCATCAGAGGCAAAGAAACTGCTTTTCTGATATCTTGTGCATATTCAAGAAAATAAGCCTCTCTTGCAATTGTACTTTCTTTTCTTTGCTCGCTTCTTTTTGGATTAATGGTTAAATCATCAACACCTATTAGTTTTGGTTGCTCATAGGTACCACCTGAAATTTCTATGATATCTACACCAGCATTTTCTAGCATTTGAGCAACCTGAATACTTTCATCAGGAGTGAACCCACCCTTTTGAAAATCTGTAGAATTTAATTTAACTGAAATAGGGAAATCCTCTCCAACTTCCTTTCTGCATTTATTAATTATTTCTAAATGAACCCTAGCCCTATTTTCAATACTGCCGCCCCAGGCATCAGTTCTATTATTGATATCAGGTGATAAAAACTCTGATAAAAGATAGCCATGGGCTGAATGAAATTGAACGCCAGTAAAGCCTGTTTCCCTTGCAATTTTTGCAGTAAAAACAAATCTATCTATTACATCAAGAATATTTTCTTCTGTCATGGGCGTTGGGGCGCCATAATTCTTACCAGGAATTTTTAATCCAATATTTGATGGAGCCAAGGGTGAAGAATTAATTTCACCTGGTGTTTGCCTTCCTGCATGTGAAATTTGCATCCATAACTGTGTATTATCTTTTGTTCCTGCTGCTGACCATGCTTTAAGAGCATCATACTGATCTTTATAGTTATTCTGATCTATAACAACATTTGCAGGACCTTCAATGTTTCGTCGATCAACCTGAACATTACCAGTTAACAAAATACCAATATCGCCATCGGCCCATCTATCATATAGATTTGCATGTCCTTGATGGGCTAAATTATTACCTTTAGCAATTCGTTCTGTCATAGCTGCTTTGCAAACACGATTTTTAACTATCTGGCCACAAGGCAGGGTAAAAGATTGATTCATCAAGCTAGACATTTGAATTTCCCCCAATTACAAGAATGTAATGTATTAATCTAATTTGTTTATATTATTTGTATTCTTTGTAAATTGAAAGATGAAATTATTTAATATATGTTAAAAATATGAACATTTCTTCAGGGAAGAATTATCATCCTGTCTCCGCTATCCTACTGTCACTAGCTGTATTTTTTATTCCTTTGCTGTTTCTATATTTTGTGCTTGGTATTGTTTATGGACTTGATGATTCAGATACCTTAAAAAATCTTCTTCAGCAAAATGAAGTTAGTCTTAATTCTTATGGAACAGATATTTTGATCTATCCCATCGAAGATAATGTAATGTATTTACTATCTGTTCCATTACAAGTTTTATTTATTTCTTGGTTGTTGAGGAGAAAAAGTATTGATCCAGTCCATAGTCTTGGATTAAATTTTTTTGATCGCAAGGCGTTTATATATGCAGTAGTTCTATGGATTTTATATTTTGCCTTTGCTTCTCTATACGGATATGTGCTTGAAATTGAAATGCCTAGTGACTTTTTTGAATACTCAAAAGCAGTTCCAGTGTGGATGATAAGTATAGTATTTATAATTGGAGCTCCCATTGCAGAGGAATTATTGTTTAGAGGATACCTATACTCACAATTAAAAAATACAAAACTGGGTATCAACGGAACTATTTTTTTAACAAGTTTGCTTTGGACAGTGCTGCATGCTCAATATGATATTGACATCCTTTTCTCACTATTCTTTTTAGGCTTAGTTCTGGGTTATGTAAGATATAAATATAACTCTGTATACTTAGCTATAGCTATCCATGCTATACATAATATCCAAGCCACAATTTATATTTTATTTTTTACTTAATGGTCATATTCCTGCATTATTGAAGTTATTTTTTAATAATAATTAATATTCGGTATAGATTTTTATTATGTTCAATGGTCCAGCAATCTTATATGGCTCTAGTATTTCTTATTTTACTGGCAAAATGGAAAATTACTTCAGGGTTAGAAACATACCTTATAAAAGAATAGTTGCTCCTTATCCAGCTTTTGAAAAACAAATGAAGCAGAAGGTTGGCATTCATCAAATGCCAGCAGTAGTATTGCCAGATGGGAGATGGATGACTGATACCACAAAAATGATTGAGTGGTTTGAATCAAAACTAGATAAACCATCAATCATTCCCAATGATCCAGTTCAGGCTTATATTAGTTATTTAATTGAAGATTGGGCTGATGAGTGGTGGTGGCGACCAGCAATGCATTACCGATGGTATTATAAAGAAGGAGCTAATTTTGCATCTGATCGTTTAGCAACCGAACTTTTAGGATCAATGCCAGCTCCACATTTTCTTAAGAAAAAATTTCTTACCCGAAGACAAAGAAACGGTTATACAGTTGGCGATGGTGTTTCCAAAGAAAATATTGATGCTATTGAGAATAATGTTAAAACTCTATTTAAAAATTTAGAAAATATTTTCTCTAAAAGAACATTCATTCTTGGCGATATTCCATCTCTTGCAGATATTGGTTTATCTGGCCCATTTTTTCGACACTTCGCTCTTGATCCTGTTCCTTTTAAAATTATTGGAAGTGAGGCTCCCTCAATTCTTAGTTGGCTTAATTCTTTATGGAATACAAAACTACCTTCTCAAGAATATAACTACTTAGATAATATTCCTGAAGACTTGGAACCCTTTCTCAAAGAGATAGGAAAAACTTATCTACCGTATTTATGTGCTAACGTTGACGCTGTTTCAAAAAATCAAAGTTTTTTTGAATTTCAGTCTGATGACATGCATTTTTTAAAAGCAAGATATTCTCAATATAGGGTTTGGTGTCTAAAGGAGCTTCAAGATAAATATCATCAGATACCAGAAGACAGAAAAGAAGAAACAAGAAAATTGCTTACCAAATATGGATGCTGGGAACCATTATGGAGGTATCAAGATTTACCTATGGATACCGCGCAAGAAGAAAGGCTACCATTCTGGGCAGATAGAAAAATGATTGGGGTTAATGAGTAAAAATGGTGGGCCCGGGAGGACTCGAACCTCCGACCAATGGATTATGAGTCCACTGCTCTAACCAACTGAGCTACAGGCCCTTTCAATCGATGATATCGACTAAAGAACGAGCAATTATATAAGAATATATAATTTAGGGAAGCTTTTATCTCTTGAGAATTTTTGAAATACGTTATTATTAGCAAATGATTAACCTTGATGGAGTACAACCCTTTGCAGAAGGTGGCAACAGAAGATGTTATGTGCATCCTGAAAATAGCTATCGCTGTCTAAAAGTTACCATTCAAGATCAATCAAAGATAGCTAAGCAAAATGCTCCTTGGTATAAAAAATTTAGAAGTGAATCCACATTTGATGACAATATTCGTGAGCAAAAAGCCTACGGTCAGAGGGCTTTAAAAAAAGATGATCCTGAAACATGGAAACATCTTGCACGATGGCATGGGATGGTTGAAACGTCTATTGGATTAGCGTCTGAAACCGATTTAATTAGAGACAACCAAAATAACATTGCTATTACATTAGAAAAATACCTCTTCACTTATGGTATGACTGACGAGATTCAAAAGGCTATTAAAGAATTTGAAACATGGTTAAGATCATCTTTGGTATTAACAAAAAATATTATTCCACACAACATTGTTCTTGGTTATGAGGATGGAAAAATTGTATTAAAAATTATTGACGGTCTTGGTTCTAAATCCTATCTGCCTCTGACCCAAATCAGTGATCTATTTGCAAGAAGGTATGTAGAAAGGAGAATCCAGTTAATGCAATCAAGAATTAACTGGGATTTAACCGGTAGAAAAGGGAGTTGGAAATAAAATTAGTCGTCTAAGAAACTTTTTAGATGGCTAGATCTACTAGGATGTCTTAACTTTCTTAAAGCTTTTGCTTCAATCTGTCTTATTCTTTCTCTAGTAACATCAAACTGTTTGCCAACTTCTTCTAAGGTATGGTCAGTATTCATACCGATACCAAATCTCATTCTAAGTACTTTTGCTTCTCTTGCAGTTAACGATGCTAAAACATCATCGGTTGCAAAGTGAAGACTATCTTCAGTAGCATTTTCTAAAGGAGACTCTATAACAGTATCTTCAATAAAATCACCTAGGCTTGAATCTTCATCATCTCCAATTGGCGTTTCAGTTGAAATTGGTTCCTTAGCAATTTTTAAAACTTTTCTTACCTTATCCTCTGGCATATCTAGTTCTTTACTCAACTCTTCAGGAGTAGGCTCTCTGCCCATATCCTGCATCATCTGACGAGATACTCTATTAAGCTTGTTGATAGTCTCAATCATGTGAACAGGAATTCTAATTGTTCTGGCTTGGTCAGCAATAGATCTTGTTATAGCCTGTCTAATCCACCATGTTGCATAGGTAGAAAACTTATACCCTCTTCTGTATTCAAATTTGTCGACAGCCTTCATAAGACCAATATTTCCTTCTTGAATTAGATCAAGGAACTGAAGTCCTCTGTTGGTATATTTTTTAGCAATAGATATTACAAGCCTAAGGTTTGCTTCAACCATGTCTTTTTTGGCTCTTCTCATCTTGGTTTCGCCCATAGACATGCTTCGATTGATTTCTTTAATTTCTTTTACACTTAGGCCAACTCTTTGCTCAAGATCGATGATGTCTTTTTGAGCAATTACAACATCTTGTTTTACTTTTTCAAGAAGATCTTTTTTATATTTTTTCTCTTTCATAAGAGAATCAACCCATCTTACTTTTGTAAGATTTTCTGCATAGCTTGCTAAAAAGTCTTTTCTTGGCATGCGTGCATTTCTTACAAGCTGCTCTTGTATAGATTTTTCTTTTTCTCTAATTCTGCTCAAGCCTGATCTTGCTATTGCGGAAATATCATCAAACATTCTTGGACTAAACTTGAGGAACTGAAATATTTCACCTAATTTTTTATATTCAGCATTGGCCTCTTTTGAGTGTCTACCTTTAGATTCAATAACTTTTAAAGTTTTATTGTATTGACGTTTAAGGTTTGTCATTCTTCTTTGGACTTCCTGCATGTCTGGACCCGAAGACGCTTCTTCATCTGACTCTTCAGCTGCCTCAGCTTCTTCTTTTGCTCTTTGACTGCCAGGACCTGCTGATGGTACTTCTTCCATCTCCTCTAAGAATCCGGTTAGAAAATCATTAATTTTTTTCTCACCATCTTTGACCATTTGATGATACTCAATGACATACTCAACTGTTTTAGGATAGTAAACACTTGCGGCAAGCAAGTCTCTCATACCCTCTTCAATTCTTTTTGCAATCTCAATTTCGCCTTCACGAGTTAACAGATCAACGGTACCCATTTCTCTCATGTACATACGAACTGGATCAGTAGTTCTGCCTGTTTCATTTTCAACAGCTGCAAGAGCTTCAGCAGCTTGTTCTAAGGCTATATCATCAGAATCTTCTGACTCTGCTAGTAATAAATCATCTGCATCCGGAGCAGTTTCATGAACTTGAAGACCCAAATCATTGATCATTCCAATAATTTCATCTACCTGGTCAGGATCAGATATGTCTTCAGGCAAATGATCATTAACATCTGCATAAGTTAAGTAACCTTGCTCTCTTCCCTTTTCAATAAGTTCGGCTATCTTTGAACCTTTTTTACTTAATTTATCCACGAATTCTTGTACTCCAAATGTATTAGCTCTATTTGGTGATTAATTTCATTATTTCAATCTATTTTGAGCTTAAATTTTTTAATAAAATCTGATCTTCCTCTGACATTACATCCTTTTTCAGGATTATCTGTTGTAGTTCTCTTTTTTCAGCAGATGTTATTTCCTGCATATTATACTTTTCTTTTAATGTTTCCTGCCTATCTTTTTCAGATTTTGAAATTATATCAATACAATCGTTAAGCATTTTTTTTGCATTTTCCTCTGATAGTTTTATCTCAGAAACTAATGCTTCTCCAAATAGATTTTTTATTTTTTCATTTTCTATTTGTTCAAAAAGTATTGAAGGTGATGCTGTTGGATTGTCTTTATAAAAGTTCCTAACATCATGTAAAAATAAAAATCTTGAATCTTTTGCAATTAGATTAAAAGACCTTTCACCTGCTAACTTAGGATATTGAATTAAAGCTGTGAAAACTCCCAAAACCGACTTTCTAATGACAGAGGCTGAAACTTTTTTGACAGGCTCTTCTTGTTTTACATTTTCTGGGACTATATTAATAACACCGTTAAGTAATTTCCCAAAATCTAAATCACAAATATGCCCAATCTCACTGGTATAAGCCTCTCTTAATGTTGGATTTACAATTTTATCAACCAGAGGAACTGCAAACTGAGCAACCCTTGACCTTCCTTCAATTGATGAAAGATCGTCTTGTTTCTTGATGGTATCCAAAAAGTATTCTGAAAAAGTGATAGCTTCATCTGCTAGCTTTAAAAAAGCATCTTTGCCTTTATTTTTTATAAAACTATCTGGATCATCGCCTGGCTTTAAAAATATAAAGCTCATCCGCACATCCTCTCTAAGCAAAGGTAAGGCATTCTCGACTGCTCTCCACGATGCCTTTTGACCGGCCTCATCTCCATCAAACACAACAAAAATATCATTGGTATAACTTAAAATTTTTCGAAGTTGTTCCGGAGTAAAAGCAGTGCCAGAGGAAGCAATAGCATTTTTAATTCCGTATTGATGCAATCCAATAACATCCATATAGCCTTCAACTAAAAAAAGAGATTTGGGCCTTTTTTCTATAAGTCTTGCCTCATATAGACCATATAGCTCATATTTTTTCTTGTATGTTTTTGTTTCAGGTGAGTTTAAATATTTTGCCTGATTGTCTTTATCAGCAATCAACCTGCCTCCAAAAGCTATATGCTCTCCTTTAATATTTCTTATTGGAAACATTAATCTATCCCTGAAACGATCGTACATCTCCCCGTTATCATTAGTACCAAAAAGACCAGAATCTTCTAAATCATTTTGATCATATTGTGGAGACAAGATGCTATGGAGAGATGGATTTTTTTCCATTGAATAGCCTAACTCAAAAAATTTTGCAGTTTCGCCACTTATTCCTCTGGCTTTTAAATAATCAACTGCATTTTTTCCTTTTGGTCCTTTTAGTTGGTCTTTAAAAATTTCAGTTGCCTTGGCATTTATGCCAATAGCATCTGATATATCTACTGGCTTTTCTTGTTTCGGCACCTCCATTCCGACAGAAGCAGCTAATAATTCAACTGATTCCATAAAATCAATACCATCATATTCTCTTAAAAAGTTGATAGCATTCCCTGAAGCTTTGCAGGCAAAACAATGGTAGGAACCCGTTTCTTCATATACTACAAATGATGGTGTTTTCTCATTACCATCTCCATGAAAAGGACATTTAGCTTTATATCGACCCCCAGATCGTTCAAGCTGGACTCTTCTATTTATAATATCAACAATACTTACCGTAGAAAGCAGTCGGTCAATAAAGCTTGATGGTATAGACATATTTAATTTTCACTCAGCCAATTATCAATTAGTATTTTTGCAGCCTGTGCATCTACTAGATCGGTTTTTAATTCTATAAGATTTTGTCTTGCTTCAAAACTTGTTAATCTTTCGTCTACGTATTCACACGGGATATTGGTGATTTTTTTTAATTTTTTAAAAAAAATATCAACCTCCTTCATCATATCACTATCTGTTCCATCCATATTTAAAGGTTTTCCAACAAGAATAAGTTCAGGCCTCCACTCTTCGACTATAGACTGAATACTATTCCAGTTTATTTTGTTATTTTTATTAAAAATAATCTCAAGAGGTGATGAGGTTCTAGTTTTTGTCTGACCCACTGCGACACCAATCTTTTTTACACCAAAATCAAAGGATACGATTTGCATTATCTTGGGGTGAAATTCCAATCTCTAATTATTTCTAGAATGCCGTACTCATTTATCATCTTTGGATCAAATGGAGCAAAGGGAGCTGCTTTTTCAAGAATGTCTATTGCCATTTTATCGACATAAGTATTTCCCGAAGAGATTAAGATTTCTGATTTTATAAGATTTCCAAAAGAATCTATTGTTGCCATTACCTGAACCTTGCTATTTGTATATTCAATATCATTTGCAGCTATTAGCTCATCGCCAATAGATTCGATTTCCCTTTGCCATAAATTTAAATACATTGCTTCTTCATTAGTAACAGTAGAGTTTGCTTGTAGTTTTTTTACCTTTTGAGCTTGATATATTTTTCTTTCTACTTTTTTTGTAAAGGTGCCCTCTTTGGAACTATTTGATTTAAAAGTATTGTTTACAGATTCATTTAATTCACCAATAGAGTCCTGAGAAGAATTTGCAAATTTAACATTAATAATTGGCGATTCATCTATAAGTGGTATTTTATAAAAAGTGGTAAATGTAACTCCAAAAATAAGTACTGTATGAAAAAATATAGACAATAAAAAAGATTTATTGAGTGTTAAAGACCTTTTACTAACTCTTTGATTTGCTGATATCGAACTCATAGTTTAGAAAAATATTCTTGTATAGGATTCTTACCAGATTGATTATATATTTCTCTAGCGCATGTAGGGCTTGTTATATTAATTTCAGTTAAATAGTCACCAATCATATCTATGCCAGCAAAATTTATTCCTTTAGAGACAAGAAATTTTCCAACAATCTCTGCTACATTTTTTTGTCTTTCATTAATATCCTTCACAACACCCCTGCCACCAGCTGCTAAATTACCTTTAAAGCTATCACCCTGGGGTATTCTTGCTAAAGTCTTTTCAAAAGGTTTTCCATGAATAATTAGGATTCTAAAATCTCCTTGATAGATTTCAGGTATGAATTCTTGTACTACAATCTGAGTAGTTTCATCTTCTGTCATATCCAATAAAATATCCAAGTTTTCCTCTTCCATATCCTCCATCTTAAAAATAGATTCACCGCCCATACCATCCAAAGGTTTAACAACTATAGTTTCATGATTAGCTTGAAAATTAATTACTTTTTCAAGATTTGATGTAACCAATGTTCTAGGAATAAAGTCTTCGAAATGAAGTGCAAATACTTTTTCATTGAATTCTTTTATAGAGTTTGGCTTATTAAATATGTTGGCTCCTTGGGTCTCTGCAAGACCTAATAAATGAAGAGCATTAACGTAATCAATATCAACTGGGGGATCTTTTCTCATAAAAGTATACAGAAATTCCGAAACCTGAATTCGTTCTTTTCTGATTCCTTCAACTTGACTTGTTCCAATCTCAATTATGTTACGAGCATCAACATAAACATAACCCTCATCAACATAAAGGTGCTTCATTTCTGCTTGATAAACCTTATATCCAAGAGAGATAGCCTCTTCCATCATAAAGATAGATGTATCTTTACTAGGCTTTAGTTCTTTCATCGGGTCTGTGATGAAGAGTACTTTTTTAGTCATTATTAAATCTTATCAAAATGGTTTTGAAATAATGATGCTATCACAAGAGGCGCTGTTTCTGCTCTTAGAATATTTTTTGATAGCAGTTTAAAGCTAAAATCTTTTTCATACATGTGATTGATCTCAGATTCTGAGAATCCAGACTCTGCTCCAGTTATTACAAAAATATTATTTGATTCAACCAAACTAACATCAAAATTATCATTTGCCTCCACATCAAATACATATGTTGTACTTTGATCAAGTTTTTTTGTAGCGTCGCTAAGTGAAGATACAAAACTAGTAATTGGTAAAAAATTTGTACCGCATTGCTTGCACGCTGAAATAATAACTTCTTCAGATTTGCTATAAATCTTTGATAAATCTTTTTTTGCAATACTTTGATCAATTAAATCAGGCTTATAAAAAATAAACTCTGTAGCTCCAATTTCGCATAGCTTCTGAATCATAAAATGAAAATTTTCTTTCTTAATAAATGGCAGTACGAAACCAAGTCTATTAGTTGCAGGTTTGTCTGTTTTTATGTCAGAAACCCTTTGAAGAGAAGCTGAAGATCTATTTGATTCTAATATCTTACAAATTGCTGAAGAGCCATGACCATCAAATACTTCAACTTCGTCATTAATAGCCAGTCTGAGCACTTTTGTTAAGTGCAATGATTGAACCTGATCTATTTTAAAGACACTATTTGTTTCTGATACTGATTTACAATATATTCTATGGATTCTCACAATATCATTATAGCTATAGGTTGAATATAAATGTCAGAGATAAATCTTTTATTAGTCCGGCATGGAGAAGCTGCAGAAAGCTGGGGCAAGCATCCAGACCCTGGTTTAAGCGAATTAGGAATAAAACAATCAGCTTCATTGGTTAATAATAAAATGCTTGAGTTACTAGATTCTTATAGTTTTGTTTCAAGCCCAAAATTAAGAGCAAAAATGACAGCAGAACCATTGATTAAGAAATTTAATAAGGAGTTGATAATAAATGATGCATACTCCGAGATACCATCAGATGATATTGATAATTCTCAAAAAAAAGCTTGGCTTACAGATTTGATGAATACCGACATCAGAGATTTACCTGATTTTGTAGTGAATTGGAGAAATAACATTATCAAACATTCACTTGGCGTTTCGAAAAATACAATTATATTTACCCATTTCATGGTTATTAATGCCTTAGTAAGTTCGCTTCTTCAAAAGAGTGCGCTCATGTATTTCTACCCTAATTACGTATCCGTAACTAAAATTACTTTTGAAAATAAAGAGGTTAAAAGCATCTCTCTAGGTGATGAGAAAAAAACTATAATAAATCTTTAAAAATCTATTGAGCAATTTTTAAACAACTGTAAACTGATATTTCTTATTATTAATTTAAAAAATTCATTTGGGAAATAAAAAAAAATCATTTGATAGCTATTCTAAAAAACCACTGAAGGATGAGGTTAGAAAAGCTATGAAAAGATATTTTGCACAACTAGATCAAAAAAATATGCCCATCGATGTCTATCAACTTGTACTTAATGAGGTTGAGCCCCCACTTTTAGATGCGGTGATGAAATTTGCTAATAATAATCAATCCAAGGCTGCAAGAATTCTTGGAATGAATAGAACAACCCTTAGAACAAAATTAAAAAAATATAATATTAAATAATGCATTCAATAAAGCCAAAAACAGCTCTTATAAGTCTCTCAGATAAATCAGGTCTAGAAGAACTAGTTAAATTTCTAGTCTCAAAAGAAGTAAAAATGCTTTCTACAGGCGGGACCTTCAAAGCGATAAAAGAAATTACATCTGAAGTTGTTGAGGTTTCTGACTTTACTGGATTTGAAGAGATGATGGATGGAAGAGTTAAAACTTTGCATCCAAAGATTCATGCAGGGATTCTTGCAAGACGCGATCAAGACATGGAAATACTTCAACAAAGAGGTTACGAGACAATTGATTTAGTAGTAGTCAATCTCTACCCATTTAAAGAAACAATCGCCCAAGATTGTTCTTTTGATGAGGCAATTGAAAAAATAGATATTGGCGGTCCAACCATGATTAGATCAGCTGCAAAAAATTTTAAAGACGTTGCTGTTGTATCAAACCCTTCTGATTATTCGAGACTAATTGAAGAATGGGAAAATGGCGATGGCATTTCATATGATTTTAGAAAAGAATTATCTCAAAAAGTATTTGAGACAATGGCCGACTACAATCTTTCTATTTCAAATTATCTAAAAGAAGAAACTGATAACTTAATACCGAATTATAGTTTTGAGAAAAGTTCACCTTTAAGATATGGCGAAAATCCTCATCAAACAGCAAATCTCTTTACCTTCTCTGATCTTGAACATAAAAATATTGCCAATGCAGATATTTTGCAAGGCAAAGAATTATCCTATAACAATATAGTGGACGCTGATGCGGCATGGGAGTGTGTTAGAGCATTTGATGATCCTGCATGCGTAATTGTTAAACATGCAAATCCCTGTGGAGTGGCAGAATCAGATGATATCTATGATGCCTATGATTTAGCATTTAAAACAGATCCAACATCAGCATTTGGTGGAATCATTGCTTTAAATAGAACATTAGATACAAAAACGGCTAAAGAAATAAATTCTAGGCAATTTGTTGAAGTTATTTTGGCAACTGATTACGAAGAAGGTGCATTGGCTGAATTTGCTAAAAAGAAAAATGTCAGAGTTCTAAGAGTAGATCTTGAGCAAGACAATCCCTATCCCGGAATGATTAAAAAAGTATCTGGAGGAATTTTAATTCAGTCAGATGATAATTATGTCGTGCCGAAAGAAGACTTGAAATGCGTAACAAAAAGAGAGCCAACACGAGAAGAATTAGATGATTTAATGTTTGCTTGGAGGGTTGCCAAGTTTGTTAAAAGTAATGCCATAGTTTATGTAAAAAATCGACAAACAATAGGTATCGGTGCTGGCCAAATGAGCAGAGTTATTAGTGCTGATATTGCAAACTTAAAAGCCAAAGAAGAAGGGTTAGAGGTTAAAGGTGCTTCTATGGCTTCTGATGCATTTTTTCCCTTTAGAGATGGCATAGATAAAGCTGCTTCAAGTGGAATCTCTTCAATAATTCAACCAGGCGGATCAATCAGAGATGATGAAGTGATTGCAGCCGCAAATGAGAATGATATTGCGATGGTTTTCACAAGCACAAGACACTTCAGGCACTGATGAAAGTTTTAGTCATTGGCTCAGGTGGAAGAGAACATGCTCTAGCATGGAAGTCCTCTCAAGATGACGCAGTGACCAAAGTTTTTGTTTGTCCGGGTAATGCTGGGACAGCGTTAGAGGAAAAGTTAGAAAATATTTCGTTAAATTTAAATAACTTTGAGGAAATAGCAGATTTTTGCAAGAACGAGAATATTGCTCTTGTAATTATTGGTCCTGAACAGCCACTTGTTATGGGCATGACTGATTTTCTTCAAGCTAAAGATATTAATACTTTTGGTCCCTCTGAAGCTGCTGCTCAACTTGAAGGCTCAAAAACTTTTTCAAAAGATTTCTTTGTAAAGTACGGAATACCAACAGCAGGCTATGCAGCTTTTGATTCTTTTGATGAAGCACTTATGCACCTTGATAAAATTGAATTTCCAACTGTTGTTAAGGCTGATGGTCTAGCAGCCGGTAAAGGTGTGATTATTTGCAAAACAAAGAATGAAGCCGTCAATGCTCTTGAAAGTATCTTTAAAGATCAAGCATTCGGAGAGGCTGGAAGTAGCGTTGTGATAGAAGATTTTTTAGAAGGAGAAGAAGCTAGCTTCATAGCTGTTGTAAGCAAGGATAAAATTATTCCTCTAGCAACAAGTCAAGATCATAAAGCTGTAGGTGAAGGTGATGTTGGGCTTAATACGGGTGGTATGGGTGCATACTCACCAGCTCCAATAGTGGATGAAAACATTCATCAAAAAATTATTGACGAGGTTATGACCCCAACAATGCATGGTCTTATTTCTGAAGGATCACCCTACTTGGGATTTCTATATGCAGGCTTGATGATTAAAGATGGTGAAATAAAAGTTTTAGAATTCAACTGTAGATTTGGAGATCCAGAAACTCAACCAATTCTATTAAGACTTAAATCAAGTTTGGTAGAACTTTGTTTGGCTGCTATAAATGATGAACTTGAATCTCATGAGATTGGATGGACTGAAAAACATTCTTGTGGCGTCGTAATTGCATCACAAGGCTATCCTGAAAGTTATGAATCTAATAAATTAGTTTCACTTCCAAATAACTGTGGGGGTGAAATAAAACTATTTCATGCTGGAACTAAACTTTCCAGTAATAATGAAGTTTTGACCTCTGGGGGCAGAGTTTTCTGTGCAACAGCTCTAGGCGATAACTTGAAGGAGGCACAAGCTAAAGCATATAATCTCGTTGAACAAGTATCCTTTGAGGGTGCTTTTTACAGAAGAGATATTGGTTTTAAAGGAATTAAATGAGCATAATAAATAACATTGTTAATGAATTTGATATTGCCTTAAAAACATTATCCAACAAAAAATCAGGCACTGGACGAGCTTATCCTGCGGATTCGATTCAAGATAATACCGAGAGCCTTTCCCAAAAAGAAAAAGATTTATCAATACAAATGATGAGGGTGAACCTTGCTGGAGAGGTAGCTGCACAAGCTTTATACAGAGGACAAGCACTTGTTTGCAAAGATCAAAAGATAAAAGAGCATTTAATTGAGGCTGGAGAGGAAGAAACAGATCATCTGGTGTGGTGTAAAAAAAGATTGGATGAACTTGATGGCAAAGAATCAATATTTAACCCATTGTGGTATGCAGGTTCTTTTGCAATAGGTGCAATTTTTGGAAGATATGGAGAAAAAGTTAGTCTGGGTTTTGTTGAAGAAACTGAAAAGCAAGTAGTGGTACATTTGGACAAACATCTCAATAAAATATCTTCAAAAGACAAAGAAACAATTGAAATTCTTCAAACCATGAGAGCTGATGAAGATGCTCATGCCCAACAAGCTGTTGAGAACGGTGGAGAAGAATTAGAGATACCTACAAAAAAGATTATGAAATATACCGCCAAGGTAATGACATCAACAAGCGCACACATCTAGCTCAAATGAAAAATATAGTTTTGCCTTTATTATTAATAACAGCAAATATCTATTCACAACCCATAGTAAACATAGAAAATCTAAGATATTCTGGCGAAATTGGAGTATTTAAATCAGCCGGCATTTCATTTAATGGCTCAAGAGGCAATGAAGATAGAGATGATTACAGCCTAAATTTTACCTATGTTAACAACAACGAAATAGTTGAGTCTCTATTTACAGCAAGTAAATCTGAAAGAACAAAAGATGACATAATTGAAGATGAATCATCATTTTTTCATGGAAGGTTGTTATTTAAATCAGAAAAAAATAATAATTTAGAAACTTATATTCAATCAAGCAGGAATCCTTTTCAATCATATAAAGAAAGAAATTTAGTTGGTTTAGGGTATAGGTTCAGCATCAGCAAAGATCAAAAAATTGGTCTTAGTATTATGCATGAAGATGAACAAAGCCTTGGCGGAACTACTAAACAAGTTGAAAGATTAAATCTGTATTTCAGCAGAGTTTTTGCACTTGAAGGAAAGAACTCACTTTCAGCATCTTTCTTTTATCAGCCATCAATTAAAGATATAGATTCAGATTACAAAGCATCTGGTTTGATGACGCTAAATCTACCTATATCTGAAAACTTTTCTCTTGATGTTCAATTATCATCTTCTGTTGATAATGACCCTCCTGATTTATCAAAAAAATCTAATCACTCATTCTCAACAAATTTTAGATACAAATTTTAATTATTACGAGTTCATTTTTTGCCACTTAATTGGCACGCCCTCAAGTTTATATCTATTAGATTCTTCTCTTAATTTTTCAAACTCTGTTTTTGAAGAATATACAGTAACTATTAATGCGTTTTGCTTGTTGGCTGTTATTCTCAGCACCCTGCCCATTCTTTGGATTCTTTGTCTTTTAGATGATGAAGCGCTAAGTATCATTGCTCCATCTGCTTCTGGCATATCAAACCCTTCATCAAGAGCTGTACAGCTAACCAGAACATTTAAATTTCCATTTTTAAAATTATTTAAATTTTCTTCCCTCTCGGCATTGTCCAAATCAGTATTATAAATCGCTGATTTATATCCTTTGGTATTAATAATTTTATTGAACTCTTTTGCTTGTTTTTTATTCTCGGTGAACACAATCCAACTATCTCTCTTATGTTTTTGTAGTAACTCAATTCCAAAGGGGATTCTATTTTTAGAATTTTTTACCATTCTGGCTCTATTAAAAATTAACATTTTTAATGGGTAGTCATTCATATCATTTCCACCAATTGTGGCTGCTCTTCTTTGAATGCTTTTTGTGAACTTTTTATATTTTTCCTCTTCATCAGGAGTCATAGCTGCGTAGGCATATAAAAGCTTGAAGTTAACTATCACCTCATCTTCTCTTGCATCTATATAGTCATAATCAAAGATAATGTCTCCAAGTATCTTTCTAATAATGATATAAAAATTATCGTCATAATCTCTTTCGGGAGTTGCTGAAAGGCCTAAAGTTGCATGCCAACTATTGGAAAGAACTTCTCCCCTTTTTTCAGTGCCGATTTTGTGACACTCATCAACAATAAGAAGAGTTTTTGCTGCATCAAATTGTTCAATAATATTTTTTACAGAATCAATGGTGGATATATTTATTCTTGAGAGATGTTCTAAATGTTCTCCACCTCCGTTTAAAGCAATGTCTTTTTCATTAAAATCTTTTTGTAATCCTTCATACCATTGATCTAATAGCGCTATGGATGGAACGACAATAAAAATTGAATGGTCTTTGTTTTCTTCTAGATACTTAGCTAGGCAATGAATGGCAAAAACTGTTTTACCACCTCCCGTAACTACTTTAACAATACCTCTTTTTTTTGCCCACCATAAGGGAAATGCTTTTGCTTGCCACTCTCTTAGCTTCAAGCAAAATCTCCTCTCATCAGGCTCTCGCCAATAAGAAATACGTGAATGTTATTTTCTTTGAGTAAATCAATATCGGATTGATTTTTAATTCCAGACTCAGCAACAAAAATATTATCTGTTTGAAATTCTTCCCTAAGATTAATGGAATTATTTAGATCAACCTCAAAGGTTTTAAGATTTCTATTATTTACTCCAATAATGGCATTCTTGTATGCCTGAACTCTTTTTAACTCATCTAAATCATGCACTTCAATTAAGTAATCTAGCTCCAATTCTTCTGCTAAATTAACAAAATCTTTTATTTGAACATCATCAAGAACACTTGCTATGAGAAGAATACAATCGGCGCCTATTAATTTAGCTTCATAAATTTGATACTCATCTACAGTAAAGTCTTTTCTCAGTATTGGCAGATTGGTTATCTTTTTTACTTCCTTAAGGTATTCAACACTTCCTTGAAAGTAGTCTTCTTCGGTAAGAATTGAAAGCGCTGAAGCACCAAAGGACTCATATTCTTTTGCTTTTTTAACTGGATCAAAATTGGTGTCTATTATGCCTGCACTGGGCGAAGCTTTTTTAATCTCTGCAATGATAGCTTGGTCTTTGCCAATTAAATTATTCTTAAAATTTGCTTTAGGAAGCTGTGTTTTTTTTAGTTGATTCAAAATATTTTCAACAGGTAAGTCTATCTTTTTTTGAACTAATTTCGTCTTAGTGTTATCTACAATTTCATCAAGAATAGTCATTAGATATTTGAAACCCTTACATAGGCTGCTAATTTGTCAGCAGCTTTTCCATTATTCATTAAATCAAATGATAGCTCTACTCCCTCACTTATTGAGTCTACCTTTCTGGCAATATAAAGCGCTGCACCTGAATTGAGAGCAATCATATCTTGAACTGCAGATTTTTCTCCAGCAAAAGCTTCTTGCACCATCCTCAAACTTTCTTCAGATGATTGAGCAGCAATATCCTCAAATGGAGCAGAAGCTATTCCAAAATCTTCAGGACATATTGCATATTCATTTATTTTAAAATCTTTATATTCGGATACATTCGTAGGGCCGGTTATGCTTATTTCATCCAAACCATCTTCCCCGTGAACTACCATGACATGCTCCATGTCTAAATTTTTTGCAACTCTTGAAAAGGTACTTAAAAGACTATTGTCATAAACTCCAATTATTTGTCTTCTTGCCCCACAAGGATTGGTATGTGGTCCTAATAAATTAAAGATTGTTTTCTTGCCTATTCGTTGTCTTGCTGGCATTACGTATTTCATTGATTCATGGTGCAAGGGTGCAAAAAGAAAGATAAAGCCAACCTGATTAAACACATTGAGCAATTTATTTCTATCGTGAGTTATGTCTGCACCAGCTTCTGTTAGAAAGTCAGCGCTACCAGATTTACTAGAAATAGCTTTATTTCCATGTTTTGTTATCGATGCTCCACCAGCAGCAGCAACAAAAGATGAAGCGGTTGAGCAATTAAAAGTATGGAGTCCGGTTCCTCCGGTACCACAGGTGTCTATATGAGTTCCATTCCCTATATCAAACTTAAGAGATTTTTCTCTCATAACGGTAGCTGCGGCTGTTATTTCTGGCTCTTGAATCCCTTTTTCATTTAAGGCTAAAAGAAAACTTTCTATGTCATTATCTTCGACTTCACCGCACATAATGTGATTTACAACATCCTGCATTTCTTGATTTGAAAGATCTTCCTTTCTACTTAATTTGTTAAGAATCTCCTTAATCATAACTCTAAAAAATTTTTAATAAGCTTCATGCCGTGCCCTGTTTCAATAGATTCAGGATGAAATTGAACTCCATAAATTGGTTTATCTTTATGTTCAATTGCCATAATAACATCTGGGTTTTCTTCTAACACTGCAGTAATTTCAAGCTCGTTTGGCAGAGAATCCTTTTCTATTACAAGACTATGATAACGAACCACCGAATAAGGGCTATCTATGCCATTAAAAATACCTTCCTGACTGTGTGAAATTTTAGATAACTTTCCATGAATAATTTCTGGCGCTTTTATAATTTTGCCTCCGAAAGCAGCACCTATAGATTGATGTCCAAGACATACTCCAAGTATTGGAACTTTTGCTTCTTGAATTAACTTTACAGATATTCCCGCTTCATTTGGCGTACAGGGCCCTGGTGAAATTACTATTTTTTCTGGATTAAGGTCCTCAATTCCTTCTATTGAAATTTCATCATTTCTAACAACTAATACTTCCTTACCACATTCACCCACATAGTGGACAAGGTTATATGTGAAACTATCATAATTATCTATTACTAATATCATGAGATCATTTCCAGCGCGTCTATAAAGGCTTTAGATTTTTGAATACATTCCAACCATTCATTTTCTGGGACTGAGTCAGCAACTATTCCAGCGCCAGCACCTACATGAATTTTGTTATCTTTTATAACAGCAGTTCTTATGGCAATTGCTGTATCTATATTCCCATTCCAAGAAATATATCCTATAGCACCACCGTATATACCTCTTGAACTGGGTTCTAATTCATTGATTATCTCCATAGCTCTAATTTTTGGCGCACCAGATAATGTCCCCGCTGGCAATGAAGCTTTTAGCGCGTCAAGATAATCGAGATCCTTCGAAAGAGTGCCTTCTACATTTGAGACTATATGCATGACATGAGAATATTTTTCAATAACCATTTTATCTGTCACTTTTACTGAGCCTATTTCTGAAACTCTACCAACATCATTTCTTCCTAAATCAATGAGCATCAGATGCTCAGCCAACTCTTTTGGATCATTTAACAAGTCTTCTTCATTTTGTTTATCTTCTTCTAAGTCCTTACCCCTCTTTCTTGTTCCAGCAATTGGCCTTAGAGTCAATTTAGTGTCTTCAAGTCTCACCAAAATCTCAGGTGAAGATCCCACTACTTGGCACTCTTCAAGGTCTAGGTAATACATATAGGGAGAAGGATTAAGCTTTCTTATGGCTCTATATAAATGAAAAGGATCTAAATCAAACTTAGAGTAAAAATCCTGAGCAAGGACAACCTGAAATACATCACCTTCTTTAATATAGTTTTTTATTGTATTTACAGTATCTAGGTATTCTTCTTTTTTAAAATTTGATTCAAAATGCATAGAGCCTTTTGGTTCTTTAAATTTTAATTCTTCTAAATTAGAACTAGATGAAAAGTATGCCTTCATTTCATTTATTCGTTCTTGAACAACATCATATGAATGTTTGGCTGGGTCAGCATTAAAAATAACTTGAGCAGAATTATTAAAATTGTCGTATACAACTAATTGCTCTGCTTTAACTAAAAAAATTTCAGGCATATGTTTCTTAAATTTAGATCCCTTAGATGAAAGATCTGAAATTCTTTTTTCAGCATATCGTGCACTTTCATATGCAAAAAAACCTACGAACCCGCCATGAAATCTTGGTAAACCAGTCATGTTAGGTGATTTAAAACTTGATGTAATTTTCTGTATCTCGCCTAATGGGTCATCTGAAGTGATAGAAGTTACCTTGTTACTTTTCTTTAATTCAACAACATTTCCAGTAACCTTAATGGTATCTGAGCAATTAAACCCAATGATTGAGTACTGTGACCACCTATCTCCACCTTCAACAGACTCAAGTAAAAATGTATTATTCTTTTTTGATACCTGAGAATATAAAGTTAAGGGTGTTTGATTTTCAATCGGCAAGCTCTCAACAACAGGAATAATATTAAATCCTGAATCAATGTGTGCTTGAAACTCTTCCTTACTTAGCATTTTGTATAACTGCGTTTATGTTAATAAAGTCGCCAACATGAAATCCATTTTTTTTAAACCAGCCTTTATTTACTTCTAATGCATATAAAACAGGCTTTTTAGAGCATACTGACTTCCTTGATAATGGCACCATATCATAAATACCTATTATTTCACCTGTATCTTCAATATAAGCAACACTTAATGGTATTGATGTGTTCTTCATCCACATGCATTGAATTTTTTTTCTATCCCAAGCAAAAATCATACCGCTATCATAGGGAAGACTTTTCCTATACATTAAGCCAATTTTTCTATCTTCAGAATTGGAAACAATTTCTATTTGCGATAAATATTTTTCTAGAAAAATAAAACCTTTACTTTCAGCAGAAATATTTAAAGAAATTAAAAAAGAAAGACTAAGTAATTTGAGCACGGAGCGTGCTAATGGTCTGCTCATAATTATCAGTATTAAAGATAGCTGATCCGGCTACAAATGTATCAGCTCCAGCTTTTGCTGCAAGATTAATAGTATCGTTATTAATTCCGCCATCAACCTCAAGACGAATATCTTTACCTGTTTCATCTATCATTTTTCTAACTTTTTCTATTTTATCTAAAGAACTATGAATAAATGATTGGCCCCCGAATCCAGGATTGACACTCATTATTAAAACTAAATCTAGATCTTCGATTACGTTTTCTAATATATCCAAAGAAGATGCTGGATTAAAAACTAAGCCTGCTTTGCAATCTTGATCTTTTATTGCATGAATTGATCTATGAACATGCTTTGAAGCTTCGGGATGAAAACTAATCAGATCAGCTCCAGCTTTTATAAAACTTTGTGCTAATTCATCAACAGGATCGATCATTAAGTGAACGTCAATAAATTCTTTTACGCCAAAATCTCTTAAGGATTTACATACCATAGGTCCAATAGTTAAATTGGGCACATAATGATTATCCATAACATCAAAATGTATCCAATCTGCTCCAGCATTTAGAACATTTACAACTTCTTCACCTAGCGTTGCAAAATTAGCAGATAGAATTGATGGTGCAATAATATATTTACTTTCACTCATGGGTTAATTTTCGTCTTTATAGGTTTTATTAGCAAGCTCTAAACGATCAATAGTACCAGTATCTATCCAGGTAGAGTCTGAAAATTCTCCGGTGACTTTATTTTTTTTAACGTACTCAATAAGTATAGATTCCCATATATCAAATGGCGCATCTTCTATTTTTAATCCCTCAAATATTATTGGGTTGATAATAGATATGCCGCTCCATGTGCATTCATTTAAATTATTGCTAATGGATACTTCATCAGCATTAAGTGAAAAATCTCCCTCAACATTGTGATCGGGATTCTCTACACCAACCAAATGAGCAATATCTACATCCTGCTTTATATTCTTTAAATTGATTTGATGATAAATGTCGGCATTAATAAGCATAAAAGGATCTTTTCCAAGCAACCCAATAGCATTTAGAACTCCTCCTCCCGTTCCAAGAGGAATTTCTTCTTCAGAAAAACTAATATTTGCGTTTGGGAAAATCTCTAAAACGTGTTTTTTAATCATGCTTCCAAGATAGGAGACATTAATGATAATGTCATTGAATCCCGCAGCTAATAAAGCATTTATATTTCTTTCGATCAGAGACTCATTGCCAATTTTTAATAATGGCTTTGGTAAATTTTCTGTAAGTGGCATCATTCTTTTGCCATATCCTGCTGCGAGAATCATAACTTTCATAAAGCCTCTAACTCCTCATGCAGTTTTGGCATAACAGCAGAACTTAAATGCTCTTTTAAGGACATAAATTCATCATTGGGTATTAAAGTAATTAAATTTTCAAGAATTCCAGGCAAATCCTTTAATCTAAAGGTTCTATTATCTTGAATATATAAATTGCTAAGGGTACCTAAAATTCTCATATTGCGTTGAATACCGCCCCACCTTAACCATTCATTAACATCTTTAACAGAAACATCTAACTGCAAACACTGAACGTAATGTTTGAGAGCGTTATCAATTAATTGATCAGAATAAGAAATATAGTGATCTACTATTATTCCAGCTAAATCTATACCAACAGGGCCAATGCATAAATCCTGAAAATCTATTACTGCAATTTCATTACTAGAATCTACCATTAGATTTCTTCTTTCAAAATCAAAATGGCAATTCATCCATGGTTGTTCGGATAACTCAGAAAAGGCTCTAGCTTGAAGGGTTTCTAGCTGCTTTAATTTTTTACAAGATAAAAATTTTTCTAAAAAAATAGATTGAATTGTTTCCATTTGCATCATCAAAGATTCTTCATCAAGTTTATCTATTTGAGGAATATGAGCTGTTTGAATTTTAGATAGAATCTCAACTGACTGCTTCATCAGTTCAGGGTTTTCATTGAGATCAATATCTATTAAACATTTATCTCCTAGATCTTGTTGAACAATTACTCCTACATCTTGGTTAACCAAAATAATTTCAGGAGAATTAATGCTTAAGTTTGTAAAAAAATTTGAAACATGAAGGAATTTAGTATGGTTACCTTTTTTAGGATCTAGATAGCACATTACCAAAGACTCTGCTTTGTCAAAATGCAATCTATAGTACTCTCTTCCACTTGCCTCAAGTTTTAAGACATCAACTTCAATGGCATTAAAGCCAGTTTTGTTTGCTAGTTCTAATGCCTCTTCTTTATTCAATTAACTGTTTTTAACTTCATCAGGTACAGGAGTATCATCAGGAACGAAAAAGTCAGGCATGAGCTCCCCATACGGAACATTAGCATATTTTGAAAAATCTGTTACTCCAGCTTTATGAAGAACTAAGTCATCAATACAAAAATTTCCAGTAAAAGTTTTAGAATCTTTAGTTAAAATTTCATAAGCAGCATCAGCCATAATATCTACATTTCTAGATAGTCTCATAATTTCATCACCGCCAAGATGATTTTGAACTGCAGCAGTTGCTATTGCTGTTCTAGGCCAAAGAGCATTGACAGCTATACCTCTATCAGCAAATTCTTCAGCCATACCTAGGACACACATGCTCATGGTGTATTTAGCCATTGAGTATGCAACAGTGCCAGCAAACCATTTTGGGTGCATATCTAAAGGCGGCGATAGGTTTAGAATATGAGGATTTGATGCCTTTTCTAAATGCGGTAAACAGTATTTACTTACCATATAGGTGCCTCTTCCATTAATCTGATGCATGAGATCATATCTTTTCATTTCAGTATCTTTGACATTTGTTAACTGAATTGCAGAAGCATTGTTAATACAAATATCTATGCCACCAAAATGATCAACCGCTTTATTTATAGCATCTCGAACATTATCTTCGCTTCTAATATCACAAATAATAGGCAGAGCATCTCCACCCGCCTCAACAATTTCATCTGCAGCTGTGTAGATAGTCCCAGGTAATTTTGGATGCGGATCAGCAGTTTTTGCTGCTATCACAATTTTAGCGCCATCTTGAGCTGCCTTTTTTGCCATAGCCAAGCCAATACCTCTGCTGCCGCCAGATATAAATATAACTTTATCTTTTAAACTCATAACTTCTTCCTTAATTATTAAAACTTTTCCATATATGGCCTTAAATCTAATTCATGGGTCCATGCACTTCTGTGTTGAGTATGAACAAACCAATAAGCATCAGCAATAGCCTCTGGTTGAAGGATACCGTCTTTTTCCTTGAGAGCATATATATCAGGAAAAGTTTCTTTTATAAAAGCAGTATCTATAGCGCCATCAATTACGAAATGTGCGACATGAATCCCCTGAGGCCCTAATTCTCTTGCCATACTTTGAGCTAATGCTCTGAGAGCAAATTTAGCACTTGAAAAAGCAGAAAAACCAGAACTCCCTCTCATAGAAGCTGTGGCGCCAGTAAAAAATATACTCCCTTTATTTCTCTTTTTCATGTACTTTGCGGCCTCTCTGCCGGTAAGAAACCCTCCAAAAGCTGCCATCTCCCAAACTTTTCTAAAAACTCTTGAGGTCGTTTCTTCTATTGGAAAAAAAACATTTGCACCTGGGTTAAAAATTACCACATCAATAGGAGCAACTTCTTCTTCTACTTGCTTAAATAAATCTTGAATGGAGTCTTCTTCTCTTGCATCAACTCCAAAACATTTGATCCATCCATCTATTTCCTTAATGTCATTTTCAAGTTGTTTAAATTTATCTAAATTGCCTGGTCTTCTTACAGCGCAAACTTTGTAACCATTAAGGGCGAATTTCTTGCAAAGCGCTGATCCTGTTGCATCTCCGGCACCTATAATAATTGCAGAATATTTTGAAAAATCTTTCATAACATTGTTTAATTGTTCTTACTTTAAAAATTGTAACCTAAATGATAGTTGACTTTATATATGATGTCGCCACACCTAATGGCTACCTTGCACATAAGGTTATACCTGAATTCGAAAAAAGAACAAATACATCATTTAATTATGTCCCTTGTCTTGCTGGTGGAATATTTAAGCTTACTAATAATACTCCACCCCTAATAGCAAACGCTGATGTGAAGAATAAATCTGATTATTTTTTTGTAGAAATGAATAGATGGATAAAAAAACATAAAATTGGCCGATTTAAAAATAATTCTAATTTTCCTCAAAACTCTTTACTTATTCAAAGGGGGGCAATTGCTGCTAAACAGCTTGATATCTTAAAAGAATATGTTGAATGTACTATGTCTGGAATGTGGGAAAAAGATTTAAATATCCAAGAAAAGGATGTTCTTCAGCAAGCTCTAGAAAACGATGGAATCGATCATAAAAAAATTTTTGAGATTATTGAAACTCAGGAATGCAAAGATCAACTAATTGCTAATACCTCCTGGGCAGTAGAAAAAGGTGCCTTTGGTATTCCGACATTTTTAATTGATGATCAAATCTTTTTTGGAAAAGATCATATGTATCAACTTGAAGAATATATAAATTCAAAAAAAGAATAGAACTTTTCTTAAAATACTCTTTCAAAGCTATGAGGTATAGAATATATACATGAAGAGATTACATCTCCTGCCTATTTGTATTGGTGCAATTTATTCAATCCATTCATATGGAGAGTTTCTAGTGGATGATGTTCTTGTTCAATCTAAAGAAAATACTCTTTCATGTATTTCGTACGTTCCAAACATTGGAAAAGTTAAAAAAAATGAAGATTTAGAAATAAATTCTGATAAATTTCAAATTACTGATGACAAAAGATTGGTTTTGTATGGGAATGTTTCGCTAGATTTTCCTGAAGGGCTCTTAAAAGCACAAAATGCCGAACTAGATAGGGAAAATGGAAAAGTAAAATTTTCAAATTCGGGAGAAATTTTCCTTACAAATTTTTATTTTAAATCTGAGGATGGATATCTAAATAAAGATAATAGTTCAATTGCTCTAAGTAAAGGCATAGCATTTTCACAAGAAAGAAATCTAGTTTTTAATTTTGATAAGTTAGAGGGCAATCTTGATGACACAATAAATTTACTTGGAGCTTCTATGTCATCTTGTTCAAATCCAGATAAGGGCTGGTTGCTTCTAGCTGATAAAATAGTTTTAGATTCACAGGCAAATAGAGGTTTGGCAAAAAATATTAAAATCCAAGCAGCTGGTTCAACAATTTTTGCATTCCCCTATATTCCATTTGCTACCTCAGATAAGAGAATGAGTGGTTTTTTGGAGCCATCAATATCTTATTCATCAGATGGCATTGATTTAATGATTCCATATTACAAAGTTATTAATAGTAGGTCAGATATTACATTTGCTCCGAGACATATAGCCAAAAGAGGCTCGGGTCTTGAAATTAATTACAGGGCACTTCATGGAGAAAAAAACAACTTTAGAAATCTAGATATCATATATTTTAATAAAGATGATGAGTTTGAAAAAGAAACATTGAATTCTGATTCTTCCAGGTGGATATATAAATTTAATGATGTACTAAATTTAAGTCATTCAACTATAAATGTTGATTGGTCAAAATCTTCAGATGGTTTGGTGATGAGAGATATACCTGGGGATATAACATCAATAGGCTACAGAAGGATCCAAAATTTGAATCAAAATGTCTCTATTCACACAAGATTTAAAAATACAAAGCTAACTATAGAGCATCAAGCCTACCAGTCACTTAATCCCATTCTTACAAATGGATATAAAAAATCTCCTGCCCTAACTCTTGAATACAGAAAAAATATTAATGGATTTATCTTTTCTGAAAATTTGGACATATCAACGTTTAAAGCTAATACCATTCATGGGTATTTTGGCTATCAAACAATGGATAATAATTACTTAAGGTTAATTAAAAATCCTGATGAGGGTCAGAGAATATATTCAGATCTTAGTGTTTCTAAGATTTTTAATGTAAATGGTTTTAATGTCTTATCAAGAGTTGGCATAAAAAGTATTGACTACAACCTTACTGATTCATCAAAAAATACTCAAAGCATCAATGTGCCAAATGCGCTTATAGATATTAGCTCTATGTATGTAAATAAAAATGGTTCTTCTATCAATATTTTAAAGCCAAGATTTATTTATGGTTATACAGCCTATAGAAATCAAGAGAACAACCCTATCTTTGATAGCAATGAGATATCTCCAAATAATGAGTTATTTATTAATGATAGGTTTTCAGGGATGGATAGAATCGGCGATCAAAGCTTCTACACACTGAGTATTGATTACACCCATATGAAAATGGGAATGAAGAAAGCATCTTTAAGTATTTCAAAGAAATATTATCTCAAAGACAGAAAGGTGTGGATGAACCCATCAATGAACTCAATGAACCAAATGGGTTCTATGAATTCAATGAATCAAATGAATTCAATGAGTTCTATGATGAGAATGAATTTGGATGAGGGACCTGCGGTAATTATGGCATCATGGATGCCCAGTATGAATACAATGATTATGGGTTATGGTGGCTACCTCAAAGATCAAAAGAAAATGCCTCTAGGCGGAATCACTCTTAAACATAAACTTAAATCTGGCAATATAGGTTATGCTCATAGATTCAGAAGAATGGCGGGTGATTTTAACATTGAGATGGATTATTCAGAATTCTTTGCAGATATTGATTTAAATCCAAATTTCAAATTTATTGCAAAATTAAAAAGAGATAACAACACAAGTCAAAACATAGAAAGTCTTATAGGCATAGAGTATGAAAATTGTTGCTTGGCATTGAGAATTACAGGATCTGATAGAAATTTTTCAAGATTCCTTGTAAAAGAAGAAATTTTGTACCCCACTCTAGCCGATGCATGGGATAATGTTATAGATATTGAAAGCAAAAGCAGAATTAATTTTGAGTTTGAGTTAAAAGGTTTGAATTCTTCTTTTGATAAAATGAATAAGTTATTTAAAAATTCTCTATTTAATTATTAATGCAATAAATATGAAACAGTTTACCCTTATCGCTTCACTTTTTTTATCGTCTGGCCTTTTCGCTGCAATTGAGATTTTGGATAGAGTAGCAGTAATAGTGGATGATGGAGTCATCATGGAATCCCAGATTAATTCTGGTTTAGAAAACATGATTCTAAGATACGACGAACAGAATATTCCAAAACCGCCAATGGACAACCTTAAGGAACAAGTTATTGAGTCGCTTATAATTGAGGAACTTCAATTGCAGCTTGCTAATAGAGCTGGTGTAAGAATAAGCGATACTGAGCTAAATGACTCAATAATCAGGATAGCTGCTAATAATCAAATGGAGCTGCAACAGTTCATAGATTATGTTGAACAAGGTGGTGAGTCCTATGAAGACTTGCGAGAAAATGTAAAAAAACAAATGATTATCCAAAGAATTCAAAGAGGCAGAGTGGGTTCCGAGATAAGTATAACTGAGAAAGAATTCCAAGCTTTTTTAGCAACTGATGAATCTTTAGCGTCTCTTGAACCAGAGCTTCTAGTTCAGCAAATATTGGTCAAGACTCTGGATCAAGCAATAAATGCAATTGAAAGAATTAATAGTGGAGAGGATTTTTCAAACATAGCCAAAGAAGTATCTATCAGCAGTAATGCAGATAATGGAGGATTGATGCCATGGAGGCGAGCAATAGAAATGCCTGAATTATTTTCTAATGCTGTAAGTAAAAAAGAAATAGGTTTTATTTCTGAGCCTTTGGAAAGCGGAGCTGGATACCATGTTTTAATGTTAGTTGATAAAAAAGGTCCCTTTGTCCAGTATGAAGATCAGTGGTCGTCAAGGCACATCTTGCTTATACCCTCAACGATAAGAGATGAGGAAGCTACTGAAATAGAAATTAATGAAATCAGGTCAAGAATTCTTGATGGGGAAGACTTTTCAGACTTAGCTAAAGAATATTCTGAAGATCCTGGCTCAGCAAGCCTTGGTGGTGAATTGGGCTGGCTTGGTAAAGGTGTATTAGCGGCAGAATTTGAAAAAGTTATGATTGATATAGATGCTGGAGAAGTATCACCTGTATTTCAAACTCAATTTGGTTTTCATTTCCTAGAGGTTTTGGATTCAAGAAGTTATGACATGACAAGAGACCTTATTGAAGATAGAGCTTATCAAATCCTATACGGAAGAAAATATGATGAAGAGCTTGAAAATACATTACGCTCTATGAGAGCTGAGGCTTTTGTTGAAATAAAAGATCTAGATTGAAAAAAATTATTTACTCTCCTGGCGAGCCTTCAGGCATAGGGCCAGACCTAATAATACAACTTTGCACCTCCAAATTTTGGGTAGATATTAAACTTCCTATTGTTTGTCTTGCAGATCCGAAATTATTAATAGATAGAGCTAGTAAATTAGGTAAAAAGATAAAGCTTTTGCAAATAAATGATCTAGACAAAATACAAAAAAACAAAAAAAATCATATTCAAGTGCTTTGTGTAACTAAATGTAATAACTTAAAACCTGGCAAACTCTATAAATCAAATGCAAGTTATGTATTAAAAAACCTAGATTTTGCTATTGAAAATGCGCTCAATGATAAAAATACTGCTCTTGTAACTGGTCCAATAAGTAAAGAGAATATTATTTCAATAAACAAAAAATTTCAGGGTCATACAGAATACATACAAAAAAAGACTGCAAGCGATAATGTATTAATGTTACTAGGCTCAGATAAACTTAAAGTGGCATTAGCAACAACCCATCTTCCGCTAAAAAATGTTGCAAAAGCAATAACTAAAAAATTAATTACCTCAAAAGCTAGAATTCTAAATGATGAACTAAAAAATAAATTTAAAATTAAAAATCCAAAAATTACTCTGCTTGGACTAAATCCACATGCTGGAGAAGGAGGAAAAATTGGTTCAGAAGAAAAAGATATTTTAATACCTGCTGTAAAAGAATTAAGACGAAAAAAAATTAATATATCCTATCCAAAATCTGCAGATACAGCATTTACAAAAAAACTATTAAATGAAACAGATGCTTACCTTGGTATGTACCATGATCAAGTTTTACCAGTCATCAAAGCTTTGAGCTTTGGTTCAACAACTAACATTACCTTAGGAGTTCCAATTATTAGAACATCAGTTGACCATGGGGTAGCATTAGATATTGCAGGAACTGCAAAATCCGATACATCATCTCTAAAAGAGGCAATTAAAATTGCTAAAAAAATAATTTAATGATTTCGAGAGATATTAGAAGAAAATTTGGTCAAAATTACCTATCTGATCCAGCAATTATATTTGAAATGGGGCAGGCAATCTCACCACAGACTAACTCAAATTTTTTTGAAATAGGCCCTGGAATGGGAGCTCTAACAAACGTTTTAAACCAAGATGGTATTTCTATTAAGGCAATTGATATTGATAAAAATAATATCGACTATCTTTCAAAACAATTTACAGGCCCTGCAAAATTTGAATTTTTTCAAGGAGATATCTTAACCACGTCATTAAACTTTTTAGAAGATGAAAATTACAGAATTGTTGGCAACCTTCCCTATAATATTTCAACACAAATAATTTTAAAGTTTATCGACTGGCATAACGTGATTCAAGATATGCATTTTCTTGTTCAAAAAGAAGTGGCAGAAAAAATTAATGGAACTTTAGGTACAAAAAATTGGGGCAAGCTTTCGATCAAACTATCTGCATTTTTTAATATCCAAATTTTATTTGATGTTCCACCTGAGTCTTTTGATATTAAGCCCAAGGTAAACTCAAGCTTTATAAGGCTTACACCTAAGAAAAATGTTATAGATGTGTCGACAAAAAATAATTTATTTAAAATAATAGATATGTCATTTTCTTCAAGAAGAAAAAATATTAAAAATAATTTAAAAAAAGCTAATATTGACTGGGATACATTAGAAATTAATCAAAATCTTAGGCCTGAAGAGGTGTCATTAGAAAATTACTTAAAAATTGCAAAGCAGTATCAAGAATAAATGGCGCATTATGTTGTTGGTGATGTTCAGGGGTGCTTCAAAGAATTAGAGGCACTATTAAAAAAAGTTAATTTTAATAAAGAGATAGACCAATTAATTTTTGCTGGAGATCTAGTTAATAGAGGTAAAGATTCTCATAAAGTTCTTGAATTCTGCATTAAAAACAAAAAATCAGTATCTGGAGTTTTGGGTAATCATGATTTTTATTTACTATATCTAATAGAGCATCAAAAAAAAGATAAGTCACTTAAAAAAGTTCTTGAATCAAAAAATATAAAGCATTATCAATCGTGGTTAAAGTCCCTTCCTCTGTTTCTAGAAATTAAAATAAAAGAAACAAACGAGGTTTTTTGGATTTCACATGCGGGCATACCCTTTATTTGGAGCATAGATAATGCAAAAAAATTATCAAAAGAAGTTCAAGCTTCACTTAAAAATGATGCATCAAATATTCTTGCAAAAATGTGGGGGGATGCACCAAAGAAATGGAACGAAAATTTAAAAGGATATAAAAGGCTAAGAGTAATAATTAATTACTTTACAAGAATGAGATATTTGTCAGAAGATGGGTCGCTTAAGCTAGATTTAAAAAGTAAAACTGCTAAAAAAGGATATATACACTGGTTTCATCAAACAAAAGAAAACTTAAATAATAATGAAAATATAGTTTTTGGGCATTGGGCATCAATAAATGGTGAGACAAATATAGATAATATAATAGGGCTTGATACAGGTTGTGTTTGGGGAAATAAACTTACAGCTATAAGATTGGAAGATAAAAAAATATTTCAAATTAAAAAACAATGAAGATATATGAGGTTGGTGGAGCCGTTAGAGATGCCCTGCTGGATAAAAAAGCTAAAGATAAAGACTGGGTTGTTGTCGGATCTTCACCTGAAGAAATGGTATCTAATGGGTTTAAACCCATAGGAAAAGATTTCCCTGTATTTCTCCACCCAACATCAAAAGAAGAATATGCACTCGCAAGGACTGAACGAAAGACTGGTCATGGTTATCATGGTTTTAACTTCTATTATGGTAAAGAGGTAACGCTAGAAGAAGACTTGTCGAGAAGAGATTTAACAATAAATGCAATTGCAAAGGACTCTGATGGCAATATTATTGATCCCTATGGGGGCAGAGATGATATTAAGAAAAAAATATTCAGACACGTATCAGATGCATTTTCAGAAGATCCATTGAGAGCTATTAGGCTTGCTAGATTCCATACTTATGAACATTTAAAAGATTTTGTTATCGATGAAAGCACTGAAAAAATGCTCGAAGAAATTATTAGCTCCGGTGAAATAGCAAATCTGTCATCTGACAGAATTTGGACTGAGACTGACAGAGCATTAAGTTCAGAAAATCCAAATATATTTTTTGAGGTAATAATAAAATATAAAATGCACTCACCCTTCTTTAATAAATTAAGTGTTCCAATATGTGATACAAGTTCAAATAACCTCGTGCGATGGGCCGAACTTCAAGCCAACAATGATTTTTCTTTGGGAGACAATCTTCCAGTACCTAATGCGCAAAAAAAATGCGTCAGATGTTTTGATGAGGTTAATAAAAATTACCAAATATATGTCTAATGAATCACTTATAGACTTATTACCTAAGCTTAATATGGAAAGAAATCAGTCACTGATTAGTGACTTATGTAGCCTACCGCATCTTTCAGATTCGAAAGATTTAATATTAAGATTATTAGCAAAAACAATTGAAGCAGATTTTTCTGTTCTTAAAAATATTCCAACTGAGAAAATTTATGAAGAAAAGCATAAAATATATAAACAAATAGTTAATCAATCTTTATGAATAAAACCATATTAATTACTGGTGCAGCAAAAAGAATAGGTAAAGAAATAGCCTTAACTTTTTCTCAAATGGGGTGGAATATCATTATTCACTACAATTCTTCAAAAAAGGATGCGCAGGATTTGGCAGATCAAATCAATACTCATAACCCCAACTCTGCAAAAATCATTCAAGCGAATTTAGACATCTCATCAGATGTTCAAAGATTAGTTGATGAATCTAAATTATGCTTTGATTCAATCGATGTTTTAGTAAACAATGCTTCAACTTTTTATCCAACCCCGATTGATGATATTTCTGAAGAGCACTGGGATAAATTGATTGGAAGTAATCTTAAAGGTCCATTATTTTTAATTCAGGGTCTAAAAGATAAGTTAATTGAATCAAGGGGTTCTATAGTAAATATTACGGATACAAATTTAAGCAAAGGCGTTGCAAATTTTTCTATATACGCATCTGCTAAAGGGGGTTTAGAATCGATAACTAAGGTTCTTGCAAGAGAATTAGCTCCAGAAGTTAATGTTAATGCAATAGCACCTGGTGCAATGCTCGAGCCACCTGATATAACTTGGACTGATGAACAAAAGGAAAAGGTAATAGCTAATATCCCGCTAAAGAAAATGGGATCTGAAGAAGATATCGCTAAAACTGTTAAGTTTGTTGTTAGTTCAAAGTATATGACAGGGCAAGTTATTAAAGTTGATGGAGGAAGATCACTCTCATGACAACCGATGCTCAAAAATATGAAAAAATATTTTCAGGAACAAAAGAAGTTGCTGAAAATTTAAAAATAGATGCTTCAAAACTTCAACCATGGATTGATGCTCATGTTCCTGGAGCTGGTTCAATAAAATTAATAGAGCAATTTAGGGGCGGTCAATCTAATCCTACTTATAAAATTGCCACAGATAATAAAAATCTAGTTCTAAGAAGAAAGCCACCAGGCAAGCTTCTGCCTTCAGCCCATGCTGTCGACAGAGAATATAAAGTCATCACTGCTCTTGGTCAAACTGATGTTCCTGTTCCAAAAACCTACGGTCTTTGTGAGGATGAAGATGTAGCTGGAACCACTTTTTTTGTTATGGATTGTTTAGATGGAGATATTTATTGGGATCATATGCTCCCCTCACTATCAAAAGAACAAAGGATTAAAGTCTATCAAAGTAAAAATAAAACTCTTGCAGCACTTCATAGTGTTGATTACAAAAAAGTTGGATTAGAGGATTATGGCAAACCTGGTAATTATGTCGCAAGGCAGGTTTCAAGATGGTCTAAACAATACAAAGCATCTGAGACAGACAATATTGTTGAAATGAATAATCTTATAGAGTGGTTACCAGAAAATATTCCTGATGATGATGAGACCTCAATTGTTCATGGAGACTATCGCCTAGATAACATGATAATGAAGAACCAAGAAGTCATAGGTGTTCTTGATTGGGAGCTTTCTACTTTAGGTCATCCAATCGCAGATTTTTGCTATCACTGTCTTACATGGAGAACAGAGCCATTATTTTATGATCATGCAAAATTAAAAGAAATGGGCATTCCTAATGAAATGGAATATCGCGACATGTACTCTGAAATTACAGGAAAAGATCTATCAGCTAATTGGGAATTCTATATGGCCTTCAGCTTATTTAAAGTAGGTGCTATATGCCAGGGCATTCTTGGCAGGGTTAGAGATGGAACTGCATCAAGTAAGCATGCTGAAGACAGAGGAATGAAAGTCTACCCTCTTTCACAAGGAGCATGGTCAATTGTAGAAAATAACTTTAAATAGTTTTTTTAAAAAAAAGTATTATTCCAGTAATTGAGCTAATTAGGGCAAGAACAGAAAATATCTTTAATAACAAATTATTGATATTGTCTCTATCTTCATAATCCATAATGTGTAAAGCCCACAAAAGATCCCACGCTCTCCATGAATCAGATCTTATAGCAGCTATATCTCCTGTCATAGAATCAACATAAATATTAATTCCATCACTAGTGTCTGTAGAGACTTTATATATGGGCAGTCTCCTGCCTCTATACTCAACACCTCTGTCAGCTTTTTCAATTAAAGTTACGCTTACTGGATTTAATGATGTTTTTTCTTTAGCAATTGATATTGCCTCTTCAGGTAACAATATATCAACTGGAAAATTTTGAGGATAAGAAGAGTACGTTTTTACTCCATTATCATTTGTTTCAATAATTTCTTGTCCGAGTCTTTTAAAAATTCTGTATTCGGTCTCTAAGGGCAATCGATATTGCTCTCCCCTAACCATCTCAATTTTATTAAATGCAAAATAAATTCCAGAGACTGTCCAAAGCAAAAGCTGAATAGCAATAAATATACTTAAGTATCTGTGAATCTTTCTAATTGTAAATTTCTTTGCCATTTATAAAACTTCTTTTAGCGGCTCTGATACAAATGAATATTTTTCTATCTCATCACTTTCATATAATATTTCGTCTTCGTTGATTTGAAGAACTATATCAATGTCTAATGTTCTAGCACTAAACTTAGGAACATCTCTTTTTCTGCCAGATTCATTTTCAATATCTTTAAGCTTTTCATTAAGATCATCAAAATTGAGATCGGACTCACCTGCTACTACTAAATTTAAAAAGTCATCACCCTCAAATCCTTCGGCTTTAGTTTTGTGAATAGATGAAAATTTGGTATTTGTTAATATTTTATTTAATTGCTCGATAGCAAAAATGATATTTGCTTCAGCATTTATGTTACTTCCTAAGGATAAGAAATATTGCATTATCTATGAATAATTAGGCCGACATCTTTTGAGCCTCTTATAGCTCCTGGTTTTGATACCCTTAGCTTTATTGATTCAACTCCATATTCATTTTTTACTAAAGAGGCTATGCCTTCAGCAAGAGTTTCTTGAAGTTGAAATGATGACTCTTCTACAAATTTTATTACGCCTTTGGCAATGGCTTTATAATCGACTGTATCTTCAATTGAATCTGTCGCAGCTGCCTTTTTACAGTCAAATGGGAACTCTAAATCAATGCTTACTTCTTGTTTAACTTTTCTTTCCCAATCAAATATACCTATGATCGTTTTTACTCGAAGATCTTTTATGTAAATAATGTCTTTCATGTAGTTAATTCATTTAAAGGCCATCTTGCTCTTACATAAGAGGCCTTAGGCTCAATCTTATCAGAAGATCTTAAAGATCCAACAAAAGCAATCATTGCAGCGTTATCACCACAATATTTTAAAGATGGATAAAAAACTCTTATCCCTAATGAATTTTCTAGATCTTTTATAGCAGCACGAAGTGCCTTGTTAGCAGCAACACCTCCAGCAATAATTACATCAGACCTTCCACTTGCTTCAACAGCTTTTTTAATCTTACGTGTTAAAACATCAATAACCGCTTGCTGAAAAGAAGCGGCTATATCTGCTTTAATCTCATCGGTCATGTTTTCAATATCTCTGACGGTATACAACACTGAAGTTTTCAATCCACTGAAACTTAAATCTAAATTATCGCTATGCATCATAGGCCTAGGAAAATCATAAGCATGAGGATTGCCATTTGAAGCAAGTTTTTCAATATGAGGGCCTCCTGGATATGGGAGATCTAGTAATTTTCCAACTTTATCAAAAGCTTCACCAACAGCATCATCTTGTGATTGGCCTATTATTTCATATGCACCCCTCTCTTTAACGTCAACAATCATGCTATGACCGCCACTTACTAGTAGAGAGATATACGGGGTCTGTATTTCTGGAAACTCCATAACTGGAGACATTAAGTGCCCCTCTAGATGATTAATTGGCAATAAGGGGATTTTTAGAGCAGTTGATAAACCCTGAGCAAAGCTTTCACCAATTAGCAAAGCTCCCAGTAGTCCTGGTCCTGATGTATAAGCGATTTGATCAATCGAATTGATATCAATATCGCCTAGAGCTTCTTCCAAAACCGTTACAATTTTTACACAATGATCTCTTGATGCAAGCTCAGGGACAACGCCACCATATTCAGCATGCATTTTAATCTGACTAAATACGGACTCACCAATAATGCCATTTTCAGTGTCATATATTGCAATAGCGGTTTCATCGCAAGAAGTTTCAATTCCTAAAGTTTTCATAAATTTTTAATAAAATGTTTTGCAAATTTTCTAATTACAGCCTAAACTACGCGTCACATTATGCCTTCAATTATAATAAAAGAAACAGAACATTTTGACATTGGTCTTAGAAAGTTCAAGCGTGCCTGCGAAAAAGCAGCAATTGTCCCTGAGATTAGAGCAAGAGAGTTCTATGAAAAACCAACTGAAAAAAGAAAGCGATTAATGGCAGCAGCTGTTAAACGTGCTAGAAAATCAAATAGAAAGTTCTCTTTCCCAAGACAAAGATCCTTTAGATAATCTTGACCCTTCTTTCTGAAATTCAATCTGATCTTAAACAAGCAATGCTTGATAAAGATGATATGACTCGCGACACTTTAAGAATGTTTAAATCAGAAGTTCAAAAGTTTGAAATTGATAATCAAGAAACTGTTGATGATGCAAAGGCTCTATCCATTATCAATAAAATGATTAAACAAAGAAATGATTCTATTGCTCAATTTACAAGTGGCGGCAGATCAGATCTTGCTGAAAAAGAACAGCTTGAAGTTAATGTTTTGTCTAAATACAAGCCAGCACAGTTAGACGAATCTCAAATTTCTGAAAAAGTTTCTAGTGCCATTGCAGAATCCGGTGCTACTTCTATGCAAGACATGGGTAAAGTCATGGGTATTCTAAAAAATTCTATTCCTGCTGGAACCGCTGATATGGGCTTAGTCAGCAAAATTGTTAAAGAGAATTTATCTTAATATTTGGATAATCATCCATAGGATCAAATTATGGAAAGAAGCAACGACCGAAAGCTTAATCAACTAAGAGATATAACGATTGAACCCAATGTTAATATGCATGCCGAAGGCTCTGTATTAGTTTCTTTTGGAAATACAAAAGTAATTTGTACAGCTACCATTGATACTAATGTCCCTAGATGGATGAAAGGTAGTGACGAGGGCTGGGTTACTGCAGAATATGGCATGCTTCCTAGATCGACCAATGAAAGAATGAGCAGAGAAGCTGCAAGAGGTAAGCAAAGCGGCAGAACTCAAGAGATCCAAAGATTAATTGGTAGGTCGCTAAGACAAGCGGTAGATCTAAAATATATTAAAGGAAAAACTATTAATATTGATTGTGATGTAATTCAAGCTGATGGAGGCACCAGAACTGCTTCCATTACAGGCGGTTGTGTCGCATTATTCTTAGCTTTACAAAATCATCATGACGATCATAGAGCAATTAAGCGACATATAGCTGCAGTTTCATTAGGCATATTAAATGATGAAGTTATCCTTGACCTTGATTATAAAGAGGATAGTAATGCTGAAACAGATTTAAACCTTGTTATGACAGATTCGCTTGAACTCATAGAAATTCAAGGCACTGCTGAGGAAGCACCTTTCACAAAAGATCAATTAAATCAGATGTTAGAGCTTGGAAGTTCTGCTATTGCTGATATTATTGAAAAACAAAAAGCCTGTTTGAAATAAGTGGAAGACTATCAAAAAAAATTTCTTGAATTATCTTTAAATGCCAAAGTTCTAGAATTTGGTGACTTCACACTAAAATCTGGAAGAAAAAGCCCTTATTTTTTTAATGCAGCCAGAATGCTTAATGGTGGATATCTTTATGAGCTTGCAGAGTGCTACAAACATGCGATTAATGCCGCTAATTTAAAATTTGATTGTATATATGGGCCTGCATATAAAGGTATTTTTCTTGGTTCAATAATTGCCATGATTTTTGATAAAGATGGTTTTAAGTATCCTTTATCATTTGATCGCAAAGAAATTAAAGATCATGGTGAGGGTGGAACAATTATTGGCAACAACCCCTCTGGCGATGTTCTTATAGTTGATGATGTCATATCAGCTGGCACTGCTGCTAAAGAATCTATAAAGATGATCAAATCAACTGGAGCAACGCCAAAGATAATGATGGTTGGCTTAGATAGACAAGAAAGAGGAAGCGGAAATCTTTCTGCTAGAAGAGAACTTGAAGAAGAGTTTGGCATGCAAGTAATATCTATAATTAATTTAGATACTTTGATTACATATTCTCAATCTAACTCAGGTTATGAAACACATCTTGAGAGACTTCAAGCCTATAGAAACGAATGGGGGGCATAGATGTTTTCTGGCATAGTTTCTCACAAGGCAAAAGTATCAAAGGTACAGAATTTTAATGATTTCATTCGCATTCATATTTCAACACCAAAAAACTTTAATAAGGGCTTAAAAAAAGGTGCTAGCATTTCGGTAAATGGAGTCTGTCTTACATCAAAAGATAATGGTATTACAAATCTTAAATTTGATGTCATAGAAGAAACATTACTTAAAACCAACTTAAAAAATATTTCAAAGGGTGACATTGTAAATTTGGAAAGATCAATTAAAGCTTCATCTGAAATAGGTGGCCATCTTATGTCAGGACATATTCATTTTACTGGAGAGGTAAAAAAAATATTTGAGAAAGAAAATACCAAAGATATGAAAATATCAATTTCTAAGAATTATTCGGATTATGTTTTAGAGAAGGGTTATATTGGTATTAACGGTTGTAGCTTAACTATAGGAAAGGTTTTCAAAAACCAATTTAACATTCATCTTATTCCTGAAACCCTTAAAATTACAAATTTAGACAAACTTGAAGAAAAAGATTTAGTGAATATTGAAATTGATCAAACAACTATAGCAATAGTTGATACCGTTAAGAAAACCCTAGCTGCTCAAAAATCTTGATAAAACAGCCATTCGGATGGCAACACCATTTGCGATCTGGTTTCTAATTACAGATTGTTCAGACTGGTACACGTTTTCTGAAATTTCTACATAATTCACAGGCCCAGGATGCATAATGATTGCATCGCCTTTGGCTTGCTCAAGCTTCTCAGATGTAAGTTGAAATGCTTGTTTGTATTCATCTAGGTCAAGATCAAGCGTTTCTTCAAACCTTTCATATTGTATTCTTAATGTCATGACCACATCTGCATCATGAAGTGCTGTATCGAGATCAGGCTCATACCTTCCTAATACAGGATTGGTATATTTCGTAGACATGCTTGGATGACCGCAAAAAGTTAATGAATTAAATGAGAAATTTGAGACGCCTTCAACAAAAGATGATGTTACCCTCGAGTGATCAAGATCACCAACAATAACTATATTAAGATCATCTATAGAACCTTTATGCTCAATTATAGTCATTAGATCAATCAAGGCTTGGGTAGGATGAGATATGGAGCCCTCTCCTCCGTTGATAAATACCATTCCAGGCAGGTATTCTGCAAGATCCCTGATAACTGATTCAGGGTGTCTTAGGACACACAGATCTACACCCATTAAACTAAGTGCATCTACAGTCTCGTAAATTGATTCACCTTTTTCAACAGATGAATTTGAAATATCAAAACCTACAACTGAACAGCCAAGATTTTTGGCTGCTATTTCAAAAGAGGATTTAGTTCTTGTACTTGGCTCACAGAAAACATTAGCAATAGTTTTATCTGGAAATAAATTTTCTTTTCTAAAAGAGCCATCATCTTGTTTGAAATTTTTTGCAAATTCTATTAGATCTAAAATTTCTTTTTTAGATAAATCACTGATCGAAAGAAGATTTTTACTCATGGCAAACTAAAACTGCATCCATTTCCACGTTAACTCCAAGCGGCAAGGCTGAAACTTCAACCGTTGCTCTTGCGGGATAAGGTTCTGAAAAATATTTTTGCATTGTTTCATTTACAACTGCAAAGTCATTCATATCAGTTATATAAATTGTAAGTTTTACAATATCAGCAAGCGACCCGTTAGCCTCTTCACATATTGCCGTAAGATTTTTTATTACCTGCTCTGCCTGATCTTGAATTGAGGCGTTCATCAAGTCTCCGGTCTCTGGGTTGATGGCAACTTGTCCAGACACAAATGTGAATCCTCCAGCAGAAACAGCTTGAGAGTATGGCCCTATGGCTTTTGGGGCATTTTCTGTGAAAATTATTTTCTTTGTCATGGTTTATATATTAGATTTATTTTTGATATGCATTGTACCTAAAATTAAATTTTAAGGTCTATTATTTTTCGTTTATTAATCTTGTGCAGCTTGTTGTTATTTTTTTTGATCTAATCTTCAACATTATATTATTCAATTCTTCAAGATCTTCAACATCTACCTCCATCTCAAATGAAGCAAATGTGCTATCAATATTTTTTGTATTAATTTGTTCAATATTTATGCCTGCCTTTGTGAAAACTGAAACTAAATCAGCCAAAACACCCATTTCATCAATAGTAACGATATTGATCTTTGCTGTGTAAACGTGAGTTTTGGTATTAACAGCCCACTTTCCTGGGATATACCTTGGATCTTTTGAGATAAATGGTGCAACCTGTTTGCATCTTTTATGATGAATAACAATCCCTCTTTCTGTATCAGAGTGGGCTATTACAGGGTCTTTATAGACAGGGTGACAACATTTTGCAAAAACAACCGAAACTCCCTCAATATGATTATCATGAATAAAAACAGGTTTAATTTTCTTGGCGTCTGTGTCTTTTCTAATCTTTAATCCAGAATAAAATCTCTCAGCAACAATATTGCCAGTTCTTTTACCTGAACCTAATTCAGTAAGAAGCTTGTTTAGAGATGAAACTCCTATTGAATCAAGAACTCTCTTCAAAGTACTGCCTCTGTAATCTTTTAAAGACTTTCCAGATCTTTGTAACTCAGATTCCAACATAAACTTCCCAGCTTTTCTTGCTGATGAAACTTTTTGATTTCTTAGTCTGGCCCTAACTCCGCTTCTAGCTTTACCTGTTACAACAAAGTTTAGCCATGCAGGATCTGCTTCAACTGTTTTGCTTGATGTAATAATTTCAACTGTCTGACCGCTTTCTAGTTCAACATTTAAAGGAGCCTCTCTTCTATTTACTTTACAGCCCACAATACTATCGCCAAGGCCAGTATGTACTTCATACGCGAAATCTATTGGAGTAGCTCCCGCCTTTAAGGCATAAATATCTCCTTTAGGAGAGAATAAATAGACCTCTTCAGAATCAAGATCTTTCTTAAGAGAATCAGCAAACTCTGTAGGGTTTGATGATTTCTTTTGCAAATCAATAAGACTTGATAACCATCTGCTAGCTCTTAACCCTGTTCCAATACCAGCATCATCATCTGTTTTATAACTCCAATGTGCTGCGATACCCATATTGGCCGTTGCCCACATGCTTCTTGTTTGAATTTGAACCTCTATGGGAAAAGCATCTAGCGCAAGTAAGCTTGTGTGCAAGGCTTGATAACCATTAGTTTTTGGAATAGCTATATAGTCCTTAAATTTATTTTCAATTGGTGAGAAATAATTATGAATAATGCCTAAAGATCTATAACAGTCATCAACAGAATCTACCAAAATTCTGAAACCGTATACATCAAGTATTTCTGAAAATGGTTTATGTTTGGTTTTAATTTTATTGTAGATACTATAAAGATTTTTTTCTCTTCCCTTTACACCAGCATCTTCGATTCCGTTAGATTTAAGTCGGCTTTTAAGTTCTTTCCTTATTTTTTGTACTATTTTTTTTCTTCCGCCACTTGAAGTCTTAATTGCACTTTTTAATAAATCAGCACGCATTGGGTGAAGGCATTTAAAAGCCCTATCCTCGAGTTCTGCCCTTATGTCTTGCATACCCACTCTTAGTGCCAATGGACCATATAAATCTAAAGTCTCTTTTGATTTTTGTATTTGTTTCTTTCTTGGAACAAATTCGATGGTCCTCATATTGTGCAGCCTGTCACACAATTTAACTAAAATAACTCTCACATCATTTGCCATTGCTAATGCCATTTTTTGTAGATTATTGGCATTCTTGTCAGCTACATTTTTAAGATCTATTTTTCCTAACTTGCTTACCCCATCAACAATATGAGCTACATCATCACCAAACATTTTAGCTAGGTTGCTTTTTTGTACATTACAATCTTCGAGCACATCATGCATTAATGCTGCGCATATGGAATCACTGTCCATTTTTAGCTCAAGTAATATTTCTGTTACTGCTACTGGATGAGTTATATAGTCTGAGCCATCTTTTCTTTTTTGACCCATGTGAGCATAAAAAGCAAATGAGTAAGCTTTCTGGATTTTTTTTATATCTTCAGAACTTAGGTATGTTTTACAAGTTTTATAGAGAGATGACGGCAGTTTTAATAGACTTTTATCGGAAAAATTAATCAGATGATTTGGGAGAACCGATTCACTCAAATTAGTTCTCCAAAATTCATTTATTCAACTGTTTCTGTTTCTTCAGTACCCGGTGCTGCAAAACCATCTAACAATACATCTTCTTCTAGAGTTCTATCTAGTGTTTCTTTATCAAGAAGACCTGCTTCAATTTCTCTAAGTGCGACTAATGTTGGTTTATCGTTGTCCCACTCTACCAAAGGGTCCCTGCTAGTAGTTGTTAGCTGCCTAGCTCTTTTTGATGCCATGATGATAAGATCAAATCTACTTGGTACAACCTGTAAACAATCTTCTACTGTAATTCTAGCCATATAATTTCTCCTAGGGAGCGTATTCTATTTCTAATAAGCTATTAAGACAACATATCTCTTAATATCTTAATATTTATTTTATCGTTATTTTTGGGTGATTTTCCATTAATAATAATATTAACTATTTCCTCATAGGCTTGTTCGAAGTTATCATTTAAAACTCTGTAATCAAATTCTTCAGCACACCTCAACTCTTCCTTCGCATTTTCAAGCCTGGTATCAATTACGTTTTCTGAATCTAGGCCCCTTGTTAGGAGTCTTTTTTCTAGCTCTTCAATGCTTGGAGGAATAATAAATATTGAAATATGATCGATGCCAGTTTTTTTTATTAGCTTAAAGCCTTGAACGTCGATATCACAAATTACATTTATTCCTTTATTTAACCTTTCATCAATATATTTATGTAAAGTACCGTATTGATAGTTGTGAACAATTGCACATTCAATAAAAGCATCCTCTTCTTTCAATGAATTAAACTCCTTTTCGGTAACAAAAAAATAATGCTTACCCTCTACCTCTCCTTCTCTTGGAGATCTTGTGGTAGCTGATATTGAAAGCTCAATATTTTCAAAGTTGGCAAGGATTGATTGAATTAAAGAAGATTTTCCTGCGCCAGATGGAGCAGCAACAACGAATAACTTCCCCTTTCTATTATTCAATATTTTGAGCCTGCTCGCGCATTTCCTCGACTATAAGCTTCATATCTAATGCTATTTGTTTATATTTAGGTATATCTAATTTAACTGATAACGTACTGGTCTCTCTGAATAGTTCTTGTAATATAAAATCTATTTTTTTTCCGCTTCCACTTCTGGATACCAATTCCTTTTTTAAAGATGAGGTATGAAAATTTATTCTTTCTATTTCCTCTGCAACATCATGCTTTAAAGCGAGCAAGGCCACTTCTTGAGCAAGCCTGTCATTATCAACAGTTTCACATATATTATGAACTTTCTTTTTAAGAGATTCAGATCTTATTTTTAATAATTTTTTATTAGAGCTTTCTAGCTTAGAAATACACTTATTAATTTTATTTAATTTAGATAAAAATAATTTATTTATTTTTTCTCCTTCTGCAGCTCTACTTAATAGAAAGGTTTTAAAAGCATCTTTAAAAACTTTCTTTATTAAGTTTTGGTTAACTTGAACTTTTTGTTCTGTCTTAATAATTCCAGGAATGTCTTTAATATCTGAGAAAGTTAGCTTTTTAATTTCTAAAAGCTTAACTTCATCAATTGATTTGCTTAAATTTCTTAAAGACTCTTTATTAATTATGTATGAATTGCTAGATGGAAATCTTAACTTTAGTCTTATGTCTAATGTTCCTCTTTTAACCTTTTTACTAATGGCATCTCTAATAAATAGATCAAGCTCACTGCTAATATCGTTAGGCTTGATAGACATATCTAAGAATCTGTGATTGACTGATTTAATTTCACAGTAAATTTCTGTTTCTTTGTTTATATGCCTTGAATGCCCAAAGCCCGTCATACTTGATGTCATAACTTTATTGTATTTTGCCTAGAGTTATTGTTCTAGTTTAATTTTTTTAAAATTTAAATCCTGTCTGTTTTAACTTGGTATTTATAATTGATTTTTCAGAAAAAAGAATTTCTGAATCCTCAGAACAGTTAATAATATTAGCCCGGCTGCTTTCAGATTTGTATTCAATAAAATGAGCTATTATTTTTGCAGCTTGATCTCTATGTAATTTATTATGAGAAGTCTTTTTTGATTGGTTGTCGTATAAACCTGAGAATCTAAGAATGGTGAGTTTAGGCCCAAATATTTGGGATAAAGCTATTTCATATTCTAGGATCAATTTGCCTCTAAATTCAGAGGGTTTTTCTATTGATTTTTCATCTACAGCACCTTTATGGTGACCGCCATAGACTCTAGTAGAAGATATTGCAATTACCTTATTGATATTTAGATTTGATAGAAGGTTTAAGATATTTTTTGTGGCAATTATAAAGCCATCTTTATAACCTTTCTCGTCAAGGCTGCTAGGCTTGGGTATTATTATTGCTGAATCAAAATTTTTAGCTTTTAAATCAATTTTTTTATCTGAAAGCCAATCCCAGTTAAATTTGTTTATATTTGGATTATTAGAATCATTTCTTGAAATAGCAGAAATATTTATTGATTCAGCACCGATAACTTTAATTAACCTTTTGGCAATATCTCCATAGCCTATTATTAGGATATTTTTTTGCATCAGTTAATTTTACACATGATCCAGAGAAGAATCTCTGGATCTGTGTTTATTTAGAAAAAATTATATGCTTAGAAGCGGAGCTATAACCAAACTGACGATTGCCATAACATTAATTAAAATGTTCATGGACGGGCCTGATGTATCTTTAAAGGGGTCGCCAACCGTGTCACCAACAACTGCTGCCGCATGTGTGTCAGAACCCTTGCCACCGAGATTGCCCTTTTCAACATATTTCTTTGCGTTGTCCCATGCTCCACCAGCATTAGCCATCATAAGTGCAAGCGATACACAGCCAAGAAGACCTCCTGCTAACATGCCTCCTAAAGCTTGTGCTCCAAGACCAAAACCAACAATTGCTGGCATTGATACTGCTATTATTCCTGGCCATACCATTTTCTTTAAAGCAGCTTCAGTAGCAATTTCAACACATTTTTCAGAATCAGGTTCTGCTGTGCCTTCCATTAACCCAGGTATTTCTCTAAATTGTCTTCTTATTTCATTAATCATTTCAAAAGCAGCATCACCAACAGCTGTCATGGTTATTGAAGAAACCAAGAAAGGTATACACACTCCAATAAACATCCCAACTAAAACAATTGGCTCTGTCAGAGCTAATGTAAATGAAGGATTTTTAGCCCCTACAACAGCTGAAAATGCCGAAATAATAGCTAGAGCAGCTAGAGCTGCGGCCCCAATTGCGAAACCTTTTCCAATTGCAGCAGTAGTATTTCCTAATTCGTCTAGAGAATCAGTAATTTCTCTAACCTCTTCACCCATACCTGACATCTCAGCAATACCTCCAGCATTATCTGCAACAGGACCATATGCATCAATCGCCATTGTGATACCTACAGTTGCAAGCATGCCAACTGCGGCAATTCCAACACCATAAATACCTGATAATTGAGTTGAGACAAGAATAATTCCAGCCAAAATAACAATAGGTATTACAACAGACTGCATTCCAACAGATAATCCAGAAATCATTACTGTCGCAGAACCAGTTTCTCCTGATTCAGCAATTTTTTTCACAGGACTTCCACCTGTGTAATATTCTGTGATGAGTCCTATTAATACCCCACCAACAGCTCCGGCAATTACACACCACCAAACATTCATTCCAACTCCATTAAAAGAATCGATAATAAAATAGGCCATTGCTACAAATATTACTGGAGCCAAAAGTGTGCCAGATCTTAAAGCACTTGCAGGTGCTTTCGCAGATTGAAGTTTTACTATGAATATACCAATAATTGATGCTATCAAACCAGTTGATGCTAGTGCCAGGGGAAGCATCATCATGTCTTCGTTGCCTAAAGTATATGCTATTGCTATTGATGCGATCATAGAACCGCAATATGATTCAAATATATCTGATCCCATTCCAGCTACATCACCAACATTGTCACCAACATTGTCAGCGATAACGCCTGGATTTCGTGGATCATCTTCAGGAATTCCAGCTTCAACCTTACCAACAAGATCAGCTCCAACATCTGCACTCTTTGTAAAAATTCCACCACCTACTCTAGAAAATAGAGCTACTATAGATGCACCCATGGCAAAACCTTCAAGTTTATGTGGGTCAATACCTGCTGGAACATAAAAATAATATAAAGCTCCTAAACCTATTAAGCCCAATGATGCAACACATAATCCCATTATTGAGCCACCATAAAATGAGACTGACAAAGCTGCTGCAGGACCATCTTTTTGTGCTGCTGTTGCTGTTCTGACATTTGCTTTAGTAGCTGCATACATGCCAATAAAACCAGCAACTGATGAACAAATTGCTCCGATAATTATAGATATTGCTGTATAAGGCCCAAGCGCGAACCATGCCAAAAGAACTATAACCACAATAAAAATCGTCAAGTATTTATATTCGGTTTTCATAAAAGCAAGTGCACCAGCATGAATCTGATCACCAATTTTTTTTACTTTATCTTCGCCGTCTGGATATTTCATCACTAGCATATAAACTAGAGCTGCTGCTAACATTCCAACAACGCCTAAGACCGGTGGTAAAAGTAAAGTATTCATCAATATATCCCCATTTTTAAAAAGATGCATTCTAGCAAATTATTATAAAAAAGACGTTGTTTTTAATTATTTATTGAATAAATTTTTATCAATTAGGTTCTCTGTATCTGCAACTATACATGCAACAGCAGCATCTCCTGTTACGTTAACTGAAGTACGTAACATATCTAAAATTCTATCAACAGCTAAAATTATTCCAATAGCTTCAAGCGGCAAGCCAAATTGCTGCAAAATAATTACTAAGGTTATTGTTCCTGCTGAGGGAACTGCCGCAGTACCAATTGAAGTTACAACAGCAAGAATCACTACTTGGATGTATTGAAAAAGCGTTAAGTCTATTCCAGACATTTGTGCGATAAAAACTGTAGCCATGCCCTGCATAATTGCAGTTCCATCCATATTAATTGTAGCTCCAACAGGAATTACAAAAGAGGAAACATTTTTATTTACCCCTAAATCATCTTGGACAGTTTTTAGTGTTACAGGAATGGTTGCTGCGCTTGAGGATGTTGAAAAAGCAAATATAGCAACATCTTTCATTTTTTTGTAAAAAGTAGGCAAGCTTAGGTTAGTAAATAACTTTAGGATTAGTGAATAGGTAAAAATTGCATGAATTAATAGTACTATTATTAGTAAAAGTACATATTTAAATGCCTCTTGGAAGATATCTAATCCATCTGTAATTACAAATTTACCAATTAAGCAAAACACCCCAATTGGTGCAAAAGATATAACCATTATGACTAGCTGCATAAACACAGTATTTAGTTTTTCAAAAGATTCGCTGAAGTTATTTGTAAGATGGTTTGTTTTATTCAATGCAAGGCCAAATAAGATGCTAAAGAAAACAACTGCTAGCATCTGATTTTGTGCCATAGCTTCAATGATGTTTGATGGAAAAATATCTAGAATTGTTTCATATATTCCCTGACCTTTTGGTAGTTGGTCTGGTGGTGCAATTTCTGATGAATACCCTGCACCTGGTTTAAAGATGGAGCCAATAAATAAAGATAGAGAAACAGCTATAGCGGTAGTTGATAAATAAAGAATAATTGTTTTTAAAGTTATATTGCCTAAGCTTTGCATGCTGGTAAGAGATGAGATACCAGATACTAAAGAGAAGAATACCAAAGGAACAATTAAAAGCTTAAGTAGATTTATAAAAATAGCACTACCTAAATTAAAGACATATACTTTAATAAATTCTAGGAAACTTTCTGAGAAAAAACTTACATAGTATAGAAGAGAGCCAACTACAAAACCCAAAAACATTCCAAGTAAAATATTTCTTGTTAAATTTTTGGGAGTTTCAATCATTCTATCTCAATCATATCAAAGTCTTCTTTTCCAACGCCACACTCTGGACACAACCAATCTTCAGGCACGTCTTCCCATCTTGTCCCAGGCTCTATTCCATCTTCAGGCCAACCCAAAGCTTCATCATATATTAGACCACAAACAATACATTCATACTTTTTTAATTTCATATCCATATTTTTTAATTTTACTTTGATTAAAAGTGTGGGCGTTATAATATCAGATTTATCGAGTAATTAATGAAGCTAAAGAAAATATCATCTTGGAAAAATTTTGAATCTATTGAATCAAAAATATCAAAAAATGAAATACATTCGTGGTTGCTTGAAAAAGGCCCCATAACCAAAAGAATAAAAAAAAATGGATCATTTAAACTTCATCTTATTCAAGATGAATTATCTTTTATAGAACAAGAAGATAAAGACTTTATCGACTGTACATCTAATGAAATAAAGTTAAGAGAAGTTATTCTTTTTTGTAATGATGAGCCAATAGTTTTTGCTCAAACAATAATCCCTGTTGAAACAATTTCAAAAGGATTGGAGCAACTAGGAAATCTTGGAAATAAACCCCTTGGTGATATTCTCTTTGAGAAAGATATTTTTACTAAAGATAAAGTCGTTTATGCTTTATTTAAAAACGCTTCAAGCTTGTATTGGGGCAGAAAAGCAAAGTATTTAGTTAAAGGCTATAAATTCTCAGTGATGGAAATTTTTTTAATAGATACAGATGATTAGTAAATTAATGATTTATTTAAGGCTTGCTAGGCTGGACAAGCCTGTGGGCATTTATCTTTTACTCTGGCCATCACTAATGGGGCTTATGTTGGGAGCTCTCAATGAGGGTTATATCGATTTTGAAAATTACCTTATTGTATTAGCTGGGGCAATCCTAGTAAGGTCTTGCGGCTGTGTGATTAATGATATTAGTGATTATAAATTTGATAAATTAGTCTCAAGAACAAAAGATAGACCCATTGCTAAAGGTGAGGTAAGCCTCAAAGGCGCATGGATATTTTTCTCCATATTGGCATCTTCTTGTTTGAGTCTTCTGATATTCGTACCAAAGGCAACTGTTCAAATTTCATTGTTTATCGCCATTTTTATCTTAATATACCCGCTAACAAAAAGATTTTTAAAAGCACCTCAATTTTTTCTGGGCATAACCTTTGGATCAGGAACTCTAATATCTTATAGTCTTGTATCAACAAACTTCTCCTTATCAATATTACTTCTATTTATAGGAACGGTTTTGTGGATCATTAGTTTTGATACTATTTATGCGCTAGAAGACATAGAAGATGATAGATTGATTGGAATTAATTCAACTCCAATATTGTGGGGAGATAAAGCAATAATAATTAGCAAGATTCTTCATTTATTATTTTATTTCTCTCTTTTATTAATATTTTATATTAATCAATTTTCACCTTTGTTTCTTGCAATATTATTGCTATTGTTCTGTATTTATTTTTACCAAAATAGTCTTGTTAATCAGGGGAAATACTTAAAATCATTCAAAATGAATAATTGGGTTGGCATGATAGCTTCGATTGGCTTTGTAATCGAAATTTTTCTGATCTAGGCATCTTGAAATGAAAAGCAAATTTATTGAAAGCTTATCTGAAATTTCATCTGTTGATTTCAATCAGATCATTGATGAAAAAGATAAGCCTTTCATGTCATATGAATATCTCTATGCATTGGAACAAAGTAAATCTGTTCACGCAAATAATGGCTGGCAATCATTTCACTTAACTCTGGCTGAAAAGGGAGATCTTTCAGGCTTTATTCCGATATACAAAAAAAACAATAGTCATGGAGAATTTGTTTTTGATCATCAATGGTCTTATGCCCTAAGAAGAGCAAATAGAGATTATTATCCAAAATTACTTAGTGCTATTCCCTTTACTCCTTGTGAGACAAGAAAATTCATAACTTCTCAATCTATTAACATCGAGAGTTTTACTAAACCAGTAATTGATTACATGAAAAAAAATGATATAGAGACATGGCACATTCTTTTTCCAGACAAAAAACTCGCTAAAACTCTTATTGAAAACAATTTTATAGAGAGAAGTGGGTATAGGTTTGTCTGGAATAACAAAAAATATGAAAACTTTAATGACTTTCTTAAAATCTTTACTTCAAGACAAAGAAAAAATATTAAATCTGAAAGAAAGAAAATTCATGACTCAGGCATCAGTTTTTCAGTAAAAGATAATACTAATGTGACATTAGATGATTGGCTTGTTTTTTACGAATTTTACAAATCTACTTACCATGAACGCATGCAGGCGCCCTATCTTAATTTTGATTTTTTTAATTTGGTCCACAAGTATAAAGATGCTCTTTGCCCTGTTATTTTTTTTGCTGAACTTGAAGGAAATAAAATTGCTGGATCACTATGCTTTCAAAGTAAAGATACTCTTTATGGAAGACATTGGGGCTCATCAATAAATATTGATAGCTTGCATTTCGAATGTTGTTATTATCAAGGGATTGAATACTGCATAAAAAATGGGATTAGCTTTTTTGATCCTGGCGTTCAAGGAGAGCATAAAATTAGGAGAGGTTTTGAGCCAAGGGCCTCTAACTCATATCATTATGTATTACATGAAGATTTTAGAGCAGCCATTGAATCTTTTTGTAAAGAAGAAGAAATTAGCATAAAAAAATATTTAGCAGCTTGCAGTGAATATACACCTATAAAAAAAGAATATAGAATTTAGGTATGTTAAAAACATTGCCTGTAACTTCTCATCATCTGACAGTGTGTGAAGCAAATTTTATTAGGCTTAAAAAATTATTAAATAATTACTCATCAGATGAAGTCTTTTTTGAATCTATTAACCCAAATCAATCTTCTCTAAAAATTAATTTTCTTATATTGAGTAAAACCAAACACACAATAATTCTTGAAGCTAAACAGAGTGGAGATAAAAAAGATATTCACAGTAATTTTGTGCTAAGGATTCAAATCAGCTTAGATGCAAAACTAGCAGAAGTTTTATCTTATCAAGGTGAAAAACCTCTTCCTTTTTTTATAAACCAATCAAAAAGACAATCATTTGATGAGAAACTTCAGCAAAATAAATTCTTAACAGAATGGTTAGAAAGTATTTTTGTCTCAGGTATTTCATGTAAGGAGCAAATTAGTAGTTTATTAAATAATGTCTAACACTATTCTTTATTTCCATGGATTTAAATCTTCTAGTGATTCTGGTAAAGCTCAGGAGTTTAAAAAATTTATAGAAAATAAGACATCTCAAACAAAGATTATAATTCCCGACTTAAAAGATGATTTCAAAGAAGCACATAAACAAATAGAAGGCCTTATTGAGAAAAATAACCCAAATATTTTATATATGGGTAGCTCATTAGGAGGTTATTATGCCCTTTATTTTGCTCAACTTTATAAAACCAAATCGGTACTAATTAACCCGGCTATACCTCCACTGAAGGATTTTGAGATCCATCTTGGCAAAAATGAAAATTATGCTACTGGAAATAAATTTACTATTTCAAAAGATGATATTTCTTATGTTAGAAGTCTTCATCATAAGGAAATTTTAGAACCGAAAAATAATTTAATACTACTAGAATCTGGTGATGAAATTCTCAACTATGCTGAATCTTCTAGTCATTTCAGAGGCTCTTATATAGATATATTTTATGGTGGAAATCATTCATATACATCTATCAAAGAAAAATTTACAAAAATCAAAGATTTTTTTGATCTAAAATAATTGCATCAATTTAATGCAATATCAATATTAATGCACTAAAATAGCGCATAAATAGTTCAAATATTGTGCATATAGCTTTAAAAATAATGGCATGTAAATTGCTTTGTTAATAGTGCTAAATAAAATTTTATTAGGAGAAATAATGGCAGAATATAAAACTTATGAATACATATGGTTAGATGGCTACCAGCCTGAAGCCAATATGAGAAGTAAGGTGAAGGCTACTGAAGCTGATACACCTCCAGATTGGTCATTTGATGGATCATCTACACAACAAGCAGAGGGTGGTAGCTCTGATTGTTTACTTTTACCTGTTCAGACATATGCTAACCCAAATGGACATGATATCGTTATGACAGAAGTCCAAGCAGCTGACCACACTACTCACCCATCTAATTACAGAGCAGCAGCCGCTGAGGTTGTAAGTGATGAATGGTGGTTTGGTTTTGAACAAGAATTCTTTTTTACAGATCCTGAGACAGGCGAGCCTCTTGGTTGGGAAAATGGAACACCAAAAGAACAAGGAGAATACTACTGCGGTGTTGGCGCGGGTAATGTTGTTGGAAGAGAAATCTCTGATGCACATTTACAAGCATGTCTTGATCTAGGAATTACGCTTACAGGTACAAATGCAGAGGTTGCTCTTGGACAATGGGAATACCAATGTTTTGGTAAAGGCATTAAGGCAGCTGATGATCTTTGGGTTAGTAGATATTTACTATTTAAAATTGCCGAAGAGTTTGGAGTTGGTGTAAACATTCATCCTAAACCTAAAACAGGTGATTGGAATGGTTCTGGTATGCATACTAACTTCTCAAATGAAGCGATGAGAACTGGTGGTTCTGAAGAGCTATTTAACTCATACTGTGACAAGCTCGGTGAAGTTCATGAAGAAGGTATCGCGTCTTATGGATCAGACAATGACATGAGGCTTACTGGATTACATGAAACTCAAAGCATTGATAAATTCTCATATGGTGTAAGTGACAGGGGTGCAAGTATAAGAATTCCTGTTTATACCGTTGAGCATAACTGGAATGGTTATTTGGAAGACAGAAGACCTGCTTCTAATGCTGATCCTTATAAAATTTTGGCACACATTGTGGGAACATTAACCAAATAATCTCACTAAAAATATCGACTCCTTGTAAAAGGAGTCGATTCACTTAATGAACAATCCTGAAATATTTAATCAAAACATATTAAATCAAATCACCTCAGAGATTGTCGTTCTTGATAAAGATTTGAAAGTTATTTGGATCAATGATTCAGCAATTACAAATAACTGGAAAATATCAGATGAACATACCGATATAAATTCTCAGTTTTCATTTCAAACTAATGCCGAATTAAAGCAATTAATAGATGACTGTATTGATACCGGAAATACAATCATCAAAAGAGATTTCAAATTAGAAAGAGACAATGAAAAATATAGAATTGTAGATTTGACGGTAAATTGGTCTGAATCAGATCAATTGCTAATCTTAGAAGTTTTGTGCGTCGACAATTTGCATAAAATTATAGATTCTTCAAAAGTTTTTTCGACTCAAAAAATTGCAGCAAACTTAGCTAGAACATTAGCGCATGAAGTCAAGAATCCACTATCCGGGATAAAAGGTAGTGCACAAATCCTAATGAATAAGCTTAATGATGATTTTTCAAAAAAATTTCTAGATATCATTATCAATGAAACAGAAAGATTGAATAATATTGTTACAAAAATACTCACACCTCCAAAAAAACCAAAGCTTGAATTGTTTAACATTCATTCAGCACTTGAAAAAGTTTTTGCTTTATCGCAAGCCGATGAATATGAAGATTTAAAGATTCAAAGAGACTATGATCCAAGCATACCTGAGGTTTATGGAGATGAAGATCTTTTTATACAAGCCATTCTTAATATTTTTAAAAATGCTCAACAAGCATTAACTTTAACTGAAGATCCCCTCATAACTATTAAATCAAGAGTTACATATAGTCAGCCTATTAATGGTGTTATTCATTCAACTCTGTGTGAAGTAAGTATTATTGATAATGGGCCAGGAATTCCACAGGACATTCAAGAGCAAATTTTCTTTCCTATGGTTTCATCAAAAGAAAGTGGGTCTGGACTTGGTCTATCTATCTCTCAAGATATTATTAGAATTCATGGAGGAGCTATATCTTTCAAAAGTGAGTCGAGTGGAACAACTTTCTCAATCTTAGTTCCCATTAACATTGAATCTATAAGTGAGGAAGTAAAAAGTGCATAAAATTTGGGTATCTGATGATGACAACGCAATAAGGATAATCCTAGAAGAAAGTCTTAGCTCTTCAGGTTTTGATGTTAAAACTTTTTCATCTGGTGATGATGTGGTGAATGAGTTGAAGAATGATAAGCCTGATTTAATTCTTACAGATGTCCAGATGCCAGGCATGCTTGGTTATGATTTACTTAAGCATATTAATGATAATTATGAGGATATCCCAGTCATAATTATGACTGCATTTACTGATATGCAAGCCGCAGTAGATTCATATGGCGGAGGTGCATTTGAATACATGCCAAAGCCGTTTGATCTCGATGATGCTATTCAGATTATTAATAGAGCTCTTGAAGATAAACCTAAGACTAAAGGGCTTAAGTCAAAACCTAAAACAGATATTATTGGAGAATCAGCTTCCATGCAGGCTGTTTTTAGGGCGATAGGCAAGCTTTCAACAACAACAGCAACAGTTTTAGTTCAAGGTGAATCAGGAACTGGCAAAGAGCTAATTGCAAAATCACTTCATAAAAATAGTCCAAGACATGATATGCCATTTATTGCTCTTAATATGGCTGATATTCCTAAAGAGCTTGTTGAATCTGAACTATTTGGTCATGAAAAAGGAGCTTTTACTGGAGCCGTTGACAGACGCATAGGTAGATTTGAGCAAGCAAATGGTGGAACACTTTTTCTTGATGAAATAGGTGATATGCCATTGGATTCTCAGACCAGGCTATTAAGAGTGTTGTCTAATAAAGAATTCTATAGAGTTGGCGGAGACAAACCAATAAAAGTAGATGTTCGAATTATTGCAGCCACTCATCAAAACCTTAATAACTTAGTTTCTCAAAAATCATTTAGAGAAGATTTATTTTATAGATTGAATGTTATAAAAATTAATGTTCCTCCTTTAAGAGATAGAAAGGAAGATATAGATGTTTTAACAAAATATTTCTTAAAAAATCATTCGGATTCCTTGGGTGAAGATTTAAGGGTCTTATCAAAAGAAGTTATGGATGCTATAACAAAGTATGACTGGCCTGGCAATGTCAGGCAATTAGAAAATACATGTTATTGGTTAGCTTTAATGACACCAACTCAAAATGTAAAGGTTGAAGATTTACCTGAAGAAATTAAAGATCATGAAGTCTCTGAGATCCCATCTTCTTCTTGGGAAGAAGGTTTTAATAATTGGGTTACAAATGTTGCAACTTCTATAGACAAAGATCTACTAGATATTGTGAATCCAAAAATAGAAAAAATTATAGTTAAGGCAGCCTTAGAAAAAAGTAATGGTAAAAAAAATGAGGCGGCTATTCTCTTAGGTCTTGGAAGAAATACTCTGGCAAAAAAAATAAAAGAACTTGGAATCTAAATTAGAGGCAGATTATCCATTCTCCAATTATTAATTCCCCCAGATAAAATTAAAGTATCCTTGTGTCCTAAATTTTGAAGTTTCTCACCAGCATTTGCTGACTGGCTACCCGTTTCGCAAATTAATACCAAAGATATACCCTCATATTTTTTTATTTCATGAGCTCTATCGTCAAGATTCGCAAAAGGAATGTTAATAGATCCTGTGATATGACCATCATCAAAATCAGCAGCAGGCCTTAAATCAATCAGCTTTGCCTTATCCAGGTTCGTTAAATTTATTAAATCTTGTGCAGTAATTTTCTTTCCGCCCTTTTTAGCGCTAGATCTTATTAATAAAACTATAGCTACAAGAAGTGGAACAGAATAATAATAATGTTCAATTAGAAATAAAATAAACCTATCCATGCGTGTATTATCTATTAAAATGGCATAAAAGTATTACAAAATTAAAAATGAAATCTAGAAATTTAATATTGGTAAGGCACGGTCAAAGCGAATGGAATGCAAAAAATCTTTTTACAGGATGGAAAGATCCAGGGCTTACTGATCAAGGGGTTTCAGAGGCAAAAAATGCAGGTAAATTAATCTTAGAACAAAACATTGAATTTGATGTTATGTATACATCTATGCTTTCAAGAGCTCAAAAGACTGGAGATATTATCCTTCGAATTTTAAATCATAAAGAAATACCAATAATAAAAAATGAAGCTCTAAACGAAAGACATTACGGAAGTCTAGCGGGCTTAAATAAAGATGATGCAAGGAAAAAGTGGGGAGAGGAGCAGGTTCATATATGGAGAAGATCGTTTGATATACCACCTCCGGACGGAGAAAGTCTCAAAGATACAGCTGATAGAGTACTTCCATATTTTGAAACTGAAATTATGCCAAAGGTTATAAGTGGTTCAAGCATATTAATTGCAGCTCATGGAAATTCTCTTAGAGCGTTAATAATGAAACTAGATTCTATTTCATCTCAAGATATTGTTAAACTTGAAATACCTACTGGTGCTCCTATTCAATATGAATTCACTTCAGATGGCTTAGTAGATAAAAAAACAAATCTCTATGAAAAAGAATTGTGATCAAGATTCTCAATTATCAAAACAAATAGTTAAGTGGTATATAAAAAACGGTAGAAGCAACCTTCCTTGGAGAAAAAATGTAACCGCTTATAGAGTTTGGATTTCAGAAATAATGTTACAGCAAACTCAAGTAAAGACTGTAATTCCTTTCTTTAAAAAATTTATAAGTAGATATCCAAACCTCAAATCACTTTCTTCAGCTAATGAAGAAGAAATATTAGCTTTATGGACCGGATTAGGATTTTATAGAAGAGCAATTAATATATACAAAACTAAAGAAATCATCTTACGCGATTTTAAAAATAGATTCCCAAAATCATTTGATGAAATTGTCAGGCTTCCAGGAATTGGTGAATCAACAGCTGGAGCAATAATGTCTTTAGCATATCAAATTCCATACCCCATACTGGACGCTAATGTGAAGAGAGTTATTTCAAGATATGAATCAGTTGATAATGATTCAACTCATAAATCAAATAAAAAGTTATGGGATTTATCTAATAAACATACTCCAAGAAAAAATATTTTTTCATACACCCAAGGAATAATGGATTTGGGTGCAACGATTTGTCATAACTCAAAACCAAACTGTTGCATATGCCCTTTGCAAGAAGGCTGTAAAAGTGCCTTCAAAGTTAAGGTAAACAAAAAAGAAACAAAAAAACAAAACCCAACCAAAAAAATAAATTATGCTTTAGCAAGAAGTAATGATTCATTTTTATTATTTAAGAAATTAGAAGACTCATTTTGGGAGGGATTGTGGGCACCGCTTGAATTAAACCCCAACCACCCCCTGCCATGGAAAGATGATATTGAAAATCTAGAAGAGATTAATATGAAACATAAGCTATCTCATCTTAATTTGGATATAAAAATAAATATTTATAGTTATGAAAAGACTTTTAAACTAAAAACTAATGAAAAATATAAATGGGTTAATAAAAGTAATATTGATAAATACGGTATACCAAAGCCCATTAAGTCTATAATAGAAAAATTATGACTAAGAAAGTATTTTGTAAAAAATATCAAAAAGAAATGGTTGCTTTATCCGTGCCTCCTATGCCTGGGCCAAAGGGAGTAGAGATACAAAGCAGCGTTTCTCAAGAAGCCTGGGATAAATGGAAGTCTCATCAAACAACTTTGATAAATGAAAAACACTTAGATATGTCTGATCCCGAGAATAGAAAGTGGTTAATTGAACAAATGGATAAATTTTTTAACAATGAAGATTATGAAAAAGCGTCTGGTTTCAAGGCGTTAGATTAAAGAATATAAACATCCAAAAAGATATCTCACACACCCTAAAAACATACTCGAACTTTAATTTTTTTCTAGTAAAAATTCTAATTTACAAAATAAAAAATTAGAGTTAAATTTAAGCATGACTGAAAATATAAACTCAAAATTTCCATCAGAAGCAGATGTAGTCATCGTTGGTGTAGGCGGCATTGTTGGCTCAATGATTGCATATTGGCTATCTGAATTGGGACAAAAAAATATAGTAGGATTAGAAAAATCCAGCGTAATACCGTCAGATATTGCATCAACGGCTCACGCTTCTGATTTCGTGTATAACACTACTCATGACAAATTAGGCTGTTGGACAACAGCATATAGCCGAAAGTTTTATGAAGATAATGGCTTTTTCTTAAAGAAAGGTGGCTTAGAAATTTGCCGAAAAGGTGACGATGCCAGATGGGAGGAATTAAAAAGAAAGGTGGGCTCTGGAAAGGCATTTGGAACCAATGTACGACTTATTTCAGCAGCTGAAGCTAAAGAAAAATTTCCATTGTTAGATGAAGAGTCTTTAATGGGTGCAATGTGGGACCCAGATGCCGGATTAGTAATACCGAGATCTCAAGATGTTGTCAGTTTTGCTGTTGAGAGTGCAAAAGATAAAGGTGCCTTGAAAACATTTACAGACACACCAGCCATAGATTTTGAAGTTGAGAATGGGCGTGTTACTGGAGTCAAGACTGATAAAGGATTTATAAAAGCAGATAAAGTAGTAATTTGCTCAGGCATATGGGGGCCTTTGATGGGTAAAAAAGCTGGGGTTCCAGTTCCATTAATGCCGTTAGAGCATCCCTTATTATTTTTTGGGCCACTTCCAGAAGCTCAAGGCGCTGAAGATTTTCTTGTATACCCTCTTCTTCGCGATCAGGGTAACTCAGCGTACGTTAGAGATACTGGAAGACTTCATGGCGGTATGCTTGAGTGGGGTTTTTATGAAGACAAAGAACCGCGTCTAGTTGATCCTGAAGATATAGGCAATCCAGAAAAAACAATGGGCTCAGATTCGATGCGATATCTAGATTTAGAAGAAATAGCTGAACCTCTAGAAAAAGCTTTTGAAACAACTCCAATATTAAATGAGCTAGGCTGGGATGAAAGAAGCTCATTTAATGGTCTATTGTCTGTTACTACTGATGCTGGGTCTCTAATAGGAGAAAGTCCTGAGGTTAGAGGGTTCTGGTTATGTGAAGCCGTTTGGGTCAAAGATGGTCCAGGATGTGCAAGATTATGTGCAGAACTAATGGTAAATGGCAAAACGCAAGTTGATATGCATTCATTTGATATTGCACGACTGTACCCAGAGCAAAAAGAAAAAGAATTTGTTAAATCTAGAGCTTTTGAAAACTCTCAGACTATTTACACCCCTGCTGTTCATCCTAGAGAACCTTATATCTCTGAAAGAGAAAAGTTTGTAAGCCCTTTTTATGAAAGAGAAAAAGAGCTTGGTGGATATTTTGATAATGAAGTGGCCCGCTGGGAAAGAGCATTTGCATATGAAAGCAATAGAGAAAAACTTCAAGATTATTTAAAAGATATTCCAGTTAGAGAAAACGAATGGGATAGTCGTCATGTGCCCTATGAGCTTGCAAATGCTGAGCATCTTGCCATGAGTGATTCTGTTGGAATGATAAACCTTTCTCATTTTCCAATCATGGATATTGAAGGTCCAGATGCAGAAAAAATGCTCGAATATCTTTCAGTAGCAAAAGTCGGTGGCAATACTCCTATTGGAAAAGTTATATATACAAATTTTCTTGATGAAGATGGTGGCGTGCATGCTGACTTAACTATCTCAAGACTTGGTGATACCAAGTACAGGATTGTAACTGGTGGTGCTGATGGTAATAGAGATTGGGTTACATTGCGTAATTATAGGGACGATAATAATCTTGATGCTGAAATTACAATTATGACCCATGATATAGCAACTCTTGGTTTGTGGGGTCCAAAAGCTGAAGAGGCATTAGGTAATTTTGTTGATGCAGATGAAATTAGCTTAGAAAATTTTCCATTTGTAACAGCAAAAAATTTAACCCTTAATTTATCGGGCGGAAAAACTATTGATGTCTGGGCTGCAAGAATATCCTATGTGGGTGAAAGCGGTTGGGAAATTTACCTCAACAATAATAGCGATGAAGGCTTAGCATTATATGATTCATTACTTGAAGTTGGAGTAATGCCTGTTGGAATAGAAACCTATGCTAACAGCAGACGTCTTGAAAAAAGTTTTAGGCTTCAGGGAGCTGATCTAGAAACTGAATACAATGCATGTGAAGCTGCTATTCAAAGGCCTCTTGTCAAAGAAGCAGATTTTCATGGAAAAGCTGCTCATTTAAAACATAGAGAAGAAGACCCATGTGCAATTTTGTGCACCATGACTGTGGATGACCTCAATGTATCGGGAGTTCCTAGGTACCCTGTTGGAATTTCTCCAATCATTGATCCAACTACTGGAGAAGTCCCGGTGGATAGTAAAGGAAGGAGATCATACACTACTGGAATGTCTTATTGCCCTTCTATAAAAGAGTTTGTTGTTATGGGTTATTTGCCTGCTGAACTTGCAAAAGAAGGTCAAAAGCTAGCCATAGAATACTTTAATGAAGATGGTGATGGTGTTTATCCTATTACGGTTAAAATAGTTGGCAAAGGGTCACTTTATGATCCTGAAAATAAAAAGGTTCGTAGCTAATTAATTAAAAATTTAATCTTAATGACATTGGGTAGAATCTTTTCTATAATCCTCTTTCATTTATTGCCCAGATAGCTCAGTTGGTAGAGCAAAGGACTGAAAATCCTTGTGTCGGTGGTTCGATCCCACCTCTGGGCACCATTCAAATCTAAATTAAAATAATTACTTTTTAAGCCTTATAGGTATTTCTTGAATCGCATGAACAAAATTGTTTGGTGCAACTTTCCAATCTCCAGTTAATTGATAATCTGGATATCTTGATAAAAACTGTGAGAAAAACTCTCTTAATTGCATTAAAGCAACAGGCTTACCGAGGCAGGTGTGTCTTCCAATTCCAAATGCAAGATGTTTCTCAGCATTGCTTCTCATGATATTAAATTTATCTGGATCATCAAAAATTTCAGGGTCCCTGTTTGCAGCTCCATACCATAATGCAATTTTTTCATAAGGGCCTATTCTTTGTTCACCTATAACCGTTTCCTCGAGCGAAGTTCTTCTCATATGGATTACAGGAGAAACATATCTAACAGTCTCATTGATTAGTCCTGAGACCCTTTCAAAATCATCTAAAACTAATTGTTTTTGCTCAGGATTATCGTGAAGTAATTTAATACCGCCACTCATAGTATTCCTAGTAGTGTCGTTTCCCGCAAAAACTATTAATAGCCATGAGCCATCAAGAAATTCTTGTGATAAATCCTCTCCTTCAATCTTTGCGTTTGCAATTGCGCTTAGTAAATCATTTTCTGGTTTCTCTTTTTTCTTATTAAGAATATATCTTCCGTAGTCAAACATTTCATCAATCATATTGTCGAACATCTCAACTAGAGCAGGATCTGGTGTCGTGTCAGTTACACCTTCTTCATTTTGCTTAATTTGTTCAAGGGTAAAATATTGAGCTAACTCTAAAAATTCCATCCACTCTACAAGTTTTTGTCTATCTGATTCAGGAATACCCAAGATTTCAGACAGAGTGTAGATTGGCAGTTGTTGAGATATTTCTTTAACTAAATTAAATTCATTTAACTTTTCTGCCTCATCCAGTAACTGACTAACTTTCATCGAAACTTTATTTTGTAATTCGTCTATATAGCCCGGCTTGAAAAAAGGCATATGCTCTTTTCTCAGGTTTAGATGCATCTCACCATCAAGATTAAGCATATGATCAATCGTAGATTTAAATAATTTTGGGTGTCTGTTTTCTTCTGAGCCAAGTGTTAATAAGTTACCAGTTGAGTACTGTGATGAAAAAATCTTTGGATTCATTGAAACCATCTTTATATCTTCGTATCTTGTGAGAACCCAATAACCTGGTTCTGGATCACTCAACATCGGGGGGTGAAAAAATACCGGGGCATTTTCTCTAAGCTCTTTATATAAATCAAAGGGTTGGCCTTTTGTAAAAAGATCTAAATCATTCAGAAAATTTGATGGACTATGTACAAACTTTTTTTCAAAGCTTGGGATATTAATTTTATTATTTAAAATCTCAGATGATAGAACGAAACTTTTAGACATTATGTAAATAGTTTACTATTTTTATCATTCAATTGTTTTAAATTTTTTAAGTCTATATTAACCTGTTAATTGGAGATAAATAATCATCAAAAATATTTTACATGGCTGTTGTTAAAGGATATTGCGATTCTAAATTTAAAGAAATAGAAGATATTCTAAGAGATTCTATTGAGTCTAGTTATGAGATTGGTGCTTCTGTCGCGGTTTCATATAACAAAGAGATGATAGTAGATCTTCATGGCGGCTTTAAAGATGAATCTAAAAACATAGCCTGGGATAAAGATACCATCGTTAATACTTATTCGGTCACAAAGGGTGTTACAGCAATTTGCATTGCTATGCTAATCGATAGAGGCCAACTTGATGTTAATAAAAAGGTATCTGATTACTGGCCTGAGTATGGTTGCAATGGCAAAGAGAATACCAAAGTTATAGATTTTTTATGTCACAGGGCTTGCAACTTTGGTTTTCACAATGGAATCCCTTCAGGTAGTTGGCAAAACTGGAATCTTTACGCAGACATTCTTGCAAAACAAGAGCCATTTGCAGAACCCGGATCAATGCAAGGCTATCATGCTATAACTTACGGATGGCTTGTGGGTGAAATCATTAGAAGGATTGATGGACGAGATGTTGGTACTTATTTTAAAGAGGAGATTGCTGAGCCGTTAAATATAAATTTTAAGATTGGTTTATCAGAAGAAGATTTTGTTAATTGTGCTGATATGAAAGTTCTTGAAGATTTTAGTGACAGTAACCCTCCTTTAGAAAAAATTAAATATGTCCCAGATATTATGCTCCCAGAAAAATTAAAAAATTTAAAAAAATCTATGGAAACAGGTCATTTTAAAATAGCTTTTCAAAAAAGAGCTGGTGATAACAAAGAATATGTTAATTCACCAGATTGGCGCAAGGCGCAAATTCCATCAGCAAATGGCCACGGAACTTCTGAGGGTCTTGCCAAGCTGTATGGAATTTTAAGTTCAGATTGTAAAGAAGATGTAAATGAAATTATAAATCCTGAGACCCTTAGATATTGTATTCAGCCCTACTCATCAGGTCCTGATACAGTCTTATTTGGTTCTGATATAACTTTTGGTCTTGGGTTTGAGTTAGCTAGTGAGATGCTTTTAAAAGGTAGTTTTTCGCCAAGATTTATGGGATCTATGTATGGTCATGCTGGCATTGGTGGAGCAGTTGCATTTGGAGATATAGATAAAAAAATAGGTTTCTCTTTTTTATGTAACAAAATGCATGACACAAAAAATTTATATAAGACTGCTAATCAATTAATTGATGCGCTTTACTCAAAAATTTAGATTTAGCTATTGATAAATTTCTGTCTTTGCCAAGACAAAATTGAGAAAGGAATTGTAAAAAAATATATCAAAGCCAGTACATTTAATGTGTGCCATGGAAAATTAATCATACTTAAGACTAAACCAGAGAAGATCATTAAGAAAATTAGTTTAGATTTAATAAAAAAATCCCTGCCCTTGATTGAGAAAGTTGGTATTTTGCTTACCAATAAACCACTTATAAGAATTATATATCCTGCAACAAAATTAAGATTTTCATAAGCCCAGTCATATCCTATATAAACATGGGTTAAAGGAAGCATAATTAATATGGCACCAGCTGGAGTTGGTATGCCAGTGAAGAAATCCACTCTTTGTGCCTCATTACTCTTTGATTTTTCATGAAGAACATTAAAAAGAGCCAGCCTTAAGCAAGAAAATACAATAAAAACCAAGGCTGCAAAAGCACCAATACTATTTTGATTAAATATTGCCATGTACATTAATAAGCCAGGAGCAATACCAAAACTTAAAAAGTCTGATAAGGAGTCTAATTGAAATCCGAGATCTGACTCACTATCTAAATGTCTCGCAAGCATACCATCAAGAGCATCGCATACAGCTGCAAATAAAATACAAATTATTGCCAGGTTAAATTCACCTTCTATTGCAAATCTCATTGAGCTTAATCCAAAGCTTAAACCAGATAGTGTTATTAAATTTGGTAAAAGTGATCTTAGATTTATTTTTTTCATAGGCTTAGTTCAATGTTGCAAGCACACTTTCTCCGGCTATAACTTTGTCACCAACTTTGCAATTTAAAGTTGCATCCTGGGGCATGTAAATGTCGACTCTAGATCCAAATCTAATTAATCCATATCTTTCACCTTGATCAAGATACTGATCATCAGTGACAAACCCTAAAATTCTTCTAGCAATTAACCCAGCAATTTGAACAACTACAAGTTGGATACCATTAGTGTTTGAGATAACCATGCTACTTCTCTCATTCTTTTCACTTGCTTTGTCTAAACTAGCATTTAAAAAACTTCCTTCTTTATAAATAATTTTATCTATTCTTCCCTCAACAGGACTTCTGTTTATATGAACGTTAAACACATTCATAAAAACACATATGCGAAGCATATGATTATTCCCAATCTGAACTTCTTTAGGCGGTATCGCTTGGTCAATCAAGCAGACCTTGCCATCAGCAGAGCTAATAACAGCATTTGGATTTTTAGGAGTATTCCTTTTTGGATTTCTAAAAAACCATAATGTAAACAATGTCAGTAAATAACCTATGAATGATATCGGGGCATAAATTAAAGACACTAAGAAAGATAATACAAAAAAGATAAGTGCAAACTTCCACCCTTCAGGATGGATATAATATTTTGAATTTGAATCTTTGTTTTTCATTGTATTATCCAATAATCATTAACCTCTTTATTTTTTATAAATTCGGTCAAATAAAAGTGGTAAAGTATAGTTTAACTATGAATTTTTTCCAAAACATGATTTCTTCAATAATGGAGAATGGTCTTAGCTTGAGTAGATTTCGTGCTCAGGGCTTTGGTACTCTTCATAAAGATATAAATCAAGCAACTGAGTCAGTTATGCATACAAGCGGAGAGGTTTCTTCGATTGCATTTGCTGAACATTTACTAGATTTAATAGAGAGTCAGAGCACTGAGGATTTAGTGATATATCTTGAATACCTACTAAGTAAATATGATGTTGACACAGAAGTTATTGTTAAAGCTGCTAAAGAATATTCAACAAACAAAAATCAAAAAAATCTTCAGGAGCTTAGTAATGCTGCTGAACCAAAATGGATAGAGTTATTTCGAAGGTTAAATGCTACTCCAAACGGAACTCATAGGCTTATAGAGCTAAGAGAACAAATTAGACTACTTTTAAAAGAAGGAAATAGTCAACTCAAGCCCCTTGATTCTGGTTTGCTTAAACTATTTAAGTATTGGTTTAATCCATCATTTCTTGTATTAGAAAAAATAGATTGGTCAACTCCGGCAAATGTTCTTGAAAAAATAATAGAGTATGAGGCTGTTCATGAAATAAATTCATGGAAAGATTTAAGATCAAGGCTAGCACCAAATGACAGACAATGCTTTGCATTTTTTCATCCTCTAGTTCCTGAAGATCCACTTATATTTGTTGAAGTTGCTCTTACAAAAAAAATACCAACATCAATTCAGAACATTATTGCAATGGATAGAGAGGAAACAAACTCAGACGAAATAAATACAGCAGTTTTTTACTCCATATCTAATTGTCAGGATGGTTTATCGGGAATTTCATTTGGAAATTTTTTAATCAAAAAGGTTGCTCATAAGCTTAAACAAGAAATTCAGGGGCTCAATACATTTGTTACTCTGTCTCCAGTTCCTGGATTAATGAAATGGATGGAAAATAACGCTCCATTAGTTTATGAAAATTGTTTAAATAAGGTTCCTGATGATGAAAATCTTATTAAAAAAACAGTAAGTTACCTAACAGAATCTAATAGAGAAGATCTGCTGCCCAATGATCCAGTTGCAAGATTTCATCTAGGTAATGGAGCAATTCTTCATAAAATAAATTTAAATGCAGATATGTCTACTAAAGGCATGGAGCAATCTCATGGAGTAATGATTAATTATTTGTATGACTTAAGCGTTGTTGAGAGAAATCATGAGCAATTTTTTAAAGATAAAGAAGTTATCCTATCAAATGAAATTAAATCATTGAAAAAAAAATATAGTTAGTAAGTATGTCTGAAATCTTCACACTCTTCCCACCAATTGAGCCATTTAATAGTGGTTTCATGGAAAGAGATGATCATCAAATTTATTACGAACAATGTGGGAACCCAAATGGAAAGCCAGCTGTTTTTTTACACGGAGGACCTGGAGGTGGAGGCAGTACCGCTGTTAGAAGGTTCTTTGATCCTAAAAAATACCATATCGTAATCTTTGACCAAAGAGGTTGTGGAAGGAGCAAACCTCACGGCTGTCTTGAAAAAAATACTACATGGGACCTTGTTGAAGATATAGAAGCTCTTAAGAATATGCTTAGAATTAAAAATTGGCTTGTTTTTGGAGGTTCATGGGGCAGTACATTATCTCTTGCATACTCTCAAACATACCCAGCATCGGTTAGCGAAATGGTTCTGCGGGGAATCTTCATGCTCAGAAAAAAAGAGCTGGATTGGTTCTATCAAGAAGGTGCTAGTAATATTTTCCCAGAAGCTTGGGAAAAATTTTTAGAACCAATTGATCAAAACCAACGAGATGATTTGATGTCTGCATACCACAAAATATTTAAAAGTGATGATGAAGAAAAAAAACTAGCTGCAGCAATAGCTTGGTCTAGGTGGGAAGGTTCAACTAGCAGTTTAAGTTATAACCCAGATATGGCTGATAGCTTTTCTAATCCTCACTTTGCATTAGCTTTTGCTCTTATTGAAAATCACTATTTTGTAAATAAGGGTTTTCTAGAGCATGAGAATCAACTAATTGAATCTGGAATAGATATCATAAGAAATATTCCTACTACAATCGTTCAAGGTAGATACGACATTGTTTGTCCAATGACAACTGCATGGGAGCTTTCTAAAAATTGGCCTGAAGCTAAATTAATAGTAGCGCCCTCCTCTGGACATACTGCTTTTGAAAAAGAGGTAACCCATGAACTTATAAAAGCAACAAATGGATATGCATAGAATTAAAAATGTAAGCTTTATAGGGATGGCTGGTTGCGGAAAATCAACTATTGGAAAGGCATTATCCGAAAATTTGGGAATTAATTTTACTGATACTGACTTATTAATCGAAGAAAGATTTAAAGCTTCTCTTGAGCAAATAAAAAAAGATAACGGATATAAGTTTGTTAGGTATGCTGAAGAAGAAGTAATACTAAGTCTTGATAAACATATAAAAATTATCTCTACAGGAGGTAGCGCAGTCTATTCTGAAAAGTCGATGTCTCATTTAAGCTCTTTTTCTAAAATTGTTTATATCAATACGCCGCTTGATGAAATAAAAAAAAGAATTGGCCAGGGCCAACAGAGAGGATTAGCTGCTCCTGAGGGTTTAAGTATTGATGAAATCTATCTAGAAAGAGAGCCTCTTTATAAGAAATGGGCAGATATTACATTGGATGGTAAAGACTCGGTAGAAAATTTATTATCGAGTATTCTCGGTTTTATTTGATGAAAAAAATTAGAACATTGATTGTTGGAGCCTCTGGTCTTGTTGGGGGTGAAGTTCTTAAGTGTGTCTCAAAAGAAAGTCAGGAGATTTTTTTATTATCAAGAAGAACCGGAGGTATTGTTCAACAAAACTGTAATGAAATTATTTCAGATTTTGATGACATAAATAATATAGACTTTCCAAAAGTAGATCATGTTTACATATCGATTGGCAAGAAATTGAGTTCAAGTGAGCTTATGTATATTCAAAAATCTGATAGAGATGATTTTATCAAGATAGATTATGAATATGTTTTAAATATAGCCAGGAAATCTTTTGACAGTGGTGCAAGATCAATAGCGATAGTATCTGCAATAGGAGCAGACAAAACTTCAAAAAACTTATACCTCAAAACAAAGGGCAATATGGAAGATCTTGTTAAAGAAATAGGATTTGCAAAAACTATCTTTGCCCGCCCTAGTCACTTGCTTGGTCAAAGAATTAATGAAAAATTTAAACTTGATGTTTCATTAATAGAGCTAGGGGGTAAAATTTTTGATCCATTGATGCGTGGTCTCTTATCAGATTTTAAATTCATAGATGCAAAATATGTTGCCAAAGCAATGGTGCAAAAAATGAATGATAATTCAGAGGGTTTATCTATTCTAAAATATAAGGATTTTGTTAATGCCTAAAAAATTTCTCTATTTGTCCTAAGCATTTTACGAATAGCATTTGCAGAGTTTAATAACCAAAAAGCTGAAGCAAAGAAAAAATAATATAAACCAGCATAAAGCTGAACTATCATTGCGAGAATACTCCCCATCGCAACTGCAATTAGTCCTAACAATCTCTTATTATATTTTTTTGAGACAATAAGAGGCGCGGCTATCAATGTGCCAAAAACTACGCTAATAATTTGAATTATTTCAAGGATAGTCATACTGATAGACAAAAAGAATTATGCCTATGAGTATAAATATCGGAGCATTATGAATATTTTTTTTTAAAAGTAAATATTTTTTTGAACTTTTTTGTAAATAATTTACTCTATTAATGTAAATATAATTTTTGGAGAAATATGAAGAAAACAACTGCTTTAATAATTGCTTTTTCTATGTTCGGAACTTTATATGCTGATGATCATAAAAAAGAAAAAAGAGAACATCCTAATAAGCTTATGAGTGCAAAACAATGTATGGAGACTAAATCTGGGATTGGATGGTTTCTAGGTGCAGCAGATGATGTTTTTGAAGACATCAAAAAGAATGAAGATTCAAAAGATAAATCATGGAACGATGAGAAATGGGCCGATGCTATTGCTCTATCTACCTTAGCTTCAAATTATTCGACTGTTTATGACGTTTGGTGCAAAGATATGATTAATCATAGAATGAAGATGAGGATGCATGGCTCTCATAAAGATCATATTAAGGAAAAAAAACAGAAAAAAGATTAGGTCCTAAAATTTTCCTCTTTGAAATCTCATTCTTATAGAAAAAACTCTTACAAGGGCAACTAAAGTAAGAATAGATTGGGTGAACAATGATATTGTTATTGGGTTTGACCACTGCCAGCTGTCAATTGTTAGCCACAATAGAAATGTCTGAAGCGGAAAGTTAATTACTGCTCCCATCAATACTACGATAACAGCTTCTCTAAAAGCGACTTTCTCTGTCTTGTTCATTTTTTTTCCTTATTATTTGATTTTTACACCAGTGCCATATGCCAAAATTTCTGATGCGCCTTGAGTTATAGTTGAGGTTTGAAACCTAAAACAAATTATAGCATTTGCTCCTTTTGCAGTGGCATCATCTAACATTCTTTGATATGCCTGATCTCTTGAAGATTGGAGTAATTTAGAATAACCGACCAACTCTCCACCAACTAGATTTTTTAAATTAGCGAAAATGTCAGAGCCTACATTTCTTGATCGCACAGTGCTTCCTTGAACTATGCCTATGTATTCAGTTATTTCAGCACCTTCTATATTGTTTGTTGAAACAACCATAAAATTTTCTTTTTTATGCTCTTCTCTAAAATTTTCTGTCATGACTTTTTTCCTTAAATAGTTTAATTTATAAATATAATGCAGAAATTAGTTGAAGCAAAATTTTCTATTGGAAATATAGTTAAACATAAGTATTTAAACTTTAGGGGTGTTATTTTTGATTTAGATCCAGAATTTAATAATACCGAAGAATGGTATCAAGCAATACCAGAACAAATAAGACCAATTAAAGAACAACCTTTTTATCATTTATTTGCTGAGAATAAAGAAATCTTTTACATAGCATATGTTTCTGAACAAAACTTATTATTGGACAGGTCTAAAAAGCCTTGCAATCATCCTGGTATCAAAGAGATATTTGAGAAATTTGATGGTGTGAACTATCACCCCCATACTAAAGCAAAAAACTAAATTAGCATTGGTTGTGAGCCATTTGAGCCGCTGTTACAAAAACATCCATTGCAATTTCTAACTCTTTCTCACTGATAAACGTTGGAGCAATTCTTAAAGTATTATTTTTAGGATCTTTGCCATAAGGATGTGTAGCTCCTGCGGGAGTAAGAAGCACTCCTGCCTCTTTACACAACTCAACAATGTTTGAAGCAATAGGTTTTTGTGATTTAAAAGTTATAAAATAGCCACCGGTTGGTTGAGAATACTCACCCACATCTTTATCAAGTTTTTCTAGTGCTTTATAAGCTATCTCAAATTTAGGCCTTATTAAATCAGCATGTTTTTTCATGTGATTTCTGACAGCACTTAAATCTTTAAAAAATTTTGTATGTCTTTTTTGGTTTACCTTGTCAGGACAGATAACCATTGAGCCCCTTATTCGCTTAATTAAATCTAAATTATCGCTTTCTGCTGCCATAAAAGATAAACCACCACCGCCAAAAGTAACTTTAGAAAAAGATGTTACAACTACTGTTTGATTAGTTGTGCTATTTTGTTCTGCTAACTTCCAAACAGCTGTTTGATCTTTTGTAGGAAGGAAATCATGAACTAAGTAGGCATGATCAAAAAGAAAAAGAAAATCTTCAGAATACTTTTTACCAATATTGAAAAGCTTACTTATATTATCATCGCTATAAACTTCACCAGATGGGTTTGAATGACGTGGAACACAAATTATTCCAAGCACATTTGAATTCTTTTGTAGCGTATCTGAGAGCACATTAAGATCAATACCATCATCTATTAAAGGCACTGTTATCATTTCTATTCCAAAATCTTCTAACATTCTAAAATGTCTATCAAATCCAGGCACAGGACAGATAAATTTTGGAGCTTCTACATCTTTCCATGATAAAGGCTCAGCAAACAGATATTTTGAAAGCATCATCTGATAAGTAAGCATCAAGCTGGATTGTTCACCAGTAATTATGTTATCAATAGGAGCCGAAAGAACATCTGCTCCAAGAGCTCTAGCATCTTGAATTCCAAAAGGCTCTCCGTAATTTCGTAAATCTACATTGCCATCAAAAGGCTCAATATTCATACTCAATAGATCATTAGCTAAATCTAGCTGCGCGGCATCTGGTTTTCCTCTCGTGATATCAATTGAGAGACCTTGAGATTTGAAGTTATTAAATTTAGATATTAGTTTATCATCCATAATTGATTGCTATTTTATAGTAGAATCTTTGACATGGATAATTTTCTTAACATTTTAAATTTAATTGTTATTTTAGGAATTGCTTTCTACTTTTGGAACCAAAATAAAAACGCAGATAAAGCTAAGGAAGATAAAAAACAACTATTAGGCGAGATACTAGAAGAAGCAAAAAAAGAAATTGCTAGTTCTATTAACGAAAAGCATATTTCAGAATTAAAAAACCAACTTGACTCTCAGCTAAAACCTTTTGGTACTCAGATGCAAAGAGAGATAGATCAATTGAAGAAAAATATAGAAAGAGAAATGTTAGAACGGGCAAAGGATGGAGCGAAATTTGGTCAGCAAATTGAAGATCTTCTTAATGCTACATCAGGGATGCAAGAAGACGCTCAAAGCCTTACCAAAGCTCTCAAAGGTGACTCTCAACAACAAGGTGCATGGGGTGAACAAATTCTTGAAACCGCATTAGAAAAAGCAGGACTTCAAGAAAATATTAACTACCTTCTTCAACCAAATTATAAGGACAGGCAGGGAAATAATCTTAGACCAGATGCTGTAATTCTTCTTCCAAATGATAGAAATATTGTAATTGACTCAAAAGTCTCTCTTACTGCATATGAAAGATTTGTAAATACTGAAAATGAGGATGACAAAAAATCATATTTAAAGGATCATATTCAATCTATTAAAGGCCATATTAAAAATTTATCTAGCAAAAACTATAATGATCTTGAGGACATAAATGCTCCTGATTATCTTTTTATATTCATTCCCATAGACTCTGCCTTATCTGTTGCACTTATGAATGACTGGGATCTTCAAACTTTAGCAAATGAAAAAAAGATTGCTTTTGCAACACCAATTAACCTTCTAGCAATCTTAAGAATTGCAGAAAATCTTTGGCGATTAGATAGTCAGAACAAACATGCTGAAGATATTGCTAACAGAGCTGGTCTTTTGTATGACAAGTTCTCTAATTTTACAAAGGATTTATTTGAAGTTGGGAAGCATCTAGATAGAGCAAAAGAAAGTTACGACTCAGCTCAAAATAAATTAATTGAAGGCGATGGCAACTTATTTACACAAGTTGATAAGTTAAAAGGTCTTGGTGCAAAAACCCAAAAGACTCTTTCAAAACCAAAACCAAAAGCCGAAGAATAGCTTAGATATTTAATTTCCTAGAAATAAAAACGTCTCCACATATTTAAGCCATAAAATAAAGCGCAAATCCATAAAATAACCTCAGGTATATTTGGATTACTGTTATAACCAAAAAATCCTTTTAAGAAAACACCAATTGACCCTTTATCATGGAGTGGGTGATAAATCTTCTGCCCTACATCATCTGTTTGAGGTTGCAAAATATCCCAAGGTCTATAGATCTCTGTTTTTTCAATCTGTTCTGATTTAACCAAATACTCCTCGACCTCATGAGTTCCATAGGCGACCATCCCAGCTGATAAAAAAACTAATAATAAAGTTGTATATTTAAAAACATATCTTAGATTTATTTTCCTGCCTTGGAGAACGATTAGGTACCCTATTAGAATTGCAAGAATTGCCCCAGTAATAAATCCTAAATATGAAAACGACCCAGTAATAGAAAAACTTGAAATTAAAAATACTGCTGTTTCAAAGCCCTCTCTAAGGATTGCAAAGAAAACCACTAAAAACACACCCCATGAAGAAAGCTTAATTGCATTTAAAGTTTTACCTTCGAGTTCTTTCCTATCACTTACATGTTTAGATAACCAGAATATTACATACCAAATCAAGATAGCTGTTAGATAAAGGAAAATGCCCTCAAATAAGGCTGCTGTAGAATCATTTCCCAAAGACTCCTTAGCTTCTAGAACAAAATAACCAACCAAAATGCTTGCAATAATTGCTGCTAAAACACCCAGCCACAGTTTATATAAGTGACCTAATTGATTAGATTTTTCTAAAATCAAATAAATAATTCCAACAACAAGAGATGCCTCTAAAACTTCTCTAAATACAATAATAAATTCGCTCATGTTATGTTACGTCCTTAAGGGTTTTCTAAATGAGAATCATTCTTATTTAGATTGTAACTAAATTTTTATTAAATAAAAAGCAGGTTTTTAATATAATTTTGTCGCTTTTATTAAGTTTTGTTGAGACAATGCTGTATGAAGAAAATTGCTGTAATTGGTGCTGGAATTGCTGGCACTACTACGGCCTACGCTCTTTTAAAAAAAGGTCACAGCGTGACTATTATTGACTCTCGAAGATACCCTGCAATGGCCACAAGCTATGCTAACGGAGGGCAATTAAGTGCGAGTAATGCAGAAACATGGAATACAACAAAAAATGTTGTAAGCGGAATAAAATGGATGTTTACTCCAGATGCCCCGCTATTATTTAACCCATCACCTGAAATTCAAAAATATAAGTGGATGATGGGATTTCTTTGGGCAACTTTAAAAGGTGAGCATAAAAAAAATACTCTTGAAACAATAGATATTGCAAAAAAAGCTAGAGAAATATATTTCAAAATAGCTGATGAAGAAGGAATAGAGTTTGAATTACTAAAAAAAGGTATTTTAAGATTCTATGACAATGAAAAGGAATTTAAATTAGATAAAGAAAAAGTTTCATGGTTAGATCAAGAAGGGATGGAGTGGGATATATTAACTACTGATGAAGTTAAAGAGATAGAACCAGCTTTTGAAAATAATAAAAATTATGAAAAAATTCTTGGAGGAATATATACCAAATCTGATGCAAGCGGCGATATTCATAAGTTTTGTACAAATCTAGAAAAAGTTCTAGTAGAAAAGTACTCTGCAAATCTACAACTTAAAACGACTGTTGAATATATAACCAGACAAAAAGATAAGCTGATAATAACAATGAGGCACGAAAATGAAATAATCAATGGTGACTTTGATAATGTTGTCATTTGTGCAGGGGTAAATACACAAAACTTTGCAAATAGACTGGGTGATAAAATGAATATATATCCAGTTAAAGGTTATAGCGTCACAATTGATCTTAAAGACGAAATATCTAAGCAGTGTGCTCCAACAGTATCGTTAATTGATCAGCCAGTAAAAATTGTTGCTAGTAGACTGGGTAATAGGTTTAGGGTTGCTGGCACAGCAGAGCTTGCTGGAGTAAATACTGATATCAGACAAGACAGAATCAAGCCTCTACTAAAATGGGTTGAAAAATATTTTCCAAATGTAAGTACTGAAACTTATACTCCATGGGCGGGATTAAGACCCATGACTCCAAACATGATGCCAATTACAAGAGAAAGTAAAATGAAAGGAGTTTATTACCATGCAGGCCATGGTCATCTTGGCTGGACGTTAAGTGCGCAAACAGCACAAATTGTTGCAGACAAAATAGATTCCAATTAAGGTAAATCGATAATTTCCCAAGACCTTTTCTTGCACTCCTCTCTCAACTTATTATCAGGATTTACAGCTATTGGTTTATTAACAGCTAAAAGCAATGGGAAATCATTCATGGAATCAGAATAAAATGTAGCATTTTTAAAATCATCGAGATTATTATTGAGCATCCATTCTCTAACCTTAATGAGTTTTCCCTCTCCTAAGGCCGGTATACCTACAATCTTTCCAGAATAAACTCCATCAATCACCTCAACCTCTGTTGCAACAATGTTTTCAAAGCCCAATCTCTTGGCAATAGGATTAACTATTACAGAATTTGTAGCAGAGGCCAGCAACATAACATCATCATTATGATGGTGATTATGTAACAACCTCAGTGCATATATATTAATCATGGGTTCTATAACTGAAGATAAGAACTCGGACATGATGTGTTCAACATAATCAGGTGTTTTTCCTTTTATTGTTGAAAGAGCAAACTCAGCCCACTCGTCATAGTCTAAATTGCCCTCATAATATTTATCATAGAAGTACTGATTTTTTTTCTCATATTCTTCTTTATCAACATGCCCAGTTTGAATTAAAAAATTAATCCACGAATAATCAGAATCTCCATTAAGAATGGTATTATCTAAATCAAATATTGCTAAATTTCTTTTCATAAAATAATAATTAATACAATGATAAATGAGCCCGGGTATAGATTAAACGTTGGTCTGATTGTTATCAATAATAAAGGGAAATTATTGCTTTGCAAAAGAAAAAATATAAATAGCTGGCAATTTCCTCAAGGCGGTATTGATTTTGGTGAAAGCCCGCATAAAGCTGCTAGAAGAGAATTGTATGAGGAAGTTGGAATTAAAAAGAAAGATGTAAAATTAATATCTTCAACAGATGAATGGTTTAAATATGATGTGCCTCATGAAAAAAGAAAAAATCATTTTTTAAAAAAAAGATTTAAAGGCCAAAAGCAAAAATGGTTCTTATTTAGGCTTATAAAAGATGTAAAAATTCATTTTGAAAATGATCCCGATAATGAATTTATAGATTACAAATGGGTTCCTTATTGGTACCCTTTACATACCATTGTCGAATTTAAAAAAGAGGTATATCGCTCAGCTCTTAATGCATTGAGAAATAATTTTTGTGAAGAAATAAATAATGATTGAAGCACTAATATTGTTTGCCACTTTAGGTATATTTGCAGGACTCATAGCAGGAATGTTTGGTGTTGGTGGTGGAATTATTACAGTGCCTGTTTTGGTTGCCTGCTTTATTCAATATGGTTTTGAAGATGCAATAATGGTTCACATGGCTGTTGGTACTTCACTTGGCTGTATTGTATTTACTGGAATTTCTTCAGCATACGCTCACAGACAGAAGAATGCTATAAATTATAAGTTTTTTAAGCCAATAGCTTTAGGGATAGTTATTGGAGCATTTCTTGGAGCTTTATTTGCAGTCCAGCTTAATGGAAATATTCTTAAAATTATTATAGGTATCTTTGCCCTTTTTGTTGCAATTCAAATGGGTATCAATAGAGAGATAGAGTTCAAACAAAGAGCTAAGCGAAATAAAGAGCCCTACTTTGTTGGCACTGGTATTGGATTCACCTCATCTATTCTAGGTATAGGCGGAGGAATTTTTTCTGTGCCCTACCTAAAAGCGTCTGGATTACCTATGACTTCAAGTATTGGAACTTCTGCTGCATGTGGAATTCCAATAGCCGTCTTTGGTGCATTGGGTTATATAATTTCAGGCATTAATAATGCACTTCTACCGCCACTAACATTGGGTTACATATATTTGCCAGCCCTTCTAGGTATTAGTTTAACTAGTGTAATTGCAGCTAAATATGGGGCTCATATTGCCCATCACGTATCTGAAAAAATATTGAAGAGAATGATGGCAAGCATGATGTTGCTAATATCTTTTTATATGGTTTTTTTATGATTATAGAATTATCAGAATTTTTTAATAACCCTTCATTGATCGAAATTGGTCCATTAAAAATACAATACTATGCTGTGACATGGCTGCTATCTGCAGTCTTTATATATCTTTTTTTGAAATCAAATCAAATAATGATTGAGCTTGGATTAAATCATGAAAAAATTAATGATCTGGTTTTTCTTTATGGTTTATTTATTGGAGCTATGTGTGGGGGAAGAATTGGGTACATGCTTTTCTATGGAACAGAGCAACTAATTAATAATCCAATATCATTGTTTTATATATGGCAAGGAGGCTTGAGTTTTCATGGAGGCTTGGCTGGAGTGGTTATTAGTTTCATGGTTTTTGCTAAAAAAAATAATCTAAGTTTTTTAAGGCTTATGGATGGTGCAGCTCTATCGATGCCGATTGGTCTTGGGCTTGTAAGAATTGGCAATTTTCTAAATGGTGAATTATATGGAAAAGAAACAAATGGTGAATGGGGTTTTGTTTTTCCCACAGATCCATTCGGACTCTTGCGACATCCCTCACAGTTATATGAAAGTTTTGGAGAGGGCCTTGTATTGTTTTTTCTATTGTTCTGGATAAACAAGGTTACTAAAATTCGTGGAGTTGTTTGCTCAAGCTTTTTAATCTTTTACGGACTAATAAGATTTTCTATTGAGTTCTTCAGACAACCAGATTCTCATATCGGATACATCTTTTTGGACTCATTAAGTATGGGGCAGATTCTTTGTGTTCCTATGATAGTAATTGGATTTATAATGTTATTTTATTCAAGGAAAAATGCATGAAGGCTTATTTAGATCTACTGCAATATATTTTAGAGAACGGTGAAAAAAGAGATGATAGAACCAATACAGGAACTATTTCCTCTTTCGGTCATCAGTTGTCATTTGATCTAGAAAAAGGTTTTCCTGCAGTAACAACCAAATCTCTTGCGTGGAAAGGTGTAGTATCAGAGTTGATATGGTTTTTAGAAGGATCGAGTGATGAAAGAAGACTTGCTGAAATCAGATTTGGCAAAAATAGAGAAGAGCTTACTGACTTAAATAAATATTCAACTATTTGGACAGACAATGCTGATAATCAGGGTAAAGATTTAGGATATGAAAATAATGAATTAAGAAAGGAGCTTGGACCAGTATATGGTGTGCAATGGAGAGATTGGGACGGCATTGATCAGATTAAAGATTTAATGAATAACCTCAAAAATAATCCTGATAGCAGAAGACATATTTTATCAGCATGGAATGTTGGGAAAATTGATAAAATGGCGTTGCCTCCATGTCATGTAATGTCGCAATTTTATATCAGCAATGGAACTATCAGCTGTCACATGTATCAAAGAAGTGCAGACATGTTTCTAGGTGTCCCATTTAATATCGCAAGTTACTCGCTTTTATTGAGTATATTCGCAGAAATATTAAATCTTAGGCCCAAAAAATTTATTCATTCATTTGGAGATGCACACATATATTTAAACTCTGTAGATCAAGTCAAAGAACAAATATCAAGGAAACCATTTGATGCACCAAAATTAATTATGCCAACACTTAATTCGCTCGAAGATCTATCATCCTGTTCTATAGATGACTTTAAACTCGAGGGTTATGAGCATCATCCTGCTATAAAAGCAAAAATGGCTGTATAAAAATGAAAATTATTTCGCATCTCGTTGCCGTATCAAATGACCTTGTAATTGGAGTGGACAATGATTTGCCATGGAATTTAAAAGATGACCTTGCCCATTTTAAAAAATATACACTCAATAAAACAATTATCATGGGAAGGAAGACATTTGAATCAATTGGGAGACCTCTTCCTAATAGAATAAATTACGTAGTATCTAGGACAGTTAAAGAAATAGATGGCGCTCATGTATTTGATAATTTAGAAAATGCCATGCATGCTGCAGAAAAACATAATCACGAGATGGGTATAGTTAATGAGATAGTAATTATTGGTGGTGGTTATTTATTTAAAGAAACTTTACCTGTTATGAATAAACTAGTTATTACAAAAGTAGACTGCAATGTTTTAGGAGATATTTACTATCCAAAGGTTGAAATGGAAAACTGGAAACTAGTAAATTCCGAGTCATATATAAAAAACTCAGACAATGACTATGATTTTAAGATAGAAGAATACGAGAAGTTATGATTGACTTTGTATGTAGTCTCTTCTTAGAGCCAAATTCTTAACTCTAATTTCTTCATTTTCTGTATATTTAATCCAATTATTTGCAGTGGTTTTAACTTTTTTATCTTTATCACGAGCAGCAGTCCTAAACTCCTTCTTTGCATCTTCAAATTTTTGCATCTCAAAATATGCTTGACCAAGAGTTAAATGAACTTGAGATATCTTATCAATTTTGCCTTTCTTTAATCCTTTTTTTATAGAATCAACGGCTTTCTCTAATTTATCCTCTGCAAGATATAGATTTCCTAGCAATACGTATGATTTACCATCTTTTGATAATTTAGCAGCTTTCTCTAAAACTGGAATAGCTTTATCTATCTCTTGAGCCATTCTCCAAGAATCAGCTAGAAGTTTAAGATTTTTTTCATTATCTCTAATTACAGGTCCAGTTTTTTCTACTTTAACCTCTTCTCCTGTTGTCTTATCTTTTACTGTTTCTGTGTATGTAGTAATTTTCTTCTGTCCAGATACTAGCACTTGTGCAGCCCAATATGGATTCTGATTTAATAGTAACAATTGTGCTAAAGCCAGATATTCGGATTCTTTATCTAAGAAATCTTTTGCATGCGCAGCTTTAAGAGTAATCATATAATCTTTTTCTCTTCCAAGCTGGCCATAAGTTCCACCAAGTTGAACAAAATATAACTTTTTAGGATATAAATTGACCAAGATTTCATATATGTCTAGTTGCTGAAGTAAAGCCTTTTTCTCTCCTATTTCTTTTTTTAGCTCACTAATACATGCAGCAAGAAGAACATACCAGTTTTCTTTAGGCTTATATCCCTCTTCTTCTGCCATCGATACAGCAGTTTTCATTGAAGACATTGCTTTTCTAAAATTGCCTTGCTGATAATATGCCTGACCCAAGAGAGACCAAGATTGAGCCGTTACCGTTTCAACCTGATCCATCCATTGAAGAATTAACTCAATTCCTTTTGCATAGTTTTCTTGAACTAAATTTAATTGAGCTAAAGTAAAAAGTGCTGAATTTCTGATGGGTAGAGTTACTTCTGGTTCATTAATTACATTTTCATAAGCTTGTATGGCTTCTTTATATTTTCCATCGGAAAAATAAACATAACCCCAAGAATTCCACATAACAGAGCGATCATAGCTTTTAAGCTCGCTTTGATTGTTTCTTAATTCTGTAAGAATTTCTATAACTGTCTCCATATCTGGAGCAGGCTCGCCTTTATCATCTACCACTTCAAGAGCTTCATAAACTTTAGCCATTTTTTTTGCAGTTTTACTCTGCAATGCTCTTGCTTTTTTATATTTAGTTTGTGTTTTAGGTTTATCGGCAGATTGCGCTTCTAAATATGTCGAAGGGACAGAAAGTGTAAATGCTAATAAAGCAAATATATATATTATTTTTGATTTCTTATAAAAATTAATCATCTTCTGCCATTATAAATGTAAATTTGTGAAAAACACCTTCAACAGGAGTTGCCTTTCCATCAACAATTTTAGGCTTGTACTTTAATTTAAGCGCAGCTCTTGTAGAGGCGCTATTAAACAAAGTACATGGTCTCATTTCTTCTGCAGGTCCTTCAGGATCACCACAATAACCTTCAAGAGGCTTTGCATCTTCAACCGAACCTGATTCTGTTATAGTAAATGAAACTATAGCATAGCCCTCCGTACCTCTTTCTTGAGCTCTTCTAGGATAAATAGGTTGAACTTTAAATAATGGTATATATTCACCGTCTCTAAAAAAAGATCCACCAGCCTTAAAATTAGCTTTAGGTTTCGCAATTGAAACATCTATTCCTGTAAGAGGCTGAAGATCTAGATCTGGTTGAGCAATATCCTCAGGTTGTTCCTCTGGTTGTTCAGGCTTTTCAACCTCGGTCATAAAAGTATCGATTTGTCTTTCAGGCATTACAACGTCAGCAAGTTTTACTGATGTGTCCTCTTTCATACCACTATCTCCAAGAGAGATTAAGATAACCATTACAAAAAATAACGCTGTTGTTATAAGAACTGATAAACCAACACCAGCTACATATTTATTTGCATCAAATGCTTTATTGTATAAAGCTTGGATAGGCTTTAATGCAGATTTTATAGCTGTTGTGACTTGATCCATATCAGATTACTTTGGTTCAGATGCTAATGATATTGCACTCACTCCAGCCTCTCTAGCTCCATCCATGACCTGGATAATAGTATCCGCCATTGCTTTTTCATCAGCTTGGATAACAACTGAGCCTTGTGGATTATCTGCCAATAACTTTACAACGTTTGCTTTTACTTGACGCACATCAATCCTTCTGCCATCCATCCACACTTCTCCAGTAGGACCAACAGCAATCAAAATAGCAGCATTTTCTTGAGTTTCAGCTGTATCAGAATCTGGTCTATTAATTTCAAGTCCCGGCTCTTTTATGAAATTAGCAGTCACAATGAAGAATATAAGCATGATGAAAACCACATCAAGCATAGGAGTTAAGTTAATTTCATCATTCTCTTCTTGAACTGCGCTTGTTATTGCATTTCTTCTCATAATAACCCTCTTCTAATCTATTTCTCTTTTAATAATATCGTTTAGTTCAGACTCATGTCTCTTGCTAGTACTTGTTAAATAAATAGCTGCAAATGAACCAGATAAAGCTGTCACCATGCCTGCCATAGTCGGTAATGTTGCCTTAGAAACTCCACCTGCCATAGCTCTAGCATCACCGCCGCCATTAAATGCCATAACTTGGAATACCTCAATCATTCCAGTCACAGTTCCTAAAAGGCCCAATAAAGGAGCCAACACAATACATGTTTGAATGATGCTTATATTTTTATTTATTTCCATCTTAGCTTGAGACATCATCTTCTCTCTTATTTGAAGAGCATACCAAGATTTCTTATCTTTTCTAGAATTCCATTTTTCAGCAAGACCAGCAACATATTCTTGATGTGCATGAGAAAGATACCATATTCTTTCAAAGATCATGCCCCACATAAAGAACACAAGAATTGCTATAAGCCAAAGCACATTTCCGCCTTGCTCCATAAAATCTCTTATGGATGACAAGGCTTCTGTGATTGCAAATAGCATTTACTATTACCTACTTCTCAGCTTTTTCAGCAAGAATACCAGTGCTCTGCTCTTCAAGGATACTTATAATTCCTCTAGCAGAAGACTGCGTAAAAGAATGAAGTAAACTTGTTGGAATAGCTACCAATAAACCTAATACAGTTGTAACAAGAGCTTGTGAAATACCACCAGCCATAAGCTTAGGATCTCCTGTTCCATACAAAGTAATCATTTGGAATGTCACAATCATACCTGTAACAGTTCCTAAAAGACCTGCTAAAGGTGCAATGACTGAAATAATTTTTATAAATCCAATACCTTGTTCAATTGCTGGTCTTTCTGCCATTATTGCTTCAGCAAGCTTTAACTCTAATGTATCAATATCTTTATCAAAGTTGTCTTTACCAACTTTCAGGACTCTTCCTAGTGGATTTGCTGAATCAGCCGCATCTTGACCGGCCTGTTTTCTAACAGCAGTGCCAATCATGTACAGACTATATAATTTATAGAATGCAAATAGAACAGCAATGATACCAACAGCGATAATTGCATAACCAACTTCCCTACCCTGTTGAGCTCTTTCCATTAAAGATGGAGTTTGTATTAGATTGGCTAGTAAGCTACCTCCAGTAGGGCCTGTTGGATCTACGCCAAACTTAACTTGGTCACCAGCTTCAGCATCACCTATTTTGCTCGCTGTTTTAGTATATCTACCTGCAGGCTGTCTAGGTAAAAAAGCATACTGTCCTTTTGAAGTTGCATATTCTAAGTATTTACCATCACAAACAGCATTAAATAAACCTACTCTAGTAACATTACACTCAGAAGTTTCACCATCTACATCTATTACATCTGTTGTAAATGATACAACCTGACCACTAGCCACCATTTCTCTTTGAAGTTCATACCAAAGTCCTTCAATCTCTCTAATAGTTGGAAGCTCAGTTGTCTCTGACATTTTGCCTGTTAATGCATTTAGGAACTTAACTCTATCTTGCCCGTATTCAGCACCGGTTAAGGAGCCTGAAAATTGAACAGCTGCTTCTCCAGCTGAACTTTGAAGATGTCCGAACAACTCAACAAGAGAACCTAATTCTTTTTGATAAGCCTCTTCTTTAACTCGAAGAATTCCTTCATTCTTCTTATATTCAGCTTCAAGGGTGTCTGCAATTTTTTCTTGTCTTGCTAACTCTCTTTTTTCAGCTGCTAAAATAGAGGCTTGCTTATTTTTATTTGCCATGAATTCAGCTTCTCTATTAGAGTTTGCTGCCTGCTCTTGCGTTTTACCTTCTTTAACTAATGCTAAAAGAGCTTCAACTGTAGAGACTTCAACTACTTCTTCTGAATTTTCTTGAGAAGAAATAAAGCCACTGAATAATAGAAGCAGTGCTGGAATTATATATAGTTTTTTCATTACACTTCTCCTTTAACAACTGGCATCATTAACATATCTGTAGGAGCTAATTTTTTAGCCATTCTAATACCATCTCTGATTGGTTTTCTGTATGAACCAGGAAGTTCATCCCATGTTCCTGTAGTATTGTTCCATCTGCCGCTAGATTGCTCATCTTTAGTTTGATAGAACATGCCGATTCTTCCGATAACTAAGATGTTAACAACAGTTCCGTCTTCAAGTGTACTTTCATAGGTATCAATTTTTCTACCGTATTCAGCCTCAATGTTATAGGCTTCTAATACCTGTCTAACTTGTTCAGAAGCGGTAACTTTAGGTTTAGCTAAAGAAGATCTAACTAAGTCAATTCTGTTTTGTCTTTCTTCAATCCTGAAGGGAGTATCAAGAGAGATAAAAGATTCTAAACTTTCAAGCATTCTTTGAGCCAAAGGAGGTATTTGTCTTTGCATAACAACAACCTGAACAAGTTGCTCGTCTAACTTATCCATTAATTCCAATTGAGCAGCGATTTGAATTCTTTTTTGTTCGTTATAAAGCTTTAAACCTTCAACTTGCTTAGAAACAGCCTTGTATTCATTAATAATCTTATCTGTTTGTCTTTCTGTTGTATCGATTCTGTCTTGAGATTTTGCTGATAGCATTTGATTATCTCTTCCAACTTCGAGAACACTTTCCATATCAGAGGATGAAAGCATTCCAGAAATGGAGACGATTATGCACAGCTGCACTATATTAAATTTATTTTTCATAAATATCTCCCTAAAAGTTTCAACATATTAACAGTCATAGACCAATAATTAAACTATTTTTTGTAAAGCATTTTTATCTAAATTCTTTTTTTAACCTTTAAAATTCAACCACAATACAGGTGTACTAGATTTATATTTTTTATAATTTTCATCATGTCCCCATTTTATATCAGCCCTAGCTTCTAACATTCTTACCCCACTTACATATACAAGAAGAATATATGTAAATATTGGTGATATAAGAGTTAAGTATTGCCATCCCTCTAAAGATGAAAATGACATAACAGCAATGCCAGCCCAAAGAACTATTTCACCAAAATAATTTGGGTGTCTTGATTTGGCCCACAACCCTGTAGTAATAAATTTATCCCTATTTTCAGGAAAAGATCTAAATTTAGATTTCTGATTATCTGCAACAATTTCAGTACTAAAGCCAAGTAGAAATAAACCTAGCCCAAAATAGAACAATGCGTTAACAACTACTCCGCTATCTGATGAAATTGCTGTTAAAGCGCACATTGAACATAAAGAAACCCATAATCCTTGCAATGTCCATGTCATAAAAAATTGAGTTGCCGAAGGCTTTATGGTTCTAAATCTTTTATCTTCCCCATCTTTATGTATTCGCATAAACAAAAAACTGCCTAGTCTTAGGGCCCATAAAGAAATAAGCAAAACAATAACTGTATTTGCTAAATTGGCATTAGCAAAATCACCAGAAGCTAAAATCAATGCATACCAAGTTACAGATAGATAGGTAAGACTTCCTGTTAAATCATAAAATTTTTCTGTCTGGAAAACATATGCGGGAATATATGCCACCCACTGAATTAAGAATGCCAAAATTACCACTCTTAAAACATTCTCGATACCTGTTGCTGCTGCAATTGAAATCGCAATAAAAAATACAACCAATGATATTAATAAATTAATTAATGCTTTCATCATTCACTCCATCCACAAATTCTGTTTTCATTTTTAGCATCAAGCCACTCCTTGAGTGGTTCATAGTAATTCACAATAGAGCTGCCACTTAGTTTTCTTGTGCCCGTTAAATTTTCAAACGCATCTTGCCATGGGGCACTTTGCCCCATTGCCATAGTTGAGATAATTTTTTCTCCAGCATATTCGTTGCCATAAATAGAACATTCATGCAAAGGTCCATCAAAACCCATCCCGTTGCATAATGATTCATGAAACTGATATTGCATTATTCTCGCTAAATAATATCTAGTATATGGCGTATTTCCTGGTATGTGATATTTAGCTCCGGGGTCAAAATATTCCTCTGACCTGTTTGATGGAGGTTTAATTCCTTGATAAGACTCTCTTAAATCCCACCATGATTGATTTAATTCATCTTGTCGAGTTTCACCATTAAAGACTCCTGCTCTCCACTTATCTAGCATTAAAGCCCAGGGAACAACAACAACACCCTCTAGAGCTTGCTTCATTAATAAACCAATGGCATCTTCCTTCACTTCTTCTGCCTCTACCTCAGATATAAAACCAATATTTTTAAGGTAATCAGGAGTAATTGACAATGTTAAAAGGTCGCCAAATGCTTCATGAAAACCATCATTGGCTCCTCCCTGAAATAAAGTTGGTAAATGGTTGTATGCTTGATAATAAAAGATATGGCCTAACTCATGATGAATAGTTATAAAGTCTTCTTCATTCTTTTCTATACACATTTTAATTCTAAGATCATTCTTTGCTGGATCTAGGTTCCAAGCTGAAGCATGACATACAACAGACCTATCTTCAGGTTTGACAAATAATGACCTTTCCCAAAAAGTGCTCGGCAGTGGCTCAAATCCCATTGATAAAAAGAAATCCTCTGCATACTCAACCATTTCAATTTCAGAAATATTTTTTTCTTCAATTATTTTAGTAACATCAACAGAACTTGTTTCTATGCTGCTTGGGTAAACAAGATCATATATATTTGACCACGATTGTCCCCACATGTTGCCAAGAAGATGAACTGGAAGTGATTCATCTAAAGATACTATTTCATCGCCATAGTATTCATTTAGTTCGCCCCTTACGTGGCAATGTAATGCATCATATAAAGGCTTAACCTCATCCCAAACTCTATCAATTTCTTCTAAAAATTCTTCAGCAGGCATATCATATTTACTAAACCATAAATCACTTAGCCCATCGTAACCAAGCTCTTCAGATCCTTGATTACCAATTTCAACCATTCTCATATAAAGAGGTCTCATTGGTTTGCCTATTTCGTGCCATCCCTGCCATGCGCGAAGAAGTTCATCAGGATTTCTTGAGTTATCAATAATTTGTTCAAAAGCCTCTAAATCAAAGCATTCGCCATCTTCAAAACAATGCTCGCCTGCTCCATACATTGCTTCAAGTTTGGTCGAAATAGAAGATAACTCTCCTGCCAACTCATCGTTAAATGGTGGAGGCATTACGAAACTACTTTTTAAAAGCTCAAGTTGTCTTCTCTGAGAAGGAGAAGTTTCTAAATCATTAAATAAAGCAGCTTTTTTTGAATCTTCAAGAGATTTTAATGTATATCTTTTACCATAATCAGCAACAATATTTTGAGAATCAAAGGTTATAAAGTTTGATCCAATCCAATATGCAGAACTAACAATAGGACCCTCTTTAAGATTGCTTTCTTCTACTTCATCTAAAAACAATTTTAAATCAGCTTCTGATACAGATTGTTCGCTAGTTTGACTGCAAGAAGTTACAATTGCACTAATGGCAACTAAAGTAAAAAATTTTTTCATAGTTTTCCCCGATAACAACTAATAAAATAACATAAAAATATAAATGATATGAAGATTTCAACTAACCAATTTAAAAATGGTACAAAGCTTTTAATAGATAATGCTCCTTGTTCGATTATTGAGCATGAATTCCATAAACCGGGTAAAGGTCAAGCTGTCATGCGAGTAAAATATAAGAATCTTCTTACCGGAAATACAAACGATAAAACATTTAAATCTGGTGAATCTGCAGAAGCAGCAGATGTAAATCATAAAGATATGGAATTTCTATACACGGATGGTGAAACTTGGCATTTTATGGATCCAAATAGTTATGAACAGATTGAGATAGGAGCAAATGAGATTGGAGATGCAAAAAAATGGCTTGTTGGCCAAGAAACATGCGAAATTATTCTTTGGGATGAAAAACCAATTCAAGTAGACCCACCTGTAAATGTAGAATTAAAAATTTTGAAATCAGAACCTGGCGTCAAGGGTGATACTGTCTCAGGTGCTACTAAACCTGCAGAGCTTGAGACTGGTGTTGTAATTCAAGTACCTCTTTTTGTTAATGAGGGTGAGATTGTAAAAGTTGATACTAGAGATGAAAGCTATCTTGGAAGAGCCAAATAATGATAGACACATTAAATGAAGAGATAAGTAAATTTTTGTCTTCATTTTTAAATACTGAAGATGAAAAATTAAGTCTAATAGAAAAAAAATGCTCATCTACTATTACTGATGATTTAGATAGGGGCCATATAACCTCGAATGTTTGCATGATAGCTGGAAGCATTTTAAAAAAGAATCCAAAAGAAATAGCTGATGCTTTGGTTGAATGGTTAAAAAAAACAGATAACTTCCACGAGATTGAATCTGCCGGTCCCGGATTTATAAATGTTACTCTTAAAAGATCAGATTTTATTGCCACGGTTGATAAGATTAATGAGGACTCAAAAAAATTTGGTGAATCGGATTATGGGAAAGATAAATCAATTCAAATTGAGTTCGTTTCAGCAAACCCAACGGGCCCTTTGCATGTTGGACATGGAAGAGGGGCTGCTTACGGAGATGCAATAGGCAGAATTCTCTCATCCTCTGGCTATAAAGTTCAGAAAGAATACTATATCAATGATGCTGGAAGACAAATGGATATTCTTACAGCTAGTGTATTTGTAAGAATCTTTGAGAGTGAGTTAGATAATTTTTTTCCAAGAAATGCATATAAGGGGTCATATATTTCTGAAATTGCTATGGCATTCAGAGATAAAAATAATTGCAACCTAAATACTGATGGGCATGCTCTTATAAAAGACTTGCCTAAAGATGAAGAAAAAGAAATAGATGAATTAATACTTAGAATAAAAAATACCTATGAGGCATGGCCTAAAATAAAATCTTTTGCTTTGGACGAGGTTTTAAAAACTATAAAAGAAGATCTTGAGAGTTTTAATGTATCTTTTGACAATTGGTATAGCGAATCCAGTCTCGGGAGTTTAGATGATAAAAATTCTAAAATTAAAAAAGCTATAGATACGCTTATTACAAGTAAACTTGCTTACGAAGATAACGGCGCCATCTGGTTAGACACTAGCAAAAGTGGTGATGATAAAAATAGAGTTTTAATAAGAGATGATGGAAGAGCAACTTATTTTGCGTCCGATGTTGCTTACCATAAAGATAAGATAGATAGAGGCTTTGATAAATTAATAAATGTTTGGGGAGCTGATCATCACGGCTACATAAAAAGAATTGAAGCATCAATTGAAGGTCTTGGCTTTGATAAAGAAAAATTAGATGTCCAACTTGTGCAGTTTGCAAATCTCTTCAAGGATGGAAGTAAGGTAAAAATGTCTACAAGATCTGGTGATTTCTTTTCTTTGGCTGACCTAATTAGCGAAATTGGTACTGACGCCTCCAGATTTTATTATCTTTCAAAACAAGCAGATCAGCATTTAGATTTTGATTTAGACCTAGCTAAGGCAGATAGCAAAGAAAATATTTTCTACTACATACAATATGCTCATGCACGAATATGTTCGTTATTAAGAAAATATACTGATAGCCATGGCTCAATGCCAGAAAATGCAAGCGCTATAAGCGGTGGCTCTTATCATAATTGTGATGAATTGATTCATGAAATGAGCAAATACCCGCATGTAGTTTTGAGAGCATCTATATCTCTTCAGCCTCATTTAATTATTTACTACTTAAAAGACTTTGCTCATAGCTTCCACAGTTTTTACAACGATAATCAAGTTTTAACAGAATCTAAAGAAAATATAGATTCAATAGTTTTTTGTTTAAATGCAGCCAAAATAGTTATTGCTAATGGGCTCAAACTTTTAGGGATAGAGCCAATAGAAAAAATGTAAATGGCATGAAAGACTACGCTAATAGAAATAAATCTAGAAGAAGAAACATCACAAGAAAAAAAACTGTATTTAGATCTAAAAAAGATAACAGTCCTCTTATATCAAAAAACATAATTTCTGGAATTATATTATTAGCATTAGCTCTAGGAGCTGTTTCATTGCTATATTTTGATACAGACGTTTCTACCATTAAACCAAGAGAAAGTTCTAATAAAATTAAAATAGATTTTCCGACATCTCTTACTAAAAATTCCGTTCTTATAGAAACAGAATCAGAAGAAAATTTCCTTTCCTGCGAGTACTTTGTTCAAATTGGGGCATATGGCAATAAGAAATATGCTTATGAAGCAAAAGATATCCTAAATGAAATTGAGCTCATTACCATTAATGAAATATATAGCAGCTCGAAACCTGGCAAGCTATTGCATAGCGTAATAACTGGTCCCTATGAAAATAGATCAGCAGCAAATAACATAAAAGAAAAAATTACAAACAGGGGTTTTGATCCTCAATTAAGAACCTTATGCGAAAAGAATTAGAAACAAATATTAATTCTCTTGAACTCAAGATTGCTAAAGCAAGTAAAACTGTTTCTAAAAACCTGGGTGACATTTTCCTAATTGCGGTATCAAAGAAAAAAAACATTGAGCATATTAGAACAGCCCAAAATTTAGGCATAAATAATTTTGGAGAAAATTATGCACAAGAACTTGAAGAAAAAGCCAATAATATTGATGAGAATGTATGCTGGCATTTTATAGGACCTCTTCAGTCTAATAAGGCAAAAATTATTTCTAAATATGCTGACTGGATACACACAATTGATAGAAAAAAAATAGCAGACAAAATAAATGAAGAATGTAAAAAGATTAATAAAATTATAAATGCCTGCATTCAGGTTAATATTTCAAATGAGTCAACAAAATCAGGAATTAATCCTGAAAACCTTATGATTTTTGCTAAATATGTTGATTCTATGGAAAATATTAATTTAAAAGGCATAATGGTTCTCCCCAGTTTGGGTGAAAATAATAAAAAACAGATGCAAGACTCAAAATTGCTTCATGAAAAGCTGGTATCAGTTTTTCCTCATGCAGAATACTTGTCCATGGGAACAACTAATGATTTTGAGACCGCGATTGTATCTGGCTCTAATATGATTAGAGTTGGTGAGTTAATTTTTGGCAAAAGGTAATGAAAAAAATAGTTTTTTATGGATCAGGGAATATATCTCAAGCTCTAATATCGGGTTTAATATCGGCTGGATACAAGAAAAATCTTATAGAGTTTATTGATAGAAATAAAATAAACTCAAGGAAAACTAAAAAACTCGGAGCAACAAAAACTAATCTTAAAACTATTAATACAAAATCAATTATTTTTTTGGGGGTCAAACCAAAAGATGCCATGAATGCATATGCTGAAATATGTGCAGAGGTAAAAAAACCAAAAATTGTATCCCTGGTTGCTGGCATAAAATCAAATAAATACTTATCTGAATCTAATGACGTTGAACTTATCAGAGCCATGCCAAACACCTCATCTCAATTCAATAAAGGCATAACAGCCATCTGTAATTGCAATGCAAATAAAACAACTTTTAATCAAGTATCCTCAATATTTAAAAAAGTGGGTACTACTATAGATATTACCAAAGAGAATAAAATTGATGATTTTACTGGACTAATTGGTAGCGGTCCTGCCTACTTCTTCTATCTTTTAAAAGTATATGAAAAAAGAATCTTAAAACTCTGCGATGGGGATAAATCAAAAAAAGATACTATTATTTGTAATTTATTGGAGGGTGTTTCATATTCAATTAATGATAATAGTAATCTTGATGAGCTAATTGCCTCAGTTGCTTCAAAAAAAGGAACAACCGAAGCTGGTTTAAAAAGTTTTAAATCATCAAAATTATCTCAAAATTTTGAAAAAGGGATAGCCGCAGCAATCAAGCGAGCTAAAGATATATCAGTTGAGTTCTAAAAATGAATGAATTATTAAGTCTAGGTTTAGGAGTTTTAAGTTATGCATTCATTTTACTTTTTATTTTTAATTTACTGAAAATTGATTACTACAATCCAATTGTTAAGGGTTTTGTAAATATCTATAAGCCTATATCTAAAGTATCCATTTTTTCAAATCAGCTTTATACGATATTTACTATTGCTGTTCTGCTTAGGTTTTCTAACTTTTATATTCTGTACTCATCTCAATATGACGTATATATCCTCGGCTTAATATCATTAATTGAGGTTTTAAATACTTCACTTACAATTTTTTTCTTTTCAGTTATTGGGGCAGTTATTCTTAGCTGGGTAGCTCCTAATAGCCCTCACCCAATGCTGCAAATCATTGAAGAAATTTCTTCAAAACTTCTTGCACCAATTAGAAAATTTATACCTTCTGCTGGCGGGCTTGATTTTTCTCCAATATTTGCCTTAATCCTAATAAGGCAGTTAGAGATATTGCTAGCTAGTATAATTAGATCAATTATATGAAAACGAAAACTGAACTAATTAAATTTAATCAAGGCTTAGATCTAGAGTCTGGAGCAAGACTAAATACATTTGATCTAATGGTTGAGACATATGGTGAACTGAATAAAGATAAAGATAATGCAATCTTGGTATGTCATGCATTTTCAGGAAATCACCATGCTGCAGGCAAATCATCTGATAATGAAGCTTTGGGTTGGTGGGATGAAGTTATTGGTCCAGGAAAAGCAATTGACACCGATAAATTTTTTGTTGTTTGTTCTAATAATTTAGGCGGTTGCTCTGGTTCATCTGGACCACTTAGTATTAATCCTGAAACTAATGAATTATATGGGAAAGATTTTCCATTAGTATCGGTAACCGACTGGGTAAACTCGCAAAAACTTTTATCTGATTATTTAGGTATTTCTAAATGGCATATGGTTGCAGGCGGAAGTCTTGGTGGTATGCAAGCTCTTCAATGGGCTATTTCATATCCCAAAAAACTTAAAAAAGCAGGCATATTTGCAACAGCAACAAAATCTAGTACTCAGAACATAGCTATGAACGAAGTTGGAAGAGAGGCTATAAGAAAAGATAAGAATTTTATGGAGGGTGATTATCTTAATCATAATGTAAAACCAAAAAGTGGACTAAAGACAGCACGAATGCTTGGTCACATAACATATTCTTCTGAGGATATTATGGATCAAAAATTTGGTAGAAAATTTCAAGATATAAAATCAAAAATAGAAGGAACAGTTGATTATGAGGTTGAAAATTATCTTCAATATAAAGGTGAAAAGTTTTCTGATACATTTGATGCAAATAGCTATATTTTAATGACCAAGGCAATGGATGGTTATGATGCTTCGTTTTCTAGCAATGGAAGCCTCGAGGAAGTTATGAAGCGTATAAAAGCCAAGTTATTAGTAGTTGGTTTTGATAGTGATTGGCTATATCCACCAAAAAGAAGTAAAGAAATTCAACTAGCCGCAATGAATGTTGATGTTCAGTGTTCTTGTGTAATTTTAAAGGGCGAGCAAGGTCATGATAGTTTTTTATTTGCATCTGACAGATACGTTAAAATCATTAAAGGGTTTTTAGATTCAAAATGAATACTTCGCTCATACACATCATAAAAAAATGGATTCCAGAAAAAAGCAAAGTTATTGATTTTGGTTGTGGCGATGGATCTTTATTAAAAGATTTAATTGATGAAAAGAAAATACGTGGCTATGGCGTAGAAATTGATCATAATAAAATTCAAGAATGTATTCTTAAAGGTATATCTGTTATAGAAAAAGATATAGACGAAGGCATTCAAGACTTTGAGTCATGCAATTTTGATGTTGCTGTAATGGCAAGCTCAATACAGTGCCTTAAAGAGCCACACTTGGCTTTAAGAAAAATGCTTAAGCTGTCAAAACAATGTATTGTTACTCTCCCAAATTTAGGTTTTTGGAAGTGTAGACTTGATTTAGCCCAAGGCAGAATGCCGGTTACACCTAATCTTCCATCAAGCTGGTATGAAACTAAAAACTTACATCTTTGTACAATCAAAGATTTTGAAACACTGTGTTTTGAAGAAGGTTTTGTTATTAACGAAAAGTTTTTTCTTAATGATAAAGGCGCTAAGAGCGCTATGGCTTCAACATTTCCAAATACTTTTGCCTCCGAGGGAATTTATCTAATTGCTAAAAAATAATAAAGTTCTTCTTGCTTCGTCCAATCAAGGAAAAATAAGGGAATTCAAAAAAATTTTTAAGGGCTTTGATTTTATATCTCAAGAAGATTTAGGAATTGATGATGCTATTGAGGACGGAATTTCTTTTTTTGAAAATGCATTAAAAAAAGCAAGGCATGGTTCAAATAAATCTGGACTCTTAACAATTGCTGATGATTCTGGATTAGTTGTGCCAGGATTAGATTATAAACCAGGAATCTATTCAGCAAGATATGCAGGTGAAGGAGCCTCAGATAAAGATAATAGAGATAAAATTATTGATCAATTAAACAAAAAAAATGTCTCATCTCTTGAGGCCTTTTATATATGTGTCCTAGTCGGTGTTCGCTCAGATTTAGATCCTATCCCTCTTTACTCTGTTGGCGAAATTCATGGAAGAATATCAACAAAAAGTTCAGGCGATGGAGGTTTTGGCTATGACAAAATTTTTTATCCAAATGGATATGATGTATCTATGGCATCTATTGATCCTGAAGAAAAAAATAAAATAAGTCATAGAGCCGTTGCTGCAAGATCATTTATTAAAGAGCTTGAAAAACTTTAATCCAAATAAAATACCTATATCGCTTTATATTCATCTACCCTGGTGCGAGAAAAGGTGTCCCTACTGTGACTTCAATATCAATACAAATAAATTAGATGGAGATGAAGAAAGGCTATTGGTTGCTCTTAATCAGGATTTAAAAGACTCAATGAAATATATTCAAAAAAGAAAATTCTGCTCTATTTACTTTGGGGGAGGAACCCCATCATTGGTATCTTCAAAGATAATAAAAAAAATTATCAAAAATTTAAAAGATATGGGCCTTTTAAAAAAAGAATGTGAAATTAGCTTTGAATTAAATCCAAAAGAGGTCACTTACTCTTACATAGATGAAATTATTGCTGCTGGGGTTAATAGAATTTCAATAGGTATACAAAGTTTTGATCAAGAAATGTTGGGTAGCTTGGAAAGAAACCATAATGCGAATGATAGTTATCAAGCAATTAAAATTGCTTCTGGGTATAAAAACATCAATATTTCAATTGATTTAATTTATGGAATTATGAACCAATCAATTAATTCTCTAAAACAAGATATTGAAATATTCTGCAAAAATAAAATTGATCACTTATCTCTGTACCAACTAACGATTGAACCCAATACAATTTTTTATAAAAAAGAATTAAATATTCCATCTGACAAGACCATAGAGACAATGGAATTGGCTGCAAAAGATATTCTTAATCAAAATAATATTTTTCAGTATGAGGTTTCATCATGGGCTAAAGATAACAAAGTAAGTAAACATAATATGAATTATTGGCTATATGGTGATTATCTCGGTATAGGCCCAGGCGCTCACAGTAAAATTACAGAAAAAAATTCAATAGCAAGGATGATTAAATTAAAAAAAGTTGAATCTTATATCAATAATCCGTCAAAGATAACAAAGGTTAAAATTGATGACTCATCATATGATCTTGATCTTGCAATGAATGTCTTGAGAATTAAAAACGGCACTTCATTTAAAGATCTTGAAAAAAGAGGCGTTTATATACCCGATACTTTTAAAGAAAAATTATTTATGGGTTATAAAAAGGGTTTAATAGAAAAAAATTTAATTAAGGCAACTGATCAAGGATATAAGTTTCTAAACGATACCGTAAATAATTTTAACTAACTTTTCTTTAGCGAAAAGGGATAAATTTTTCTACCCTCTTCTACAGCCCTTTGCTGGAACTTGGTTAACATTATATTTTCATAAGGAGATGAGCTTAAAACTTTGAAATCTAAATTTTGACTAATAGATTCTTCGATTGATTCAGCATAATTCTCCCAATCTGTTGACATAAAAAGATGACCATCTGAATTTAAAACTTTATAAATTGAATCTAAAAATTCTGAGTTTATCATTCGTCTTTTATGGTGTTTTAACTTGGGCCATGGGTCGGGGCATATTATTAAAACTTCATCAAAGATTGATTCATTAATTTCTTCTATTAATAATCTTATATCCCCGGTCACTAATCTAATATTGGCAAACTCATTATAATTGATTGCTCCAAGGACCTGCCCAATTCCAGCCATATACACCTCTGAACCTATGTATAAATTTTGAGGATTTTCCCTAGCTAAGTTTATAAGATTCTCTCCATTACCAAAGCCTATTTCTAAAATAACTCTTTTAAAGTTGCTTTTCTCAAGAAGCAACTGAGCATGGGAAGTTACATGATATTTATGTAAAGAATTTAGGTTATCTTCTTGGCTTTTAGTTATACGCCCTTTTCTTTGAACAAAAGATGGGAGAAATTTGTTGCGCATTTATAAATGGAATACCAATGAATCGAATTAAGCAGCACTTACCATTATGGCTTTTAATTTTTTTAATGCTCCATTTTCGATTTGCCTAATTCTTTCTGCAGAAACATCATACTCTTCAGCTAACTCATGTAATGTTGCTTTATCATCTGCTAAGTATCTTCTTTGAAGAATGTCTTTGCTTCTATCATCTAACATTTTAAGGGCTTCAACTAATTCGCTTTGATTCATATCATCAGCTTCAGCATTTGCAACAATAACCTCAGGATCATATGTCTTATCTTCAATATATTGAGAAGGTGACATCATTTCATCATCATCACCAGAGGGAACTGGAGTATCAAATGAAGAATCATTAGATGAAAGCCTGTTTTCCATATGAAGCACATCCTTTACTTCTACATTGAGATCTTTGGCAATATTCTCTGCTTCTTCTTTAGTAAGCCATTCAAGACTCTTTTTCTTGCCTCTAAGGTTGAAAAATAACTTTCTTTGAGCTTTCGTTGTGGCTATTTTTACAAGCCTCCAGTTTTTCAGTATGTACTCATGAATTTCAGCTTTAATCCAATGAACTGCAAAAGAAACAACTTTCACCCCTCTATGAGGATCATATTTATCAACCGCTTTCATTAGTCCAACATTACCTTCTTGAATAATGTCAGCCAAAGGAAGGCCGTAACCCTGATATGATCTTGCAATATGAACAACAAATCTTAGATGATGAATAACTAACTGTCTTGCAGCATCTAGATCGTCTTCTTCATATAGTTTGAGCGCTAATTCCTGCTCTTCTTCTTTAGACAATATAGGAATTGAATGCACAGAAGCTAAATAGGACTCAATATCCTTACCTGGACTATTTAACTGAGATGGTTGTAACTGTGTTCCCATACTTAATATAAATTTTATTTATAATTAATTATATTATTAATTAATGTTATACACAAAATTATACCAATTTTTTATTAAACTCGCTCAAAATAGGCATATATTGGTCTTTTATGGCTTCATTTCTAAATGCTGCAAAAGCTGGATTTAAGATGCTTTCCTCTTTTGAGTATTTTAGATCTTCAGCATTTGCCATTTGAGAGATACTTCCGCCATATGCATTTAATATAGCGTGTCCAGCTGCTATATCCCATTCTGAAGTAGGTCCAAATCTTGGATATATATCAGCTTTATTATCAGCAAGTGCGCATAATTTTAATGAACTACCCTTTTCTATTATTTCATAAGAAACGTTTAAACTATTGAGATAATCAAGAAATATTTTGTCTTTATCTGTTTGATGGCTTTTACTCATTACTATTCTTAGGCAACCTGGTATCGTTTCTTCATTGCTAGAAATATTAAATTTAGATCCAAGCCAAATTTGAGTTGAAATTGGCGCACATATAATTCCAAAAATAGCTTTCGTGTTTTCTATCAGCGCAATATTTACAGTAAAGTCTTTAGACTTATTTAAGAACTCTCTTGTTCCATCCAAGGGGTCAACCAACCAATATGGGATTTTGGGTATATCTAATTCTTTTTTATAAGTTTCTTCTGAAACTATCGGAATGTTTGGAGTAATTTCTTTGAGCGCACCGACAATGATTTTGTTTGCATTGTTGTCAGCCTCTGTAACAGGAGAACCATCTGATTTTATTTCGCTTTCAAATTCATCTTTTCTGTAAACGTCCATAATTGCATTTGCTGCATCTTGCACAATTTTTTTTAGTGGCTCGTTTAGACTTTGTAGAAACCCTGCATCAATTGACATAACTTTAATTTGTCTTATCTTTTGGCTTGAGTGCTTCCAGCCTCATTTGCATAAGCTCATCTTCTGTATCTGGATACTCATTGTTGTATATTGATGCCTCCCATCTTCCATACATCGGATTGATAATCATGAACCATTTTGAACCCCACATATGCTTGTAGGTGTCAGCCAAGTTTTTTCTTGAATCTAATTCAAGCGTTGTTTCATCTAGTGGTAAAAAATCACCTAGCTGATCACCAATAAGCAATAAAATTCTATAATCTTTTGCAATCAACTCTCTTCTTGAAACCTTGTCAGAGGTCCAACCATTTTCATTCTTCATTAATAAAACATCTATATCCGTATCGAGAGGAAGTCCAAGTTTTTTTATGTTATTTCGTGTTGCATCTTCTGCTACTGCGATCCTATTTGTTACATAGAAGATTTTTACACCCTCGCTTTGTGCATATTCTAAAAAATCTGACACTCCAGCAACGGCATCAGAGGATTCTTCAAGCATCCATTCAAGCCATCCTATGGGATAGGGTTGACCATTAATAATAGATCTAGCTTGAAAAGGAATATTATTTAAGACTGTTTCATCAATATCTAAGATTATTGCAGGTGGTTTATCTTTAAAATCTTCCTTCTGCTCTATTGCTGCAGTCCAGCTTAAATCATTTAGCGCTCTATTAAGGGCTGATTTTGCATTCGCGTATGTTTGTATATTGCTCGCCTCATATTCTGCTGAAGACTGAGCATACAAGACTGAGAGCATTGATTGAGCTTGAAGAGAATTATCTAATTCTTTTTCTTTTGCATAAGTATTATCAATAAACGTAAAAAGGATAAGGCAGAAATATATTAGATTCCGTGATTTCATAGATTAAGAGCATTATAATGCCAATAATTAAATTTAAGTTACAAAAACCTATGAATAGTGAACTATTAAAGAATCTTAATAAACTAAAAAAAATGCTTGTGTTATTAAGTGAAGAGAGAAAAGTTGTAATGTCTCATCATAAGACATTTGAGCACGTAGAAAAAATGCGCAACATTGTTAATGAATCAATAGAAATTGCTGAAAATGAGTAAATATTCTTGTTTCGAAGTTCAAATTAATGATGGCATTGCTCATCTTATTATGAACAGACCTGATCAATTAAACTCAATGACAAGAATCTTTTGGAAAGAGCTACCAGAGATAATTAAAGATATTGATAAAAATTCTGATGCAAGAGTTTTAATATTATCTGGTCAAGGTAAACATTTTAGTGCTGGTATGGATTTTGCTAACTTTGCACCTCCAAAAAAATCTGAAAAAGAAATTGATCCTGCAAGAAAAAGAGAAGCTTTTTATCATGAAGTCCTTGAACTACAGGATACTTTTACAGCACTTGAAGAATGCAGAATGCCAACCATAGCTGCTATTCAGGGAGGATGCATTGGCGGCGCCATTGATATGGCAGCGGCATGTGATATGAGATATTGCTCTGAAAATGCTTTCTTTAAAATTGCAGAAGTTGATATAGGTATTGCAGCTGATGTTGGCACACTTCAAAGACTACCATCTTTAATTCCTTTAGCTGTTTTAAGAGAGCTTGCATACACAGGAAGAAAATGTGACTCTGCAGAAGCTAAATCTCTTGGTCTTGTTAATGAAGTTTACTCATCTGTAGATAATATGATGGAAGAGGTACAAAAAATAGCTCAAACAATTGCGAGCAAATCTCCTCTTGTTACCAGAGTAATTAAAAAACAAATTAACTATGCAAGAGACAATTCAGTGAGAGATTCCTTGGAATATCATGCCATGTGGAATGCCAGCTTAATTAGTCATAAAGATACAGAAACTGCACTAACAGCATTTATGAATAAATCTGAAGGTGAGTTTGATGACCTCGAAGAGCTAAAATCCTTTTGGGAAAAAGAAGGATTAATTTAATCTCTTAGAAATACTGGCTCTGTAGCCGTTGATTCAGCTTTAGAGTAATAATAGCCATCTGAGTTGAAACCAGAGAGCTCTTCAAAATCTCTTACGTTGTTTTCAATAATCCACCTAGCCATAAGGCCTCTGGCTTTTTTCGCATAAAAACTAATAATTTTGTATTTCCCATTTTTACAATCTTTAAATACAGGCGAGACAACATTTACATAGTCTGGCATTTTGCCCAGAACGCTAAAATACTCTTTAGAAGCTAAATTGATTAAAAGATCAGATTTTTGAGACTCCAAATCATTCAATACATTTTCTTGAATTGAGTTACCCCAAAATTCATATAAGTTTTTACCTTTGCTCGTTTCTAGCTTTGTCCCCATTTCTAGTCTGTAAGGCTTAATAACATCCATAGGTCGTAATATTCCATATAATCCTGATAGTATTCTTAAATGCTTTTGAGCAAATTTAATTTGCTTAGCATTAAGGGTTTCAGCATCAAGCCCTTGATAAACATCACCTTTAAAAACTAACAAAGAAGGCTTGCTATCATCTGATAAAGTTTTAGATGCCTTCCATGATTGATATCGATCAAAATTTAATGCTGCCAACTTATCACTCAGCCCCATAAGACTGGCAATGTCTTTTGGCTCCTTATCTTTGAGTGTCTTTATAAGACTTGAAGATTGGCTTAGAAACTGGGGTGCAGTATGATTGCTTTTAGAATCAACTTCATAATCCAAAGTTTTTGCTGGTGAAAGTACAATTAACATGATAAATATTCTAACTAAATCTGAGTCAGACATCTAATGAAAGTTCTAGAAAAGTATATAAATTTTGTAGGTGAAAAAATATCCTACCTGATACCAGTCATGGTTGTATTGATGATTTTTGTAATAGTTAGTAGATATTTTTTTGGGGTTGGAAGAACTGATATCCAAGAATTGGTTATGTATTTTCATGCTCTAGTGTTTCTTGGTTGTGCAGGTTATGTAATGAACCATGATGAACACGTTAGGGTGGATATCTTCTATAGAAATGCATCTCAAAAGTATAAAAAGAACATTAATTTTATCTTTGGTTTATTATTTTTGTTGCCTCTTATAGCCATTACATTTTTTTATTCTGTTGAAACAATCGAGGCTTCTTGGAAAATGAGTGAGGCATCTACAGAGGCTGGTGGCCTGGCATATGTATACATTCAGAAAACATTAATGATTCTGTTTCCACTAACACTTTTATCAGCGTTAATTAATCAATTTATAAAAACAAAATGGAAATAATTCCTTTATTACTTTTAGTTTTAATATGTCTAGCTCTTTTGTTTGGATATCCGGTAGCATTCACACTTTCTGGTGTCTCTATTCTATTTGCTCTAATCTGCATTCCGTTTGGAATATTTGATGAATCAATTTTAAAAAGTATTCCTCTGAGAATATTTGGGATTATGAATAATGTGACTCTTCTTGCAGTTCCATTATTTATATTCATGGGGACTGTTCTTGAAAGGTCAGGTATTGCTGCAAAAATGTTAGAAAACATGGCTTTGGCATTTAAGAATATTAGAGGCGGTCTAAGCATTTCTATAATTGCTGTAGGTGCTCTATTAGCAGCAAGCACAGGTATTGTTGGCGCAACAGTTGTAACAATGGGTCTTATGTCTCTTCCAGTTCTGATTCTACAAGGATACAAGAAAGATTTCTCATCAGGCCTGGTTGCATCAACTGGAACCTTGGGACAGATCATTCCTCCTTCAATTGCATTAGTGCTTTTAGGTGACGTTATGTCTAATGCATATCAAAGAGCTCAAAACAACATGGGTATTTTTTCTCAACAAACTGTAACTGTTGGAGATTTATTTGTAGGCGCCATAGTTCCTGGAATTATGATATGTCTTGGGTATCTGATTTATACGATCTATCAAAACTATAAAAATCCAAATATCTTGTTTGAGCCAGAAGCAAACTCAGCATCATTCAAAGATATTCTTAAGACTCTTGCCTTACCACTACTTTTAATTATTTTGGTTTTAGGTTCTATTATTGCTGGAATAGCGACACCAACAGAGGCATCTGCTATTGGAGCTGCTGGTGCACTTTTAATAGTTCTTATCAACGGCAAGTTATCTTTAGGCTTTATAAAAGAAACTAGTCAGAAAACTGCAATAGTATCAACAATGATCTTCACAATATTAATTGGTGCTTCTATTTTTTCACTAATTTTTAGAGGAGTTGGCGGAGATGATTTAATTGATTTGGTGTTTGGTTCTCTCCCTGGCGGGCCATATACAGCACTAATTTTTGTTTTAATTTTTGTTTTCTTGCTTGGATTTATTTTAGACTTTATTGAAATTTGCTACGTCATTGTTCCTTTGGTCGCCCCACCTCTTTTGATGATGGGTTTTGATCCAGTCTGGTTAGCAATTCTTATTGCAATTAACCTACAAACTTCTTTCTTAACACCGCCCTTTGGTTTTTCTTTGTTTTACTTGAGAGGGGTTGCAAATGAATCTATACAGACATCAGAAATTTATAGAGGCGTTATTCCATTTATTTTTATACAGTTGTTAGTATTAATTGCTGTCTTTTTTTTACCTTTCTTGGTTTTATAAAATTATAGGCCAGCGTTATTTTTTTCTAATGCTCTTTCAGCTCTGTAGCTAGACCTAACCATAGGTCCTGAGACAACCTCTAAGAATCCTTTTTTCAATCCAATCTCTCTATAAGCTTCAAATTCCTCTGGAGTTACCCACCTTTCAATAGGCAGATGGTTTAGGGTTGGTCTTAAATATTGTCCAATTGTAAGAATATCTACTTTTTTAGCAATTAGGTCGTCCATGGTTTGTTCTATCTCTTCATCTGTTTCGCCAAGACCAAGAATAAGACTAGTTTTTGTTAGAACCTTTGGATTAATTTTTTTTGATTCTGCTAAAACATCAAGAGTTTGTTGATAGCCAGCTCTGATATCTCTGACAGGATGGGTGAGCCTTTCAACGGTTTCAATATTTTGTGCAAAAACTTCTAACCCACAGTTAACAATAGTATCTATTGAAGATGACAATCCCTTAAAGTCTGGTGTCAAAGCTTCAACTGCAGTCCCGGGATTAAGATCTTTTATAAGCTTTACTGTATCTGCAAAATGTTTTGCACCCCCGTCAGGCAAATCATCTCTATTAACAGATGTTAAAACTACATATTTTAATTTCATTATTTGAACAGCTTTAGCAGTGTTTAATGGTTCGTCAATGTCTAGCCAGCCTTTGGGGTTTCCAGTATCTACTGAGCAAAATTTACAAGCTCTTGTACAAACTGAGCCCATTAACATAAATGTTGCCGTTCCTGCCGACCAGCATTCAGAGATATTTGGACAATGAGCTTCTTCACAAACTGTATTCAATCTTTTTTCGCTTACCTGATTTTTTATCTTATGAAAATTTGGATTAAATTGAGCTTTAACCTTGAGCCATTCAGGTTTTTTTAGATTAGGAATATGAGAGTATTGATTGCCCTTTTGGCCATTCTTTACAGCCTTAACTCCATCTCTATTAATGATTTTTTTTGTTGGAATAATTTCCATATCTAAAATATAGGCTCTAAAAGTTCAATTGCAAGGCTCTCAACATCTTTAATTGAAACATCATTTTCATAGTCTTTTATTTGTGCCACCTCAAGACCCTCATAACCACACGGATTTATTAGACTAAATGGAGTTAAGTCCATATCTACATTTATGCTTATGCCATGATAGGTTCTACCTTTCGAAATCCTAAGTCCTATCGAAGCAATTTTCTTATTATCAACATAAACTCCTGGAGCACCTTCAATAAAATTAGAATCTATTGAGTAATGTCCCAATAAAGATTTCGTAAACTCTTGGAGGGTTTTTACTAAAGTCTTAGGGCCTAGACTAGATTTTTTAATATCAAGTAAAAAGTATATTACTAATTGGCCAGGACCATGATAGGTAACTTCCCCGCCTCTATCTGATTGAAAAATAGGTATGTCTCCAGCATTTAAAATATGTTTTTGATCAGCTGCAGTGCCTAAAGTAAAAATTGGTGGATGTTCTAAGAACCAAATTTCATTTTTAAAGTCTTCATTACTAATATGAGACTTCATCATATGAAGAGTTTCACCGTATTCGCAATGACCTAATGATTTAAAGCTTAAACTTTCAGACACTATTTATTTCTAGCTTCAATGAATGAGTCTTCAGAAATCTTATGATATTCAGTAACATTATTTTTAAATTCAATATATGAATCATAAACCTTGCCAATTACCTCATCTTCTTCAGCCAGTTCACTTAATATTTCATTTGAAATAGCTCTAAATTCCTCGATAACATCATCTGGTAATTTTCTTAACTCAACCCCATGAACCTCAATTAGCTCAGTTAGAGCTTGATTGTTTCTTGCTAAATACTCATCTAAAGTATCTTGATTTACTGCCTTAGTAGCTATTTCGATTATTACTTGAAGATGTTTTGGAAGACTATTCCAAGCATCAATATTAATTAATAGCTCTAGCATTGGTCCTGGCTCATGCCAGCCAGGATAATAGTAATATTTTGCAGCTTGATGAAAACCAAAGGTAAGATCGTTGTATGGTCCAACCCACTCAGTAGCATCAATTACACCTGTTTGAAGTGCTGTAAACAATTCACCTCCAGGAAGAGTGACTGGTATTCCACCTGCTTCTTTCAAAACTTCTCCTCCGATTCCTGGAATACGCATTTTTAGGCCTTTGACATCCTCTAATGAGTTAATTTCTTTGTTAAACCAACCAAACATTTGAGTTCCTGTATTTCCAGCAGGAATAGGATAAATATTAAAGGGCTCGTATATTTCTCTCCATAATTCTAAGCCGCCGCCTCTATTTACCCATGCATTAATCTCATCTGCTGTTAATCCAAAAGGAACACTAGTAAAAAACTGTGCAGCAGGAACTTTTCCCTTCCAAAAATATCCTCCACTATGACCCATTTGGTGTGATCCGCTTGAGACAGCATCGAAAACGCCAAAAGCAGGAACCTGTTCACCTGCACCATACACGGTTATCTGCATTTGGCCATTGCTCATCTCTTCAACTAGATTAGCTATTCTTTCTGGAGCCATTCCAAGACCTGGATAATTTTTTGGCCAGGATGTAACAAGCCTCCACTTGTAGGTTTTATACTCCTCAGCATTGGAAGAATTCGATGATTCTTGTTCACCAGAACAACCAGAAATCATTCCAATCAAAAAAGCAAAAGTTAAAATTTTTTTCATCATAGTTTCTCTAAATTTGCATAAGCCATAACCAACCACTTTGTTCCTGCTTGATCAAAATTAATCTGGACTCTGGCGCCCTCACCCGAACCTTCATAGTTAAGAACAACGCCCTCACCAAAAGATTTATGCATAACTCTTTGTCCGAGCGAAATTCCAATCTCATCCTCAAACTCAAGCTTGGTTTCTTTAAAGTCTTTTCTATTATAAGGTATGTTCGTCTGTGCTCTAGGCCTAATCTCATTGATGAGTTCTTTAGGAATTTCTTTTATAAATCTTGATGGTGGGTTAAAGGTATCAGAGCCATGCAATCTTCTTGATTCTGAGTGGGTTATATAGAGTTTTTCCATGGCTCTGGTAATACCAACATAACAAAGCCTTCTCTCTTCTTGAAGTTGCCCTGGGTTCTCCATTGATCGCCCATGAGGAAATAAAGTCTCTTCAAGACCAGTCATTAAAACTAATTTAAACTCTAATCCCTTTGCAGAATGAAGTGTCATAAGTTGAGCAGCATCATCATGCTCTGAGGCCTGCCTATCGCCAGAGTCTAGAGAGATCATATCCAAATAATCTTCTGCAATTTCAATATTTGTTTTTTCTTCTCTAACACTTTGCTCAAAGTTTGTAGTTGCAGAAACTAGTTCTTCTAGATTCTCTACTCTTGTTTTACCTTTCTCTCCTGGTTCTTTTGCATGATAAGCAACCAGTCCTGAAGTTTTAATTATTTCCTCCATTAAGTCTGAAAGAGTATTCTCTTTTATAAATTCTTTACACCGGGCGATAAATTCTAAATATGACTTTAAACCGGTCCCGCCTCTTCCTGAAATAACTCCCTCATCAATTAATTTAGCTGATGCCTTGATATATGAAATATTATATTTAGTGGCGGTAGAACGAATCTTTGCTAAAGTTTTTTCTCCAACGCCTCTTGTGGGGTTTGATATTGATCTCTCAAATGCAGGATTGTCAGAGTTATTAAAAATAATTTTTAGATAAGCAATGGCGTTTTTGATTTCCATTCTTTCATAGAACCTTTGGCCGCCATATATTCTGTAAGGGATACTTGATCTAAGCAGTGCTTCTTCAAGTGCTCTTGATTGAGCATTAGATCTATACAAGACAGCAGCATCAGAATACATTTCTCCTTTGTTCATCCAGTCTTTTAAAATATCAGCAACAAATCTAGCTTCATCCTGCTCATTAAATGCCTGATATAAAATAATTTGTTCTCCTTCAAGCTTGTCGGTCCAAAGATTTTTACCTAGCCTGTCAGTGTTGTTTTTAATTAAAGCGTTTGCAGCTCCTAAGATAATATTTGTAGATCTATAATTTTGTTCCAATCTTATGATCTCTGCTGTATCAAAAGTTTTAGTGAATGATTCTACGTTTTCGACTTTAGCACCACGCCATCCATAAATCGATTGGTCATCATCTCCGACTGCTGTTATTGATGCTTTTTCTGAAGCTATTTCAAAAAGCCAGTTGTATTGAATGGTATTGGTATCTTGAAACTCGTCTACTAATATCGATTTAAATCTAGAATGAAAGAAAGCTTTTACAGATTCATTATCACGAATTACCTCATATGATCTCAATAGTAGTTCACCAAAATCAACAAGATTGTCTCTCAAGCATGCTTTCTCATACTCTTTATATATTTTCTTAATATTTTCTTTAAAATAATCGCCCTTATCATCTACAGATTCGCTTCTAAATCCCTCATCTTTCCATGCATTTATTTGCCATTGACTTTGACGAGACGGCCAGACAGATTCATCTAAACCTGCTTCTTTGGAAATTCTTTTTATAATTCTTAGTTGATCATCTGCATCTAAAATTGTAAAACCGCTACTTAATCCAGCTTCTTTATGAAACCTTTTAAGCATTCTATGAGCAAGCCCATGAAAAGTTCCCACCCAACCATCCATCATAGGAGCTTCCAATAATTCTTCAATTCTTGATCGCATTTCTAATGCAGCCTTGTTTGTAAAAGTTACTGCCATAATAGAAGCAGGGTTTTTTCGCAATGCTTCAACTTCCCAAGCAATTTTATGAACCAACACTCTTGTTTTACCCGATCCGGCTCCAGCTAATACCATCAAATGCTGTTTTTCAGACGTCACCGCTGATCGCTGTTGATCATTAAGGTGTTCTAAAATGTGTGATACGTCCATTTAGGGATTCATTTTTTTGCTTAAGAGAGATATTCTAACCTTATGCCAACAAAATTATTGAGACAAATTAAAAATACTCTTCCAGAATTAAGAAAATCTGAAAGATTGGTAGCAGATTTTGTTCTAAAAGATCCAAAATCAGTTATTACAATGAAAACGGCTGAGGCCTCTTCAGCGATGGGTATAAGTGAACCTACGCTAATAAGATTTTGTAAAGCTCTTGGTTTTTCTGGTTATCAAGAATTTAAGATTAATTTATCTCAACAATTAGCAGCTGATGATTATTTTGTAATGTATGAGATCGAAGAAGACGATAGTATTCATGATTTGTGTGAAAAAGTCTTTGATACAACTATTAGTGAAATTCTTAATGTTAGATCACAAATCAATCAAGACGTGCTTGAATCAGCAATAGAAGCATTGGCAAATGCAAAAAGAGTTGAGGTGTATGCTTTTGGAGGCTCTGCTCCAGTTGCTATGGATGCGCAACACAAATTTTTTAGACTAAAAATATCATCATCATTTATTTCTGACCCACACATACAATTAATGTCAGCCAATTCACTTTCAAAAGACGATGTTGTTTTGGCTATTTCACAATCTGGTACCACTTCAGCTCTTATTGATAGTGTAAAGATTGTTCGCAAGTCAGGAGTTAGGGTGATAGGAATCATGCCTGAAAACTCTCCTCTTGCAAACATTTGTGATTATCCAATAAGCATTAACGTTGGTGATAATTACAGAATTACAAAGCCTCATACCTCAAGGATTGCTTATACAGCAGTCATAGATGTCATGACCATGGGAATAGCACAGCTAAAACCAGAGGCACAAGAGCATTTGTACAACATAGTTGATAGTCAAAGATCATTAAAAATTAAATAGCATTTATAAAGGAGTTTTTCATGAGCCAAGAAGTTAAAGATTTTTTTACAACCTACAGTGACTTTGTTACAAAAGTTACTAGTGAACCAAGTCTAGATTTAGATGCTTTGAAAAAAAGCATGGACGATATTGAATCACAATCTGAGATAAAAATGCCTAGATTGCTTACAGCAGCATTAGGGCTTGGTAGCGAGACAGGAGAATTTGTTGAAATTGTCAAAAAAATGATTTTGCAAGGCAAGCCCCCTAGTGAAGACAATATCTTTCATATGAAAAGAGAGCTTGGAGATATAATGTGGTATTGGGCTACAGCTTGTTCATCTCTTGGTTTAGATCCATATGAGGTCATTCATGAAAACCAGGTGAAATTAGAAGCGAGGTATGGAGAAAAATTTGAAGTCCAAAGAAGTGAGGTAAGAAAAGAGGGAGATCTCTAGAGATAAACCTACCTAAGACTGGTCAGAAAACTATAAAATAGTATATATTTATATATATATTAATAAGGGGAGATATTATGCCGAATTGTCCGCATTGCTCAAGATATTCTGCACCACCAGTAAAGTGGCGCTGTGATACATGTGGTTGTACATGGTGTTCAAATGGAAATTGTCCAGGTAGAGATGGAAAGAAAGGTGGAAAAAACTCTGGGCTGAGGTGCCCATCTTGCAGAAAAGGTAAAATACAGAAAATATAACTTAGGTTTTACAAATTTTTGTTTATTAATGAAAAAGGTAGATATTAAAAAAGACAAAAAAATGGAAGGACTATATGCTTAGATGGGCAATAAGGGCAGTAGCTGCAAATAGCTATAAAAATAAAGCAATTTCTGAATCCAAAAGAGCAAGTAGTAAAGCAAATGATGCTAAAAGAAAATTTAGTTATGCTAAGAGAGAAAAGGATATTGAGAAAAAACTAAATTACTTATCAGAGGGATTAGATAGCTTGGCAGATGCGGTAAGTCACAGCTCTAACTCTATAGAGCCTCTTGCGGAGGTTTCTTTTGTTGCTTCATTGCTTGCAGAAAGTATTCAAGATAATCTGGACAACCAGACCAAGGACATAGTAAAACAGTTAAAGGATTAAACTTCGAGAAGCTTTTGATATATTGCATACATAGCATAAGTATCTAGCCTGCAATATTGGAAAAGCTTTGTTCTGGTATGTTCGATTTGATCTTTTGGTTGATATCTCATTTCTTTAAAAGCGCTGGAGGCCATTCCTCCATTACTTATTTCTAGTTGTTTATAGTCAAGCTCGTCATCATTAGGGCAGACTGCTGGTAGAACTTTCTTAATTGAAAAACTACCTTTAAATTTTGAATCATAATAGCCACCATTCCTAAAGGGTTCTATGAGATCAACAAATCTTTCATTTAGAGCATGAAGATCATCTGCTAAATCTGGACAAAATTTGGCAAGGCTATTAATGCAATTCTTTTCAAAAGATTGGTTGTAAGCCATGATTGTTCCTGTTTTTGGAAAATTTTCAATCATGCTTTCTGCGATAGATCTTCTTGGATCCTCATCGTGTTTTGCAATAAATTCAAAATGATTATCAAATATATTTAATTTCTCGTCTTTGTTATTTTGAACATGCAAGGAATACTGGAAAGGCATCTGCATATGTGGCCTTTGCATATCATAAATTGGTACTGCATCTGTAAAAGTTTCGAAATCAAAATAACTTATTGGATATTGAACTTTATCTATGAAGTCCATAATCTTTTCTTTATTAATAATTGTGTTATTTTCTCTATAGGCCTTTAGCTGAATTTTCTGTATTGGACTCAAAGAATCTTCGTCTTGAATCTTACTAAAGCTATCTATTCCTTGATTATACAAGCTTAGTTTCTTTTTTAGATTCATTCTATAAAGTCTAAATATAGAATCCATCTTATCAATATCTTCTGGCCAGCACCTATCAAAGTAAACGCAGCTATGGGGTTTCTTACAGTGAGGCCCTATTTCAATAATGGGCTCATCTGCATTAGCTGCTATAGACTTTAATTCATGAATTTTTTCTTTAACTTCTCTTAGATTGTCTTCTGCAATTTGTTTGACAGAATCAATGTTAAAAAACTTTATTGGATTTATGTTGTCACTCTTCGAAAATTGATTATTTAAAGTTACAACAAATGCATCATTAAGATCTATTAAATTTAAACTTTTTAGAACATACCATTGAACACTTACATCATATTCATGATAGCTTCTTATGCGTGTAGACGATTTAACTTCATAAATATCCCAACCTTTATCGGTTTTATTCATTAGGTCTACTCTTACAAATATATCATCGTATATAAAAGATGCTTCATAAATTGAAGTAATGCCCTTCTCAATATATTCTTTGGTAATCTCAGCCATCTTGTCCTGTTCTCCTGGCATATATGGAACCTCCCTACCTCCTGGAAAAAGCTCCTTTGATATATCTCCGACTTCATTACCAGCACTAAGTCTTTCTAGAGCGCCATCATCAGGGGGATTGGTTGGTTCTATATTGTTGATATTGAGCCAAAATGATTTATTGCATTGTTGTCCAAGAATAAAACTAGATTTAGATATCATTTTTAGGTATTGAGCTTCTAGAGACTACCTCAACCAATATAGCTATGAATAAATTTAAAACTACAATTGCAATTATAAAAATATATGAGATGAAAAAAATCCATGATAATGGATAAATTTCCAAAACAGGTGCCATCACATCCTCCCAACCAGAAACAGTTGCTACTTGAGCCAGTGTGATTAAGGATTCTCCTAAGGTATTAAATTTTGCTCCTTCTATTGAAGAAAAAAATTGTGTGCCAGTAACTCCATAAATATATGTTATTAGAAATATAAGAATAAGAATATATATACTCTTTTGAAGAGCCTTAATTAAATTTTCTACTACCATTCTTAGCTCAGGAACAAATGAAATTATTCTTAAGAGCCTAAGCAATCTTAACAATCTTAGCACTAATACAGATTCACTAATTCCTGATGGAATTAATGACGCTGCAACAATAATTGAGTCAAAGATATTCCATCCGTCTGAAAAAAAGTCTTTAGCTGATTTTTCTGCTGTGTATCTAATTAATATTTCAATTAAAAAAATTATTGTAATTAGGTAATCAGAATATTGAAAAAATAAATTTAAATACGACTCTGTTTGGTAAGTATTAAATCCAATTACTAATGAAGAATAAATAATTACTATTGAAACAAATAATTGAAATTGTTTTGATTGCTTTATCTCAAAGCATCTTTCTTTTAAGGACATCATTTAATAGATATTTTTTTTCTATTTTTATCTGAATAATGATTTTCTATAAATTTGACTGAATCCTGCCATGCTTTAGAGTTTCTTTGTCTTTTCTTAAAAGCTGCAACATTTTCATTAATTAGTTTGGCATTAGGTTGATTCTCAAAATTATTGTCACGAAGTATCGAAGCTTCTTTCAGTGTCAGCGAAACTATGTTTGGTGTAAATGTTGTTTTATTAGCAAGGTTTATTTCACCTCTCATCCATTCAGGATAACCAGCAGATCCCTTTATTTCTTTTGTATCATGATCCAGCTCTATTTTTGCTCCTTTAATCTCAAATTCAAAATCATTAACAGTTAAAATTGCAAAATTATATTTTGCCGCTCTTAAGACGCTAAACTTAACATTATTTTTTTTATCTACTTCTATTTCAGCAATCTTTCTTTTTTTGTAATTTAACGTGATTCTGGTCGCATAATCTATTGTGTATAGTGCATCGTCAGAACTAGATTCAGATGAATCAACTGCATTAAAAGGCTGTGCTTTACATGTATCCAGTATTGATGCAATTATGTCTTTGCTCCACTGAGGTAAAATAATTTTATCTCTTTGAGCCTTTCTATCATACCAATCCTCGATCCCTTGTTCTTTAAACCTTTTGTTTTCACCTTTTTTGGGTCTTATTGTTGAGGTGTCTGCAGAAACCGAAGTAACTGATGTTTGCATTAGGCCTTGTTCTATAAGTTTTAGTAATTTTGCCATTCTTTCTGCCTTATCAGGACAGTCTTCTTCTGTTACCACCTCTTCTAATAAAGTAGACATAAATCTTGAAATAAGATTTACTTTTGCTTGATATTTTGGATTTATATAACATATTCTGAACAGAGCTTTTTCCCATTCTTCATCAAAATCTACATCATCGCCCTCTGTGGCATTTTTATAATCTTCTTGAAAGTTTTCATTTGGAGATTTTTCCTCTTTTTTATGAGTTACTTTTGCAGCAGTTAATTCATTCCAGTTCCAGAAGTCAGGATAAGTTGAGAGAAGGTCATATATATCTGGAAATGCAACTTGCAGGCAAACTAGACCAAACATTACAGTTGCTTGATTTTCATCTCCCAATAATTCATCAACATCGCCCTCATCTCCAAGATTCTCATCGGTTAGTATTTTTATTAAACATAATGAATTTATTAGTCTCTTAATTGATCTCGGGTTTGTTCCAATAGAAACTTTTACAAATTCCTCTAAAAGGTCATCATCAAGCTGAATATCATTAGAGGTATAATCAATTTGTTTGAGTAATTCAATTATGTAATCGCCAAGGTCATAGTCACTTGTAGGCATTCTGAAAGGTAATTGGATAATTTTGTCAAAAAATGCCCTAAACTCCCAATCATTGGCGTCTGTTTTTTTTCCAAATTTACTTTCTAAACCTTTAACAACAACTGAGTAATCAATTGCAAGTATAAAAACACATCCATCTATATCAAATATATTTTTTAATAGTTCTAGGACTTGAACTGCATTTTCAGGAACAATTCTATCCAAATCATCAACATAAACTATTATCTTTGAATATGGGTTGGTTTCAGCATGACGAATTTCATTAGCTAAATCACTTAAATCCTTCCTAAGTTTGGCTATAGAGCTAGATGCATCGTCTATCATTCCCTCAGCAAGATCTTTACCTGCAGTTCCAAGTGCAACAGCACCGCCAATCCTCATTGCGCCATGAAGAACGTTTTTTACATTTCTTTTAAGACTTTCAGCTTTTGTTTTGCTTGCATCAGCTTCAATGAGCTCTTCTATAATCTGGTTTATTATTTTTATTAAGCTTTCTTCTGGGCTACATAATAATGAATGCTCCCATGCATTCACCCATATTTGTTTATAATTTTCGTCGTCATCGCTATCTAGAGTAGCCTTTTCTAACTGCGTATATATTTGATTACATAAGGAGGTTTTACCGCTACCCCAGTCTCCTTGAATACCAATAGTCATTGGTGTTGATGTATCTCTTACAAAAGACGTCAACGCGCTAATGTGGCTACCAATATTTAATGATTCTTTCCCATCTCCAGGCAAAGCTTTGTCAACTATACCGACCATAATTTACCCCTATTATATAGATTAATAATATACCTATATTAGCTACAATCTGCAAAAAACTATGATTGTTGTAAAATTAAAATATGTTGAAATATGTCAATAAATATAAATGATTATTTTTTTAGCCTTTGTATATATTTTTTCAGCTTTTATATATTTTTATACTAATAAAGCTGGTTATAGTTTTCTAAGATATATTTGGAAAAGAAAAAATATTACTGTTTATCTTTCAACTGAAATATTCTATTTAATACTTACATCACTTATTGTTTTTACTAGCGACCCTCTTAATTGGATGGTTGCAATTTTAATGTTCCTTCATCTCATTGGTATTGCATGGCTTGTAGCAAGCCCAGGGAGTTTTTATCAAATGGCAGAAGAGTCGATTAATCTAGATGGTGAAATGGTAGAAAATACTGTTGTTATAATGTTCTTTATATATGCGGGTATGGCTTTATTTTCAAGAATCCTTATCTAAGACTCTAGTCTTCTTAAAAGGCTTGATGTGTCCCATTTTCCACCACCAGCATTTTGAATATCTTTGTAAAGGCGATTAACGATGTCTGTGATCTCTAAATTAGCATCTATGTTCTTGGCATGTTCTAGGACTATGTCTAAGTCTTTTCTCATTAGATCAACTGCAAAACCGTGTTCATATTCATCTTCAATCATGGATTTCCATCTATTTTCCATTTGCCATGATTGTGCAGCTCCTTTTGATATTACCTCTATTACATCTTTTACTTCTAAATTTGATTTTTTAGCAAAATGTAAACCTTCGGCTAATGATTGAATGAGTCCAGCAATGCATATCTGATTAACCATTTTTGTTAATTGTCCATATCCTGACGGTCCCATAAACTTTGAAAATTTAGAGTATGAATCTAAAACCTCTTTTATTGACATGTAAATCTTTTCATCGCCACCAACCATTACAGACAAGGCTCCTTGCTGAGCACCTGCCTCTCCCCCTGAGACTGGAGCGTCTAAAAAATATGACCCCTGTTTAACAAGAATGTTATTCATTTCTTTTGCAAGTTCAGCTGAAGTGGTTGTATGATCAATAACAACTGTTCCAGGCCTAATTAAAGTTTTAATTTCGTTAACAATCTGTCTAACATCACTATCATTTCCTACACATAGAATAATAATGTCGCATTCTGTTGCTATATCCTTTATGGAAAAGCAAACTTTTGCTTTTGTGTTTTGAGTTATCCATTTTTCCGATTTCTCTTTTGATCTATTAAAAACAGAAAGATTGTAGCCATTATTACTGAGATGACTCGCCATGGGGCCGCCCATTATGCCGAGGCCTATAAAACCTATATTAGTCATAATTCTTTTCTTCTTCCTGGTATTTTTTTAAATCTTCCCAGTCATGAGGTGTGCCAGCATTGAGACTGGTGACTGAGTTCTTAGCTCTGAATAGACTTTGAGTTCTTAGTTTTGTTTTATCTTCTTCTTTACCAAATAATTTATTCCAGCCTTCTATGAAATGCTCTCTTAAATTTCTTTTGGCCATTGAATATTTTTAAACTATATATTCTTCTCTATCTTTTTTTGCTGTTCTCTTTATACCTGACTCTGTAATATATTCATCTGTTATGCCTTTGGAGCCACTTTTGCCTTCTTTGCATACATACATCATATTAACAATTGCTCCCCCAGCAATAGCACCTATTAAAATTAATATTATTGTCTCCATTCTCTCCTCCGGATAATATTATTTTTCGTTAAATTCTATTTTTGCTTGATTATACTCTTCTATTAGCCTAGTTACTAAATCTTCTACGCTAGGATCATCTTTAATACCACCGATTCCCTGGCCAGAACCCCAAATATCTTTCCATGCTTTTGCATCAGTATTTCCTCCTGATCCAAAATTCATTGTAGATTTATCTGCATCAGGAAGATTGTCTGGATCTAGGCCTGCATTTTTTATAGAAGGCTTTAGGTAATTACCAGAAACACCAGTAAAAAGACTTGAATAAACAATATCATCTGCAGCACTATCAATTAACATTTGTTTATAACCTTGATCAGCATTAGCCTCTTTAGTGGCAATAAATCTTGTGCCCATGTATGCGAAATCTGCTCCAAGAGCCAAAGATGACGCAACTGAATACCCGTCTCCTATAGATCCTGACAAAATTACAGTACCTTCAAACCACTCTTTAACCTCTCTTAATAATGCGAATGGTGAAAGAGCTCCAGCATGACCCCCCGCACCAGCACATACAAGAATTAAGCCATCAACCCCCTGCTGGGCCGCTTTTTTTGCATGTCTAACATTTATAACATCATGGTAAACGAGTCCTCCGTAACTATGGGTTGCTTCAACTAGTTCTGCTGGAGGTCTTAATGATGTAATAATAATTGGGACTTCATGTTTTACACATGTAGCCATATCATCCATAAGCCTGTCGTTGGACCCATGACAAATTTGGTTCACAGCAAAAGGGGCAATTTTCTTATCTGGGTTTTGTTCTTGATATTCTGCAAGCTCTGTCTTAATCCTTACAATCCATTCTTCTAATACATGTTGCGGTCTTGCATTAAGCGCAGGAAAAGACCCAATAATGCCTGCTTTGCATTGAGCAATTACTAATTCAGGACCTGATACCAGAAATAATGGAGAGCCTATCACAGGTATAGATAAGTTATTTTTAATATGCTCTGGTATTGCCATTTTTAAGCTCCTTATAATTAATTTTTGTAGATTTTATGCTTTTGTGTTTGTTAGGTACAGATTAATTTGGATAATCTGAAACTAAATTTACAAACGCCCTTACTCCAACATCAAGGGCCCCGTCGTCAACAACGAAGTATGGTGAATGATTTCCAGGTGCTTCCATTATCCCAGGCGCATTAACACCCAACCAAAAATACATACCTGGTATCTCATTTGAGAAAAATGAAAAATCCTCTGCTCCAGTTGATGGCGTCATTTCGTAAACCTTATTTTCTGCTGCATTTCTTAATGATGGCGTAAGTCTCTTTACAAGATTTTCGTCATTAAAAGTAACCGGATAAAATCCGCCGACATCAAACTCAACTGAAACTTCTGTGCCTGTACCCAAAGCAACACCAGATGCTACTTGTTCTATCTCTTGGTATATTTCTGCTCTTAGCTTTGGATCAAAGGTTCTGATTGTACCCTGTATTTCAGAATCTTCGGGAATAATATTTCCTCGTGTGCCTGATCTAACAATACCTACCGATATAACAGCAGGGTTATTAACGATATTAATTCTTCTACTAACTATGGTATTTAAATTTTGTATGAGTTCAGCGGTTGCCATGACTGGATCGATAGAATCCCATGGTCTTGAACCATGCGCTTGTACTCCCTTAATTTTAATTCTGTAGGTACTGGCAGCAGCCATCGCTGGACCAGAAGCAACGCCAATATATCCATGAGGACCATTGCCAACATGAAGACCAAAAATCACTTCAGGCTTATATCTATCAAAAATACCTTCTTCAAGCATCATTTTTGCTCCGCCATTCTCACCTTCCGGAGGACCCTCTTCAGCCGGTTGAAAGATCAACATTACATTGCCTTTAAGCTTGCTCTTGTTTTTAGATAGATATTCGGCAACTCCCATTAGAATAGCAACATGTGCATCATGGCCACATGCGTGCATAATTCCAACTTCTTGACCTAAGTATTCAGTTTTTTCTTTTGATGCAAAAGATAATCCTGTTTTTTCAATTACCGGCAAAGCATCCATGTCTGCTCTTAGCGCTATTGTTGGTCCTGGCATGGAGCCTTTTATCAAACCAACGACACCTGTATAAGCTATACCGGTCTCAACCTCAATACCAAGTGAGCGTAAATGATTTTCAACTTTCTTGGCTGTCCTAAACTCTCTATTGCTTAACTCTGGATATTGATGAATGTCATGTCGCCATTCAATTACTTTTTGCATTAATGGTGTGATTTGTTCTTCAAGATCATTTTTTAAATCAGAAGATATATAAGTCGAAACGACAAAAGTAAGTAAAAGCATTATTTTTTTCATTTTAAGATTATAATCCCCACTTTTTTAAAACACTAATAACATGGACATAAATAATCTTAGAAATATTGCAATCATTGCCCATGTTGACCATGGAAAAACAACACTTGTAGATAAGCTTCTTCAACAGTCTGGAACTTTAGATAGAAAAAATATGGATTCTGAAAGAATCATGGACTCCAATGAGCAAGAAAAAGAAAGAGGTATAACAATTACTGCAAAAAATACCTCAATCAATTGGAAAGATCATTTAATTAATATCGTAGATACTCCTGGTCATGCTGATTTTGGTGGAGAAGTTGAAAGAGCTCTTTCAATGGTCGATTCGGTGCTTCTTCTAGTTGATGCAGTAGATGGGCCGATGCCACAAACAAGATTTGTCACCCAAAAAGCATTTGAAAAAGGTTTAAAGCCAATTGTGGTTATTAATAAAGTTGATCGTCCTGATGCAAGGCCTGATTGGGTTTTAGATCAGGTTTTTGATTTGTTTGACCGTCTAGGCGGAACTGATGAGCAATTAGACTTTCCAGTTATTTATGCTTCAGCAATTGAAGGTATTTCAGGACTAGAGGCTGACCAAATGACTCAAGATATGACTCCTTTGATACAAATGATACTAGATAAGGTGCCTGCTCCAGAAGTCAAAAAAGACGGTCCTTTACAATTACAAATAAGTGCTCTTGATAGTAATAGTTATGTCGGTGTTATTGGTATAGGAAGAATTAAACAGGGTTCTATAAAACCAAATGATCAAGTAGCTGTAATAGATAGGGAAGGTAAAACAAGAAAAGGTAAAGTTCTTCAGGTTATGGGTTATGAAGGACTAGAAAGAGTAGAAGTTTCAAATGCTGATGCTGGCTCAATAGTGTGTATTACAGGTATTGATAAACTAAATATATCAGACACTATATGCGATCCGATGCATGTTGCAGCATTGCCTCCACTTTCTGTAGATGAGCCAACGGTGAGTATGACTTTTCAAGTAAATGATTCTCCTTTTGCCGGAAGAGAGGGAAAATTCGTTACATCTAGAAATATCAAAGAAAGATTAGAAAAAGAATTAATTTCAAATGTAGCCTTGCGAGTTGTCCAAGGAGATAGCCCTGATAAATTTATAGTTTCTGGCCGAGGAGAGCTGCACTTATCAGTTTTAATTGAGACAATGCGCAGAGAAGGTTTTGAGCTTGCTATATCTAAACCACAAGTTATACAAAAGGAAGTTGGTGGTGAAATTCATGAACCATATGAGCAGATTGTTATTGATGTTGAAGATATCCATCAAGGATCTGTTATAGAAGAGCTTGGTCCAAGAAAGGCTGAGCTTAAAAATATGGAGCCAGATGGTAAGGGGAGAGTAAAACTTGAATTTATGGCACCATCGAGAGGTATTATTGGTTTTAGATCGCATTTTTTAACAATAACGAGCGGTACTGGAATAATGACAAGTGTTTTTGATCACTATGGTCCAGTTAAAACTGGTGAGATTGCAAAAAGAACTAATGGTGTTATGTACGCAATGACTGCAGGAAAGACTCTTGCTTATGCGCTATTTAATTTACAAAATCGTGGAAAATTATTTCTAGGTCATGGTCAAGAAGTATATGTTGGTCAAATTGTTGGTCTGCATTCAAGGGATAATGATCTGCCAGTCAATCCCACTAAGGCAAAACAATTAACAAACATAAGGGCAGCCGGTACAGATGAGAATTTAATTCTAGTTCCGCACATAAAGCATACGCTTGAGCAAGCTTTAGAATTTATTGAAGATGACGAGCTTGTGGAAGTAACTCCTGAATCTATTCGTCTACGAAAAAAAGGCAGAGTAAGAACATAAATTAATCTTTTCAAATCCTTTCATTAACTTATAAAAAATATAAACTTAAGTCTTATTACATTTTTAAAGGAGAGAGGATGAATAATTTAAAAACAATCTTCGCATGCTCTGCATTAATAGCATTGACTGCATGTGATATGAGTAACAACTCTGGAAACTCCTATCAAGACAGGATGGATATTGCAGCTGAATGGGTGACTGCGGGTTATACCGGCAAAGCTGAAGCCATTGAAATGATAGAAACTAATATGTCTGAAGACGGAATAGTTGTCGGAGACAGATATGTTGGCATGGGATTTATATGGAATCCTGATGAGAGCGGGATGACAATAACATATATCATTCCAGATAGCCCAGCTTCAAAAGCTCTGCAAGTTGGAGACTCATTTGTAGAGGTTGCTGGTGTTAGGCTTACTGATGATAATAGAAATAGGCTTGGTTTTAGAGGTAAGCCAGGTGAAGAAATTAATGCAGTTGTCCTAAGAGATGGTGAAGAAGTTACTGTAACAGTTGCAAGAGGCGCTGTACAACAAACATCAACAAAAGCTCAAGTGCTTGAAAATTTTTCTCAAGCTGATGCTGATAATTGGGGAGCGGATGGATTTAATATTATTGAAACCTCTGCAACTGATGAGGGTGTTGTCTGGGTCCTAAGCTGGTCTGAGTTTACAGAAGATGCTAGCGGCTTAACAGCTAATGCATACACTGCCACAAGGTTTGAATTCAATGATGAAGGAAAAGTATCCTGGGTAGGAAATTTATCCGAAGATAGGTTTGTGTTAGAGCAACAGGGTTACTCAATAAGCAGATAAACTCTATTTGATATAGAAATAGCCTATCTATTACGATGGGCTATTTTTATAGATGAAACCAGACTATCTAATGCTAGATAGAGCAATGCATATCATTTCCACAACAAAGTGGAGATTTTATCTTTCCATTAAAGTTTGAACATTCAACTTTTTTGCATTGAGATATTCTCACTTGTTTTCCATCACCAACATCTAATAGGCCGTCTTCAAGCGGAGTATCACACTCGCCACATGAAGTCTTTACCGACATTCCACATTCATTGCACTTATAAATTGACATAAAACAAGATTAAACTTCTTAAAATTGATTGTAAAGTATTAAGGAAAGGTGCTAGCTGTTATTCATTGCATCTAATATTTCTAGTAACAGATTCATAAGATCAACATAGATTATAAATGCCATTTCAAAAGCCGAATCCCAGTTATTTGAAAGACCCTCTTTTTTCTTAATAAAATTAAAATCTATTAATAAAAATAATGAGAATACTATTGCTCCAAATATTGCTTTAATTCTAATAACGTTTCTGCTAAAGCCTACAAAAGTCCTTATAAGACTGAATACAATTAATCCCAACAAGGATAATAATAAAATAACCTGAAGAGTATTATTTTCTGAAAATGAGTAAATATCACTATAGCCAATAAAACCAGTTAAAACAGCAACAAGAAAAACTATTTTTGTTGCTCTTAAACCATCATTTTCATCCATTTCTAAAAGAATAAAAGATAACAAGATTGCAAAAGCAATGCTTTGCATGGTAAATAAAAGCATTCCAGTCATAATACTGATGCTTGATGCTGCAAAGAATAATGTTGCCCACAATGTTGCAACCCAAAAAAAGAATATGCCGACTAGCAGTCCATTTCCACCAGAGTACCCATATCCCTCTTTAATAAGCTGAAGCACTTCCTCTCTATTTTTTGCAAGTTTTAACTTTGTATAGGATTCAGCTGTTTTCTTATTTGTGTTTTCATCATAAACCGCTTCTATTTGTTTGGTCATTTCAACTGGATATGTCGTTGGAGCTTTTTTGTATGGTACTAGGTCTAATTGCCTATTCATGTTCATAGCGCCTCTAAAATAAAAGCCTGCAAAGGAGGTATTATTTTCATATGCTGTTCTTGCGCTTTTAATAAAAAAATAACACAGGCCAAAAACTATGCCTATCTGACCGGCGAGTATCAGCATAGTTTTAAAAAGCAATGTAGATTCTTCAAACATATTTATAGATTAACTTATATCAAAGAAATATGATTATTTTTTAAACGTTGATTTTATATATTATTTTATGAGGTACTTTACAGAATGGTCTTTAAAGTCTCTTTCTCCAACCTCTCTAAAGCCATTTTTAGCGTGAAAATTAAGAGATATTTGATTTAGAGGAATTGAATTTACCTCACAGCATATTGGCAATAATTCTTTTGCTGCTAATTCATCAAGATAATTATAGACTCTAGTTCCAAGACCCATTCTTCTGTAATGTGATTTAATCACCACCCTATCTATATATAAAAATTTTTCCTTTTTTTGATCAAAATATTTATAGTTTAAGGACTCATATTCTGAACTTTCTCTAAAGCAAATAATAAAACCAATTGGCTGTTTTTTATGTTCAATTAATAAATTTACAGAGCTTTTAACAAGCAATGAGGCAAAAGATTCAACGCTCCTAACAGAGCCAACTTCTGGTGTATTGTCTTGGTTTAATGAATATAAATCTTTTAATGTTTTACTTGATAAGGATTCATTGAAGTGAACTATTTCAAACTCTTTGCTTAGATTCACTGTTGATATTTAATTTTGAACAGATGGGTCAATCTCATCAAGAGCGTTATTAATTTTCGTAGCAACATCCTTGATAAAAAGTTCTTTTGTTAAGGAATAGCTTGGGTGGCCCATAGTAGCTAAATCTTTTGCTTTTAGCATGGCTAATTCCATTAAATTTTCTGTATCAACTACTTCGTCCATTAGTCCTGCATCAACAGCTGATTCAATAGGGTACATTTCAGCACCTAATATTGCTCTATATTTATGTCTTTGTGAGATCCTGAATCTAATAAGCTCAAGTATTGGAACTGGAATCACCATATTTGTTCTCATTTCATTTGCGCCAATTAAATACTTGCCTCTAGCACCCATTCTATAGTCGCAACAACAAAGAAGGAAAGTGCCCAAAGCAATGCCATGCCCTGTGCATGCTGCAAGAACAGGTCGAGGAAATGTTAATATTCTTGACAGCAGTCTGAAACCGCTAATAGTCATTTCTTGGATTAACTTCATATCTCCAGAAGAGATTATTTTTAAATCAAAACCACCAGAGAACATGCCCTCTCGTCCAGCAATAATTAACGCACCCTTCTCAGTTGGTACTTTGTCCAAACAACCATGTACATGATTAATCATTGTTGGAGAAAAAACATTGGCCTTGCCATCATCAAGCGTAATTATTGAAATGTTATCTTCTTGAGAGAATGTAGCTAATTTTTCAGTCATTTTTATAGATTGTTAATTATTTACATTAAGTTTATCAAAAAAACTTATAATATTTACATGGGCATAGTAGTTAATGGATGTTAAAAAATGATAAAAAGAATTTTTAAAACACTTGGAGTTCTGACTTTTTTTGGAATAAGTTTGGTTTCAATATACTTGGTTAATCTTTTTTATATGAAGCCTGCTTCAATGGATCATTATTTAGCAAAAGAAGTTATAACAGATTTAGTAGACTCTCCTGAGGCTATGACTTATATGGGAGTCTTTGATGGTCTGAATTGGTTAACGAATCATAATGCAAGGCTATCTATTCCAAAGAGTGATGACCTCAAAAAAGATATACAAAACGCAAGAAAAAGATTGAATATTTTAAATAAATATAACGATGAATCACTAAACGATGGCCAAAGAATCACAAAAAAAATTGCTATTTTTGATACTGAAAATCAATTAAATCAACTAGAGCTCTTCCCATATCATGATTACCCTTTGAACCAGGTTCGTGGAGAACATCACAATATTATTAGCTTTATGAGTGATATGCATCCGGTAAGAAATCTATCTGAGGCAGAAGACTTTATTAAGCGAACCGATCTTGCTATTGAGGTTTATTCAGGACTTTATGACTGGTTACAAAGACAAGCAGATTCTGGGATATATGCTCCCAAATTTGTCTATGCACACATAATCGAGCAACTCGGCGAATTAATTAACTACTCTTACGAAGAACATCCCTTGTACACACAGTTTATAAAAAAAATAAAGTTGCTTGATTTGTCCGATGAGGAATTTAATTCATTAGAGAGCTCTATTAAGAATTCAATTCAAGAAAGTGTAACTCCTGGGTTCGTTTTACTAAGAGATTTTATGCTTGAAACAGAAAAAAATGCCAATCCTCACCATGGGATATGGTCTCAACCAAATGGTGATGAGTTTTATAAACTTAGAATTAGATCTTATACAACAACAGACTACAGTCCTGAAAAGATTCATCAAATGGGACTTAGCGAAGTAGCAAGAATTTCTAAAAGAATGAAAGAGATCCTTGTATCACTTGGCTATGACTCAAATAAAACTGTAGGGGTTTTAATGAATGAGTTAAATGAAGATCCGTCTATGCTTTATGCAGACACTCCGGACAGAAAAGAAATTGTTATTCAAGACTATATGGACATGGTTAATGAAGCTACCGAAGGTATAAAAGAGTATTTTCATTCAATGCCCAAAGCTCCTGTCATTGTAAAAGCAGTACCGGAATATTCAGAACAAACAGCCCCAGGTGGGTATTATCAAGCTCCTGCTCTTGATGGAAGTAGGCCTGGTGTTTTTTATGCAAACCTATATGACATAAAACAGACTCCTAAATACAGCATGAAGACATTAACCTTTCATGAGGCAACACCCGGTCATCATCATCAAATAGCTCACTCATTGGAGAATGATGAACTAACACTTTATAGAAGGTTTGGTTACAGGACCTCTGCATTTTCTGAAGGCTGGGCTTTATACTCAGAGCAGCTGTCATTGGAGGCAGGCCTTGCTCCAGATCCATATGATGAATTGGGTATTTTGCAAAGTGAAATATTTAGAGCCGTTCGTTTAGTTGTAGATACTGGCATACATTATAAAAAATGGACTAGAGAGGAAGCTATAGATTATATGAAAGCTAAAACTGGTATGTCTGATACCGAATGCCGTGTAGAAATCGAAAGATATATTGTTTGGCCTGGACAAGCTCTAAGCTATAAAGTTGGGATGATAAAAATGTTGGAATTAAGAGAAAAAGCGATGGATGCTCTGGGAGATAAATTCGACATTAGAGATTTTCATTCTGCTGTTCTTGATTATGGAAACCCGCCACTATTTATAGTTGAAGAGAAAATTGATGAGATGATTGCTAAAAGTTTAGCTGCAGATTAATAATTTTCAGGTCGCTTTGCTTGGAACTGTAAGAAGTAATTTCTAACCCACAATAAATCTTCTTCATTGTCTCCAGATGGTTTATAAAACTTATCTAAAAGAATTCTTTTGTTTCCAAAATCAAAAGCTCCAAGAAAAATTTGACCTTCTACGGCCTTAGCAATTCTTAAAAATCCTGATTTTAACTTCTCAGTTTTAGCTCTTGTTCCTTCAGGAGACATGGCAATTAAAGAACCGTTTAGTTTTTTCATATTTTGTATGGCTACATCTGTTAAGCCTGAGCCTGGTTTGGTCTTATCGACTGGAATACCACCCATATATTTAAGAAATTTTCCAAGAATTGGTTTGGTAAAAAGGCTGTGCTTTCCAAAGAAGGTTATTTTTGCATCTAATCCTAATATTGCAGCGAAACCAAATACCCCATCCCAATTAGATGTATGAGGGCCAGCAATAATTATTAAATTTTCTTTGCCTTCAAGAGGAGGTATAAAACCGTCTACCTTCCATCCGAAAAGTCTTAAAAACCATCTTGCTATCCATTGGACAATTTTTGGTCTAGATGCTCTATATTTATGAGGAATCTGCCTTCTAGATACAATTTTGCTGCCTTTTCTTTCCATAAGTCTAGCTTAATCTTCTATCTTTAAGGTAGTAAGGCAAATACATTGAGTAACAAACCAACAATGCAACAACATAAAGATCTATTATATGGAATGGTTCTGGTCGCATAAGAGCGGTTATGTTATCTCCTATAGGCTTTTGAGCTAAAAACCAATAATTAGTTCCTAGCAAATAATTCATAAGGTAAGTGAATAACAATAGTACGGTTGCATACATAAAAACTTTCGGTATATCTTTCAAATATGGTCTTTGATTATCAATGACCATTGCATAAGTTACTCCCATGAGAATCATTGTGTGGCCAATTTGGCTCTGTATGTATCCCACATAAGGAAAGCCATAAACAGTATCTGGAGTAAGAATGGACATGCCTCCTCCTGCAATGCCAAAGAAGAATGCAAAAACAAAAAAATCTCTCTTTGCCGTTAAAAAATATAAAATAATTGCCATTGTTGAAAAATCACATAAATGAAGAGGTAGTCCATCTTGCCATCTATCGCTCATTACCCCCTCTCTGTAAAAGTCCATTGCTTGATTTACTAATAATAAAAATATAATTACAAATCTAAGGTTCTTTTGAGCCATTTCATTGGATAATTTAAAATACTTAGGGATAAATATTATTGCTAATATGCTTAGCAAAACTGTAATGATATGAGACGGACTCAATAAGATTAATTCATTCATATGTATAGATTTGTTATGCGATTTTATATATTTTAACTTTATATACCTAAATATTCCCAGCTATTTCTAGTTTAAATAAGTTAAAAATATGTAAAGTATACTTGACATATATTACTTTTATACAGTAACCTTCTACGAAATTCTTTGAAATTATCTGAATGTAATTAGAGGCAATGGGGAGATAGAAAATGGCTAAAATAACTCACAAAGGATCATGGATTCAAATAAAATCTTTGAACAAGGAAGATAAAAAGAATTACTTAACTTCTATATCTTTTTTCTTTATCGGGGCTTTGTTTTGGGGAGTTCACTTAACAACAGTAGATGGCATATTTGGCCCAGCCTTAGAAACAGATAATGGTCCATTTATGACCTTAATTAGATCTTTAATCATAATTTTCTGGGTTATTGCAGCAATATATCAAAATAAATTTATCAAAGCACAAGATGAGCTTATGCACAGATACTATCTTTATCTAGGCGCATGGGGTGGTTTGGGTTTTCTTAGTTTTGGCATGCTCTTTTCAATCCTTTCACCTTATTTAGGTTTTGAAATTGGGTTTTATGAATGCTTTATAGCCTGGGCGATTGGAAGCGGTATTGGCGGATATATATTCGATAGGAAATATCTTAAAGATGGAGAATAAATTAAAAGACCTGCGCCAAAAAAGACAAGTAAGTCAAAATGCCCTAGCGGAAGCATTGTCTGTAAGTAGACAAACTATTAACTCAATTGAAAATGGTAAATTTGATCCGTCTTTAACTCTTGCAATAAAACTCACCAGATTTTTTGAAGTATCTCTTGATGAAATATTTATTTACAAAGATTAATTAGGTGTAAACCTTTCCAAATTTGTTGTCTATAAAATCATCCCAAGAAATGGATTCTTGTTTTATAAAACCTGTGGATTTAATTTTTCCATTTACATACATATCTAAAACGCTACACACCCCTGAGGCAGTAGTTCTTTGAATTGCACTAAACTTATCATCGCCATAAATTTTCTTTAAATAGGTTTTCTCTTGAAGAATTCCGTCGATTTCTCCAATAACCTTTACATAAAAAACAATAACATCATTAGTTGTTCTGGGAACTTCTTTATCAAAAAGCTTTTCCAAAATATCTTTATTTTTCTTTAAATGAAGATCATTAAATAAAAACTTCATGTGATTTAAGTGTCCAGGATACCTGATGGTTTTATATGATAGATTTTCAACCTTATCCTCATACGTTTCACACATGGTCGCGCAGCCACCACTGGTATTGAATGCTTCATATGACTCACCTTCTATTGTTAGTTTTTCAGCACCTTCAAGAGGCATAACTTTTATTGATTTACCCTCATATATAGCATCAGCCTCGTTGCAATATTCATTAATCAATCCGTTAGTAGACCAGCTCAAGTAGTAACTCATCTCGTTATTGGTAAAACGAGGTAGCGCACCAACTCTCATCATTACCTCTTTTACATTATCAAATTGATTGATCATGCCAGCAGCACAAATATTAATTGCTCCTGGAGCCAATCCGCATTGAGGCATCATAATACTTTGAGAATCTATACTTCTAATAAATTCAGTAGTCTCAACATCTTCAGTCAAATCAAAATATCCAATGCCCATCTCTGAGGCAACAGTTCCAATGTTTTGATTTATGGCAAAAGGTCCTGCAGATATAACAGCATCCGTTCCTTTTAGAAATTCTCTAACTTGAACGATATCTCTAGCATCAAGACCTTCTGTGATATCTCCATGCTTTATTTCATAATCGTCTTTTAATAATTGTTTTATGGCCCAACCAATATTGCCTTTTCCAATTATGGCTATTTTAGCTTTCATCAAATTCTACTCCTTGGGCAAGCGGTAGCTCGCTACCATAATTAACAGTTGCCGTGACTCTTCTCATATAAGCTTTCCATGAATCTGAGCCTGATTCTCTTCCGCCGCCTGTATCTTTCTCACCACCGAAAGCGCCCCCAATTTCAGCGCCGCTTGTTCCAATGTTTACATTAGCAATTCCACAATCGCTTCCTTCAGAACTTAAGAATAATTCTGATTCTCTAACATCATTGGTAAAGATAGAACTACTTAATCCTTGTTTTACATTATTTTGCATATGAATAGCATCTTTGAGCTCTGTAAATTTTTTGACGTATAAAATTGGTGCAAAAGTCTCTGCAAGCATTTCATCCTCAACTTTATTTACTTCAACTATGGCTGGCATTACATAAAATTCTTTTGGGTCAGCAATCTCAAGCCTTTGGCCGCCGTGAATTTTTACATTTTTTTCTTTAAGGGATGTCAGCACATTCTGCATATCATTAAAGCTTTTTTCAGAGATTAGTGGACCTAATTGAGAAGCTGTATCAGAAGGATCGCCAATTTTTAGGGTTGCATAATATGCATGAAGTTTATGCATAAATTCTTCATATATATCTTCATGAACAAAGGCTCTTCTTAATGTTGTACATCTTTGTCCAGTTGTCCCTGCTGCCGAAAAAGTCACTCCTTTAACAGTCAAATCCAAATCAGCTGTTGGGCAAATAATTGCAGCATTGTTACCGCCCAGCTCCAATAATGTTCTACCCAGTCTTTCTGATACTAATGGAGCTAATTCTTTACCCATTTGAGTACTTCCGGTAGCAGATATAAGAGGAATATTTGAATCTTTGCATAAAGCTATTGCTTCTTCATTACCACCATTAAGGATAAGTAATAATTCTTTGTGATCGCCTGCAACTTTATCCCATATTTTTTTAATAGCATCAGCGCATCCTGTTGCATGCGGGCTTGGCTTCCAAATAATACTATTACCGCATACTGAGGCTAAACAAAAATTCCAAGCAAACACAGCCATTGGAAAATTAAAAGCAGTTATGCAGCCAACCACTCCAAGCGGCTGCCATAGTTCTTGTAATCTGTGATCGGGCCTTTCGCTTGGCATAGTTAGCCCATAAAGTTGCCTACTTAAACCAGTAGCGAAATCACACATGTCAATTGCTTCTTGGACTTCCCCCTCTGCTTCAGACACAATTTTTCTTGCTTCTTTTGTAATGACTCTAGCTAAATCAGCTTTTTGATTTCTTAATTCATTGCCAAATTCTCTAATTATCTCTCCCCTTTTTGGAGCAGGTATTAGTCGCCATTTTTTCTGGGCCTCTTTTGAGGTATTTACTAGTTCATCATGACTATTAAATTTCATTCATCTCTCCTTTTGAAATTTTAATAATTTGATAAACAGAAAAAATCCCAAAAATAACTACATACGACATATAAAAATTTTGAACTAGAGGGTCTTCAATTGAGCTCGCAAGTGGGTTGCTTGGCGGCACTCTCTGAAGCACTTCTGCAGTCGTTGGCAGCATGCTAAAAAAAACTGTTCCGGTTAATGCAAGCTGCTTCAGATAATGATTTAAAAATCCAAAAATGCTCTTTTTATGAAGAACATAAGCAAAAAGGACAGCAAAAATAGTCATCACAGACAGGATGTGGGCGGTGTTAAAAGAACCAGTTGCTCTATATATAAACAATGATGATGCCGAGGTTACAACAGTAGCAATCAAATAGAATTTTGCCAGTCCAGTATTTATAAAAATAAATCTATCTCTAAATAAAAGATAAAGGCCTACTATGATAGCTGGTATGCCAACAATAGTATGAAACCATCCCATATAGGTAATTCCACCAATCATATTTATACCTCCCCAATGTATATATATTTAAGATATATTTTACTCTATTTAAGACAAAAGATATTTTTGCAATAACCTTACTTTTTCATCGCCACCAAAATAATCTATTTCTTCTGCGTCGAAAGTTTTGATGCTGGTAATTAAATTTCGTTTTTGTTCTGGGTAGTTATGAATTAATGAAAGTGGTTGAAACATAACATTGATAGTAAATAATGAATAATCTTCATGAAATCTGCACAATGTTTCTTTCTCAGATCTTATAAACCATTGTGCTGGATCATCAAACAATGAATCTTCTTCAACAAGATGAAACCTTTCTGTATCTCCGTGAATTAACCAATTTTGCCTTGCAAATGGCTTCATAAGCGGAGCTTGTTTTATGAAAGTAGAAATTCTATCGCCAATTTTTTCATTGAGTGTTGTTACAGGGTGATGGATTTCTCTCAACGGCTTTCCTATTTTTGACTTAACATTCCAATAACTTGGAGAGCAAATGCTTGCAGCTAAAAGCTCTTGATCTCCTTTTGCTCTAATTAGGCACAAATCATCTTGAATGAGTAAGCTCATATCAGCAATTAGATCATTATAAATTGACTCTCTTAAGTTAAATTTCTCACTTAAAATTTCTTGTGCTTCAAAGGAATCGCTTGTTACAGCAACAACATCATTATATTTGTTATCTAGTAATTCTTTCTTATGTGAGTAAAGATTGGGTCCAATTTTTCTATTCAGCCATTCATCTTCAGAAATTGGCTTAAGTCCTAACCTATATTTTTGTTTTCCGTCTCCCCAGGGAGGGTTCTCCCAAAAGAAATGGTCAACATCTAGCATTTAAACTTTTTCAGTTTCATGCTCCTGCGGAGATCTGAAGATTGGCCAAAATAATTGAGTTAGCGCAGATACTTCTGATAAGTTTTCAACTCCAACTTTTTTTGGATATTCCCTTGTTATCTTTGCAGTGCCAAAAATCACATCCCACAAAAATAATAAATTACCGTAGTTGCCTTTGTAATGAGTATTCTCATCAGTTAAGTGTTTTCCATGATGCATCCAGTGAGTTGAAGGTGTAGATATAGTTCTTTCAAGGACCCACATAATTGGACTCATCCATTTAATCTCATAAAGTTTTCTATCCCATCTTAAATCTGTATGAGCTCCATATATTACAGCTTGCTTTATTACGATATAAAAAGCATAAACCCATCCTGAACCCAAATAAAAAAGAGCTCCTGCAAACCAAAGTCCTGGCATTAATATGTAATATAAAAGAGCATTCCTGTAAACAATTCTAATAGACATATACTCAGAGTCATGATGCGCTCTATGAAGGTTGTATAAAACAGGTACATTGTGACAAGTTCTATGCCACCAGTATTGCGTTAAATCATCAAAAATTAAAAGCAAGCCAAATATTGCAAAAAATCCCCATTCAGAAATTAGGCCCTTGGTGGCTGGAAAAAAAGTTTCAGTTAAACCATAGCCAAAACCAAAAACCAATGGAAGCACAAGAAAATTCAATTGAAAGAAGCCAAATAGTTCAACCACTCCATCTTTTGGCCTTTGATTGTGTTTGCTGAAGAAATTTGTGTATATGATTTCTAAAAGTACAAGACCAAAGAATAGCCCCAAAATAACTATTTGATACGTTTCCATTGGGTATTAAAAAATTTTATGTTTACCTTGGAGTATTTCTAAGTACATCTTATGATCGCCAATGAAACTCCAAAAAGGATATTTGAAGGTGGCAGGTTTATTTTTCTCGACAAAAAAATGACCTATCCATGCAAACCCATATCCAGCTATTAATGAATATAGCAAATACATTAAATCAAAAGTCATGAAGAACCTTATGTAAAGATAAATAGCTATAGTAGTTCCAATAAAATGTAATAATTTTGTTGTTTTGTTGCTATGCTCGCTTAAATAGTAAGGATAAAAATCTTTAAAATTTGTATATCTTTCCATATTAGTCCCCCAAGTGAACTATAAAGATAACCTTAATTTATCTAAGAAACAATATTAAAAACTATTCAAAGATGCTAATTAGTTTTTCAATTTTAAGCAGGCGCTGCCTTCAGGCAGCGCTTCTTTTTTATTTAGGTGCTGACTCCGGTTGGTAATCGTAATAACCATTAACTGGAATCATAAGATGAACATAAGGCGTACCCTTGAACATCACATATGGAGCTCCTGTTGTATAGTCAGTAGATTGGCCATCCATTGAAGACGGGTCTTTTGGCATCAACATTAAATGGGCACCAGATTCAATAAAATGCTTATGTCCTGCATTTTTTTGTCCATCGGTGTAAGGCTTAAAATTGTCTACGCCCAAATCACCATGGAGCATCCAGATCCAACCATCTCCATCTAATTCTGGTTTAGTGTTTGATTTGTATGCATTCGCCCAAGCAACAGCATTCTTATCTGAGCATGCAGCTGCAGATTCATGTGGGTCTTTAAAGCCATCTTTTGGCATAGGCATAAAAGGCTCACATCTCCATCCATTTGTGCCCTCTCTCAATACTTTTCCTGAAGCCCCAATAACAGTAGCATGGTCTCCAATAAATGCAGGTGCAGCTGATGTGTATGCTTTTATCTCCCAGTCCTCTGAGTTACCCATACCACCATGACTATGAGATCCATGATCTCCAGCGGTTAGGCTGATTGAAGTAAATAAAAATAATACTCCTAATAATTTATTTTTCATGATTCCCCCCATGTATTTAAATTACTTTTAATATAGTTATAACATCATGTGTGGTCTAATAAAAATATAAAATTTATATTTATTATTTAGCTACTCTAATAAGAGTAATGCTTTAATAAGGTTGGACTCTAATAGATTTTTAGAAAGACACTTTCTGTAAGGCTCAGCACCGTATGCTGGTGTTCCGACTAAAATTAATTTGGATTCATTAGTTGCAAAATCCCATCTCGTTCCCGTTTCAATAGATGTAAATTGATAATTTGAAATAATCTCTATTTCTGAAGAATTATTAAATGGGATTGCCTCAATAGTTGTTTCAATGGTCAATGATGATTCAAAAATTCTTTCAATATAATTGACATACAGTTCGTCATTCATTTTTCCACAATTTATATAGTCTTGTATATTTTTTGGATTAATTACAAAGGATGCTTTTTTATTACTTTTTTCAAAGTTAATCTGTTGATTATCTAAAAGATTGATCTTTGCTGCCCTTGACCAGAACTCATTGACTTCAAGATTTATATAAAACTTATTATTAAAAAATTCTTTTTCAGCAGGAGGTGTGTATTTATTTTCTTGAAGTGGCTCCTGACATGAAAATACTAATATAGTGCATATGACTAAATATATTTTTGGCATTTTTAATCAATACTTTTTGCTATAGCTCTAAACATGGCCACATGAGCTGCCTTTGAATATTCTTTTTCAGCAGTAAATCTATGATTTGATGAGGTTTTTGCAACTACAACATTTTTTAAAGGGTCTATGTATATATATTGGTTGTAAACTCCTGAAGCAGTATAGTCTGTATCAGGAAACCCGGGCACCCACCACTGCAATCCATACCCCCACGGAGAGGATGAAAAATCGTGTTCTCCTGGTATCAAATGTGGAGCATCTGTTTGATGTGATGCATCAACCCAGCTTGATGGAACAATATTTTCTCCATTCCATTGGCCTCTATTTGCATATAAAAGTCCAAACTTTGCGTAATCTCTTAAGGTTGCATTAAGGCCGCCGAGAGCCATTTCAACACCGTCATTATCAACAATAAAATAGGCTTCATCTTCCATTCCAATTTTATTCCAAAGCTTTTCATACAAGTAGTCTTTTAGTGACATACCCGTTACTTCAGCAAGCAAAAAGCCCAAAATTTGTGTATCAATGCTCACATAATGGTGAAAAGTTCCTGGCTCCTTATCTCTTTCAAGGGTTTTAGCAAAACCTCTAAAAGACGAGCCTTTGGCTATGGTTCTTCCAAATCTATTTATGTCAGAGTTTGGATCAGCATAATCTTCATTCCACTTAACGCCTGAAGACATCTGTAATATATCTTTAATGCGCACACCCTCATACCCAGTCCCATTAAAGTCTGGTAAATATTTTGTGATTGGATCTTCAATGCTATCTATTAATCCATCTTGATGAGCTATTCCCACCAAAGCTGAGACAAATGATTTGGTTACTGAAAAAGCTATATGTTGGCTTGTTGGACTGTTACCATTCCAATAATTTTCATATAGCAAATTACCGTTGTGCAAAACCATAAGTCCATCTGTTTTAAAATGTGATAAACCTTCCTCAAGGTTCCTTTCTTGACCTTCAAAATAGTAAGTAGCTGGAAGATCAAAATCCCGCCTTGGAAAAGAATGAGGGTTATTAGAAGATGGTATAGGCTCTGAAACTTGAAATATTTTATCTATATTAATAAAGTTGCTTGCGATTTTGTCTTCGTTATATAAGTTTGCAAGCTTATAAAGTCTAGTAACTTTCGGTCCATAAAAAGCTGCGAGAATAACTAGCAGAATAGAAATGCAAATAAGAACTGTTTTAGTCATTTGTTTAAATTATTCCAAGTCTAGACAAGATAATAATTGCCCTATTCTCTTGGGAGTCTGAACATGGTGCATACTTTATTTCCAGAAGGGTCAAGCAAATATGCCAAATACATTTTTACTCCTCCACCCTCTCGAACTCCAGGTGGCTCACATAATTCTGGGTCTAGGCCTCCTACTTTTTTTCCTGCCTCATACCATTCATTAACCATCTCTTCACTTGATGCATTGAAACCTATCGTTGCACCATTACCATGAGATGCTTCTTTGTTATTTATAGGCTGAGAAATAATGAAGCTATTTTGATTATTTACAAAATATATATATCTTGTGTGACCATCGTGGTTTAAAGATAATTTTCCTGGTCTTGCTCCTAAGACAGAAAGAGTAGCATCATAAAAAGCTTTAGACTCTTCAATATCGTTGGCGCCTAACATTACATGACTAAACATATAAATCTCCCCAATTAATTTTTATTAAATAATACTACGTCTTTAGCAATAATTTCACAATTCCAATCTCTTTGTTTAGCTATAAACTCAAAAGTTTTTTCAGCATAAAATACAACATGGGTTGGGTCTCTTCTATAGTGCCATGAATCGAAAGCATCATGAGACGTCAAAAAGCATGTCATCACACCAAGCCACCCGTCTTTTTTAAGCAATGTATTTATAAGGTCAAATTCTTTTTTGGGGTTAAAGAAATGTTCAGCTGTTTCAGTGCACGTTATAAAGTCATATGTTTTAGAGAAGATTTCTTTATTGGGGAAAAAGAATGGATCGTATAGATCTATTACATATTTATTCTTTGTGAATATATCTGCTAGAGCTGGTCCATGACCACAACCAAAATCTAAGCCCTTTGCATTTGGATTAATTTTATCCATTAAAGGACTCGAAAGTTTAGACAAAAAATTCCTATAGCCTTGATCTTCAATAATATTCTCATGCTCTAAATATCTTTTCTTTTCAGAGTCTTTATCTATATGATGTTTTTTGTCTAAAAACCTGGCTTCGCATGAATTACAGTGCCAGTAATTTAAACTATCAGACGTTTGAAATGGCTCGACTAGATTACTGCTACATACTATACAGTCTTGGATATTCATTTATAACTTTGTACTTTAACGAATTATATAGGCTCTCAAAAGAGTTGTTTTTTTATCATATAATCTTACATCCAATCATGCCAAAAAATACTTTTTAATAAATGAAAGACTCCAGTATCAAAGATGAGCTAAAAACTTTTGATAACACGTTAGATAAAATTCTTGAACTGTTAGATTCTGATACTCAACAATTCATTTACCTCACAGGAGCAGCTGGAACTGGTAAAACCACACTAATTGAAAAAGTCCTTGAAGAAAATAATCTCAAAAAGATAGTTGTAGCTCCAACCGGAGTTGCAGCACTTAATATTGGAGGGAGTACAATTAATTCTGCTTTTAGAATAGGTTTTGATATTTTCCCTCAAATTCAAGAGTCTAATGATCCAAGATTTAAAAAATTACTTAAAAAACTAGAGTTACTTATTATTGATGAAATCTCTATGGTTAGGGCTCCAATGCTTGATGCTATATCTGAAACTTTGAAACTACATAGAAACTCTTCAGAGCCCTTTGGCGGCATTCATGTTTTGGCATGTGGAGATCTTTTTCAACTTCCTCCAGTAGTAAAAGATAATGAGATTGACGCTATTGATGAAAGATATGAGTCTGTATATTTTTTTAGCTCCAATAGCTTTAAAGAAATAGAGGCTCCAGCTTTTTTTGAGCTCACATATTCTTTTAGGCAAAGTGAGGATGAAGACTTTTATTCTTTACTGAACAATATACGACTAGGAGAGAATCTTTCAGAATCTATAAATAAAATAAATAGGAGATGCTTTAATCCAGAGTTTGAAAATGAATCTTCATTAATAATCACAACTAGAAAGTATAGGGCCGACCAAATTAATGAGGCAATGCTGAACGAAATAGATGGCCCTGCTACCTCTGCAAAATCTGAAGAGCTTGGAGAGCTTAATGATAACGATCTTCCTGCGCCAAGAAATCTTAGAATAAAAAAGGATGCAAAAGTAATGTTTATTAAAAATGATAGTGAGGGAAGGTGGGTAAACGGAACTATTGGGGTGGTCACAAACTGTTCTGATAAAAAAGGAAGGTTTTTAAGAGTAAAAGTTGGAGATGAGATTTTTAAAGTTAAAAGAGAAGAGTGGAATAAGATTAAATATGTATACGACGAATATAATGATGAGATGGAAGAAGAAATAGTTTCATCTTTTAAACAATTCCCACTAAAGCTTGGCTGGGCTGTAACTATTCACAAGGCGCAAGGTTTAACATTAGAAAGTTGCTCCATTGATCTTGGTAATGGTGCTTTTGCTACAGGTCAGACATACGTTGCTTTAAGCAGATGCAAAACTCTTAATTCAGTTAATTTATATCAAGAGCTTAAAGAAAGAGATGCATTGGTAGACTCAGCAATAAAAGATTTCCATAAAGAAAACTTTAATTCTTCGGCTTGATTCTCCTTAAGTAGAGAATACCAAATAACATAGTATAAATAATGGCCTGAGTTTTGCCGTGAGGAGATTTTGCAATAAGATTTTTATATACAAAGCACTCTATAAAATGAATAAAAAACCAAGCAAAAACCAGGTAGCTAAAAATTTCCATCCCTAATTTTCTGGGCTCTTGTCTTCAGCGAATTCTTTTTTCTTTTCGAGACTAACTTTGTCCTTAAGGCTCATAATATATGCAGCTGCAGCCAATATAAGAACAGCACTTGCCTCTCCTATTAGCATAAGAGCATCCATCTCTTTTCCCTGCATGACAATCAATCTGCATAGGGCAGTTATAGCAATAATTATCGGCAAGGTTACAGGTATTCTGTTAGTGCTATAAAAAGCCCCTACCATGCCTATAATTTCTACATAGATAAATAGCAAAAATAAATCTGCTAATAATATCTCTCTTGCCTCGTACATTTGAAAAAGATATTGAGCAGCAGCAATACATGTTGCAATTCCTATAATTGCTAAAAGCACCTTTTCACTTGTAACAGTGGTCCAGTGAAGATTTTTATCAGAAAAAGGTAGTTTAAGTTTCATGCTTTTTAGAATACTTAAACTTTACATACTAGTCTAGTTTCAAATTAATTAAATAGACTCCGCTTCTAAAAGGATGGACTGCGGTAATTGAAAGGCCCCTCTTTTTATTGGCCATGACTTTTCAACATCTTCTATCATTAAATTGCCATATAGATGAGCAAAAAAACCCTTTCGCTTGCTGCCTGCATCAGTCGGTTCGTATTTCAAATAAGATTCAATTTTTTTCATTTTAGGCAGAAGCAATATGACTTCTTCATGATCAGAAAAGTATAACTCTAAACTTGCCGCTAATTGATTAGCGTTTGAAAGATGAATAAAACCATCTTTTTTATCTAAATCTGTATTTATATATCCTAATTGTTGAGCTTTGTCCCATTCTCTAATACTTAAGATTTTATAAACGTTTTGATTTTTCATTTCTTATCATTGTATACATAAAAATGAGCGTGTTAAAAAATACTGAAATATGCCAAAATCAAAAAAAATAAAATTATTATTATGAATTTTAAAGAATTTGCTGAATCAAGAAAAAGCGTAAGAGGCTTCTTGGATAAACCTGTCCCAAAAGAGTTGGTCGATGAAATTATTGATGCTGCTAAATGGGCTCCAACTTCATATAACACTCAAACATGGCATATTCATGCAGTTGCTGGTGATGTTTTAAATAAAATAAGGGAGGGCAACATTGAAGAAACAATGGCTGGTAAGCCTCATGTCAGAGACTTTCCTTATAAAGAAGAATACGAGGGTGTTCATAGACAAAATCAAATCGATGTTGCTATCCAGCTTTTCGAGGCCATGGGAATTGAAAGAGATGATAAAGAAAAACGTATGGATTGGATGTTGAGAGGCTTTAGACAATTTGATGCACCGGTCTCATTAGTACTTACTTATGATAAATATTTAGAACCAGCAGCAATCAGTCAATTTGGTCTGGGATCATTAGCTTATGGAATTGTCTTAGCTGCATGGGAGAGAGGAATAGGTTGTGTTATTAATGGCCAAGGAATTATGCAATCTCATGTTGTTCGAGAGCACGCTCAAATACCTGACGATCAAAATATAATGATTTGTATAGCTATGGGTTATCCTGACGATGACTTCCCGGCAAACCACGTCCGCTCAGTGAGAGCTGATAATAGTAATTTTGTAAAATATATAGGTTTTGAAGACAACTAAGATTCATCTAAAACTTTTCTAAGTCCGCTTATTGAAATCAACATTCCTTGGTGAATAGCATCTGCAAATATCTCTGGGTCAATTTCAGTTGTCCAGTTAAGCAAACACTTATTGTCAGTTACTTCTGAAATTTTAATAGTTGTCAGATGATGGTTTATTGGTGCCATCGTCTCTACTGCCGAATATTGAAGCTGCATAGACTCATTGTCTAATTTAATAATACGCTCTTTAATTTTTCCCATTCCTGACATCTCAAACACTCTGCAGTCACCTTCCATCTCAATATTATCAACAGTATCTATCCAGTCGCAGCGAGTTACATCAGATAGGATTTCCCATAAATTACTAGCTGCTGAATTAAATACAGCCTCTTCCTTTAAAGTCTTCAAAACATCTCCTTGCTTCTAGTGTTAGGCGGACCAAAAAATAAATGCAAAGCCTGTGAAATACTTTTTGATTGTTTGATGTCATCCATAATTGCTTTCCATCCCATGAACGTTATTGTCACTGGGTTAAATGTATTTACATTCTTAACTAACCCATAAGTAACTGGTTCTTTTTCAGGTTCGAAAGTTCCAAACATTTTGTCCCAAATTATTAAAAGATTTCCATAGTTTTTATCTATGTATTGCTCATTAGATCCGTGATGAACTCTGTGATGTGAGGGGGTATTAAAAATCCATTCTAAAGGTCCAAGTTTATCAATAATTTGAGTATGTCCAACAATTCCCCAAAGAGTACTTATAACTCCTGCAACTGCAATAATTGTTGGGTCTAGTCCAATCAAAGGTAACATAATAAAAAAAGGTATTTTTGAAATAGGCCCAAACCATGCTTGCCTAAAAGATACTGCAAAGTTCATCTCCTCGCTTGAGTGATGACTCATATGAATTGCCCATAAAAATCTAACTCTATGTGACATTCGATGATAAATATAAAAAACAAAATCTATTAAGACAAAAGTCAGCATCCAGTTAGCCCATAAAGGCATGCTTTGTGATATATCAAAAAGCTTGAATTGGAAAATATAAAAATGAAGGGCTAACGTTAAACCTTTAAAGGCATAAACCATTGCAATATTGCCTAGGAGCAAGCCAATAGTACATAAAGTATCGCCTTTTTTATAATAAGATTTTTTATCCCAACTAGAAGCCAAAACTTCAACCAATATCATAAAGAGAACTATAGGCACTCCTACTGCGTATACCTGGTTATAAGTTATATCTGTCATGTATGTTGTATCAACAAGGTTGGTACATTGTGTGTATGTGACTTTATGGTCGCAACCATCGTATTTTCTTTAATACCTTTTTTTATAGGCGTGATTTCTACGCCTGCTTTTTCAAGTCTTTTGTGCGCCTCTTCAATATTATCAACCTCCCATGATAGGCCCCATAAAGAATCTTTTGGCTCCTCATCATTTTTCTTTTCTATAACCTCAATTGTTGTTTTATTTAAACGAAAAAAAAGCATTCTGCTTTTCCATTCATCAACAAATTTATCCAAGGCAAGTCTGATATTAAAAATATCTTTATAGACGTTGATAAATCCATCTGCATCATTTGTATTTATTACAACATGATCTAACTTATTAACCATTGAGGATTCAAATCTATCTACTATTGGCAAGGTTCCCTCAGTATGTTCAATCAAAAAAGAAAAAATTCCTCTAGTCAGCTCTGGTGGTAAAAATAAATTCTGCCACTTTCTAATTTTATTATTCTTAAAGTTTGCGCCCTCTCCATTTGAAACATCACCTAAGAGAAAACCTTTGTCTGAAAGTGTTTGGTGTGTTTCTTTTAAATTATCTGTTCCAAAAACTATTCCTATTAAACCTTCTCCCGTATCTTGAAGGGCATGATTAACTAGCATCGCTCCCAAGCCATCGCCCTTGGCAGCTAGAAGTTCAAAATAGGTATTATTGAAATTAAACAAGGAGTTTTCAGTGCCGTATTCTGTATGTTCACCTCTCCAGACAGGATCTGCTCCAAAGACAGTAGAATAATTTTTTTCTGCCTTATCAAGGTCACCTACAGCAACTATTAAATGATCTAAGGTTTTAATCATAATTAATAATATTCCTAAAACCCGTTGTTTAAAAGCTCCTCATTTAAGGCTTGAATTCGTAGCTCAATAAATTTACTAATTGAGATATCTTTTTCGTCACACAAGTTGGTCGAATCAGCAGCATCAATTGCCTGGGGGTTATATATAACCTCACAACCGCTAGGTAGTGCTGCATCAGTTTGATTAATTGCGTTTCTAACAAGATTATTTCTAGAATATAATTTTTGAGATACCTCGCTCCATTGCAAATAATTATCAATAATAAATCTTATATGCTCATACAGTAAATCTTTATTGCCATCATCGGAAAAAACTATTTCCCATAATATTGGGCTAACATCTCCAAGTTCTCTTGATGCCCAATCAACTTTATTATTTGCAGGAAAGGCAAAAGTACCAGTTATATCTCTAAAAGCAGCGGCCCATTCAGGCGTACCCCATGCCAGTGGATGATGATCTCTAAATGTGAAGTCAAAGTCATTTGGCATATATATCCACTTTTCAGTTAACGGATTAAAATAAAGATAATAATTGTTAGCAACTCTTACATAATGATCAACAGCCCCAATAACTATTTCTGCTGCTTGGGCCTTAATAAACCCATCAACATCAAATTGCTCTGATAGTGTTGATGCGCTAGGGCTAGTCTGAACAAATCTAATAAAATCTTGTAATAGCATTCTTCCCTCATCAATACTCTTTTTTTTCGACTTTAAGTCATAATTTGGTTTATAAGGCTTAAATTGAGATTCTTCTCCACCATCGTTAATATCAGAATTTACAAAAGAAGGATTTAAATAATTAGCTGATCCAAGCCATTCTTCTCTCGATTCGGGATCGGATTTCTCAACACCAATTTGACAAAAATTTTTGTCTATATATTTATCAGATTCTTCATAGAATACGCAAAGGGGATTTATTTCTTGCGATCCTGCTAAATCACCGCCTCCAATTTTGAATAAAAAACCGTTTTTACCAAAAAACCTTTTTAGGAATGGCTTGTCGACTTGCTCAACCATTTGAAAAACACCCATGTTATAAGTTATTGGTAGGGTTTTGCCAAAATAATCTCCATCACCATTAATTACTAACTCTATGTTTGCATGAGCTACTCTAGATAGCGGTATTCCATAAGAATTAAAAATATCGTGAGCTAAAAGCTCTCTTTGATATGAAGGATCGTCTCTGTTATATCTAAAAAATATTTTTTCCAATCCCATAAATTCTCTATCATCATTTTCGGGGACTTCCGCCAAATCTTTTCCGACTCTGGACCAACAAGGATGACCTTCTACAGCAGCGGGAAAACCAGAATTATCTATGCATGAATATACTCCCTCATCTTCATCAAATTTTTCATCGAATTTTAATGAAAAGCTAAATCTGCGGGGTCTTGGATTCCAGTTCCCATCTGAATCATCGTACTCTTCTGGCCATTGTCGACTTGTATTACCTTTCATTTTAAAACCAACATTATTGAGAGCTTCTATCACATTTCCTGACTCGTCTAAATATTCAAAATCGACTTGTCTGTATACTTCGCTATGACTCCAAGTATTCCACTCTGTAACATTGCCATTAGCATCTCCAGTCTTATAGTTTGCTCTTTCGGTGTCTAAAACAAACCTTTGCCACTCATCAATTGACATTGTTAAACGAATTTTATGCATAGTTTCAAGTAAAAATAGGGCTGCTGATTCGTCTTTTTGACAGTCCACTTTTATAACAATATCTTTAGCCTCTATAACCCCCTCAGATAAATCTAAAGAACATTCTTGTCTTGCAGGTTCTCTGTCAACCTTAACTTCAAATGAATATCCAGTTTCAATGCCATGTTTATATGAATAAACACCATTTGAATTAATTGTAAAAATTTCCTCTGAATCTATACATTCGGCATTATCTTGCATTACAAAACACGCAGCTAATTCAAAATCCATATTTCTGTATGGATCCATGTTACCTAAGTCAAAACTTATAAAAAATATTGGCGGGGTAACAGAAAAAGATAAAGGTCCAAGACTTGCTTGATTTTGGCCATCTGTGACAGTGATGGTAAAGGTATATGATCTACCTAAGGTATCTTCTGGCGCTATGCCATTTAAGGAGCCTGTTGAATCATCAAAAGTAAGCCAGCCAGGCTTTTCCGATATACTAAATGTTAAAGTATCACCGTCACTATCAAAAGTCGTTGGTGTAAAAGAAAAAGTCTCGCCAACTCTTGTATTAGAAATTGTTCCAGAAATTGTTGGTGGATAATTAATATTTAACTGTAGTTGATCAGAATTCTCCCCGCCGCCTCCGCCGCATGAGTATAAAAATAATATTAAAATAGATGAGAATACTATTTTGATGTTCACTTAATGACCTTAAAGAAATATAAGCCGCCTATTTATGAGCAGCTTATATTGTTTAGATAAGCTTTACTTAACAGGATATATATCTAAATCAATATCGCCCGTTAAGACATCCATAGTGCCCTGAACATAATTAATGCCATCTGTCACACTATCTACTGACTTCATATTGAAGACGCTTCCATCTCTTGTCCAAACGCCCATTAAAATACCAGCTTGAAGCTGGCCATCTGGACTCATACCTCTTCCATGGCCTTTCCAAGTACCTGAATTTGGAATGTATGGATTTTGTGTAAATGTGTAGGAAACATAAACCTTACCATACTGTCCAACATCTGCTGCCGCGCTTGATGCATTAACTGTTACTTCATTTTCACCAACAGCCATCGAATCAATTTTAAATTTGCCCTCAAAATGATTGCCGCTTACTTCAAATGCGTGAGCTCCAACCGACAAGACTAAAGCTAAAGCAAAAATATATTTTTTCATCTTCCTCTCCCAAGAGTTTATTTCTAGTTAAATTAAATTATATAGGGCAAAAAAAATATATGTGTTTTTGTAGAAAGAATTATCTATAAATAATATAACTATTTTATTTTAAAAAAATTTTAGTCTTCTTCTTTATCTTCTTTCTTAATTTCGACTTTTATTTGAACATCTACATCTTCTAAATTTTTAATGCTCTCAAAGTCTAAACCTTTAATAATATCCATATTTTGTAGAACATCTATTTTCTGGATATCTTCTATATCAGGAAGATCTTCTTCTTTAAAATCTGATTTTATAATCATATGCTTCTTCATACTCTTTTCTTTTTTTGGCTTTACAAAATCATCAAAAAGAATGGCGCCCCCAATTAAAGATCCTAAAATTAGTGCTTGTATATATTTTTCATTCATAATTTTTTTCCTATTTATATGACAAGACAGTCTAAACTATTGAAAAGTTCACCGTTTCTTTCCTTTAAAAGGCCATAGTTGTACTTCTTTTGTAAGTAAAAATCTAATAATAATAGCTGTAATTAAGGGTGTGCTAGAAGCGATGAGATGAATTAGCACTTCGTCTTTGCTTTTATCTAAAGCCGTTGCCAGCAACATAAAAAGAAATACAACAAACCCTATCCAGTGAATAGTTTTTGCAATATTTTTCTTCAAACTAAAGACTGTTTAAATTTTTAACTAAATCCTGGTTATCAAATTCATCCAAATAATCTATGGATTTGAGATTGTCTTCCAGTTGCATTGTGTTTGAAGCGCCAAGAATTACTGTTGAAACATTTTTATTTAATAAACACCAAGCTATAGCAAGCTTAATAGGGTCTAAATTATAGTTCTTTGCGATATCAATATATGCTGAAACTTTTTTCATTCTTTCTTGGCCCCTATCTGAGTCAATCATATGTTTTCTTAGCCATTCATAACCCTTCAAAGATGCCCTGGAGCCTTCCGGAACACCTTCTAGATATTTTCCTGTTAAAGCTCCGGATGCAAGAGGAGACCATGTAGTTGCTCCCATGTTATATTTTTCAAAAATGGGGTTATATTCAACTTCAAATCTTTGTCTATCTAGTAAATTGTATTGTGGCTGCTCCATGGTTGGGGGTGTAAGGTTGTTTGCAAGAGCAAATTCATATGCTGCCTCGATTTCATGTGCAGCCCATTCAGAGGTACCCCAATACAATACCTTTCCTTGGGTTATTAGATTATGCATAGCCCAGACAGTTTCTTCGATAGGAGTTTCAGGATCTGCTCTATGGCAAAAATATAAATCTAAATAATCAACCTGCAGTCTTTGAAGGGCTTGATTGCATGCCTCTGTTACATGCTTTCTACTTAAGCCCATTTGAGTTGGAAGTGGATTATCGTGAGCTCCAAAGAAAACTTTTGAGCTTACACAGTAGGAGTCTCTTGATCTACCTAGGCTTTTAAGAGCCTCTCCCATTACAATTTCTGACATACCTCTTTCATAACCTTCTGCATTGTCAAAAAAATTTACTCCAGCATCTAGGCACATACCAAACATCCTTTCTGCAAGCTTAGAATCTACTTGCTTGTGAAAAGTTACCCAAGAGCCAAATGAAAGAGCAGAAACTTTAAGACCTGACTTTCCAAGATTTCTATATTGCATATTAATACCTATGGCTTTTTAAATAAAAGGGTCATTCTGTCGCTTTCCCCTATTGATAAATATTTATTCCTATCAACATCTTTAAGCCTAAGGTTTGGAGGCAGTGTCCAGACACCCCTTGGATGATCTTTGGTATCTTTTGGGTTGGCATTTATTTCTGATTTTGCAACAAGTACAAATCCATGTCTTTTAGCAATCATAATCGCATGCTCTTCAGTTACATAGCCACTTTTTTTCATATCATCTATAGATGTTCCTGGATCGGCTCTATGCTCTACAACCCCAAAAACACCGCCGGGCTTTAGGGCCTTGAAACTATTTGCAAATATGGAGTCCATTTGTGAGCCTAGCCAATTATGAAGGTTTCTAAAAGTTAGAACTGCATCTACAGAATTTTCTTCAGCAAGATTGGAGCTTAAATCTACTATTTCTACATTTGTATACATTGGGCTAGATGCCATTTTCTTTTCAAAGTTTGCTCTACCTCTTTTAAAATATCCAACCTCAGAATCTTTATCAAAATGTGCAGCAATCAACATTCCTGGCTCATGCAAATAATTTGCTAGGATTTCTGTATACCAGCCTCCTCCAGGAGACAGCTCCACAACCCTCATATCAGGTTTTATTTGAAAAAAAGTTAGTGTTTCTGCAGGATTTCTATATTCATCACGAAGAATATTTTTAGGGCTTCTATCCTCGCTTTGAATTGCTGCCATAAGTTCATGGGCTGAACTAAAAGATGAAAAAGAAAATAAAAAACTTAAAGATAACAAACTTATTAATTTACTCATTCATTAATTCTAAACTTAATTGGGCATTTTTGAAAAATAATTAATTGTAACCTTTACTTCCCATAAAAAAGATGATAAGTTTACGTTACATTTTTTGGAGAGATATATGATAAGTCAAAAAAATAACATAATTATGAATTTAGGTTTAGGAATAAGTTTTGTTGGTATTGCTCTGTATGATCCAATGGGTTTGTTGTTTACAGGCATGGGGTTGATATTTGTTGGAATTGGATTTACTTGCATATATTTTGGTTACAGGCAATTGAATGAAGTCGAGATGATTAATAATGCTGTTGAAAGCTTTGAAAAAAATAGGAGAAAGTAATGGGTCCAGAAATAGTAGTACCATCATTGGGAATGCTGACAGGAATAATAATTCCGGTTGCAGTTTTTGTGTGGTTGTATTTAGAAAGCAAAGATAAAAATAAAACAATTTTAGAGATATCTAAAAATATAGACGATCCATCAAGGCTTGAAGATTTAGTAGCCTTGCTTGATGAAAGAAAAAAACAGCCGATCGACTATAGAAGAAGTGGTGTTGTTACACTATTTGTTGGAATTGGTCTTTTCCTTTTTGGTGTGTTCTTTTTGGGTAACATCTTAAAGGGTGTTGGAGCTTTAGTTGGTACTATAGGCATTGGTCAAATTATTGCTGGTTACCTCTATCCTAATACAAGTGAAGAATTAACAAACGCTGTTGAAGATTTTGAAAAAAAATAGTTTTGGGAAAAAATCATAAAAAACTTATTAATAATCTTGAGCAGCTGAGAAAAAAAGCTGGATTAACTCAAAGTGATTTATCTGAGAGCGCAGAGGTTTCAAGAAAAAGTATAAATGCAATAGAAAATGGGATCTATGTGCCTTCTACTGTTCTTGCGTTAAAGATTGCAAAAACCTTAAACTGCAAAGTAGAAGACATTTTTAAATTACCTTAGGTTTAATATTAAGAGAAGTAACATGAAATTTATTAATAAAAATTCAGGTAACTGGATTGGTGTTGGCGTAGCAATAGGCGCTGTTGTTTTTGTGCTAACCAAAGAACCTGTCTGGATAGCAGTCGGGGTGGCTATTGGTGCAGCCATTGAATGGACTTTTAGAAAGAAATAATCGATATCTGTCTATACTAAGCAGACCGGTAGTAGATTTGGCAGTTGGTAATTATGTTTTTTTGAATCTGAGATATCTTGCATATCGATAGTTAAGTTAAATTTTTCATCAAATGAACCTGGCTCATAAACGGTTACTTCAGAAAAAACTTCTCTATAGCGATCAAAATAGTCTATTCCAGTCTCTCTTATAATCCTTTTATTTGGTGGTCTTTCTTCAAAATCAATTGTTTTATCATGGAGCATGGGAACAGGTAAAAATGCTAGGCCCCCTGGCCTTAGTACCCTTTTTATTTCTTGTATGGCTTGCCTATCATTTTTTACATACTCCAAAACATGTGAAGCAAAAACCAGATCAAAAGAATTATCAGGATAAGGTATGCTTTGAATATCAAACTGGTGATCTACATCCTCTCGATATAAATCAGAAGAAATATAGCTCTTATATTTTTCTTTAAAGATCTTTCTTAAAAAGTTTTCAGGAGAAATGTGAAGGACATCTGTTTCGGATGCTTTGTTATCATCATATATTTGATTAACCACCAGCATTGCCATTCGTGCCCTTTCAAGCTCCCCACATTTAGGGCATTTAGCTCTTAGGCGATTATTCTTGTCCATAAAAGGTCCGTTATAACCACAGATTGGGCAATCATATTTATATTTGGATTTATGATTTAGCAATTTAAATATTGGGGCTCGGAGACCTTTGAGAAAATATTCAAGTTGCTTAAATTTTCCCTTATTAAAGGTTCCCTTCTTTCTTGTTTTCCCCATTTTTTACTGAATTTTATCTAAAATGAAATCTTACATTATTAAAATAAATATTTCATATAGCTAAAATGCTATTTTTTAAGGCAGAAAAAAGATTTTTATAATAATCTATATCTTCTTTTGAGTGTCGCTTGTTGTAGACGAAAAAAATTAAACTTTTACCGTTAGATTCAATATTGATTTTTTTCTTTCCTTTCTCAATGCCTGCATTCAAGAGATTAATGAAATCAATAGATATAAAGTCTTCAAAGCCATCCCCTTCTGCAAAACAATAATAGTTTTTAGCTGGAAAAGGTTTGTGTTTAAATTTTATTGAAGAGAAGTTTGTTAGTTCTAAACTTTTTTTTATTCTTGTATCTAATCCGTAGATATTTTTTTCAAAAAAATTTTTTTTCTTTATAAAAAATCTAGGGATGTCCTTGTCCAACTTAAAGAAAAAAACCTGAGTATATCTAACTACATTATTGTTGCCACTTTCTGTTTTTTTTGCAGTAATAATATCTGGATTCTTATCTTTAGCATCAGCAACCAGCATGTTGAAAAATCTTTCTGAACTGATCCATTTAAATGATTTAAAACCATTAAGCCTTTCAAGCAAAGAGTCGTCTGGTTTTTCAAAGTATTTGTAATGATTATCTTGAGCATATGTATCAAGCTCTTGGATGCGTTTTTTCTCCATATATTTTTGAAGTGCTAAAGCAAAAATAGCTGATACTCCTACCACCACGTAGATTGTCACTTTGGAAAATTCATACCCTGATTGTGTATAAAAATAAATAACAACACCTAATGCTATAGCAAGGATTGATGATAATGTGCTTGGGTTGATGTGATTAATAATTTTCTACTAATAAATTGCTCTACTTAAAGTATCTTTATAAGTTTTAACATTTCAAGGTAATTAATGTATAAAAATAATTCATAATTTCATACATAATTAAAAAAACAACTTATATTTAATAAAAATTAACCACCTTATAAATGGTTAATAAGAAAAGATTTTAATTTTTAATGCTTTTTATTTAGTGCAACAAGTGCACTCGCAGCAACTACAACAATCACACATGACCTGAGTATAAACCATATTTTTGGTAATCTCACATCTCAAAATGCTTTCAGGTTAATAAGATTTATATCCATTGATTATCATCTGATGTTAAATCACTAACGATATCACCGGTGTTTCGAACTCCTTTGGGTTCTATGAGCATAATCTTTGCTTCTTCATCTGCATACGGTCTGTGTTTTTTTCCTTTTGGGACAACAATCATCTCTCCCTCAGAAAGCTCAACAGTCTCATCTTCGAACTCAATATGGATTTTTCCTTCAATCACAATGAAAGTTTCGTCAGTATTATCATGACTATGCCATATGAAATCATTCTTTATCTTTGCTAACTTAAATTGATAATCATTCATTTCAGCTACTACCTTTGGAGACCAATACTCGGTAATTTTTTTATACTTAGAGGTTAAATTAATCTTTTTCATTGGAGGACATAAATTCTTATAAGGTAGAAAACAACTATTGTTATAGGTAGATATCTATAAATTAATTTATCAAGCGTCTTTTCAAAAGGTGTGGTTTCCATAATGCTTTTGAAAGATTCAACAAATTTACCCTTATTAAGTAAGACTGTATACCAAAACCTCAGAGATGGAATAAAGAAATTTAAAACCATGATTAGAATATAAACACCTATAAGACCATTATCTAAAAGTGTTGAGAGCAATTTAAAAAGATTTTCTCGAACAAGGGGTAGAAATGGAGCTGATATTAAAATAGCGTTAACAAGTGCAAAGTTAATTAATTTGAATGTTATTGCAAGAAAATTAATCATTAATTTTTTCTAAAAATATCTCTATCATTTTTAAATGATTTAAATTCTAGGGCATTGCCAAAAGGATCTTTCAAGAACATGGTCTTTTGTTCTCCAGGCAACCCTTCGAATCTTAGATATGGTTCAATGATAAATTTAATATCGTTTTCTTTTAACTTATCAGAAAAACTATCAAACTCATCCCATCCAAGCAAAATTCCAAAATGAGGAATTGGCACATCTTTACCATCAACCTCGTTAGTAAAACTATTTGGCTCACCAATATGACAAACCAGTTGATGTCCAAAAAAATTGTAATCCACCCAGTGATCGTCAGATCTACCCTCTGCAAATCCTAACCTGGAACCATAAAATTCCCTAGCTGTTTCAATGTCATCAACTGGAATTGCTAAATGAAAAGGCCTCAAATGCATATACTATTATTCCGATTTACTAGACTGTTCCATGTTAACAGCTGCTAAAAGCAAAAGGCCTGCAAAGATGCCTAGATTTTTATAAAAGTTTTGTAGCTCACGGTCAGGGTTAACACCCTCATAGGTATTCCAAAAATCATGAAGATTAAAATTAATTAATATCGTCATAACAGCAAATCCAAGTGCACATATGACAACATGCCTGTTTAATAATAAACTGATACTCCCAACTATCTGTGCTATGCCTGCGGTTGCTAATAAGATTGGGATCATTTTCATATTATGGGCCTCCATCAATGCAACACTTGTATTCCATGATGTAAATTTACTTATTCCTGGTATTAAAAAGTAAAGTGCAAGAAATATTCTTCCAACATGCATTAATATTTTTCTCATAAGCCTTTTTTATTCTTTTTTATCTTTTTCATCATAGAAAATAACGTCGTGCCCCTTCTTCTCAAGACATTTCTCAAGACCAGTATACTCTCTATACTCTTTAGTTGCCTTTGTAGCAAAGATTGCTGAGCCACCTAAAATACTACCTGCAGTACCTGCCGCAACGTAAATAGGTGCAAAGGGACCACTTGCAGTGGCAATTGTAATAAGTCCGCCTAGCGCAAAATATGATCCAAAACCAATACCAACTTTTGAAGATCTATTTACTTTGATATTAGATATTTTTATGCATTCATTTAACTCATTGCTATAAGTATCAAGATCTGTATTAGATGCTTTTTTTATATATACAGGCGAATCATTTAGTTGTTGGTATTCTTGAGGGTTAGGTCTTACATTAATGGCGTTAGAAACACATGAGGATAGAGCCAATATTAGGCATAAAGAAAATAAAAACCTATTGCTCATTTTTTTAATGACCTCTTATATTAAGTTATCAGCTTGGGTATTACTCCTAGTTGAGCGAGGGTACCAAAGATAATTAACAATATAATGCTGGAGATTATTTTAAGATTCTTTTTTTGAATCCATTCAAATGAGATGTCTATTAATTTTCTTATCCATTTATCAGCTTTATCCATCCATTTAATAGCTTTCCTTGTCCATGTATCAGTCATATCAATCAATAACAAAGAAAATGCGGCAATGATAAGCCACACAAAACCATTAAGTATCATGTCTATAATCCAACCGACTGCAATCCAGTTTATTTCCATTATTGCTTACCCATAATTATCTAAATAATGTTTTTCTCTCTGTTCTTTTTTCATGCCAACAGTATCATTCATAAAATTATTTCTATCTTCTCTGGATTTGAAAACCCAAATGCAAACAGTGTCATGCGAATGATAAATTGCTTTTAATTCGTCATCTATTTCACAAATTTCTTTAGGTATTTCTGTTTTAATACAAATCATAATGTAGTTTGGGGCCAACCGAGAAATCTTTCTTTATTCAACAGTGACTGATTTTGCTAGGTTCCTTGGTTGATCAATATCTGTTCCTCTAAGAAGAGCAACTTCGTATGAAAGAATTTGTAATGGGATGTTATAAACAATTGGTGTCATAAAGAAATCGCATTTAGGCATATGAATCAATTTTCCTGATTTAACATCCATGTTTACTGATGGGTCTGCGCATACATATAAAGTTCCACCTCTAGCTTTAACCTCTTCTAAATTAGAAATTAGTTTTTCTGCAATTTCACTCTCTGGAGCCAATGCTATAACTGGCATATTTTCATCTATTAATGCAAGCGGGCCATGTTTTAGCTCACCAGCCGGGTAAGCTTCTGCATGGATGTAAGAAATCTCTTTAAGCTTTAATGCTCCTTCTTTGGCAATAGGATAAAAAATACCCCTTCCTAAAAATAAAGCATTGTCTTTATTGGCAATGCTAGGAGCTATTTCTACCATTTGTTCTTTTGAATTAAGAGCTTCTGCAATAGTCTCTGGAAGCAATCTTAATGCTTGAACAATTCTTCCCCTAAGTTTTGGATTAATCCCTCTGCTTTTTGCCAGTGATAGTGCAAGCAACATTAATCCAGCCAGCTGGGTTGTAAAAGCTTTGGTTGAGGCAACACCTATTTCAGGACCTGCATTAGTAAACAGTGAAAAATCTGATTCTCTAGCTAAAGAGCTCGTTGGGACATTACAAATGGTAAGGGTTGAAAGATAATCTTTTTCTTTTGCATAGTTTAATGCTGCTAACGTATCGGCTGTTTCCCCTGATTGAGAGATAGTAACTAATAATGAACTTTCATCTACATGAGGGTTTCTATATCTATACTCACTAGCATAATCAATTTGGCAAGGAAGTTCAGCTATTGATGAAAGCCAGCTGGCGGCAACTCTTCCTGCATGGAGACTTGTTCCGCATGCAACTATTTGAATACGTTTTACTTTAGAGAATAGTTCAGTAGAGCCTATACCGAAAATATTATCTAGAACATCTTCGCCGCCTATTCTTCCATCGATTGTTTTTGAGACAGCCTCAGGTTGTTCGTATATTTCTTTTTCCATATAGTGCCTGTAATCACCTTTTGAGGTGGCTTGAGCTGAAATGTCTATATGTGTAATTTCTCTTTTGGCTTCATTTTTAGATTCATCAAAAATTTTATAGCTATTAGCAGAGATCTCTGCCACATCACCATCTTCTAAAAAAATAAAATCATTGGTTTGTTGTGCAATAGCGAGTGGGTCTGAGGCTGCAAACATTTCATCGGTTCCAATTCCTATTAATAGGGGTGATTTGTTTCTTGCTATAACTAAATTAGTGCTATCTTTTATATCAATAGCAGCTATCGCATATGCGCCCTCAAGTTTTTCTTTTGCTGAATACATTGCCTCAATCATTGACTGGCCTTGGTTGATATATAAATCAAGTAGGTGGGCGATTAGCTCTGAATCTGTTTGAGATATGAATTCATAGCCATCCTTCTTAAGATCTTCTCTAAGCTCGACATAATTTTCAATAATGCCGTTATGTACAATATAAACCGAATCTTGAGACTTGTGGGGATGAGCATTAATTTCTGATGGCTCTCCATGAGTTGCCCATCTTGTGTGTGCAATGCCTAATTTGCTCTTAGGTTTTTCGGCAATCATTTTTTCTTCAAGAAGCTGAACTTTTCCAAGGGTTCGAAGATGGGCTATGCCGTCATTTTGATGAAGAGCGATGCCTGCTGAGTCATATCCTCTATATTCCATTTTATGCAGGCCTTGGACTAAGAGCTTTCCGACATTTCTATTTGAAGCAGCAGCTATAATTCCGCACATGGTTAATCCTTTTTCTTAGACCAGTTTTCTTTATTGTTTTGTTTTGATCTTCCAACACCAAGTGCTCCGTCTGGAACATCTTTTGTTATTACAGATCCGGCAGCAACGGTTGCATTTGACCCAACTGTAACAGGGGCAACTAGTGATGTGTTGCTTCCAATAAAGCTTTCATCGCCAATGATTGTTTTGCGCTTATTGGTACCATCATAATTACAAGTTATGGTTCCGGCTCCAATATTTGTTGATGTTCCTACTTCTGTGTCACCAAGATAGGTAAAATGATTAGCTTTTGAGCCATTTCCTAATGTTGAATTCTTGGTTTCTACAAAGTTGCCTACTTTAGCTGAATTTTCTATATTACTTCCTTCTCTCAGTCTTGCATAAGGCCCTATCACGCAATCATCACCCACTGTGGCACTTTCAAGATGGGAAAAAGCTTCTATTTTTGAATTATTTCCAATAGTTACATTCTTCAAAACTGTATTAGGACCAATATGAACGTTGTCACCTAAAGTAACATTACCCTCAAGTATTACATTGACATCAATTAGACAGTCATTGCCTGCAACAACCTCTCCTCTTATATCAAGCCTCGCTGGGTCTGCAACTGTAACGCCGTTATTAATAAGCTCTTCTGATTTCATTGCCCTATATATTCCTTCTAGCTGAGCCAGCTCAGCTTTACTATTTGCACCCTTAACCTCATCGTTAGATGCGTTGTATGTTTTAATTTTAAACCCTTTCTTGCTTATTATAGAAACTAAATCAGTTAAATAAAATTCTCCTGCAGCATTATTGTTTTCTAATTTAGCCAATCCTTCGTCGATAAGCTTTTTTTGCCCACAAAGCACTCCTGTGAAAATTTCTTTTATATTTTTTTCATCAGCTGATGCATCTTTTTCTTCGACTATTGCCAATGCATTACCTGAATCGTCTTTTTTTACCCTGCCGTATCCATAAGGATCTTCTAGTATAGTAGTTAATATTGATAACCCCTCATCTGAGCTATTTATTAGCTCTTCAAGGGTCTCTTTTTTTATAAGAGGTACATCGCCGTAGAGAACTAAGACTTTAGCTCCATCCTCAACTTTGGTTATTCCACATTTCACTGCATCTCCTGTCCCAATTGGTTTTGGTTGATCTGCTGTAGAAATTTCAAGATTATATGTCTTAGATTCTTCTATAACCGAATCCTTGTCAAAGCCAACAACTAATGTAATTTTTGGACTTATTGATCCGGCTGTTAAACATATTTTCTCAAGCATAGATGTTCCACCAATCCTTTGGAGGGATTTTGCTTTATTTGACTTCATTCTTGAGCCCTCTCCGGCTGCAAGAACTATAGTATGAATGTTCACAGTTATATAAGGTTAAATAGATACCTTACTGGTTTTTGCGTAATTTTTGAATAGTTTTTAGTCTTGCTACAGCCTCAGCAAGTTGAGCAGACGCTTTTGCATAATCAAGACTTGCGTCTTTGTTTGCTAGTTCTTGTTCAGCTGCTTCTTTGGCTTTAATTGCTTCAGACTCATCAAGACTTTCAGCTCTTTCGGCCGTGTCAGACAAAACTGTTACTAAGTCGGGTTGTACCTCTAAAAAACCTCCAGAGCAGAAAAATGCTTCTTCTTCTGAGCCATTTTGCACTCTTACTGGGCCAGCGGCCAAACCGGTTAATAAAGGAGTATGGCCAGGAGCAATACCAAGCTCACCTAGTGTCCCTGTTGCATATACCATGGTGGCTTCACCAGAATATATTTCTTCGCTTGAGGAAACTATGTTAATCTTGATAGTACTCATTTTATAAAGTCTTAGCCTTTTCTACTGCCTCTTCTATGGTTCCAACCATATAGAAAGCTTGTTCTGGTAAGTGATCATAATCACCGTTTAGTATTCCTTTAAAGGCTTTGATGGTATCTTCTAGTGAAACATATTTACCTGGTGTACCTGTAAATATCTCAGCAACAAAGAATGGTTGAGATAAGAATCTTTGGGCCTTTCTTGCTCTAGCAACCAAGCCTTTGTCCTCTTCGGACAACTCATCCATACCAAGAATAGCAATAATATCTTTAAGTTCATTATATCTTTGTAGGATTTTTTGGACCCCTTGGGCAACTTCATAGTGTTCGTCGCCAACAACAAATGGATCTAGTTGTCTACTAGTTGAATCCAATGGATCAACAGCGGGATAGATACCAAGCTCTGAAATCTGTCTTGATAATACAACTGTTGCATCTAAGTGAGCAAAAGTAGTTGCAGGCGATGGGTCTGTTAAGTCATCAGCGGGAACATATACAGCTTGAATGGAAGTAATGGATCCTGTGGTTGTTGAGGTAATTCTTTCCTGAAGAGCACCCATTTCTTCTGCAAGCGTTGGCTGGTAACCTACAGCAGAAGGCATCCTTCCAAGAAGCGCTGATACCTCAACACCAGCAAGTGTGTAACGATATATATTATCGATAAATAATAAAACGTCCTTGCCTTCGTCCCTAAAACTCTCAGCCATTGTTAAACCTGTTAAGGCAACTCTTAATCTGTTTCCTGGAGGCTCATTCATCTGACCGTATACCATGGCAACTTTTGATTCGCTTAGCTTATCAATATTAACAACTCCTGACTCTTGCATTTCGTAGTAGAAGTCATTCCCTTCTCTAGTTCTCTCACCAACACCAGCAAAAACTGAGAGTCCTGAATGCTGAAGCGCGATATTGTTAATAAGCTCCATCATGTTAACTGTCTTACCAACACCGGCGCCACCGAATAAGCCAATTTTTCCACCCTTGGCAAAAGGACACATAAGATCAATAACCTTAATACCTGTTTCTAAAACCTCATTTGATGCTGATTGATCTGTATAGCTTGGTGGTTTTCTATGAATAGGCATTTTTTCTTTTTCACCAATCGGCCCTTTTTCATCAATTGGATTACCAAGAACATCAACAATTCTTCCTAAGGTTTCAGGACCAACAGGCACTGAAATAGGAGCGTTTGTTCTTGAGGCAGTTAAACCTCTTTTTAGACCCTCTGTTGCACCCATTGCAATGGTTCTTACGACACCGTCACCTAATTGCTGCTGCACTTCAAGTGTAGTCCCACTTTCATCTACCATTAAAGCTTCATATACCTTTGGGATATTGTCTTTGTCGAATTCGACGTCGATAACCGCTCCAATGATTTGTGTAACTATTCCGTTGCTCATATTTTTCTCCTTAAACTGCTGCTGCACCGCCAACTATCTCAGAGAGCTCTTGAGTGATAGCTGCTTGTCTAACGTTGTTATATAAAAGTTCTAATTCTTTAATTAAGTCGCCTGCATTATCTGTTGCATTTTTCATTGCAATCATTTTTGCTGCCTGTTCGCACGCATTGTTTTCAATAACTGCCTGATATACCAGCGACTCTATGTATCTAGTTAAAAGACCGTCCAGTAATTCTTTAGCCTCAGGCTCGTATATATAATCCCACTGGGTTGGTGTAGATTCTTCTTTTTCTTCGGGTGCTAGTGGAATAAGTTGCTCAACATTTGGTTGTTGAGTCATAGTATTTACAAAACCATTTGAGCATAAGTACGCTTGATCTATATCACCGTTTTTATGCATATCTAAAACCACTTTTGTTAATCCTATTAAATCATCTGGGTTTGGTTTATCTCCAAGCTTTTCAGCTACAGCAATGACTTGGCCGCCCACACTTTTGAAAAAGCCAGCAGCCTTGGTTCCAATTAAGGCAAAACAGGACTCAATACCCTGCTCGTTTAGTTCTGCTGACTTAGCTATTACTTGCTTAAATAAATTGATGTTTAAGCCTCCACATAACCCTTTGTCAGATGAAACAACAATAAAGCATGCTTTTTTTGGAGTTCTTTCTTCATAAAAAGGATGTGGGTATTCAGAATTGGCTAAAGCAACATGAGAGATAACATCTTTTATTTTTAAAGAATAAGGTCTGCCTTCAAGCATAGTGTCTTGTGTCTTCTTCATCTTGCTAGCAGCAACCATTTCCATGGCCGAAGTAATTTTTTGCGTGCTTTTAATGCTCGCAATCTGCTTTCTTACTTCTTTAGTGTTTGCCATTTTTTATCTTAAAAAGTTTGTGTTTTTTTAAAGTCTTCAACAAGTTCTTTGAATTGATTTTCGATATCATCATTCCAATCACCAGTTGTATTGATTTGTTGTTCAAGCTCACCTTTCTCAGATGTTAAATATCCATGAAGAGCTTCTTCAAAATCAAGAATTTTTTCTACTTCAACATCAGCCATATAACCCCTGTCAGCTGCAAACAGGCTTAGTGCTTGTTGTGCAACGCTCATAGGCGCATATTGTTTTTGCTTTAAAAGTTCAGTAAATGCTTTTCCGTTAGCAAGCTGTTGTTTTGTAGCATCATCAAGGTCTGATGCAAATTGAGAGAATGCTGCTAGCTCACGATATTGAGCCAATGCAGTTCTAACCCCGCCTGCTAGTTTTTTCATAATTTTTGTTTGTGCAGAACCACCAACCCTTGAAACGGAGAGACCTGGATTGATAGCTGGTCTGACACCTGAATTAAATAACTCAGTTTCTAGATATATTTGACCGTCAGTAATAGAAATCACGTTTGTTGGAACAAATGCTGATACATCTCCAGCCAAAGTCTCAATAATTGGTAAGGCTGTTAAAGATCCTGTTTTGCCCTTAACTTTTCCACCTGTTATTTGTTCAACATAATCAGCGTTAACTCTTGCAGCTCTTTCTAAAAGTCTTGAATGTAAATAGAAGACATCACCAGGATATGCTTCTCTTCCTGGAGGCCTTTTAAGCAGAAGTGATACCTGTCTGTATGCGACGGCTTGTTTTGATAGGTCGTCATATACGATTAGAGCATCTTCGCCCTTATCTCTAAAGTATTCACCCATTGTGCAACCTGCGTATGCTGAGAGGTATTGCATTGGAGCTGGGTCTGCAGCGGTAGCTGAAACTACAATTGTGTGTTCCATTGCTCCATACTCTTCGAGCTTTCTAACAACGTTCGCCACTGTTGATTGTTTTTGGCCTATAGCAACATAGATACATTTAATACCTGTTCCTTTTTGGTTGATTATTGCGTCAACAGCAACAGCGGTTTTCCCTGTTTGTCTGTCTCCAATAATAAGCTCTCTTTGGCCTCTTCCGATTGGCACCATGGCGTCGACAGCTTTTAATCCAATTTGAACTGGCTGGTCAACTGACTGACGAGCAATAACACCAGGGGCAACAACCTCAACTGGCATATTTTTCTCAGCTTTTATTTCACCCTTGCCGTCTATTGGTGTTCCTAAGGTGTTCACAACCCTTCCAAGAAGAGCCTCACCAACCGGAACTTCTAAAACCTTTCCAGTACAAACCGCTTTTTGTCCTTCAATTATTTCTAAGTAATCTCCCAACACAACAGCACCAACTGAATCCTGTTCAAGGTTTAAGGCCATGCCCTTGGTTCCGTTATCAAATTCAATAACCTCACCATACATAACATCACCCATGCCATGTATTCTTACAATACCGTCGGAAACGCTAACCACGATTCCTTCGTTTTTTCTTTCAGCTGAAAGATCAAGTCCGGCGATTTTCTCTTTTAATACGCTGGAAATTTCTGATGGATTTAATTGACTCATGTTTTCACCTTAAAAATTTAATTGGTTTACAAGCTTGTTAACCTTCCCTCTAATAGAAAGATCTAAAGTTTCGTCGCCTATCTTTATTGATAAGCCGCCCATTATGTTTGGGTCTTTTGAAAAAGAAATGTTGGCATCATTGCCATAAGTGGCATTTATTTTTTCTTCTATGTATTCTTTAGTAGAATCACTTGGATCAACAGCGACAAAAACCTCAACTGATTTTTGTTTTTTATGTTGCTCAAGTAAATCTTGATAGATAGAAAAAATAGGTTCAAGAAGATTTAATCGTTTGTTTTCAGCCAATATTGAAAGGAGTTTCTTTGACGTTTCTGAAATGCTGTCATCAAACAATTTAACCAAGATATCTACAATCTCTTGTCTAGATAATATTGGATTCTCAATAGTATTTATAACCCCATCTTCTAAAGAAGCTACAGCCATAGTATTTAATTCAACGGCCATATCCTCTAAAGTATTAGACTCAATTGCTGAAGCAAACAGTGCTTTTGCATATGGTCTGGCTAGTGGGGTTAGTTCTATCATTTTTTATAGTTCCTCGGCAGCTTTCTTTAAAATAGCTTCGTGTTTCTCTTTTGAAACCTCGTCACCAAGAATTTTTTGAGTTGTTTCAATAATAATATCTGACATTTGCTGTCTTAGTTCTTCTTTTGCTTTGTTAGTCTCGTTTTCTATATTGGTTGCAGCAGCGGTCAATATTTTTTCGGCTTCAGCTTCGGCTTTTGAAGATGCATCGTTAACTATTTGAGATGCTCTGTTATTAGCTTTTTCAAGAATCTCAGCTGCGTCTGCTTTTGCTTTGTCTAACTCTTTATCAAAAGCAAGTTTTGCTTCCTCTAAAGAATCATCGGCTTTTTTTGCAGCCTCAAGACCGTCAGATATCTTTTTTTCTCTTTCTTGCATTGTTGCCAATATTGGGGGATATACATACCTCCAACATATGGCCACAAAAACTATCATTACGACAGCTTGTGCAAGTAAGGTTGCGTTTATGTTCATATCTAATTAACTAATTATTTTTTACAGAGCAAATAACATGTACATACCTAAACCAACTCCAATCATAGGAACCGCGTCGGTTAAACCCATCATTAAAAAGAATCGGCCTTGAAGAAACGGAGCCAGTTCTGGCTGTCTTGCTATTCCTTCAATAAATTTGCTGCCTAAAATTCCCACACCAATACCAGCACCAATTGATGCAAGGCCCATGGTAATTCCTGCTGCTAAAATACTATATTCCATTTTTTTCTCCTTTAAGTTTAGAGGACTAATGCTCCTCTGTTTCATGTGCCATCGCCAAGTATGCGATGGTCAACGCCATAAAAATAAATGCTTGTAATGCCACAATCAATATGTGGAAAAGCGCCCAAACTAAATGCAAGCCAAAACCAAGAACACCTATAGGTATACTGCTAAAGAACAGCATCAGAGCTATTAAGATGAAGATCATTTCACCTGCATACAGGTTTCCAAAAAGCCTTAGTCCCAAAGATATTGGTTTGGCAATAAAATTTACCATTTCTAAAACAAAGTTTACCGGTATTAACCATTTTCCAAACGGGTGGAGGGTTAGTTCGGCAACAAAGTTTTTTAACCCTTTGACGGTAATGCTGTAGTAAATGGTTAAAACAAAAACAGCAAACGCCATTCCTAGTGTTATGTTTGGGTCTGTGGTTGGTACAACTTTAAAGTAAAAGGATTCTGGGCTTGTAATCCAATCAACGCTTCCTCCAGCAACTGCATAGGCAATGTGGCCAGCAAGAACAGGCAAGAAATCTACTGGAACAAGATCCATTAAGTTCATTAACAATATCCAAACAAAAACAGTTAGAGCAAGAGGAGCAATCAGGGTGTTTTTAACAGAACCAAATAAAGATTGCACATTATCTTCAACAAACTCTATACACATTTCTACAAAGTTTTGCATCCCAGTTGGCGCTGTATTTGAGTCGGTGCTTTTTGACATTCCCTTTTTAAATAAAAAGATAAATAATCCGCCCAACAAAACTGACCAAAATAAGGAATCTACATGAAAGGCCCAAAAACCCATTTTGTCGACCATATATGGATCACAAGTCCAAAATGACTTATAAATACCAGCACTCTCATCCATACCAACATGACCACATGTTAGGTTTGTAAGATGATGGTCTATGTATGACTCTGTGGTAAGCTCTTTCGCCATTATGTTGTTAACTCTCGTTTTGATGCAAACATCATTGGGTTAATTGTTGAGTTGATTAAAATATAAAGTAGCATTGCAGGTATGAAGGCCGCTTCCATATATAATCCGGTAAAAATAAGAGAGAAGATAAACACCGCCCACTTTATAGACCAGCTATAAAAAGCATTAATTGTATAGTCAGAAATTTTTGACCCAACATAATAAGCACTAGCAATTAACCCCATATACATTGGTGTGGCCATTAAAAATAAGGCATCTTTATATACCCCAAAAGCTAAAAGAGTTACAAATAAGGCTACTATTAACTTATTTTTAGATAGTGTTTTTTGAAACGTACTCAAAAGATCGTATTTTGTATAATTTGTTGCGGTGAATTATAGAAATATATGGTCTTATAAACAAGTTGTTTTGTTCTTAAATTGAAAATTTTTTACAGTCAGTTTTTTAGTTTAGAAATTATAGATTCAAGCTCATCTTTGGTGTTGTAATTAATAACAACCTTGCCTGATTTTTTGTTTTTAGCCTCTATCTCAACCTTGTGGCCAAAGTTTTCAGACATTTCCTCTTCAACAATCAAAAGATCTCTATCTTTTGTCTTGGTTTGAGGTTTTTTATTGGTTTTTTTTGAGGACAACCCTGCTAAATCTTTTACTGTAAGTTTATTTTTTACAATATTGTTTGCTGCTTTTTCGGCCTCTAATGGATCCATTGATGCTAGAAGTTTTGCGTGCCCTTTTTCAATTTTGCCAGAAGAAAGCATATCCAAAACTTTTGCAGGCAAAGACAGCAACCTCAAAGAGTTTGCAATTGTACTTCTGGCTTTACCTGTTGAGGCTGCAACCTCATCCTGGGTTAAACCAAACTCTCTTTTTAATCTGTCATAGCCCCTTGCTTCTTCAACAGCGTTAAGGTCTTCTCTTTGAAGGTTTTCTATTAAGGCCGACTCTAGGGCGTCTTTGTCTTGTTTTTGATCGATTAATGTAGGAATTGTTTTAAGGCCAGCGTTTTTTGAAGCCCTCAACCTTCTTTCTCCAGCTATAACCTCATATTTGTTTAGTCCAACCTCTCTAACAAGAATTGGTGAGAGTACTCCGTGGTTTTTTATAGAGTTTGTTAACTCTAAGAGTTTTTCTTTGTCAAAATTTGTTCTTGGTTGAAATCTTCCTGGGTTAATATCTTCAACAGGCAGCTCTTTAACGCTTTTTTGGTTGTTGTTGGTGTTTCGGCCTAGCAGAGCGTCGAGTCCTTTATTTAAAATTTTGTTTTCTTCAGGCATATTCCACCTTTCTTATTAACTCTCCAGCAAGTGCTAAGTAAGCCTTTGCACCATAAGAGGTTGGCATATATTTGACACCAGACACACCATGGCTTGGGGCCTCGGCTAGCTTTATGTTTCTGGGTATAAGGGTGTTGAAAACCAAGTTTGAAAAATGTTTTTCTAACTCATCAGACACTTCTTTGGCAAGGTTGTTTCTCATGTCTACCATTGTTCTTATTATCCCTAAAACCCTATTAGATGTCAGGTTTTTGTCGGAAAGGGTTTGTATTGTTTGCATTAATCCAGCAACACCCTCTAAAGAATAGTATTCGCATTGAAGGGGGATAAGGGTTCCCGATGCTGCAAACAGGGCTTCTATTGTGAGCTGGTTTAGTGTTGGTGGTGTGTCTATTATTGTATAGTCGAACTCATCGTCTATTTTTTTTAATTCTGTTGATAAAAAATTTTGTTTGTTGTTTTCTCTTATTCCCACATCAAGCGCTATGAGGTTTTGGTCTCCTGGTAAGACTTTGTAGTTATCTGATGTGTTGTATATGCACTCGTTGATAGGTGTGTTATTGAAAAAAAGGTCGTACAAGGTGTTTGGTTTTTCTTCTTTTATTCCTGTTGCTGTTGTGGCGTTCCCTTGTGGGTCAAGGTCAATGAGTAAAACCTTTCTTTTGGTTGCAGCAAGGCTTGAGGCAAGGTTTACCGCTGTGGTTGTTTTTCCAACACCGCCTTTTTGGTTTGCTATTGCTATAACCTTATTCACTTTTTCTTATCTCTAATAGGTGTCTTTCATATTTCTTGTTTTCTAGTTTGATTATTTCATACTTATATTTGTTTGTGTCTATTGTTACTAGCTCTTCTGTGATTTTTTCTTTTTTTCCTTTAAGTAAAACATATTTGCCATCATCATCAAGGTTGTTCTCTGTGAGTTCTAATATGTTTGTGGTAGAAGAAAATGCTCTTGCTGTTATAAGGGTGTATGAACCAAGGCTGTTGTTTTTACTAATAACTGTATTTAAAACTTTTGCGTTTTTTAATCCCAAAAGGTCGATTGTTTTGTTTAAGAAGTAGCACTTTTTTTTACTTTTTTCTAAAAGATGAATTTCGCACACCGGTTTTAGGATGGCTATAATTATTCCTGGAAAACCCCCTCCAGAACCAAGATCTAATATTTTGTCTGAGTTGTTAATTTTTTGCAGAACAGGCAAACAGTCATCTACGTCTTTTTCATAAACCTCTTTGATTGATTCTCTTACAAAAATATTGTGTTTTTTGTTGAAAGCTAGAGCTTCGTTTACAAATTTTTCTAATTTTTCTGCTTCAGCTTTGTTTTTTTTCATGCATTGAGTTTTTCCAACTCTTGTTTTTTTATGTTTATCAGGATCAGGTTTATGGCGGCTGGTGTTACTCCTTCTATTTGTGAAGCTGATCCAATTGTTTCTGGTTGAGATTTTGTTAGTTTTTCTACCACCTCATTCGAAAGTCCTGATATTTTTTTGTAATTTATTGATGGAGGTATTTTTTTGTTGTTTTGTTTTTTGTTTTTATTTATTTCTCTGGTTTGTTTTTCTATATAACCTTTATATTTTATTTCTATTGAGGCTCTTTTAAAAAAAGCTTCATCTTCTTTGTTAAGTTTAATGAGGTTGTTTTCGTCAACATCTGGTCTTGCCAATATTAAAGATATGCTTCTTTTTTCATCAAGCAAAACTGTTTGTTGTTCTTTGTTTACAAACGATGATATTTTTGTTTTATCTAATCTGGTTTTAACGAACTCCGTGTATTGTTTCTCCTTGTTTATAAAGGCTGTGTTTCTTTCTTCTGAAATAATACCAAGGTCAAAAGCTTTGCTTAATAGCCTTTGTTCAGCGTTATTTTGTGAGAGTAAAAGCCTGTGTTCTGCCCTGCTTGTAAACATTCTATAGGGTTCTGTTATTCCATGTGTGGTTAGGTCATCTATTAAGACCCCTATATACGCTTCTTCTCTTTGAAGAATAAAGTCAGGTTTTTTTTGAATAGCCTGAGCGGCATTTAAGCCAGCAACAAGACCTTGGGCGGCTGCTTCCTCATAACCGGTTGTTCCGTTAATTTGTCCAGCTAAATAAAAATCATTAAAATATTTGGTTTCAAGGGTTTTTTTGTTTGTCCTGGGGTCAACAAAATCATATTCAACAGCGTATCCAAATTCTGTAATTTCACACTGCTCCATTCCTTTTATTGTGTGGATAAAATCTTCTTGAGCCTTTTTAGGAAGGCTTGTTGATATTCCGTTTGGGTATACGAGGTCAACCCCAATACCCTCAGGCTCAATAAAAATTTGGTGGCTGTCTTTGTGACTAAATTTAAATACTTTATCTTCTATGGATGGGCAATACCTGGGGCCAATTCCTGAGATGTTTCCAGAATACATTGCAGACAGGTGGGTGTTGTCAGATATTATTTGGTGTGTTGTTTTGTTGGTTCTTGTTATAAAACATGATAATTGTTCTTGGTGTTTTTTAACCTCGCCTGTTAATGACATAAATGGGGTCGGTGTCTCGCCCGGTTGCTCATCCATAACAGACAGGTCTAACGTAGACATTTTCACTCTTGCCGGGGTTCCTGTTTTAAGTCGTCCCATTGGAAGCCTTAACTCGTAAAGTTTCTTCGATAGAGGTATAGCAGAATCATCCCCGACTCTTCCACCAGAAGAAATTTCCGATCCTGTGTACATTAAACCGTTCAAAAATGTGCCAGTGGTAAGAATCGTCTTCTTTCCATAAATTTTTTTATTTTTTGTTATAACTCCTTTTACCGATTCTTTTTCAACAATTAGGTCTTCAACCTCTTCTTCAAAAATATTAATACTGGTTGAATTTAATATCTTTTGAATGGCTTTTTTATAAAGATCTCTATCACACTGGACCCTTAGGGCTTGGACAGCATCTCCTTTTCTTGTATTCAAAGTTCTGTATTGAATGCCGGACATATCTGTTGCAATCGGCATAATACCGCCCATTGCATCAATCTCTCTAACTATATGCGATTTACCAAGACCTCCTATAGCTGGGTTGCATGACATCTGACCAATTTTACTTTTTTCAAAAGTTACAAGTGCACAAGAAAGGCCACTTCTGTATACAGCGTATGCAGCCTCTACTCCAGCATGACCGCCTCCAACAACTACTACATCAAACTTATCCATATAATAATAAAACCAATAATATCTATATTATATACTTACTGTTAATTCTATTAGTGCCTAAAGGATTTGTTAATAAGTGCCTTTTGCGCCCTTATTAAAACAAAAATATGATTTAACAAACCATGTTTAACCCTGTTAAAAAACTAGAGACACACCTCTCAACAACCTGTGAATAAAAAAAAGAGTTAAAAAACATTAACAATTTAATAACAACTTATTTACCAATACAAAAAGAGCTAAAAATATCACCGAGCAAAGAGTCTGACATTTTAACACCTATTATTTCGTTTAAATCACCCCTAGCCAGCTTTAAATCTTCTGCTATAAGCTCAAGCCCATCATCCTCACTAAGTTTTAAAAGCGCATTTTCAAGATGATTAATAGAAGATTGAAAAAGCCCAATATGCCTATCTCTTACTAAATACATATAGTCTCCAGAAATATCTGACTTAAACGCTTTAGAAATAAGTTTCTTAAGACCGTCAAAACCCTCACCGGTTTTAGCTGATACCATGCAGTCAAAAACACCCTCCCTCACAACATGACCCAAATCTGTTTTGTTATAAACTTTTAAATATTTTTTTTCTTTAGAAAGCTCAGCAAATCTATCTAATATAGACCCCTCATCAGAGTCAAAAATACCAACTACCAGATCAACGTTATTTAGTTGCTCTAATGCAAACTGCATTCCTTTTGACTCAACAACATCATCTGTCTCTCTTAAACCAGCTGTATCAGATATAGAAAAAGAAGCCTCATTATAAAAAATTTCAGACTCAACAATGTCTCTTGTTGTGCCAGGTTTCTCAGAAACAAGAGCTCTCTCAAAACCAAGCAATCTATTAAACACAGAAGATTTACCAGAGTTTACAGGACCTACAAACATAACCTTATTTTTTGCAGAGTGATTTTTTTTATTCAAACAACCTCCAACAAAAAGCTTAAAATTTTCAACAAGAAGGGATAGCTCATTTGGTAGAGATGAATCAAAAAAGCTTTCCCCCTCATCAGAAAAATCAATTTCACCCTCAACCCTAACACGAAGGTTGTTTATAACATCTGAGAAACCCAAAACCTTTTCTGTAAAATCACCTGAAAGGGTGTTTGAAGATAAAACCACCCCATCTCGATCATGACTATCAATTAAATCAACAACAGCCTCTGCTTCTGCAAGACTAATCTTGTTATTTAAAAAGGCTCTTTTGGTAAACTCGCCAGGGGGAGCCTCATCAAAACCTAAAGACTTAAAAATATCAACCAGCATAGACATAACACCCAACCCACCATGGGCATACACCTCAAAAGAATCTTCCCCCGTATAACTATCTGGACCCTTAAAAGAAATAATGCCAACACGGTCAACAATATCACCAGACTTGTTTTTAACAGACCTTAAATAAAACTTTTTATTTTTCTCTAACGGAGAACCAGCAAGCTCAGGAATTTTTAAAAGGCAACCAGGACCAGACACCCTAAAGATACATATTGCCGATTTTGCAGGGGGCGTGGCTAGCGCAAAAACCACAGACACTAAAACTAACCCCCGGTACCAACCTGAGTGTCACCCAAAACACCATGTTTTTTATATAAATATCTTTGTTGACCAAGAGAAACACCTGAATTTATTACAGAGTAAAGACACAGAGCGGCAGGAAAAACAAAAAAGAATATAGAGAAAACAACAGGCATGTATTTAATTACTTGTTGTTGCATTGGGTCTTGGGAGGGAGGCGCTGGGCTAAGCTTTTGTGTGGAAAACATAATTAAACCAAACAAAACAGGAAGAATAAAAAGAGGGTCAGGAACAGATAAATCAGACATCCAAAATATTGAAGCATGTCTTAACTCAACCATCTCTCTTAACGCAAAAAAGAACCCAATAAAAAAAGGCATTTGAGCCAAAAGTGGTAAACAACCACCCAAAGGACTAACTTTTTCTGTTTTATATAATTTCATCATCTCTTGTGAAAATCTTTGCCTGTCATCGCGATACCTATCTTGGAGCTCCTTCAACCTAGGAGCAACTTTTCTCATATTTCCCATCGACACAAATCCCTTTGCTGTTACAGGAAACAACACAAGCTTTAAAATAAAGGTGAAAACTATTATTGATATAGCCCAGCTATCAACAAACCCATTTATTAGATCCAAAAACCAAACCATGGGTTGCGATATAAACCAAAACCAACCCATGTCTATGGATAGCTCTAAATTCTCCGCCCTCTCAGCCAAATCTTTTCTAATTTTTGGCCCAATAAAAACACGGTGTGAATGATTATATACAAGGTTTGAGGCCTCTCCCTTTTCAACGGTATACCCCATTCTGTAAACACCAGAGTCAGCAGGGTGAGCAAAAAAATTATAAATGTTGTCTTCTGAACCAATAAGAGCAGCAAAAAAATATTTTTGTATAAAAGAAACCCAGCCAGAACGAGAAAGGTAAGATATTGATTCATCAACACTCCTTAATCTGGTTGTTTCGTATGGGTCTTGGTCGGTGCTAAACGCCACCCCTTGATAAGAGCTGTTATTCATAACCCCGCCCTGAAGCCAAGACGATTTTAAATCTAAAGACCTTCCCTCGGTTCTATAAAGCGCAGCAAAGGCCTTTCCAGAAGAGCCAAGCGAGGAAGAGTCCGTAATTAAAAGCTCGTATGTTTCAGGTAAAAAAGTAAACTCTTTGGTTAAATCCCCATCTTCTGTTTTTAAAACCACAGAGTTGTTGTCATAGCTGTGAAGGATATAATTGGCAGCCTTACCAGTAAAACCAGTTTTTAAATAATACTTAAAGGGGCTTGCGTTAGATGAGCCAAAAACCCTTACCCCAGGTGAACCCTCAATATTTTCTACCCCATACTTTTTAAGCCTAGACTCAACAACGGAACCGGTGGATGTTGATATTTTTATTCTTAATTCATCATTTTCAAGATAAACAAAACCCCCATCATCTGTAACTTGGGAGGTGGCAGCCTCCATGTCTGCGACCCTAAGCTGTTCTATCTCAGAGAGCCTTTGGTTTTCAGAGTTCCACTCATAAAACAAAGCCATTGAGAGAACAACAATAACCCCTAGATAAATTTTTCTTAAATTCATTTTTTAACCTTATTATGAATTGATGATTTTACAGCGTTAACTATCTCAACAGAAGCCTCTTTGAAACTTAATTCAGCAAATGGTTTATAGGCAACAAACACAAAAGAACCATTGTTAAAAAAAAGATGATTGTTCTTAAAAATTTCTTTTACCCTTCTCTTAATTTTATTTCTCGTAACAGCCAACTTAAAAATTTTTTTAGACACAACTATTCGCAGATCTGTTTTACCATCCTCGACAAAAAAGATTCTTAAATTTTTAGAACTATGAAAGTGTTTTGAAAGCGAAGGTGTTCGCAAGTTCTACGCAGTTAAAACCTTGCGGCCTTTTTTTCTTCTGTTAGACAGTATTGCCCTGCCTGCCTTGGTAGCCATTCTTGCTCTAAAGCCATGAGTTCTGCTTCTTTTTAAAGTGCTTGGTTGAAATGTTCTTTTCATAATTTACTACCTGTAAAAAAAATAGTGGCGCATTATAGCCCATAAATTAAAAGATTTCATAGAATTTTAAAAAAACCAAAGCAGGTTTTTTATATACAAGTTATCCACAGAAAATTCATTAACTTATCCTGTAGATATCTTGTTAGTTTTTTCGTAGACTAGTTGTCTATTAGGAGGAACTAGGATTGGAATTTTGGAATAAATGCTCGGAGAAACTTGAAAACAAGCTTTCACAAGAAGATTTTAACACCTGGATCCGACCCCTTAAAGGCAATTTAAATAAAAATACTTTAGAAATAGTTGCACCCAATGATTTTATTCTCAACTACGTAGAAACAAATCTTTCAGATGAAATCATGGAAATGATTAAATCACAATCAAAAAAAGACATAAGTCTGGTTTTTAAGACATTAACAAAGGAAACATTTGTTGATAAATATAGTAATAATAATAAATCTGAAGACACCAAACTAGTTCCATCTTATGTTTTTGATACCTTTGTTGAGGGTAAATCAAATCATGTGGCTCTGGCAGCATCCAAACAAGTTGCCCTAAACCCAAAAGGTGATTACAACCCATTATTCATTTATGGTGGTGTTGGCCTTGGTAAGACCCACTTAATGCACGCTGTTGGAAACGAGATCCTTAAAAACGAACCAAATAAAAGAATTGTTTATGTTCACTCAGAAAAGTTTGTGTCTGATATGGTTAAAGCGCTTCAGCTTGGAGCTATGAACGAATTTAAATCTTTTTATAGAAACGCTGATGCCCTTTTAATTGATGATATACAGTTTTTTGCAGGAAAAGAGCAGTCGCAAGAAGAATTCTTCCATACATTCAACGCTTTGTTAGATAGAAACAATCAAATGATCCTCACCTGTGATAAATACCCAAAAGAAATTGATGGTTTAGAGGAAAGACTGAAATCAAGGCTTGGCTGGGGGTTGCCGGTAATTATTGACCCTCCTGAGCTAGAAACGAGAGCTGCGGTACTTCTACAAAAAGCTTCTTCAATGGGTGTTTCTCTGCCAAACGACTGCGCAATATATATTGCACAAAGAATAAGGTCAAACATAAGGGAGCTTGAAGGCGCACTTAAGAGGGTTGTTGCCAATGCAAAGTTTACCAATCAGCAAATAGACCTTGCTCTTGTAAAAGATGCCCTTAAAGATCTTTTTGTAATTTCTGCAAAAATGGTCAGTATTGAAAATATACAAAAGACAGTGGCCGAGTATTACAACATCAAGCTTTCAGATCTTTTGTCTAAAAGAAGAAGTCGCTCTATAACAAGACCGAGACAGCTTGCTATGGCTTTAACAAAAGAGCTTACAAGACATAGCCTTCCAGAAATAGGCGAAGCTTTTAACGGAAGGGACCACACCACAGTCTTGCATGCATGTAAAAAAATTGCGGAACTTAGAAAAGAAAGCCCCTCGCACGAAGAGGATTACAGAAACTTAACAAGAGCACTAACCAATTAATCATGGATTTTTATATTACCAAAGAAGAGATAGTTTCATCTCTTAATACAACACTTGGGGTTGTAGAAAAACGTCAAACGCTCCCAATTCTTGCAAACGTCCTTTTTGAAGTTGATGAATCAACTTTAAGACTTACAGCAACAGATTTAGAATCTGAAATATCAACTATTTCAACAATATCTAATTTTAAAAGTGGAGGAAGGACAACAGCCCCAGCAAAAAAACTCAGCGAGCTTTGTAGGCTATTTAAAGAGGGAGATGAGATTCATTTTTTTCTTGATGGAGACAATCTAAAAATAGAAACAAGCTCCGGTAAATATAATTTATCTACATTACCCAGTGAAGATTTTCCTGTTTTTGAAAAAGAAGAGGGGGGAAACACTGTAAATATTACAGCACCAAACTTAAAGGCGTTGATATACAAAACATCTTTTGCTATGGGCAATCAGGACTGGAGACATTACCTAAATGGTTTATATATTTCAGTTGAGGACAACAATATCACAAGCGTGGCAACAGATGCACATAGATTGGCTCTAGCCACAGCGCCCCTAAACGAAGGGGTTTCAGAACAAATTACCGGAATCGTTCCAAGAAAATCAATTAATGAAATAGGTAAGATTGTGAGCGATAGTAGCGAAAATATTTTATTACAACTAACACCTAACTCCATTAATGTTAATGTTGCTGGCACCACCTTTTCTAGCAAATTAATTGAAGGCAAATTCCCAGATTATGAACAAGTGATTCCTAGCGGAGAAAGCTCAACCCTCTCCATTAACAAGAAAGACCTCTCAGAAAGTCTTAGTAGAGTAAGCGTTCTTTCTAGTGAAAAGTTTAGAGGCGTAAGGATGATAACTTCAGAAAACCAAATCAACATTTCTGCTAATAACCCAGAAAAAGAACAGGCAGAAGAAAGTATTAATTGTTCTTACGCTGGTGAAAGTATTGATATAGCATTTAATGTTAATTATATCCAAGAAATTTTATCCTCTATTGATGGTGAAAGTGTTGAGGTGCATTTTTTTGGTTCTGATAAGAGCTGCCTTATCACAAACCCAGGCTCAGATGACTTTAAATATGTTGTGATGCCTTTATTAATTTAATTGCTATAAATTAAATTTCTAGTTTTAATAAACTCAAATGATTAGCGAATTAAAACTGAATAATTTTAGGTGCTTTGAAACATCAACAATAAATTTATCTCCTGGAATTAACTTTTTTTATGGGCCAAACGGTTCTGGTAAAACCTCTATATTAGAGGCCATATATATGTGCTCAAGCGGTAAGTCGTTTAAAAGCAGTAATATAAAATCATTAATATCTTTTGATCAAGATTTCTTTAGTATCAATGCATATGATTCTAACAAAGGCTATACACTTAATTTAGTTAAAGGCCGCGCAAGCCCCATCTCAATAAAAATTAATAATACAAAATCCACAACTTCAGCACTATTAAAAGAATTCCCGGCAACAGCAATTCACAACAATACATTCTCATTTGCAAATGCATCACCTGACTTTAGAAGAAAGATTTTAGATAGATCACTTTTTGTATCAAGCCCAAACTTCTCTGAAACATGGTTTGGTTTTTACAGGTCACTAAAACAAAGAAACAGCTCTCTTAAAAAGGGGCTTATTGATAATATTGATGTTTGGAATCAAAAGGTTTCTGAAGAAGGGATCGCTTTAGATATAAACAGAATCACCTTCTTTGAAGACTCATTATCAGAACTAAATAATATCTTTAACAGGCTAAAACCAAGCCCAATGGTAGATAAATTAAACAAAGTCAATATTGAATTTTTTTCTGGGTGGGATAAAGAAAATCAACTGTATGAGCTTTTAACTCAAAACCAGAAAAAAGATTTATTCAGCAAAACTACAACTAAAGGACCCCACAAAGCAGACATAAAAATATTAATTAACGGTATGGATGCTAAGCAAATTTTATCACGCGGAGAACAAAAAATTCTTTCTATTTTATGGTGTTGCTCTCAAAACGAAGTGCTAAGAAAAAAATATAATATTGATGCAACATTAATCATTGACGACATAAAATCTGAGCTCGATAACGCAACATTTGAAGTGTTTTTAAACCTCTTAAATTTTTTAGATAATCAGGTTATCTTTTCCTGTATAGATGACCATTTTAGTAGTAAAATAAACCCTAATTATAAGGACTTCAAAAAGTTCCACGTGGAACAATTAAGATAGGGTATATGCCAAAAAAAGCAGAAGAACAAAGCTACGATTCCTCTAACATTCAAGTACTAAAAGGCCTAGAAGCGGTAAAGAAAAGACCGGGTATGTATATAGGTGATACAGATGATGGGTCTGGACTTCACCATATGGTCTTTGAAGTTCTTGATAATTGTATAGATGAGGCAATGGCTGGACATTGTTCTGATATAAACGTAATAGTTAACAAGGATGGATCAGTCACTGTAAAAGATAATGGAAGAGGCATTCCTGTTGATGTTCACAAGAAAGAAGGAATATCTGCAGCTGAATTAATTTTAACAACACTTCATTCTGGAGGTAAGTTTGACGACAACAGCTACAAAGTTTCTGGAGGCCTACACGGCGTAGGTGTTTCTGTTGTAAATGCTTTATCCGACAAACTTTTATTAAAAGTTTGTAGAGATGGTGGCGAATATTTTCAAGAATATAGCGGCGGAAAACCTAAGGCTAAACTTAAAAAAGTTAAAACATCTAAAGAAAACGGGACAGAAATAACGTTCTATCCATCAGCTTCTATTTTTACTTCTATTGATTTTGACATAGATAGAATTCACAAAAGAATTCAAGAGTTATCTTTCTTAAATGCTGGTGTATCTATTAATGTTACAGACGAAAGAACAGGAAAGTCTAAAAAATTTAAAAACACAGGCGGCCTTTCTAGCTATGTTACTCACCTTAAAGGGAGAAAGCAGCAAGTGTCAGATATATTTGAATGTTCTGCTGTAGAAAATGAGGTTGGTGTTGAAATTGCTCTGCAGTGGACAGACTCCTATTCTGAAAATGTGCTTTGCTATACCAACAACATTCCTCAAAAAGATGGTGGGACTCATTTAGCTGGGTTTAGAGGAAGCTTAACTAGAGTTTTAAAGGCCTTTATAAAAAAAGAAAATGCTAAAAAAACTCCAACAGACCTACTGGGAGAAGACGTTAGGGAGGGCATTACTGCAATTATTTCTGTAAAAGTACCTGACCCTAAATTTTCATCACAAACAAAAGAAAAGCTTGTTTCTTCTGAGGTTGAAAGTGTTGTGAGTACTGTCTTTAGCAAATATTTCAATGAGTATCTTCTTGAAAACCCTAAGGATGCCATGGCAATTTATAGCAAAGTTGCAGAAGCTGCTCTTGCTAGAGAGGCTGCTCGTAAAGCGCGTGAAATGACAAGAAGAAAAGGTGTTCTTGAGATAGCTGGTTTGCCGGGGAAATTAGCAGACTGTCAAGAAAAAGATCCTACTCTTTCTGAAATCTATATTGTTGAGGGTGATTCAGCGGGCGGATCTGCTAAACAAGGAAGAAATAGAAAAAACCAAGCGATACTTCCTCTAAAAGGAAAAATCATTAATGTAGAGAAAGCAAGAATCGACAAAGTGTTAGGTTCACAAGAAGTTGGTACTTTGATAAAAGCCCTTGGCTGTGGAATTGGTAAAGAAGATTTTGATATCGAAAAGCTTAGATACCATAGAATTATAATTATGACCGATGCAGATGTAGACGGCTCACATATAAGAACCCTTTTATTAACTTTCTTCTATAGACAAATGTTTGAGATTGTTGATAGGGGCCATGTATATATCGCATTACCACCTCTTTATAAGATAACAAAAGGAAAAGAGTTTGTTTACGCATCAGATGAAGACGAAAAAGAAAAAGCAATTAAAGATTTATCAAAATCTGGTACAAGAGGCCTTGAAGTTCAAAGATATAAAGGTTTAGGAGAAATGAACCCTGAACAACTTTGGACTACAACAATGGATCCAGAGCATAGAAGAATGATGAGGGTTGATATAAAAGATGTTGTTGATGCCAACGAATCATTTGAAGTTCTCATGGGTGATGAAGTAGAGCCTCGAAGAGAGTTTATAGATGCAAATGCTCTTTCTGTAACCGATCTTGATATCTAAGAAATCTCTCTATAAGAATTTTTTATCCATAAATAAGCATTTTCAGTCAATTCTTTAGCATTATTGCCAGTTATAGGCGTCCCTATCTTAACTATTACTTGTCCAGGTTTTTTTATAAATCTTTTATTTTTCCAATATTTGCCTGAATTATGGCATATCGGAAGAATAGGCTTGCCGCTCTTGCTAGCTAAAACTCCACAACTGTTAGCAAATGGTTGTATTCCTTTCTCTGGCGATATCCTTGTGCCTTCAGGAAAGAGAATTACTGAAAAACCATTTTTAAGCTTTAAAACTCCTTTATCAATAACTTTTTTTAAACTACTAAACTTATTAGCTCGATTTAATGTTATTGGTTTCATGCATCTTAATGCCCAACCAAAAAAAGGAATGTACAGAAGCTCTTTTTTTATAATGCTTGTTGATGGCAATAAAAGTGTCTGTAAATAGAATGACTCCCACTGCCCTTGGTGATTGGCTACTACAATACAAGGACTATCGGGTATATTTTCTTTGCCCTCAATAACCCAAGTGACACCACACGTTATTCTTAACAACCACAGAACAAACCAAATCCACAATGCCCCAAAAGCCTGTAGTTTTTTAGTTGATAAAAAGAAATATAGGATAATTATTGAAATTGATATTGGAATAAGACTTAAATAAAAGACAGTATTAAATATAACACTACCTAGCAACGCCATTATTTATTCATTTATGCACTTTATTAGATATTCTGGTAAAGCATCAATAGATATTCTTTCTTGCTTCATTGTATCCCTATCTCTAACTGTAGCTGTATTGTCTTCCAAGCTCTCAAAATCTATTGTAATGCATAATGGCGTACCAATTTCATCGTGTCTTCGATAACCTTTACCTATATTACCTGTATTTTCTAAAACAACTCTCCCTATGTTTAAGCTTTGTAATCTCTTTTTTAAATCAGAGGCTTTACTAACCAGTTCAGCATTATTTTTTTTCAACGGAATTACAGCGGCTTTTATAGGCGAAAGATGTGGTTTAAGCTTTAAAACAATTCTTTCTTTGCCCTCGCCCAAATTTTCAACATTATATGCTTCATTCATGATCGCTAAAACACCTCTATCTACACCAGCAGAGGGTTCTATAACATAAGGAACCACCCATTTCTTTGATTCTATGTCTTGAATTGCCAATCTTGTATTTGAATTATTGTTTGCCATGACTTTAGCAGATATATTAAGTTCATCCTGGTTTTTTGTATGTGAGCCTAAGTCAAAATCTGTTCTATTCGCTATACCCTCCAATTCTTCAAGCCCATGAGGAAACTTGTACATAATATCAATTGTGCCCTTTGAATAATGTGCTAACTCATCATCAGGCACATCGTAGAGCTCTATATTATCTTTTGGCACACCCTGTTTTTCCCACCAATCAAGCCTCTTTTTAACCCATGTCTTATGCCAGTCTTCATCAGTTCCTGGCTTTACAAAAAACTCTAACTCCATTTGTTCAAACTCTCTAACCCTAAAAATAAAATTTCTAGGAGTTATTTCGTTTCTAAATGCTTTACCTATCTGTGCAATGCCAAATGGTAATGTTTTTGAAGACGAATCAACAACATTTTTAAAATTTGTAAATATTTGTTGTGCGGTTTCAGGCCTTAAGTATGCAAATGAAGTACCATCGTCTATTGGTCCAACGTTTGTTTTAAACATAAGGTTAAACTGTCGTGCTTCAGTAAAATCACATTTACCCTTATTGCAGTTTTCAGGTAGTTGATCTTCTCTAAACCTTGATTTACATGTTTTACAGTCAACCATGGGGTCTGAGAAGGTATCTTCATGACCAGAATACTTTAAAACTGTAGGGTTTGATAATATAGAAGCATCTAAACCTTCAATATTATCGTTTTCATAGACCATAGATGACCACCAAGCATTTTTTAAGTTATTTTTTAGTTCTACACCTAAAGGACCATAATCATACATGCCTTGCAATCCGCCATATATTTCTCCAGATTGAAAGATAAAACCTCTTCTCTTACACAAAGATACTAAATCATCCATTGTTTTTGCGGTCAATGTACTCTCCTAGTCCATATAAAATGGAACATATGTCTAATTAATAATAAATAAACTATTTATAGAAATTAAATCCATAACTATAAAAATCAATTAAGATTATATATCAAACGCTGGATAAGTAATCACAATGAAGTTTATATTTTATATAGTATCTCTAATTTCACTATCTCTTCTAAGTAATATAGTATCTTCTATTTTTAAAACTGAGGTATATGAGGTATATAAGCTATCTAATGTATATTAAATTAAAGCTGGGTAAGTAATCACGATGAAGTCTATATTTTACATAGTATCTTTATTTCCCATATCCATAGTTAGATTTATCGTTTCTTCTATTTCTAAAACTGGGATATATAAGTTATCCAATGGATATAAAGTAACATTGCAAAACCTAAAGATGAGTTATAAAAACTTAAACCAAGATGAGCTTGAAAAACTTGCATCACAAAGTTTTATAGAAACATTAGTAAGTGGCTATGAAACTATTCAGTCGTGGAGTAGGCCGATTCATAATTCAGGAAAAAAGATATTTAGAGTAGAAAATAATTTTCTTCTTAATAAATATATTAACGATGGGAATGGTGTTGCTGTAATTGCGATCCATAACAGAAGTGTAGATATGTTACTCAAATGGATTAATACAAAAAGTGAAACAACCACACTTTATAAAAAAGTTAAAATTAAGGCGCTCGATAGTTTTGTAAAAAAACAAAGAGAAGGAAAACGCAACAAGGTATATGAAACCAACATGAACGGCGTAAGAAAAATATTTCAAGCATTTAAAGCTGGAAAAACCATTTGCATAGCTGCTGATCAGGTTCCACAAAGAGGCATGGGCGAATATGTAAAACTTTTTAATAACGATGCCTATACAACAACGCTAGCCTCATCAATGTTATACAAAACAAAGAAACCGGGTGTATTTATTTGTCTTAACTCATTTGGTAATAATAAGCTTGGCATTACAATCAAACCCACAAAAAAAGGTATATATAAAGATAGTGAGTACAAACTATCACTTAATAAAAGTATCGAAGAACTAATTAATATAAACCCAATAGATTACTCCTGGGAATACAAACGCTATAGAAGACCTCCATCCGGAGAAGACCCATATTTAGATATCTAAATTATTTTTGCCAGAAGATTGGTGTGAATAAAACAAGAAGTGTAAAAATTTCAAGTCTTCCTAATATCATTGCAAAAGACAATATCCCCTTACCAACAGTTGAAACAGAATCATATGTTTGAGCAACTTCGCCAAGACCGGGACCAAGATTATTTAGGCACGCACCAACAGCTGAAAACGCTGATTGAAAATCAAGGCCTGTAGCAACTAGCCCCAATAACAAAATAATGAAAGATATTACGTATATTGAAAAGAAACCCCATACAGATGCAGCTACATCATTTTCAACACTCTTAGTTCCAATTTTTAAAGTTATAACAGCATTTGGATGAATCATTTTCTTTAGATTGATATATGCATAATTGATCATTATGAGCACTCTCCAAGATTTAATACCTCCACCAACCGAACCAGAACATGCTCCAATAAAAGCTCCAATTAAGAAAAGAAAACCTATTGATGGACTCCACTGGTTTGTGTCACCTATTGAAAAACCTGTTGTAGTTACAATTGATACTGAGTGAAAAAGTAATTCTCTAATACTGGCCTGTTCTTGGGTTGAAATATAATTCATTAAAACAGATAGCAAGAATATGATTGCCATTATTGAGATAAAGAATCTAAGCTCTGGATCATATAAATATTTAAGAGGTTTCTTCATATAAAAAGCAAAATAATGCAATGTGAAACTAAGTGCGGACAAAAGCATAAAAAATATACAAACAGCCTCAATCATTCCATTATTAAAGTAACCAATGCTCTGGTCATATGTAGAAAAACCACCAATTGAGACCGTGCTTAAGCTATGTGATATTGCATCAAATGCATTCATTCCTGCAAAGAAATAAAAAAGAGCACAACTGACAGTAAGTAAAAGATATATAAGCCACAAAGCTTGAGCTGTTTCTTTTATTCTTGGTGTTAGCTTTTGGTCATTCATGGCTCCAGGTATTTCTGTTTTATAAAGCTGACCACCGCCAATACCCAATAAAGGCATAACTGCAATAGCTAGAACTATTAAACCCATGCCGCCCATCCACTGTAGTAGCTGCCTGTAAAGCAACAATGACTCGGGAAGGGTGCTCAAATTTGATATTACAGTTGCGCCAGTAGTTGTTATACCAGACATTGATTCAAAAAAAGAATCAATAAAAGTCATACCGCTTAACATAAATGGAATAGAGCCAGCAGATGACAACACAACCCAGAAAAGAGTTATTACCAAAAAACCATCTTTGTGGCTCATGTCTTCAACAGTATTCCTTGATATTAACCACCCAATGAAGCCAACTATAAAAACAATCAAAAATGTAATAACAAAGACTGACATGGCTCCGTCTTTATAAATTAGAGATGTGATTATTGGAAATATAAATGAAGTGCTAAAAAACATCACCAAGATGCTGAATAGCTTTAATAAAGGCTTCAGGTTCATTGGCTTATCTAAAAAGCACCTCTACTTCATTAATTTTGTTTTTATCTGATAAAAATATTACTAAGTGATCATTTAGTGTTAATTCAACACTTGAGCTAGGCATTATAAGATCGCCATGTCTTATAATAGCTGCAATTGCTGTTCCCTCGGGTAAAGGTATGTCTTTAATAGGTTTTCCAAACAAAGGTGAGGTAAATTCATTCGCATGAACAATGCCCTCAATAGCCTCAGCGCCCGTATTTACTTTTAAAATTACGTCTTGAGCCACATCACTTTCTCTTAGATCTTGGAGAACAGATGACACAGTAAGCCTATAAGGCGCTATGTAGACATCAATGAAGCCAGGTACAAGACCTAAATAAGATGGGTTATTCAGTATAATCATGGTTTTCTTTGCACCCATTTTCTTAGCAAGCAGCGAAGACATGACATTTGTCTCGTCATCATCAGTTAAAGCACAAAATATATCAATATTTGCAATATTTTCACTTTTTAAAAGAGATTCATCTGTTGCTGAGCCATTTAGAACTATAGTTTTCTCTAATTCTTTTGATAAAACCTTGCATCGCTCATTATTAGAGTCAACTAGCTTTACGTTATAGTCCTTTTCAATATCTTTTGCTAAAGAAAAGCCTACTTTTCCGCCGCCCACAATCATAATTCTGGAATATTGCTCCTCATGGTCCCTAAACTCATCAACAATTGGTCCTATATTAGATTCAGACGATATAAAGTAGACTTCATCATTCTCTTTAATAATAGTATCCCCTGAAGGTATAAAAGGATTTCCTTTTCTGTATATAGAGGCCACAAAAGCATCAATATCTGGCATATCTTCCTTAATGCCTTTAAGCTCTCTTCCAACAAGCTTTCCCTTTTTCTTTGCCTTAACTGAAACTAGCTTAACTTTTCCATTAGCAAAACTTTCAATTTGATTTGCTCCAGGATGATCTATTAACTCTTTTAAATGAGTTGTTATTTCATCTTCTGGGCTAATGGGTATATCAATAACCCCTTCACCAAATATTTCTAGTTTTCCAAAGTAAGAGTTATCTCTGAAACGGCATATAGTCTTTTTAACATTAAAAGCTTTTTTTGCAATTTGGCAAGCAACGATATTTACTTCGTCGTTAGATGTTACAGCAAGAACAATCGTGTCTTCATTGAGACCAGATTTTTTTAATGTATTAAGGTGAGAAGCAGACCCCTCAACAGTCATGATATCTAACTTATCTTCAAGCTCAGATAGTTTGTTTTTGTCTTCATCAACCATGCAAACTTCATAGTTAGAATTAGATAAATTTCTTGCAAGACTGCTACCAATTCTTCCAGCACCCAATATTACAATTTTCATATTTGATAAATTAAACCTCTTTTAATGTAATTAAAAGACTTCCTGGTAAATTAAATTATTTGATAAAGAACTCTTTATATGAATTAAAAGCATCTGTTGAGCTTATAATATTTTTATTTGGAAATTGTAAGTGAGTAATTACTATTGTTTTATCTCCTGTTCTTGCTGTTAATAATGATTTATCAAATTTAAAAATTTCATTGTCTAAACATGTATTATTTTTATCTAAAACATACATCCCTTTAATTTTCACGATTGTATTCTTATGTTCAAATGCTATACCTGGCCACTCATAATATGCCCTAAATTTGTTATAAATTTCATCAGACGACATTTCAAAATTTATCAATGAATCTTGTTTGATAATTTTTTTACAATAAGTAGACCTTTCATTATTTTGCTTTAACAAGCCAAAATTATTTTCGTTAATGTTCGATAATACAGTATATATATTTTCTATAGCCAAATTACATAAATCTTCTTCAAGTGTTACTTTGTTATGATCATCACGCACTTGCATTTCATATTTATCTATACAATCACCCTCATCTAATTTATTGTTCATTTTGATAAAAGTAATACCAGTTTTTTCATCACCATTTAAAAGACAAGACTGAATTGGAGATGCGCCTCTGTATTTTGGAAGAAGTGAGTAGTGAACATTAATTGGCATCACTTTTGGGCTTGCCAACATCCAGTTTGGAAGTATTTTTCCATATGCTGCTACAATCAGAAAATCAAAGTCTAGTTTTAAAAGAGTTTCTTTAAATTCAGCTGAATTCAAATCATCAGGCTTGAAGATCGAAAGGTTGGCCTCAAACGCAGCAAGAGATACATGTGATTGTTTTATTTTATTACCTCTTTTTTGAGCTACATCTGGTTTTGTTATAACGCCGATAATATTCATGCGCTCATCGTTACACATTGATTGCAGCAGTTTGGCTGAGGGTTCGGGTGTGCCAGCAAATAAAATATTCATAAAATCGCTTAATATCTTTTAATTTCGTTTAAAATCTCTTTATTTCTTACTTTGAAAGCTTTTTCCTAATTCTATCGCGTTTAATGGGGCTTATATAATCAACCATTAATTTACCTTCTAAATGGTCTATTTCATGTTGTATGCATATAGTTAGAAGCCCATCTGGAGTATCTTGGTGTAATTCACCCGATAGATCCTGCCATTTAAGCTCTATTTTATCTGGTCTTATGATTTCTTCACTAAATCCCGGAACTGAAAGACACCCTTCTTCAAAAGATGCAAGTGATTCTTTATTTAATATCTTGTATTCAGGATTAATAAAAATTCTTGGTTCATTCCTTTCTTCGCTTAAATCCATAACTATTACACGGATATGTCTGTTTACTTGAGTTGCTGCAAGACCAATACCATTATCTTCATACATTGTATGAAGCATATCCTTAGTAAGTTTTTCTAGACTTTTGTCGAATTTTTCAACTTTTTTAGCAACAGTTCTCAGCCTTGGATCTGGAAATTTTAAAATTTTTAGTTTTTCTGCCATCAAATCACTATTTTTTTATATATTCCGCCATTATAATCTCTTTGTATTATTAACAACTATTTATTTTAAAAATTATGACTAATTCAACCACAGATGTAGCGATAATAATGGGTTCAGACTCTGATTTGCCTATTGTAGAAGCTAGTTTTGCTATTTTGGACTCTTTTGGCGTTAAATACACAAAAAACGTGATGTCTGCGCACAGAACACCTCATGAGGTCATGGAATTGATTAAAACCTCTGAACACAACGGATGTAAGGTATTTATAGCTGCTGCAGGTATGGCAGCTCACCTTGCTGGAGCTGTTGCAGCACACTCAACAAGGCCTGTTATAGGTATTCCTATAGAATCCGGCGGAATGGGCGGAATGGACTCTTTGCTATCAACAGCTATGATGCCTCCTGGTGTTCCAGTTGCTACAGTTGCTGTGGGGAAAGCTGGCGCAAAAAATAGTGCAATTCTAGCAGTTCAGATTTTAGCTACTTCAGATGATGGCTTGGCAGCAAAACTTTCAGAATATAAAAGTAATATGCGTGACGAGGTTCTAAAAAAAGATCAGGCACTTAATTCCTAATTGCATAAAAAATCATTAAATCTTTTATCTTCGGCCAATCATTTGGCTGAAGGTAAGATTTTAATTCATCCTACAGAAGGCATCTGGGGAATAGGTTGCAACGCACTTAACAAAAAAAGTTTTTTAAGAATATATGACCTTAAAAAAAGACCAAAAAATAAAAGTTTTATTTTATTAATAGATTCCCTCCATACCGTCTCAAAATATATAAATCAACTATCAGTTGAGGAACTAAATTTTATTGATAGAGTGTGGCCTGGGCCAACGACACTGCTAATAGATTATAACGATAAATTGCCAGAACATTTACAAAACGTAAGTGGCAAAATAGCACTAAGAGTGAGTAATCACTATCCTATAAAATCTTTATTAAAAGCATTTAATGGAATAATGGTTTCTACATCAGCAAATATTTCTGGGCAAGATAACTTAAATAATATTGATGAAATTATGAAAGTTTTCAACGAGTCTGACGTAGCTTATTTTGATGATAAACTAGGTGATAATAATAAACCTTCAAGAATAATTGACCTTCATACTAGAGCTGTAATTAGAGATTAATATGATTAAAAATCTAGAAAAAATATTTACTGATTCTCAGGCAGAGATAATCAAATCATTTACTGATCTAGAAAAATCTAAAAATGCAATGATTGCATGTGATTCATGGAAAAGACCTGAGGGAGGTGGCGGCAAAACATTCATAATTCAAGGTGGTAATTTTTTTGATAATTGCGCAGTAAATTTTTCCTCCATTAAGGGAAAAAAACTTCCGAAAGCAGCTCTTGGAAACCTGATAACGAAATCTTCAAATTACGGATATCAGGCTATGGGCGTATCTGTTATATCACACCCAAAAAACCCCAATGTGCCAACCAGCCACATGAACATTAGATTGTTTTGTATTTTAGACAAAAAAAATAATATTAAAGATTGGTGGTCAGGTGGTGGTTATGATTTAACACCTTTTCTGCCCTATAAAAGTGATTGTAAAAAATGGCATAAAGATGCAAAAACTTTTTTGGACAGATATAACAAAACTCTCTATAAAAAATTCTCAAAAAATTGCAATGAATACTTTTATATACCTCACAGGAATGAAAGAAGGGGCATAGGAGGCATCTTTTTTGACAATTTTAAAAAATTAGGCCTTGAAAAGACTCTGTTACTTTTGTCTGATACTGCTAGCCAATATAAAAATTCATACACAACACTTGCGAACCTTAGGGGACAAAAAAAATATACCAAGTCACAAAAAGATTTTCAGTTGTTGAGAAGAGGAAGATATGCCGAGTTTAATCTTGTTTATGACAGGGGGACTGCATTTGGTCTTCAATCAAATGGAAGAATAGAGTCCATACTTGCATCATTGCCATGCGATGTTAAATGGTCTTATAAAAAGACAAAAGAGCACGAAGCTATGGAGAAAAGATTACTAAAATTTATAGATACGGATTGGAATGTCTAAGATATTTAAATTAGGTGTTATTGGAAACCCCATTGAACATTCGTTGTCTCCTTTTATTCATTCAAGATTTGCTAGGAAGGAAGGACTTAATTTAGATTACAAAGCATATAGAGTAGAGCAAGGGGATTTTAATGGTTTTATCTCCGAGTTTTTTTCAGATAAATATGCAAAAGGATTGAACGTTACCCTACCATTAAAAAATCTTGCTGCAACAAACATAAAAGGCAACATCAGCAATGAAGCAAAATTTATAAATGCAGTAAACACAGTAATAAAAAAAGATAAGCAATTTTTTCTGGAATCAACTGATGGCTCAGGCTTTATTGATGACTTGCATAAAAAATCTATCAATCCCGAAGGAAAAAAAATATTGATTCTTGGAGCTGGCTCCGCTGTTGAAAGTATTTTATATAAACTATACAACTCAAGACCTGAGCATATAACCATTATTAATAGAACGAAAGAAAAAGCAGAAATTTTATGTGCGAATTATAAAAATCCAGAAGTTGTTACAACTTCTATGAAAGACTCAAAGTATGATCTTGTTATTAATGGAAGTTCAGCGGGATTAACAGGTAAATTTTCTGCTCCATCTGACATATCAGTATCTCAATCAGCTGTTTTTTACGACTTAAACTATTCACTAGCAAAAACCCCTTTTTGTGAGTGGGCCGAAGAATACTCTAATCAAGTTTATGATGGTATTGGAATGCTAGTGAATCAAGCAGCCCTATCATTCAATCACTGGTTTGGCACCATTCCTGAAACAAATTCAGTAATAAAAGACATTGAAGGCCTTTCAAAATGAAAAAAATGGTCCAATTCATAGCTGGTGCTAAATGTCCCAAATGTGGCGCTAAAGACACCATAGCTATCAATGCAGACAATGATCTAATTTACTGTGTAAAGTGTGATTTTTCAGAAGAAAGACCCAAGGCAGCAGCTGAGAAAAATGAGCTTATAAACGTCATAAATATGCAAGACTATAAAGCTTCTAAAAGCTAGTAAAAAAATGCACAAAAAGATATCATATGCACCGAAAAAGTACGTACATAATTTTGTTTTAATTATAGATATACCTTATAATTGCATATAACCAAATTTTATTTTGTAAAGCACACACATAGGATAAAAAAGATGTCTTTGAAATATTTTCATAATCTTCATTTAATGATTTTTTCAGCATTGTTTGTTTTCGCATCTCCAATGCATGCAGACTGGTTCGCCTTGAATATGACAAGAGGCGTAACTGACATTAGTAACGAGGTATTTGAACTGCATATGCTTATCTTTTGGATATGCGTAGTAATTGGCGTAGTTGTATTTAGCGTTATGTTCTATTCCATGTATGCACATACAAAGAAAAAAAATCCAGTAGCAGCTTCTTTCCATGAAAATCATAAGCTTGAAATAGCATGGACCATAGTTCCATTTTTAATTCTTATTGCCATGGCTGTTCCTGCCTCAAAGACCTTAGTAAAAATTTACGATGATGAAGCTGGAGATGTAAACATACAGGTTACTGGTTACCAGTGGAAATGGCAGTACAACTATCTTGAAGATGATATCAGCTTCTTTTCAAATCTCTCGACTGATATGGATGAGATTAACAATCTTGTTCCTAAAGGAGAGCACTACCTTCAAGAGGTAGACGAGATGGTCGTAATACCTGCTGGCAAAAAAGTAAGATTCTTGATTACGGCAAATGACGTAATTCATTCGTGGTGGATGCCAGCTTTTGCAATTAAACAAGACGCAATACCAGGTTTTGTGAATACTGCTTGGACTAAAGTCGACAAGCCAGGTGTATATCGAGGCAAGTGTACTGAGCTATGCGGCAAGAATCATGGATTTATGCCTATTGTTGTAAAGGTGGTTGAACAAGAAGAGTACAACCAATGGGTAGACGAAAAAAAACAAGCAGCTATTAAAATGGCAGAGCTCACTACGAAAGATTGGACAGCGCAAGAATTAGTTGAAAGAGGTGAAAGCGTATATGCAGTTAACTGTGTTGCATGCCACCAAACTAACGGACAAGGTATTCCAGGAATATTTCCTGCGTTGGCTGGTAGCGATATTGTTATGAACCAAAAAGATAAAAATATTGAGATATTGATGGAAGGTGTTCAAGGAGCTGCAATGAATTCGTTTAGCTATTTATCTGAAGTAGAGTTGGCAGCTGTAATTACATATACCCGTCAGTCATGGGGAAATGCTGAAAACGGAGATGGCGAAATAGTAGTTCCCAAAGACATCGTAGATTATAAAAAACCAAAGATTTAATATTAAAGAGAGTAAGTAAATATGAGCGCAGTAATAGAAAATCATCACGACGATCATCATCATGGTCCGGCAAAGGGCTTGACCAGATGGTTATACACAACTAACCATAAAGATATAGGTACTTTATATCTATGGTTTAGTTTTGCTATGTTCCTAATTGGTGGGGCAATGGCATTGGTTATAAGAGCTGAATTGTTTCAGCCGGGCATGCAAATAGTTGAACCAGAATTTTATAATCAAATGATCACACTGCATGGGTTGATAATGATTTTTGGCGGTGTCATGCCAGCTTTTGTCGGCTTAGCAAACTGGCTAGTTCCAATGATGATTGGTGCCCCAGATATGGCTTTGCCAAGAATGAATAATTTAAGTTTTTGGATATTGCCTTTTGCTTTCTTTATTTTATTATCATCTTTGTTTATGGAGGGTGGAGCACCTAACTTCGGTTGGACATTCTATGCACCTTTATCAACAACGTATGCACCTCCTAGTGTTACTTTCTTTATTTTCTCAGTTCATATAATGGGAGCCTCATCAATTATGGGAGCTATTAATGTAGTAGTAACTATTATGAACATGAGAGCTCCAGGCGTTACGTTAATGAAAATGCCTTTGTTTGTATGGTCTTGGCTCATAACAGCCTATTTATTAATAGCCGTTATGCCAGTACTTGCTGGCGCAGTTACCATGATGTTAATGGATATACATTTTGGAACCAGTTTCTTTAATGCAGCAGGTGGTGGTGATCCTGTTTTATTTCAGCACATCTTCTGGTTCTTTGGTCACCCAGAGGTTTACATTATGATTCTGCCCGCCTTTGGAATTGTTTCTCATATTATTGAAACTTTTTCTAGGAAGCAGCTCTTTGGATATTCATCTATGGTTTGGGCGATGCTCTCGATTGCAATATTATCTTTTGTTGTTTGGGCTCATCACATGTTTACTGTTGGTTTGCCTCTCGCAGCGGAGTTATTTTTTATGTGGGCAACAATGTTAATTGCTGTTCCAACGGGAGTTAAAGTTTTTAACTGGGTTGCAACGATGTTTAAAGGATCTCTTACATTTGAAACCCCAATGCTTTTTGCAATTGCATTTGTTGTTTTATTTACTATTGGTGGTTTATCAGGTCTGATGCTTGCCATAGTGCCGGCTGATTTCCAATATCACGATACATATTTTGTTGTAGCTCACTTCCACTATGTATTAGTTCCTGGAGCTATTTTCTCTATAATGGCAGCTGTCTATTACTGGATACCAAAATGGTCTGGAAATATGTACGATGAAAGATTGGGTAAACTTCATTTCTGGCTATCTTTTATTGGCGTTAATGTTACCTTCTTCCCTCAGCACTTTATTGGGCTTGCAGGTATGCCTAGAAGATATCCAGATTACGCATTGCAATTTGCAGACTGGAATATGGTTTCTTCTGTTGGAGCTTTCTTGTTTGGTGTTTCTCAAATTTTATTCTTATTTATAGTTGTTAAGACTGTGATGGGTGGTAAAAAAGCAACTGATCAAGTTTGGGAAGGTGCAAGAGGTCTTGAGTGGACCGTTGCCTCACCTGCTCCTTATCATACATTTACAACACCGCCAAAAGTTGATTAATGAATCCTGAAGCCAAAAAAACATTAAGACGACTGCTAATAGCTGTTCCGCTTATGTTTGCTTTTGCTTTTGCTTTAGTGCCTCTATACAACGTTTTTTGTGAGGTTACTGGCATTAATGGAAAGGTCTTTCAATCAGATAACGTAGAAAAGCTGGCCATTGAAGATGGCAGACCGTTAGGACTTCAGTTCATATCTACTAATAATGAAAATATGCCATGGACATTTAGACCCTCTGAAGATGTTATGACTATTTCTACTGGTAAATACTATACAGCTACTTTTTATGTAAAAAACACTACAAATAAGACAATGACTGCTCAAGCAGTGCCAAGTGTTGCACCTTCAAACGCTGCAGCACACCTTAAGAAATTAGAGTGTTTCTGCTTTGAACAACAAGAGCTGAAGCCTGGTGAAGACGCATTACTTCCTGTTAGATTGCTGGTCTCAGATGAGCTTCCTGAAAATATTGAAAACATAATTTTATCTTATACAATTTTTGATGTTACTGAGTATGATGATGAGGCAGTTGCCCAGCACATGCACGAAGAACATCACGAAATGGAGCACTAAAAATGAGCACACAAACTTATTACGTACCTGAGCAAAGTAGATTTCCGATTTTCATGGCGTTATCTTTATTTTTATTGGTAATGGGTGCTAGCAGCACAATTAACAATCTTGATAATCCAGAAAGCAACTCAGCTTATATTTTATATGCAGGATTTATTTCACTATTTACGACATTATTTTTTTGGTTTAGACAGGTTATTAAAGAGCACCTAGCTGGCTTAGATAGCAATCAATTAAAAACATCATATGTTTATGGCATGGCTTGGTTTATTTTTTCAGAGGTTATGTTTTTTGCTGCCTTTTTTGGAGCTTTGTTTTACGTAAGAAGCTTTGCAGTCCCATGGTTAAGTGGCGAAGGTGAAAATGGAGTTGGTATTTCTGCAATTGGTTTGTGGGAAGGCTTTGAATCCTCATGGCCTGTTATGACAACTCCAGATAAGGGTGCCGAATATGCATTAGCAGAAAAAAGTATGGCTTGGCCTGGCTGGGGACATGCATTAGAGTGGCTGCCACTATGGAATACAATTGTTTTGTTAAGTTCAAGTGTAACCGTTCATTTTGCTCATATTGGTCTTAAAAACGGAGATAGAAAAAAGTTTAATCGTTTTTTAGGTATAACAGTTGGCTTAGCTTTAATTTTTGTTGGTCTTCAAGCTGCAGAGTACTATGAAGCTTATGCACATTACGGTCTTACATTAAACTCAGGCATTTATGGCTCAACATTTTTTATGCTTACAGGCTTCCATGGCTTCCACGTAATGATGGGAGGCTTCATGCTTGCAGTTATGTTAGCTAGATCAGTTTTCGCTGGACACTTTGAAGATCACGATCATTTTGGATTTGAAGCAGCCTCATGGTATTGGCATTTTGTTGATGTGGTTTGGGTAATGTTGTTTTTATTTGTTTATATACTGTAATAATTAAGACTCATCCCAAGGAACTGTGTTGCCTAATTCACCAGTTATTAAACCTATAGTTACAAGAATTACTAAAATGACAGCTAGCGTGACCCTAAAACCCAAGCTATAGACAGTTCTTTTACTATCTGGCTTGCCTTGGTCGACGATTAAAAAGTAAAGACCACTACCAAGTGATACCATTATCAAGAAGACATCTATATAAATCAGGGTTTTAATCATGGTGCCATTTTAAAGCAATTATGAATTTAATATATGAATTTTAAAAAATTTAATCCAGGAAAAAAAATAACTGTCTTTTTTATTTTTTTTGCTACAACCTTTTTTCTTCTTGGCCTATGGCAGGTTGATAGAGGCCATGAAAAATCAAATATAATTGAACAGTTTAATAATAATATTACAAAGACTCCCAAATCATTCTCAGAAGAATCTTCTAAATGGGATAGAGTCACAGTCAATGGAATCTGGGACGGGTCTAAGCAGGTCCTTGTTGATAATGTTATAAATTCTGGAATTGCTGGATATAAGGTTTTAACACCTTTACAGATCAGTGAAACAGAAATCTTTATATTGGTTGATCGTGGCTGGATTTCTCAAGGTAAATCTAGAGATACCTTGCCTAGAATTGATATCAAAGATGAATATGTTGAAGTGGATGGAATTCTTGAAGATCCAGAGCTTGGCTTTGTATTGTCAGAAGATTTAGTTACTGATAATTGGCCCAAGGTTTCACAGACAAAAAACATTGATGTTTTGAGAAAAGAGTTTGACGAGCAATTGTCTTCATATATTTTAGTTGCAGACCCTACATTAAAAAGTAGTCTTGCTTATATGAAAATTGTTCCAAGCAATATGACGGCTGAAAAACATTTTGGATATGCCGTTCAGTGGTTCACAATGTTTGTCGCATTATGTTTAATGTATATATGGATAGGATTTAAAAAAAATGAAGAATAAGATATTTTTAGCAATTCTTTTATTAACGCCAATTTTGGTAGTTACTTTATCGTCTCTTTATTTTGTTTTGGGGTATTCTCCTGAAGGAACAAAAAACAATGGCGTATTTTTTAAAAGTTATTTTAATTTTGATCAGTTTAACAATGTAAAAAATGAGAAGCTTATTGAATTTGAAGATGGTAAGTGGGTTATGGGGGTATACATAACTGATATATTAAAGTCAAAAGAGTCACTTTATTTAATGAGACAGTTAAATGTCGCACTTAATAGAGATATATATAAGGTTAAGCGTGTTGCTTTCTTTTCAAACATGCAACTAAAGACTGAAATAGATGGTTTAATCCAAGAATACCCACGAACTGAATTGGTTAATGATAAAAATGGCGTATTAATTAATGTGCTTCAAAAAAATTCAACCCTGGATATTTTTCAAGAAAACCCTATTTTTATAATTGATCCTTATGGTAGGGCTGTAATGTATTTTAATCCCGGAACCGACCCAAAGAAAATTCTTAAAGACTTAAAGGTACTAATCTAATGAATAATATTAAAAATTTATCACTTTTTGGAATATGCTTAGCCTTTGTGGTTATTGCATTAGGGGCTTGGACTAGGCTTGTAGATGCAGGCCTTGGCTGTCCAGATTGGCCTGGATGTTACGGCTTTGTTGTTTTTCCAACTAATGAGGCTGAGATAGCTTTGGCTGAGGCTAGATATCCAACATTTCCATATGATATAAACAAAGCAATCCCTGAAGTTGTGCATAGATACTTCGCAGCTGCTCTAGGCTTTTTAGCAATTATCATGGTTTATTATTCTTTTAAGCAAAATGAGAATAAAAATATTAGACATTGGACAATAGGCTTGTTAATTTTTATCTGTTGCCAGGGTCTTTTTGGTTATTTAACTGTTAGCTTATTGTTGTTACCTATAATAGTTACTGCCCACCTTTTTGGCGGTTTTACAACTTTAACTTTATTTTTTCTTATTTTTTTAATGTCCGGTAAATTTGATATTTTAGAGAAAATGGCAATTCCAAAGTTAAAGACTATTGCTGGAATAGCCCTCGCGGTTTTGCTTTTTCAGATTTTTTTAGGAGTTTGGACAAGCACAAATTATGCCTCTTTGGCCTGTGCAGATTTTCCAACTTGTCAGGGAACTTATATGCCAGAAATGGACTTCAAAAATGGGTTTAATCTTAATCAAGAGGTTGGCCCAAACTACTTATATGGACTATTAGATAATCCTTCTAGAGTAGCAATTCATTATTCACACAGAGTCTCCGCGATTTTAGTTGCCGTGGTTTTTTTAATTCTTATTTCAAAACTTTGGTTTTCCAACGCTGCTCCACTTGCATCAACAATTGGAATTCTTCTATTAACCCAGATTAGCTTGGGCATAATCAATGTTGTATATGTATTGCCTTTATACGTAGCAATAGCACACAATCTAGTTGCAGCCCTTTTGTTATTAGCTATTTTTACAGTTAATTATTTAGCTTGGAAAAAATGAAACTCTTAAGAAGTTACTACCTGCTCTGTAAGCCTAATGTAGTTTATATGATGCTTATTTGTGCCTTGGTAGGAATGCTTCTGGCTGAACAAACAATTAGTTCAGTTTCAACAATTTTAATCGCATTAATTGGAATTGCCTTATGTTCAGGCTCAGCTGCTGCAATCAACCAAGTTATTGATAGAAAAGCAGATGCAGCCATGACTCGAACTGATCAAAGACCTCTTCCCCAAGGAGAGCTTAGTGCACTTCATGCTTCTTCTTTTGCTTTGGTGATTGGTTTTGTAGGAGCTTTAATTTTATTCCTATACATAAATACATTAACAATGATCTTAACCCTTGCCTCGTTAATTGGTTATGCATTTATTTATACTGTATATCTAAAAAGAGCAACACCACAAAATATTGTTATCGGTGGTTTAGCAGGAGCGGCGCCTCCGCTATTAGGTTGGGCTGCAATTTCTAATACAATAGATCCCTACGCGCTTTTATTGGTCTTAATAATTTTTGTTTGGACCCCGCCACACTTTTGGGCATTGGCAATTTATCGAAAGGAAGAATATGCAAAAGAGTCTATCCCAATGCTTCCAGTTACTCATGGAGTTGCATTTACTAAACTTCAAATTGTCTTGTATACAATTATCTTATTTATCGTTAGTGTGCTCCCATACATAGTATTAATGTCTGGAGTTATTTATCTAGTTTCAGCAATAATACTTAGCTCAATATTTATGTACTATGCAGTTAAGTTATATTTTACTGATGACGACGCTGTTGCAATGAAAACATTTAATTTTTCTATCTATTATATTTTTCTGATATTTGTTGCTTTATTGCTAGATCATTATCTTGTCTCATGAAAGGAATAAACAGAAATTTACTTCTAATAGCTATCTTCATGATAACTGTTCTTGGTTTGTTTATTAATAAACTTACAACCCCTAGAACGCTTTCGGATGATGAGTTACTTGTTAACGGCCTGTTTGTATTCAACGAACCAAAACAAATATCAGATTTTGAATTTTTTTCATCCAAACAAAAGGCATTTACAAAAAATGACCTCATTGGTAAGTGGACTCTGATGTATTTTGGTTTTACAAAATGCCCCGATGAATGCCCAACAACCATGTACCAACTATCTAAACTTATAAAAGTGCTCAGAGACAAAGACTATAAACTAGATGATAAGCAGTGGGTTTTAGTTTCAATTGACCCTGAAAGAGATACCCCAGATATGATAGATAAATATGCAAAAGGTTTTGATAAAGATTTTATTGGTGTTAGCAATTCTAGACCTATGCTCTTAAGCTTAGCTACTCAATTGTCAGTTAATAATGTGATGCCAGATCACTCAAACCATATGGATCACTCTCATTTAGACAATCATGTAAACAATATTATTTTATTGGATCCAAATGGAGATTTTGCTGGTATATTTAGACCGCCTTTTGATATTTCAAGGCTTTCTTTAACTTATCAATCTGTTACAAATTAAATCATGTTTGTAACAGATCTTTAATATAATTAGGATAAATTTAAAGCATGGATAATTCAAAAAGACTATTTATGAAACGTGCAGGACAGTCTTCTGCAATGTTAATGTTATTCGCATATGGTGGAGGTAAGTTATTTGCTGCTAACAATCCAATATCATCAAATACAAAATGGGATGGACTGTTACTAAAAGATCCAAAAGCTTTATTTGATTTACCTAAAGACTTTTCATACAAAGTGCTTATGTCCACTGGTGATGTTATGACAGATGGCCTTAAGTATGGCGGAAGACCAGATGGAATGGGTGCTTTTGAATTAAAAGACGGCTCAGTAGCATTAGTAGTTAATCATGAAACAAAGAATAGGGATAAGCATTTAGAACTATCAACAGCATACAATGACTCTAATGGTAGACCTTTTTCTGGTGGCACAAGCACCATTGTGCTTGAGTCAGATGGTTTGACTTTAAAGCGTGCCAACAGAAGCCTTTCAGGAACAATCGACAATTGTGCAGGAGGAACCACCCCATGGAATACATGGATTTCATGTGAAGAAACATATAGAGAAAATCACGGTTACGCTTTTGAAGTAGACCCAGAGGCTGATTCACTTAAAGGCTACAAAAGATTAACCCATATGGGTAGATTTCAAAGAGAAGCAATAACAGTTGATTTAAATGACCCAAATGGAAGTGTTTATCAAACCGAAGATGATTACAGTGGCTTATTCTATAAGTTTGTACCAAACAAAAAAAACAATCTCAGCGGAAGAGGAAAGCTTTACGCACTAAAAATACCGGGAGTTGAAAATACCTCAAACAAAGATGGATTGATTAGTGTCGGAGACAATTTTCCTGTTGAATGGGTTCGTATAAAAGACCCTTTGGCGAAATCTACCAAAACCAAAATTCAAGGTAAAAAAATTGGTGCTTCAATTTTTAATGGAGGGGAAGGAATTATTTTCACAAATGATAAAAATATGACTTCCAATATATTCTTTACTTGTAAAAAAGGTGGCAAGGCAGGATTGGGACAAATTTGGAAATATTCTCCTGTGAATTCAGAAATATCACTTTTTTATGAATCTGATAATGCTAGCAACCTTTGGGAAGGCGACAACATAAACATAACCCCATGGGGAGACTTAATAATATGTGAGGATAATGGAAGCAATGCCTGTAAGCTTATTGGTTGCACGCCTAATGGGACCCTTTATCCTCTAGGAAGAGTTGCAGGAAATAGCAGCTCAGAAATTGCGGGCATATGTTTTTCACCTGATGGAAAAAATATGTATCTTAATATACAAGATAGAGGCAAAACTATTGCTGTTACTGGTGATTGGAATAAAATCAGAGAATATAGAGATGAGCTCGATTCAAACCTGGTTCACTATAATTCTTAGAAATTAATAACAACTTTTCCTTTAGCTTTTCTATCTTTTAGATGGGCAATTGCCTCTGCAGAAGTCTCCAGTGTAAATTTATCTGAGGGAGCAGGGTTAATTTTCCCATCTTCATACATTTCGAATAACTCCTCAAAGTTTTTTTGATTTTCTGCAGGGAACATCCCCGTCCAAGCACCCCAAAAGACTCCAACAATTTGACAGCCTTTTAGCAAAGTTAAATTTAAAGGCATTTTAGGAATTTGATCTGCTCCTGCTGCAAAGCCAATGACAAGATACCTGCCATCCCAGGCTATTGATCTTAAACATGGCTCTGCGTATGTTCCACCAACAGGATCATAAATAACATTGGGTCCGAGGCCCCCTGTTAATTCTTTAATTTTTTTTGAAAGATCTTTTTGTTGATCTTTATCGAGGTTTCCTGATGGATAAACAAAACCTTCATCCGCACCATTTTCTATGCAGATATCAACCTTCTCTTGAGTTGAAGCGGCCGCTATAACCTTGGCGCCCATTGCCTTGCCAAGCTGAACGGTTGCTAAACCTACACCACCTGAAGCTCCAAGAACTAAAAGAGTTTCACCAGCTTTAAGATTTGCTCTTTGTTTTAATGCATATATAGAGGTTCCATATGTAACAGACAGTGCAGCAGCTATTTCAAAATCCATATTTTCAGGTATGGGCCTGACATTGTTTTTATGTGCTAATATTTTTTCACAAATACCACCTACTCCAGTTGCAGCAAAAACCTTGTCACCAATATTAAACCCTTCAACACCATCACCTATTTCTATAACTACCCCTGCTGATTCTCCTCCAGGAATAAAAGGAAGTGGCGGCTGAAATTGATATAAACCTTGGATCATTAAAACATCAGGAAAATTTACACTCGCAGACTTTACTTCAATAATGATGTGATCTTCAGCAATCTCTGGATCTGCAACATCGTTTACGACTAATTTTTCTGGACCGCCAAGTTCTACACATTGTAAGGCTTTCATATTTACCCCTATTTATATTTTTGAGTTGTATGAGTTAACAAACTCATCAAAAGCTATTTCTTGCTTTTGATTTATTCTATCAAACTCTTTTAATGAATCACTAGCTTCCTTTTCGCACAATTCAACGTCAATATTTGAAAAAGAATTAATTGTCTGATAATTTTCAATAGTTTTTTTAATACCAAAATCATGAAACGATTCTGCTTGGTTAAACTTATTTTTTTTAAAGTTCCCTAAATTTTTAATGGCATCAATAAAAGCTTGATCTTCAAATTCTAATGCTAACTGCCCAAGTTCTTTAATTAGTTCTTGTCTAGCTACATTTATAGATATTTCTTTATCTTTATATAAGACTTTAAGGTTTGGATTTCTACCTGATTTAATTACATTTATATCTTGTTGTTCAATTTGAATTTTTTCTTTGTCAGTCATTTTTCGACTTGGCGTTATTAAACAATAAATAAGAAGAAGATCTAGTATTCTAATATGATCTTTAGAAATGCCGACGGCCTCATTTGGATTGAGATCAATTCCCCTAACCTCAACATACTGAATGCCTTGTTCTTTAAGAAGCTGATAAGGTCTTTGACCGCTTTTGCCGGCTCTTTTTGGTCTAATGCAGTCATAAAGCTCATTTTCAATTTGTAAAATACCATTCGATATTTGATGAAACTTATTGTCATTATCTTTTAGTCCAAGTTTCTCAAAATCAGAATAAGGATTTATTATTGCGTTTTTTAGTTCAGACAAAAATGCATCTAGATCATTGTATTTAAAATTGAGATTTTTTTGAGCTTTGCTTTGATAGCCGATGTCACTCATTCGAAGTGAAGTTGCATAGGGTTTAAATAAATCTGATTCATTGAGAATATCTAAATCATTGGCTCTGCCTGCAACAAAAGATTTGTCTATAACAGGAGAGTTGCCAAATTCAATTAACACGAACCAAAATAATCTTTTGAAATTTCTGATTAAATTTAGATAAGCTTTATTTTTCTCATTTTGAGATGAATATCCTAGATGCTTTAATGATTTGTCTGATATAGAAAAGTTATAGTGTATCCCTGATACGCACTGCATTGTTTTCCCATACCTAATCGCAAGACCTTTTCGATAAACATGTTTCAGCCTACCCATATTAGTTTTTCCATATGTTGCAATATTTATTTTGGTCTCATCTTCTATTTTTGGAGGCATCGAAAATGGCCAAAGCATTTCTCCATCTTCTAGATTTTGATTTATAAAAATATGAATTATTTTTAGTTTTTCATAAAGTTCATCGACGCTTGTATAGGTGGGTGTAACAATCTCAATAAGAGATTCTGCAAAGTCAGTAGTTATTGATGGGTTTGTATAAGAAGACCCAAGGGTTTCAGGATGTTTTTTGTTTGAGATATAGCCGTTTTTAGTAACTCTTAATGACTCTTTCTCAATACCTCTTTCTATTATTAGGTTTGAGAAAAAAGATTGATTTTTAAGATTTTCTAATAGATTGTGGAAGTCCACAGCTTTCTCTAAAATTTTGGTCCTGCAGAAATAATATCATGTCCGACATCAAATTTTTTAAAGTTATTTTGGAATTTTTCGACTAATTCTTTTAAGTATGTTTGATAGTTTTCACTATCTGACCATGTCTCAATTGGGTTTAATAGTTTGCTGTCAATTCCATCAACATTTTTTGGTATTTCTAAATTAAGTCCTGGAACATGCTGAGTCTCAACATCATTAAGCTCACCATTTTGAATAGCATTAACTATCCTTCTTGTGGTTGGTATATCAAACCTTGACCCAATACCATACGGACCACCAGTCCATCCGGTATTTACAAGAAAAACTTTGGAGTTATAAGCCTCAACTCTTTTCATTAATAAATCAGCATATACCCCTGCAGGTCTTGGGAAGAATGGAGCCCCAAAACATGTTGAAAAAGTAGATTCTATAGTTGAGTCTGATCCTACTTCTGTTGAGCCAACTTTTGCGGTATAGCCGCTTAGAAAATGATAGGCAGCTGCTTCCTTAGTAAGAATAGATACGGGGGGTATGAGTCCGGTTAGGTCACAAGTTAAAAAAATTACTGTTTCAGGTTCACCAGCAGCATTCTCTTCTACAGCATCTTCAATATGAGATCTAGGGTAACAACATCTTCCGTTTTCAGATAGTGTTGTATTGTAATAATCAGGTTCATTGGCTTCATTTAAGAAAACGTTTTCAATAACACTACCATGTTTGATTGCTTTATAAATTACAGGTTCATTTTTTTCAGAGAGATCTATAGTTTTGGCATAACATCCGCCCTCAAAATTGAATACAGAGCCTTGGCCCCAGCCATGTTCATCGTCACCAATTAATGAACAGGTTGGGTCTGCTGATAAAGTTGTTTTACCTGTTCCTGACAAGCCAAAAAATAGGGCCACCTTACCTTCAGAATTAACATTAGCTGAGCAGTGCATAGGGAGAACACCTTTTTCAGGTAGTAAAAAATTTTGAGCAGAAAACATAGATTTTTTTAGTTCGCCTGCATATTTCATTCCAGCAAGCAAAACTTTTCTTTTTTCAAAATTTATTATTACGCATCCTTCCGAATTAGTTCCATCTTCTTCAGGAATACACTCATAATTATAAGCACTTAAAATTTCCCACTCCTCTTTCTTTGACGGATTGTATTCTTGAGGAACAACAAATATTAATCTTGCAAATAAGCCATGCCAGGCAGTCTCCGTTGTAACCTTGATGGGTAAATAATGATCTTCATGAGAACCAACATGGAGTTGAGAGGTATATCTATTTTTTTTAGAAAGATAGCTTTCAACTTTATCCCAAAGCAAGTCAAACTTTTGAGAGTTAAAAGGCTTATTTATGTCACCCCAATCTATAAGACCTGAGGTTGTTGGTTCATCTACAATGAATCTATCATTGGGGCTTCTGCCTGTCCTAGATCCAGTAGAGGTAGAAAAAGCACCATTGCTCGCAATAATACCTTCATTATTTTTTACAGCTTCTGAAATTAGCTCTTCATTATTTAGATGAAATGCTTGTGCTGGATTTGTTTCGCTCATATTTAACCCTATTAAAACATATAACAGTAAATTATTTACATATTTGTAGTGAATTAAATATTACGATTAAATGATAGTCAAACTATATAAAAAAGCCTTAATCTATAGGTTTTAGAGGTAATTTTACTTGTAGTTTTATTACAAAATATCAGAATTTATACTCTGAATAATTTTAAAATAGATGATATCAAGAAAACTAGAAAGAATATAAAGCCCCACTCAGCAAAGTTAAAAATGAAACTCCAGTTAACTTCAGCACAAGTTGGGCCTCCCTTATATGCATTTGCAATTCCTCCAAAAAAGCCAAAATATTCTATTTGTGTCTCTAATGGCATGCCGCATCCCATTGGTAAATTACTAATTTCTTCTTGGCTTAAATTTTGAAGATATATCTGTTTCCCTGTCACAGCTAGACCGGCCATAGATGCCAATACTATAAAAAATTTATCAATTAAAAATAATTTCTTTGCTATAAACCCAAAAAATGCTATTACAGCAATAATGCCAAAAACATATCTTGTCATTATGCACATTGGACAGGCTTGGAGACCTAAGATGTTATCCATCAAGATTGCTAATAAAATTATTGCAGTTGCACCTAAACATGAGGCTATTTCGAAATAGTTTTGATACACTGAAATAGTAAAATTTTTAAGACGTTTAAACATAAAAATAGACTCGTTTTACAATAGTATAAGAAATACTTTTACAGAATACACCTTAGGCAGGAAATTTAATTAATATGAAAGATAGAGTTTTTATAATCGATGGTTCTTCATATTTATATCGTGCATATCACGCGATGCCTCCTTTAAGCACATCAAAAGGTCAGCCCACTGGGGCAATCAAGGGAGTCACTAATATGCTAATGACTTTAAAAAAAGATAGCGAAGGATCTCCAATAATTGTAGTTTTTGATGCTAAAGGAAAAACATTTAGAAGTGAAATTTATAAAGAATATAAAGCCAATAGACCGCCGATGCCTGATGACCTGAGGGAACAGCTGGAGCCTCTAAAGGAAATTTGTAAAGCAATTGGATTTCCTCTTATTGAGATTCCAGGAGTTGAAGCAGATGATGTAATTGCAACTTTGGTAAACAAGGCAAAAGAAAAAAACTTTAAAGCGGTTGTATCTTCTTTGGATAAAGATTTGATGCAATTAGTTGAAGATCCAAATATAACAATTATGAATACAATGAAGCATCAAATTTTTACCGAAGCCAAGGTATTTGAAAAATTTGGTGTTCAGCCAAATCAAATAAGAGACATGCTTGCTCTGGTTGGAGATAGTTCTGATAATATCCCCGGGGTTCCTAAGGTTGGTCAAAAAACAGCAGCTAAGTGGCTGAATGAATATAAGAACTTAGATGGTATAAAAGATAATGCTGAATTAATTAAGGGTGTTGTTGGAGAAAATCTCCGTAACTTTCTTGCAGATTTAGAGAGAAATGTTGAACTTGTATCATTGAAATACGATGTTGAACTTGGTGTGGGCTTTGATAGCTTGCTCCAGCTCAAACCCGATCAAGAAAAATTAGATGAGCTTTTTGTTGAACTAGAGTTCAAAGCATTACCAAAAAACACTTCTAAACAACCTGATGTTAAAGAAACCCTCAAAGAGAAAAACGAAAACTATGAAACCGTTCTAAGCAAAGACCAACTTAAAGCTTGGGCCAAAAATCTTGATGAATGTAAAGTTTTTGCAATAGATACTGAAACAGACTCATTGGATACAATTACTGCGAATCTTGTTGGCATATCATTATCTGTTAAAGAAGGAGCTGGATGTTATATACCAATAGGTCATACTTATGAAGGATGCTCTGATCAACTAAGTTTAGATTTAGTAATTGAAATAATTGGCAAGGCTATAGAGCGAAACAAGGAAAAAGCAGTTGGCCAGAATTTAAAATTTGATATACCAATTTTATCTAGGCATAAGATTCAGTTAGATAAATTTCATGCAGATACTATGCTTATGTCGTATGTGCTCAATAGTACTGCAACCAGACATGGTATGGATAAGTTAGCTTCATATTATCTTGATTATGAAACAATAAAGTATGGTGATGTTGCTGGCACCGCATCAAAACAAATTAGTTTTTCAGAGGTTGAAATTGATGTTGCAACTAACTATGCAGCAGAAGATGCCGATATAACTTTAAGACTTTACAACAAACTTGAGGGACTGCTTGAAGACAAGCCAACACAAAAAAAATTACTTGAAAATATTGAGTACCCACTTGTCCATGTTCTCTCGAAAGTTGAACAAAACGGGGCAAAAATAGACAAAAAAAAGTTAGCTGCTCACTCAGAAGAGCTTGCAGAAAAAATATTAGACCTAAGCTCTAAGGCTTTCAAAATTGCTGGTGAAGAATTTAATTTAGACTCACCCAAGCAACTTTTAGAAGTTTTATATGAAAAGCTAAAGTTGCCAGTCCTCAAAAAAACTCCTAAAGGACAGCCATCAACAAATGAAGAAACCCTTCAAAGACTATCAGAAGAATATGAGTTACCAAAAATCATTCTTCAATATAGAACTTTAGCAAAGCTTAAATCAACCTATACCGACAGTCTTATTAAAATTGAGAATCCGGCAACGCAAAGAATCCATACTTCTTATCAACAAGCTATAACCTCAACCGGAAGGCTTTCGTCTACAGAGCCTAATTTACAGAACATACCAATTAAAACCTCAGAAGGAAGAAGAATAAGAGAAGCTTTTGTTCCAGAAAAAGGTAATGTTTTGATATCATCAGATTATTCACAGATTGAGCTTAGAATCATGGCGCATCTTTCGAAAGATAAAAATTTAACAAATGCATTTAATAAAGGATTAGACGTTCATTCCTCAACAGCCGCAGAGGTCTTTGGAGTAAATATAGAAAATGTAACAGATGAGCAAAGAAGAAGTGCAAAAGCAATTAACTTTGGCTTAATGTATGGGATGTCAGCCTTCGGATTAACAAGACAACTAGATATACCCAGAGCAGATGCACAAAAATATTTAGATACTTATTTTGAAAGATATACGGGCGTAAAAGATTATATGGCCAATACAAAAGCTCAAGCAAAAGAAGACATGTTTGTTGAAACCATAATGGGAAGACGCCTGTATCTTAATGAAATCAATGCTGCTAACGGCCTTAGAAGACAAGCGGCAGAAAGAGCTGCTATTAACGCACCTTTGCAGGGATCAGCAGCGGACATAATTAAAAAAGCTATGATAGACATAAATGCATTTTTAGATAAAGAGTTGTCTCAAACAAAAATGATTATGCAAGTGCATGATGAATTAATTTTTGAAACACCCAAAGCAAATGCTGAAGAAATTTTAAATTTAATGAAGGATATGATGGAAAAAGCTGTAAAGCTTGATATCCCTCTAATTGCAGATGCAGCAATAGGGCAAAATTGGAATGAAGCACATTAAATTTTTTTTAATAATCTATACATTTTCAATCGCTGTAGGAGCAAATACCAATCCAATTCTTATAGATTATTTTGAAAAAGTGTATTCAGAAGAAAAAAATAAATTTTTAAGCTGTATTGAAAATGAGGGTTTATCGAAGAAAGATCAAATTTACTCAGATTGTAGAATAAGTGAAGAGCTTAAAGACGCAGCTTTTATAACCCACAATAAAAAAACTATAAGTTCTTATGATTTTCTTGATCACATTTCAGCATATAAATCTATAAAAAAAGTTAGGCCAATCTATCCCAGCAAAATGGGGCAAGAAGGTGAAATGGGATATTTGATTGTAAAATTTGACATAGATAAAAATGGAAAGACCATAAATTATCAAATTCTAGAGAGACAATGTGGAAATGTTTATAACCCAAGAACAGAATTCATTAGCTGTGATGGTTTTGATAGAGCCACACTAACAGCAGTAAAAAAATTAAAATATGAGCCAACTCAAATTAACAACGAACCAGTTGTTCATAGAGACGTTTTACATAAATTTACTTTTTTAATGGCTCAAGAAAAAAACGTACTGCTAGATGGTGGCGCTAATCAATACAATAAGCTAATTTCTGCAATGAAAAGAAATGAGTTTGAGAGGGCATTAAAAATTGCAAATGAAAATCTCGAAAAAGATAGCTATTTTCTTTATCAGAAGGCCGTAATCAAGTTTTATATGAAAGACTACAAACAAAGTGTAGAGCTCTTTAATAAGTTCTCTAATGAGGTCACCTTAAATAAAAAAGAAATTAATGATGAGTATCATGTTACAAGCTTTAGCATGCTTATCACTGCTTTATTTAATCTCGGCCAATATCAAGAAATAGTCGATTTGGAAAAAAATTATAAAATTTATGCGAAAGAAAGAAGTGAGTACGCTAACCTTTTAACAATGACAAATTTTTATATTGGAGCTGCATTTATTAATAATGGTAATATTCCGAAGGGGGCATTTTATATGACTCTGGCAAGCAGAAATGCCTCATCAAAAGCACAGTCAGATTACTTTGATTCTTTTATAGATAGAATTTCTAATTATTTATAGAGCCTGACCACTTGGTTGGTATGTAATTTAATTCTTCTGCTGAAAGTACATTGATGCCATGGATATTTCTTAGTTCAGATATTTTCATGCCTAAATATTCCTCGGGCATCTGGAAAGGCCATTTTTTTTTCATTTTACGCGTCCTAAAGAAAACTTTTCTTTTGATCGCTAGAGTATTCCAATAAAGGCCTAAAAATCCCATGATTCCTAATTCACTCATCAGTCTTTTTTGAAGATCCTTGATTTGTGGGAGCTTTGCATAGCCTAGAAGATATTTCCATTTAAATGAAGTGCCCCATAGGACCCACGTATCTAATATAGCTTCCTGATCAATTGATATATCGAGACCAAAAATTACATGCGTACAATCGTGGTCGCGCAAAAGGTATCCAGACCCAGGACTGTCTTTTAATATTTCTTTTGATTCAGGAAAAGATTGGTAGTAGCATTCCAGACCTTCTCTTAAGGTTAATTCACAATCTTGTTTTTGGTATTCAAGCACTAGAAAATTTTAGTATTTCCTTAGATAGCTTGTCAAAACCGGTAATATCTTTTGAAGATACTGTTATAGCTTCCACACCAACCATATTTTTATTTACTTGAGCAAGAGCTTTATTTTTTTGATTGTTGGACATTTTATCGCTTTTGGTTAATACGGGTATGAAAGGAACATTCTCACTATTACATAGGGCAATCATATCCTTATCACGATCTTTTAGCGGGTGTCTGATATCCATAAAAATAACAACAGCTCTTAGAGATTCTCTTCTTGCAAAGTATTCCTCTAGAAGAGGAGCCCAATCTTTCCTTTTATACGAGCTAGATTTAGCAAAGCCATATCCTGGTAAATCTACTAACTTAAGTGAATCATTTACCTCAAAAAAATTAATCTCAGTTGTTCTTCCTGGGGTCTTACTAATTCTTGCTAGTTTTGGATTGTCAGTTAACGCATTAAGAGCACTCGACTTTCCAGCATTAGATCTTCCTGCCAAAAGAATCTCATTACCCACATCTTCTGGTAAGTTTTTATACTTGGTTACCCCAAGCATGAATTTTGTATCTTTAAAAAGGTTTTTCATTTAATCGTTTATATCATACCAACCTATGTTTATAATACACATCACAAAGACACACTTATTTAGTTTTATGAAATCATTTTTGATATTAATAGCTTCTTTTGGTTTAGCGTTTAATACCTATGCAGCTGAGAAATCACTCAGCCCAGAAGATATGCCACAAGGATTTAAGTCAGGAGATGCTTCTGCTGGTTCATCTCTTGTTGAGTCATGTGTTGCCTGTCATGGTACAGATGGTAATAGCATGAATACTGACTGGCCTAAGTTAGCAGGACAAAATGAAAAATATTTATTCGAACAGTTAAAATATTTTAAAAGTGGTGAAAGGAATAATGCATTAATGATGACAGTTACTCCGTATTTACAGTCTTTGAATAATAAAGATTTATTGGACATAGCAGCTTTTTATAGCTCAAATATCTCGACTGGAGGTCAGGCAAAAAATGATACGGAATTGCTTGAACTTGGTACCAAGTTATATAGGTTTGGAGACATTAAAAAGCAAATACCAGCATGCACATCATGTCATTCGGTTTATGGCGATGGTAATAATTTAGCAAACTATCCTTCGGTTGCAGGTCAACAAGTTGGATATTTAGTTTCATCATTAAAAGCTTATAGGTCAAAAGAAAGAAATGCTGGAGAACAATCTTTGGTTATGCAATCTATAGCTGAAAATCTTACTGACAATGAGATAGATGCATTAGCAAATTACATGCATGGACTTTATAAATAATGAGCGTTTTTTCTAAGATATTTCATTTCTCATTAGTAGCAATTTTTGCTATTTCTATCAGTGCTGAATATAAGCTTGGTAGAGACTACAAATTAATTGACAATCCATTGCCTGTTAAAAAAGATGGAGTTGTTGAGGTAACAGAATCTTTTTGGTATGGATGCTATGGATGTTATTCATTTGAACCTGCAGTAAATGCTTGGGCAGCAAAACAAGGTTCTGATGTTAAATTTAGAAAAATGCCAGTTTCTTGGGCGCCAGTTCATAGGCTTCATGCAAGACTTTATTACACGATAGAATCTTTAGATTTAGACCCATCAACTCATTCTGCAGTATTTGTTACTATGCATAAAGAAGGTAATATGTTGCAAAGAGAAAGCAGCGTTAAAGATTTTCTATCTAAATTTGATGTAGCTCCAGAAATAACAGAAAAATATTTAAAATCTTTTACTATTAATCAGAAGATAAATCGTGATGCAAAGCAAGCAAGACAAATGATGTTAACAGCTACTCCAATGATAGTTGTAGATGGAACATACATAATAGAAAATAGAGGATCTTTTGCAGATATGCTGAAAGTTGCTGATTATGTTATTGAGCTTCAAAGACCAAACTCTTAGGAATAATATGAAAAATAAATACTACTTATATATTTTACCCTTATGCGCAATATTTCTTTTTAATGGCAAAAAGTATGACGAATCTGTCATAGAAAGAATTCATCTCAATGTAAATATTTGTGTTGAAGGTCAAGAGTGTGGTGAAGTTGCAATGATTGCAGATGCTAGCACTGCATCAAAGGGAACAAAGCTTTATGCTGGCTGTATTGCATGTCATGGTGCAAAAGGCGAAGGTGGAATTGGTCCTTCATTCAAGGGTCAGAAAAGTGACTATATCGCAGCCGCTCTCAATGAATATAAGAATAATATTGAAAGAGGCCCGCAAAGTGCGCTTATGTATGCTCAGGCAGCAGCACTTTCTGAAAGCGACATAAAAGAGTTATCAAAGTATATAGTTACTCTTTAGCATTATTCTCAAGATCAATTATTCTTTTTTCTAAGTTATTGGCTAACTTTTCTAAAGCTATATATTTTGATTTTGAAACATAACCACTTTTTTCAATTAGCTTTTCTATTTCTGGCCCAATAACTTTTTGTAAGTTTTGTAAAAGATCTGGGGGCAAGATATCTTTGACGGAACCCATTTCTTTTTTAAGAATATTTATTACGGCTTTTGAAAGCTCATCTTGACTCATATTTTTCCTCAATAATTTTCGCTAAATTTTGCCAATCGTAAAACTGATCAGGATTTTCAAAATCTTGCTTCCATATAGCCCTCGTATTATTAAACCACAAGACCTCTATGCCAAGAGCATGTGCGCCTAAAATATCATTAATCTGATGATCCCCTACATGAAGCATTTCACTATATTTAAGATTGGGAAGATGGCTTTTAGCTAATTCAAAATGTGATTTATTGGGTTTGCTATTTTGTGCTTCAAGAGAGCTAATTGAAAATTCAAAATATTTTCCAATTGATAGTTTATAAATATCCGCATTGCCGTTAGTAAGAACTCCAAGCATATAATTCTCTGACAGAGTTTTAAGAGCACTTTCCACCCCGGGAAATAATTTAATCTCATGTCTTTTTTTAAGAAAATAGTCAAAAGCATCTTCTGCAAGTTTTGTTATATCATCAGCAGATGCAAGGCCCTTGATCTTTTCTTTAAAAATCTCAATTCTAAGTTTACTTATATCCCATGTGATACTTCTATCTTTCTTTATCAGAGTTTCTCTTAGTTGGAGAAAGTCATTTAAGTCTCCCCACTCAATTGTTCCAACTCTATCTTCAATCCATTCTCTAGTTTTAATTTCAGCATTGGTTATTGTTGGTTTGTTATCCCACAATGTGTCGTCAAGATCAAAAGTAATCATCTTAATTTTATTGGTCATTTTTTTGCTCTTGGATGTGCTTGATCATAGATTTTAACAAGATGTTGGTAGTCTAATTTAGTATATATTTGGGTTGTTGATAATGAGCTGTGACCTAATAATTCTTGTATAGTTCTAAGATCACCACTTGACTCTAACATGTGCGTAGCAAAGCTATGTCTTAACATATGAGGATGAATTGGGGGCAATCCTTGCTTTAAGGCTAATTTTTTTAATCTTAATTGTATGCTTCTAACTGTCAGCCTTGACCCTTTTAAACTTATGAACAGGGCACTAGATTTATCAGAGTACTTAGCACGTTCTAAAATCCAATTTTCTATAGCGGCCTTCGCATACCTACCAATTGGAACCAATCTGGTTTTAGATCCTTTGCCCAAAACTCTTAGAAAAGACATTTCTTCTTCGAAGTCCTCTAAATTAATATTTGCAGCCTCTGAAACCCTTAATCCCGATGAGTACATTAATTCAACAATTGCCAGATCACGCATTTCAAGAGAATCAGTTGGTTTAAAATTTAGTAACTGGCTGACATCTTCAGGTGACAACACTTCAGGTAGATAACTGGGAGCCTTGGGTGCTGTAATTAGGTCAAAAGGTGATGAGTCAATTAAAGAATTTTTTCTAAGAAATTTAAAAAAACCTTTTGCAGATGAAAGATGTCTTTGGATGCTTCTAGGATTATTTTCTAAAGCATAAAGACTTCCAAGCCATCCAGAGCATACTGAATCATCGATGTCATAGTAGGTCGATATATTTATAGACTGTAAATATTTAGATAATTTTTTTAGATCTCTTTGATAAGAACTAGAGGTATTTTTTGAAAGATTTTTAACTTCAGAAATATAATTTATATAAAGCTCTATATCTTTATTAACAAAATATTTTTCAGGCATTAAGGCTGTCAATCGATTGGAATTTTTTTTCTAAGATATCCCTTATATATTCTATAAAAGTTGTATCCTCATCTCCAAGATACCTGGTTCTATCATAGCTACCAAGCTTAAGTAAACCTATCTCTGATTTATTAACTAAAACAGCTATAGCCAATGACTCAATCTTCTTATCATTAAACAAGAACTCCATTTTTTCATTGGAAAAAGATCCACAATGAATAGCACCTTTATGAAAAGACATACCAGTCTTTTGTTCAATATCATCTATTTCTGAATTGGAATAAAAATCTAATTGACAGTTATTTACGTTAAAACTTTTTTTAAAATCATTTTGAACAGTATTTATAACCTCATTCTTATCTAAAGCTTCTAGAATAGACAAAGTGAGCTCTTTAGACTTGTTAAATAAATCTTCATTTAACTGTGCTGTTTGAATAAAAGAAGTTAAAAGATTCATTAAGTCTTTCTGCTCATCTCTGAGCTTATTAATTTGTCGTTCAAGCAGGGATGATGCAGAGCTTGATGAATCTTTAAATTTCATCTCACTAAGAAGAGATTCTCTTGATTCAAAAAAATCTATATTGTCGAGTAAAAATAATTCGACATCTTTTGAGTCTAATTTTTTAGACATCTATATTTCCTGAATATATATATTTAGCTGGTCCCATCATTTCTATATTAGCATTATTTTTTTTAATAAAATTGAGTTCTCCTCCAGGAGATATAGTCTTAAATTTATTTTTAATACACAAAGATGTAACCGCTAAAGCAGCAGATCCACAAGAAAATGTTTCACCAACACCGTTTTCATAAGTTCTCATTTCAGCAATATTCTTTGATACTTTGTATATTGATAAATTAAACCCAAAAGGCTTTATTAATTTTTCAAGATTTTTATATATTGAATCTAAGTCTTTCTTTTTTATTGAGGGCGATTTAATGCATAGATGCATATTCCCCGCATCCACCAAATCAAATTTATCTGAAATTAATTTTGCAAGTTTTGAATGAAGCTTAGTATCTATATATGGTGATGGTATTTCTAGTAATGCTTTAACTTGATTTTTAAAAGGCTCACATAATACATGCCTGTTTTTAGTTTTAAAAGTAATGGATTTTTTTGGAGCAAAATTATTACGCCAAACATACGAAGCAGCACATCTTATTCCATTCAGGCACATCGAAGCTTCTCCTCCATCGGCATTAAAAAACCTTATTGAAAAATCAAAACTATCCTTTGTGGGCGGACCAATTAGAATTACTTGATCAAAACCAATACCAAAATTCCTATCTGATAGTATCTTAATTTTTGATTTTGATAATTTATAAGTATTTTCTATTGAATTAATAACAATAAAATCATTGCCATTACCATGCATCTTATCAAAATTAATCATTTTCAATCTTTTCCTTTTCAAGAAGATCATCAAGAGTTTCTCTTTGTCTAATGATCTTAGATTGATCCCCATCGATAAGAATTTCGCAGGCTTTTGGTCTTGAGTTGTAGTTTGATGCCATTACAAAACCATAAGCACCAGCATTTTTAACAACAATCAAATCATCCTCATGTACATCAAGAGATGCATTCTTTGCTAGAAAATCTGATGATTCACATACTGGGCCAACAACATTCCATTTTTTTAAATTATCTTTTTTATCTTTTACATTGCATACATCATGATGAGCTTTGTAGAGCGAGGGTCTCAAAAGATCGTTCATAGCAGCATCAACAATCAAGAAATTATCTTTGATGTATTCAACCTTGGTTAGAAGAACTCCTGCATTTGCAGATATGCTTCTTCCGGGCTCTAATATTAATCTTTCTTTTCTGTTTTTGAATTTATCTTCAAGACACGAGATAAGATCTAAAGGTGAGGGAGGGACTTCATTTTCATATGAAATACCTAGACCTCCTCCAAGATCTAAAAACTCTAGTGAAATATCAAAATTTTCTAATTCATCTGCCAATTCAAAAATTTTATCAGCTGATTTCATAAACCCGTCAAGATCTAAAATTTGCGACCCAATGTGACAGGCAAGTCCAACTATTTTGAGATTTTTTGACTGGTGAGCATATTTGCACAAATCAATAACCTTTCTTGTATCAGAAATTCCAAATTTGTCACCTTTTCTACCGGTAGTTATATAGTCATGTCCGCCTGAATCAATGTCAGGGTTAATTCTTATTGAAATTGGTGCTGGAGATTCAATGTCATCGGCAATTTTCTCAATTCTGTAAAGCTCAGATTCAGACTCAACATTAAAAGATAAAATGCCACTATTAATACCTTGTTGAATCTCATTCTTTGTTTTACCTACTCCAGAAAAAATAATTTTTTTTGGCTCTGCGCCAATAGATAAGACCCTATGAAGTTCTCCACCAGATACAATATCAAACCCACAACCCGCATCTTTAATAATTTTTAATATTGATAAGTTGCTAAGTGATTTAACTGCAAAACAGGCGAGGTTTCTAGTATTTGTAAATGAATTTACATATGCTTTGGCATTTTCTTCTATAGTTTTTTTTGAATAAACATATGAAGGCGTACCATGTTTTTCTTCAAGTACTGAAAGATCAACGCCTTCACAATGCAGGCTGCCATCTATGTATTTAAATGTATTCATTGTATTTTTGTAACAACATATGAATTTACTAATGGGCCTTTTACACCACAGCTAGATATAGAAGCCAAGATTAGCAAACTAAATATAATTTTGATTAAATTCATAGTGCGTATTATGGGCAATTATGCCCATAATTGCACAAATTAAGACTAATATTTGTAGCTTTCTTCTTTAAATGGACCTTCTTGAGGAACGTTGATGTAATCAGCTTGATCTTTGGTTAGCTTAGTTACTACACCACCAAAACCAGCAACCATCAAGGAGGCAACCTCTTCATCGAGTTTTTTAGGAAGAACTTCTACAGTAATCATTTCTGCTTTTCTATCTTCGTCATTGATATTAGCAAAACCTTGTTTGAATAAATGTATTTGCGCCAACACTTGGTTTGCAAAAGATCCGTCCATAATTCTACTTGGATGGCCAGTTGCATTACCGAGGTTTACCAATCGACCTTCTGCCAAAAGTAATATGTAATTTTTACTTGAGAGATCTGGTGTTCCATCAGGTTTTGTATCTCTAAAAATTCTATGAACTTGAGGTTTGATCTCATCCCAATAGAATTCATCTCTTAAAAAAGCTGTATCTATTTCATTATCGAAATGGCCAATATTACAAACAACAGCAGTATTTTTTAGGGTAGTTAACATTGCTGAATCACAAACATTCACATTACCAGTTGTAGTAACTACTAGGTCAATATCACCCATGACCTGCATATTTATATCTTCAGACTTTCTTGTTACAACGCCGTCTTTATAACAGGAAACAACTGCGAAACCATCCATGCACGCCTGCATGGCACAAATTGGATCTGATTCAACAACACTTACAATCATTCCTTCTTGTGCAAGGCTGGCTGCGGAGCCTTTACCTACATCACCATAGCCAATTACTAAACCCTTCTTGCCTGATAACAACATGTCAGTGCCTCTTTTGATCGCATCATTAAGACTATGTCTACAGCCGTATTTATTATCATTTTTTGCTTTAGTTACCGAATCATTAACATTAATTGCTGGAATTTTAAGCTCACCTTTTTCAAGCATTTCTTTTAGTCTGTGCACGCCTGTAGTTGTTTCTTCTGAAACACCATGAATATTTTCTAGCATATCTGGAAATTTTGCATGAACCATAGATGTAAGATCACTACCATCATCAAGGATCATATTTGCATCCCATGGCTTACCGTCTTTACAAATAGTTTGTTCTATACACCATTCGTATTCTTCTTCAGTTTCACCCTTCCATGCAAATGTTGGTATTCCCTTTGCTGCCATTGCAGCAGCAGCATGATCTTGTGTAGAAAAAATGTTACATGATGACCATCTTAATTCAGCTCCAAGGTCTACAAGAGTCTCCATTAAGACAGCTGTCTGGATCGTCATGTGTATGCATCCCATTATTTTTGCACCAGCAAGTGGTTGCTCGTCACGATACTTATCCCTTAAAGCCATTAATGCCGGCATTTCATTTTCAGCTAACGAAATTTCTCTTCTGCCAAATTCAGCAAGATTAATATCTGCTACTTTATAGTCATTTTCCATTTTTAATTTCCCTTTTTAATTTTATTTTATTGTGCAATGTCTGCAGCTTTATCAGTTTTTTCCCAAGAAAGATCAATATCTGATCTTCCAAAATGCCCGTAGGCAGCAGTTGGCAAATATATGGGCCTCTTTAAATCAAGCATATTAATTAAGCTTTTAGGTCTTAAATCAAATTCTTCTTGAACTATTTTTACAATAGCTTCCTTAGAAATTTTCTCACTATTAAATGTTTCAACATGAATAGATGTTGGTTTTGCAACACCAATAGCATATGAGACTTGAATCTCACAATAATCAGCAAGTCCGGCTGCAACTATATTTTTTGCAACATATCTCGCAGCATAGGCCGCAGACCTATCAACTTTAGATGGATCTTTGCCAGAGAAAGCTCCACCACCGTGTCTAGCCATACCTCCATAGGTATCAACAATAATTTTTCTACCCGTTAGTCCGCAATCACCAACGGGACCCCCAATAACAAATTTACCTGTTGGATTAATATATATATTTGTAGAGTCTAAAAGCCATTCTTCTGGAACTATTGGTTTTATTATCTTTTCCATGACCTCAGATTTTATTTCTTCTTGTGTTACCTCTTCATCGTGCTGAGTTGACAAGACTACGGCTGATAAGCCTTCAATAGTTTTTCCATCATCAGAATAAATTACACTCACCTGACTCTTAGCATCAGGTCTAAGCCATGAAATTTCCCCACTTTTCATCACATCAGCCTGTCTCTTTACTAGTTTGTGAGATAGATCTATTGGAAGAGGCATAAGAGAATCAGTCTCTTTACATGCGTAACCAAACATTAACCCTTGGTCACCAGCACCTTGTTCTAAGTTTTCTCCTTCACCTTCAGTTACACCTTGAGAAATGTCTGGTGATTGTTCGAATACTAGATTAGTAAATTCACATGTATCGCCATTGAAGCCATACTCGTCATTATTGTATCCAATATCGTTAATTGTTTTTCTGACAATTGGTTCAAGATCAGGACTACCCAAAGAAGTAATTTCTCCAGCAATAAAGACCATGTTATTTTTAATCATAGTTTCACATGCAACTCTACTATTAGGATCATCTGCTAAATAAGCATCTAATATTGCATCTGAAATTTGATCGCAAACTTTATCTGGATGACCTCCCGAAACTGATTCTGATGTGAAAATATAACTCATTTTATTCTCTCCAATTCACTTAATGATGTTATGCAAAGTACGTTTTTTTGACAAAAACTATGTGTAAAAAAAAGATAAATCACGCCTAGGTATATTTTATAGTAAAAAGTTATATTTAATCTATTAATTTCCTGTTAATGCTATTATTATTTATAAAATTCTAATAAATGGGAAAAAATTGGAACACTCCGAACCTATAAATGCCTTAAGATTTCTTTCTATAGACGCTGTACAAAAAGCTAATTCTGGTCATCCTGGAATGCCAATGGGAATGGCTGAAATTGCAACAGTATTATGGAAAAATCATTTAAATCATAATCCTTTAAACCCTTATTGGTTCAACAGAGACCGTTTTGTTTTATCCAACGGTCATGGATCAATGCTTCTCTATAGCTTATTGCATTTAACGGGATATGAGATTTCGATGGATGATCTTAAAGATTTTAGAAAATTAAAATCTAAAACCCCCGGTCATCCTGAGTATGATCTTGATTGTGGAGTTGAAACTACTACAGGACCATTAGGCCAGGGGATTGCTAATGCTGTTGGAATGGCAATTTCAGAAAAAATACTTTCAGCTGAATTTAATTCTAAGGAACACTCGCCTATTAATCATTTTACTTATGCATTCTTGGGTGACGGTTGTCTTATGGAAGGAATATCCCATGAAGCATGTTCTTTTGCTGGGACACATAATTTAGGAAAACTAATCTGCTTTTATGATCAAAATGGAATCTCAATTGATGGAGAGATAGAAAATTGGTTTACTGATGATACTGTAATGAGATTTGATAGTTATGGTTGGCAAACCATAGAAGTGGATGGTCACAACGTTGAGGAAATAGATCAGGCAATTATTGCTGCAAAAAATGAGACTGAAAAACCAACTATGATTTTCTGTCGAACAACAATTGGTTTTGGCTCCCCAAATAAATCTGGAACATCAGATGTTCATGGTGCCCCTCTCGGCGAAGAAGAAATTGTAAAAACCAGAGAAGCTCTTGGATGGGAATATGCGCCGTTTGAATTACCGCAGTCAATTTATGATTTTTGGGATCAAAAATCTAAGGGAACTAGTTTAAATGAATCATGGAATGCTGAAATGGAGGCATATAAAACAAGCAATCCTGAAAAATACGAAGAGTTAAACAGAAGAATTGCTTCTAAGATGCCAGAAGATTTCGATAAAAAATTCATTGATTTTCTTAATAAATGTGATTCAGAAAATACTTCAATGGCAACAAGAAAAGCATCTCAGGTATGTTTAGACTTTTTTGTCAAAGAGCTTCCAGAACTTGTTGGAGGATCAGCTGATCTTACCCCTTCAAATAATACTTTTACTAAATCAAGCTCAACATTTTCAAATGAAAATCCTTCCGGCAATCACATAAATTATGGTGTTAGAGAGTTTGGTATGTCTGCAATTATGAATGGTATGGTTTTGCATGGTGGGATCAAGCCATATGGAGCAACTTTCCTTGTATTTACTGACTATGCTAGAAATGCTGTAAGACTATCTGCACTAATGGGTTTACCAAACATGTTTGTATATACGCATGACTCCATAGCTCTTGGAGAAGATGGCCCTACCCATCAACCTGTGGAGCACTTAGTTACACTAAGATCTACCCCAAATCTTTATAATTGGAGGCCTGCCGACCTTGTTGAGACATCAATTGCTTGGAAAAATGCTGTCATTTCTGAATCCTCTCCTACATGCTTGGTTTTAAGCAGACAAAATACTAGTGCTATTTCAAGAACTAAGGAACAGATAGATGCAATTGAGAATGGAGGATACATAATAAAAGAAGAGGACGATGCAACTCTCTCATTAATTGCATCTGGAAGTGAGTTACAGCTGGTTCTAGACGCATCAGATGTTTTGTTAAACGAGCACGGGATTAAGACTAATGTAATTTCAATGCCATGTCTTGATGTATTTTTAGAACAAGGTGATGATTATCAATCAAAAGTCATTAAGCCTGATCTGCCAGCACTTGTTGTTGAGCTGTCGCATCCTAATTCCTGGTACAAAATATTAAACAAGGGTGACAAAGTCCTTGGGATTGAGTCCTTTGGTGAATCTGCTCCTGCTGATGTTTTGCTTGAGCATTTTGGTTTCACAACCGCTAATGTTGTTGAGTTATCAAAATCGTTAGTTAATGATTAAATTATCCTCATTAAAAAACATTACCAATAAAAGTCTTGTTATAAGAGTTGATATGAACGTACCTATCAAGGAAGGAGATGTTCAAGACTTAACTAGAATAAGGGCATGCCTGCCAACTATAAGATATGCTTTAGATCAGGGCGCAAAAATTTTATTAGTAAGCCATCTTGGAAGACCTACAGAAGGCTTGTATGAAGAAATCTTTTCCTTAAAACCGGTTGCTAAAGCCGCATCAGAGATTTTTGGTCAGGAGGTAGAAGTAGTTAAATCTATTGAAGACCCTTCAATTTTTCAAGGAAATTCCAGTATCCAATTGCTTGAAAATATAAGATTTTTTGAAGGAGAAAAAGCAAATACTGAAGAGTTAGGAGATAAGCTTGGTAATCTTGGAGATCTCTATGTCTTTGATGCGTTTGGAACCTCTCATAGGGAGCAGGCATCTACCCATTCATCTATTATTCATGCCAATGCAGCATGCTCAGGAATCCTGCTAGAACAAGAAATCGATGCACTTACTAAAGCATTAAACAATACTCAAAAGCCCTATACAGCTATCATTGGCGGTGCAAAAGTTTCAACAAAGTTAGAACTTATTAAGAATATTAACTCTAAGGCTGATCACGTTATTGTTGGTGGAGGGATAGCTAATACTTTTATCAAAGCTGCAGGATATGAGGTAGGTCAATCTCTTATAGAGGAGTCCATGGTTGCTATTGCAAAGGAACTTTTAGAAAAGGGCAAAGTAATTCTGCCTGAAAAAGTTATCACCTCAGAGACTTTTGAAGGTAAAAATATTAGTGAAAAGAATATTTCTGATGTTGGCATCAATGAAATGATTCTGGATCAACTTGTTAGTCAAAAAATTCGAGATATAGTTTTAAGTTCAAAAACTATTTTATGGAATGGGCCATTAGGAGTTTTTGAAAATGATTATTTTTCAAAGGGAACAGAAGAGCTATCTAAAGAAATAGCAAAATCAGATGGTTTTTCTATAGCAGGAGGAGGAGAGACTCTATCTGCTATAAACAAATTTATTAACAAAGATGATGTATCATATTGTTCAACAGGCGGAGGAGCTTTTCTTGAATTTATGGAAGGAAAAGATTTACCATCCATACAGGCTTTAAAAGCTAAAATATGAAGATAGGGAGATAGTAATGTCATTAAATACTTTAGAAGAAATAGCGTCTTATATTGTCTCAGACGGCAAGGGTATCCTCGCTGCTGATGAGAGTAATCCAACATGCGGTAAAAGATTCGACAGCATTGGGGTTGAGTCTAATGAGGATAATAGAAGAGACTATAGAGAAATGTTATTTAGATCTTCAGGCATGAAAGATAATATCGGTGGCGTAATTCTATTTGATGAAACTATTAGACAGAATGCTAAAGATGGGACTTCTCTCGTTGATATTATTTCTGATCAAGGCGCCCTTCCTGGAATTAAAGTTGATAAAGGACTTCAACCTTTTGGTGATTTAGATGAGACAGTAACTGTTGGCTTAGATGGCTTAGATGAAAGATTGAAAGAATATGTTTCTATGGGAGCAAAATTCACTAAGTGGAGAGCTGTTATAAAAATTGGTGATGGTATGCCAACCCAAGATTGCATTGAAGCTAATATGAAAGCATTGGCTGATTATGCAAAAATTGTCCAAGATAATGGAATGGTTCCTATGGTTGAGCCAGAGGTGTTGATGGATGGTTCTCACTCAATTGAAGATTGTTATGATGCATCAGATAGATCTTTGAAATCACTCTTTAAACATCTCGCCGATAATGAAGTAAATATAAAAGGAACAATATTAAAACCGAACATGGTTACATCAGGTTCAAGCTGCAATCAGCAAGCTGATATTGATGAGGTTGCGAAAAAAACATTAGATTGTTTAATTGCCAACGTTCCTTCAGAGCTTCCTGGAATTACTTTTTTATCAGGAGGTCAATCTGATATTTTGGCAACTGCGCATTTAGATGCCATGAATAAAATAGGTGGGTTTGAATGGAAATTAAGTTTTTCATATGGAAGAGCACTTCAGGCTGCTGCACTTAAAGCATGGGGCGGTAAGCCAGAGAATATGTTCATATCTCAAGATGCTTTATCCCATAGAGCTAAAATGAATAAACTTGCTTCTCTCGGAAAATGGGATCAAGGCTTAGAAGACGAATAAAGATTGATTTCTTTAGTTCAAAGAGTCCTAGAGGCCAAAGTACATATTGATAATAAAGAATTTTCGTCAATCGGAAGCGGCCTATTAGTTTTAATTTGTATCGAAGATTCTGATACAAATGAATCTATAGCTAAGATGTCAGAAAAGCTTCTCAACTTTAAAATGATTGATGGTTCAAAAGGCATAACTTCTCGTTCATTAAAAGATTCAAAAGAAGAAGTTTTGATAGTAAGCCAATTTACTCTTTCAGCAATAACCAATAAAGGAAACAAACCAACATTTCATAAAGCCGCCAAGCCGGATAAAGCAAAATTAATGTATGATAAATTTGTAGATCTTTTTAAAAAAGAACATCAGTTCGTAAAACAGGGGAAGTTTGGCGCATCAATGAATATATCATCGATAAATAAGGGACCAGTAACATTTAATTTTAAAACTTAATTTAATTATGAAAAATATATCAGTTTTTTGTGGAGCTCATGAGGGTAACAATCCTAGATATGCTGAAGATGCGAAAAAGATTGGAGAAATTCTTGCAGCAAAAGGCATCAATGTTGTTTTTGGTGGTGGAAATGTAGGTCTTATGAAGATAGTTTCAGACGCAGCTCTTGATAATGGAGTAGATGCTATAGGAATTGGCTTAGAATCTTTACATAATCTTGAGTTAGTGAACCCAAGATTAAAAAATCAAATAATTACAAAAACCTTATTAGATCGAAAAGATGAGTTTATGAAAAGATCAGATGCATTTATAGTGCTTCCTGGTGGCGTGGGATCTTTGGATGAGTTAGCTGAGATAATGGCTAACAACCAGCTTGGACTTATCAACAAGCCGGTGGGACTTCTTAATACCGAGGGATATTACGATCATCTCCTATCATGGATGAAAAAGGCAGTTGAAGAAGATTTTATAACACAAGCAAATTTTAATGATTTAATAGTCTCTTCTTCGTGTGAAGATTTAGTAAATCTTATTATTGAAAATCAAAGACCTGACAATGATGATTGGACGAAAAGATTGGGTCTTTAATCTCTAGTTGTTAAGATTTTCTCATCCGAGAAGCGATACATCATATTTCTATAAACGCATATATCAGTAATATTATCCGGAGTTCCACTTGGTATGCAGCGATAATTTGTAGAGACTCTTATGTTGTCGTGTATTGGGAGAACCTTGTGCCATAGATGCCCATGTAATATGGCAAGAGATCCTTTGCTTGGTTCAATAATTACCTCATGCCCTATCTCTTTACCAAAAGAATCTGAGGGTATTATTCCTTTCTTGTGTGAGCCTGGAATTAAGACTAGCTCACCACCAGTTGATTTATTAATATCCATTGTATAAACAAGTCTGTTGATGTTAAAGATTTCTTTATTTTCAGGATTACAGTCTTGATGCCATGCTTGTCCATTTGATGACTTATTGCTAAACATTACCATGCTGTACAAAGACTTCCATCCACTACCAAGTATTTTTTCTGTAATTTTTTGCAATCTTTGGTCATCTTCAACAATATTAAAAATTGTTTCTCCCTCAAGCTGAGGAAACCATGGAATAACATCCGTGTCTGATTTTTCTATGAAAGTCATGTCATGTTTGTATTCAGTATCTTTTTTAAAATGACTAAGAATTTTCTGATGATAGCTATCCATCAAATTCCCATCAAAAAAATTTTCAATGTAAATATAGCCATCTTCCTTAAACCTTTTTGAAAGATTCTCAATATCCATTAAATTTTATCCTTTGAAATTAGCAATCCTAATTCAAAAAGAAGCCACATTGGGATGGCTAAAAATAACTGAGAAAAAACATCTGGCGGTGTTAGAAGCATTCCTAAAATAAAAAATAACACAATTAAGTATGGTCTCGCCTTCTTTAGTTTCTCTTTCTTTGCAATACCAGATCTTATTATTAGGTATGTTGCTACTGGCATCTCAAAAGCAACTCCAAAAGCAAAAGTAACCTTAAGAACAAAATTTAAATATTGACTTATATCAGTCATAACAACAATTGAATCAGGAGCAGAGTTAATAAAAAAACTAAAGATAATCGGACATACAACGTAATATGCAAAAGCCACACCTGCTATAAATAAAAAAATTGTTGATGTCATTAAGGGAAGAACTAAGCTTTTTTCATTTTTATAAAGGCCCGGAGACATAAAGAGCCACATCTGATAGAAGAAATAAGGCATGCTCAGTAATAGCGCCACAAATAGAGTTAATTTTATAGGCGCCATAAATGGCGAGCTTACTCCAGTAGCAATCATTGAGCTGCCACTAGGCAAAACAGACATCAGTGGTGATGCCACAAAAGAATATATATCTGAAGCAAATGGCAATCCGATAATGGTAAGAACCCCCATACAAATTAATGTTTTAATCAACCTAGATCTAAGTTCTATTAGATGAGATGAAACTGAGCTGCTATTCATCTTTGTTCTTTTGCTCAAAGCCTTCTAATTCTTCCATCCGCATTTCATTAAAAACATCTTTTTTAATATCGTTAGCACCAATATCTTGTTCGAAGTTATTTTTAAATTCAGAAAACTGATTTTGAATTTTTTTATAAAATTTTAAGAGATTCTTGACAAGCTCAGGCAGCCTCTCGGGACCAATAACTAATAATCCTATGATTAGGATAATAGCAATTTCTAAAAAACCAATCTGAAGCAATTGTTAATCTTGTTTGTTGTCTTCTTTATCTTCTTCTTTTACAGCCTTTTTAAAGCTTTTTAGGCCCGAGCCAAGGTCAGATCCCAAAGTCTTTAATTTGCCACTACCAAAAATTAAAAGCACCACAACTAAAATGATTAGAAGTTGCCAAATACTTATTCCACCTAAGCCCATATAAATCTCCTATGTGAGCAATAAAAAAGCACCACACCCTAATATTATACCTATTAGGAAGAAACTTATGATGTATTTTTGTTTTTGCAGATCCATCTCCATCTTATGGATTTTTTCCTCATACGATCTTCTATTTTTAGAATAACCTCTAATTTCGTCCAAGGTTTCATATATAAAGCTAGGCATTTCAGAAGCCTTCATTATTAATTCGTCTTTATTCTCTAAAATATAATCTTTTATTTTTAACGGATTAAATTGTTCTTTAAGCCAATTATCAAGGTATGGCTCAGCCATTCCCCAAAAATCTAGTTGAGGGTATATTTGGCGACCCATACCTTCAATATGTATAAGAGTTTTTTGAAGTAAAACTAATGATGGCTGAAGCGATAATCCAAAAGGTCTAGTGCTTTGAAATAGATATAAGAGCAGTTTACCAAATTCAATTTCTGATAAAGGCTTTTCAAATATTGGTTCACAACAAGCTCTGAGAGTATTTTCAAGTTCTATTTGGTTTGAATTGGGGTTAACCCATTCTGAGCTTATAAATAACTGAGCCAGAGATTTATAATTTTGTTTGATTACAGCTTGAAGCATTCTTGCAAGAATATATCTTTCATCATTAGAAAGAGAACCGCTTATCGCACAGTCGATTGCTATATATCCTGGCTTTTCAGGATTTTCTTTGGAAACAAATATGTTTCCTGGATGCATATCCGCATGAAAAAAGTTATCGCGAAATACTTGGTTAAGAAAAATCATGACACCGTTTTCTGCCAACCTTTTTTTATCTATATTAAATTTTTCAATGGTCTCAATGTCCGTGCAAGGTATTCCATCGATCTCTTCTAATACCATTACCTTTGAAGTGGTTAAGTCCCAATATACTTCAGGAATATATAATTCTTCAGAGCCCGCAAAGTTTTTTCTAGTAAGGTTTGTATTAGCAGCTTCTAGCCTTAAATCTAATTCACGTAAAATCGTATTTTCATAATCTTTTACTACCTCAATTGGTCTTATTCTATCGCTCTCAGAATATAGATATGTACAAACTTTTGCAGCAGATTTTAAAAGCCTGAGATTTTTCTTAACTTCTTTTTCAATATTTGGCCTTAAAACTTTTACAACAATTTTTTTACCATCTTTAAGTTTTGCAGAATGAACTTGCGCTAATGATGCAGCAGCCATTGGCGCTTCGTTGAAATCATCAAACAGCTCATTAATTGAATTGCCTAGTTCTTTTTCTACAATTTTTTTAAGCTCTTTAACTGAAAAAGGCTTGCAGCTATCAGTCAGGCTTTGAAGTTCTTTTGCAGTGTCTATATCTAGAATATCTGTTCTGGTAGAGAGCAATTGACCAAATTTAATAAAAATTGGCCCTAGCGACTCAAGGTATTTTGCAGCTTTTTCACCATTAGGATTCATAAAGATTTTGAACCTAATGCCTAAAGTTAACATCTTTAAGCCTTGAAAAATTATTATTAAGAAATTCATAAATTATTAATAGCCTCAAGTCTATCAAGTCTTATAGACAGATCTCTCAATTTAGACTGAAGCTCATTTTTTTTATTATACTGGTTTGTCGTAAATAATTTTTCTTTTGTAATATAGGCTAAAACAGCAGGCACATTTCCAAAATATTTATCTATTAAAAATACAATATCAATATCAGATTTTAAGATTGCATTAATCATTAAAATTGCTTTTTCATTATCACCGTAGATAATTTCTTTTTTAATTTTTTTGGAAAGAATTAAATCAAGCACTTCTTTGATTGAAGATCGTATTTCAAAATCTATATGCGAAGTTTTTTCAAAAGAAATATTCTTACTGTTTTTGTCTAGGCTAAAGTAAATATTTTTGTGACCCTTTAAGGATAAAAGGAAACTTATTGGATAAATTTGTATCAGCTTATCTCGAGCAACCGGAGAGGCGTTTTCAATGTCATTTATGATGTTATTTATTATTTTTAACAAGTTATTCGTCATATGCCACATGTATCGAAACAATGCCGTTAAGGAGATTATAAAATTTACAATTACTGAAACCGGCTTCTATTATCATTGATTTTAATGTTTCTTGATCAGGATGCATGCGAATAGATTCGGCAAGGTATTGATAGCTATCAGAGTCATTTGCAAGCATAGAACCAAGCTTGGGAAGTACATTGAATGAATACCAGTCATAGATTTTAGAAAAAATAGGATTTAAAGGTTTAGAAAACTCTAGAACAAGCAGCCTGCCATCTTTTTTAAGACATCTTCTCATTTCTTTGAGGCCCTTTTCTTTATTTGTAAAATTTCTCAAACCAAATCCAATTGTGATTACATCAAAAGCATCATCATCAAATGGGATTTCTTCTCCACTGAGTTGACAGAAATGACAATTAGCATAAAAGCTTTCATTAATTGCTCTATCTCTCCCCTCTGAGAGCATGTCCATGTTGATATCTGTCATGTATATCTCAGTATTGGGAAAGTCTTTGGAAATTAGTTTTGCAATGTCCCCAGTTCCACTTGCTATATCTAGAACACTGTCTTTATCTGAAATAGCGGCGAGCTCAACTAGAATCATTTTCCACAGTCTATGCATGCCAAATGACATAGCATCATTCATGATGTCGTAGTTTTCTGCAACAGAAGAAAAAACCCCTCCAACATGGGAGCTTTTATCTTTTTCGTCTACCTCTTTGTAACCAAAATGAGTTTTTTTATTCATCGTTAAGCACGCTATCTCTAAACTTAATGAAATTATTGTATCTACTTTGACTTATTTCACCATCATTAAGTTTTTTTATGACATTACAACCTTTATTGTTTATATGATTGCAGTCATTAAACTCACATTCTTTTGAAGATGCATATATTTCTTTAAAACCAGCAATAATTTGATTTGTTTTCCATCCAGATATTGGGAGGTCTCTAACTCCTGGAGAATCAATAATTTGAGTGCTTGCATTAACCTGGTATAGCGTTGAGATAGATGTTGTATGCACCCCTTGGTTGTTTGAGAGCGTGTTTGTTTTGATCTCCTTGCCTGTAATTAATGAAGTAAGAGTTGATTTTCCTGCACCAGAGTTACCAACAAATAGAGCACATTTATATTTCAAATAGTTTTGAAGGAGATCTATGTTTGTATTTTCTTTTGCAGAAATACTAAAGGTTTGAATATCAAGGCTTTTATATAGATTTATTTGCTTCAAATAAGCATCATCATGATCAAGATCTGATTTATTACATATAACAAAAGGCTCAATACCTGATAATAATGAAGTTAATATCCACTTATCAATAAATTCAGCAGTAGTTTTGGGTTTTGGTGTTACCAATATGCCTACATGACTAAGGTTGGCAGCTATATTTTTGTATTTAATTCCATCCTTTTTTTGCAAAAGCGATTTCCTATTTTTTCTAGATAAAATTACTCCCTTAGTCTCTTTGCTATCTTGTAATATTTCAATTTCAACCACATCTCCAACAATAATGTCTTTTATTCCAATACATGGGATGTCTTTTTTGTTTGTACGAACCAAACAGCTATTTGAGTAAAATTCTATTACTAAACCAGTTTGAACTTTTTGCATAATAAGCACAAAATACACTAAAGGAAGAAATATAAAAAGTTATGAAGAGCTTACAATCAAAAGATAATTTAGTCTGGCTTGACCTAGAGATGACCGGTCTTGATCCTGAAAAAGAAAGAATCATAGAAATTGCTACATTAATTACAGACTCTCAACTTAATATTTTAGCTGAGGGACCAAATTTGATAATAACCCAACAAACCTCTTTGCTAGATCAAATGGACGAATGGAATCAAAACCAGCATGGATCATCAGGTTTGATAGACGCTGTAAAGAAAAGCTCTGTTACTGAACAGATGGCTGAAATAGAGACATTAGACTTTGTTTCAAAATACGTTGGCCCAAATCAATCACCTATGTGCGGAAATACAGTTTCGCACGATAGAAGATTTTTAGCTAAATATATGCCCAGACTAGAATCTTATTTTAATTACAGGCATATAGATGTATCTTCTTTTAAAGAAGCCGCAGTTAGGTGGATGAATGAGGCTCAAGTATATGAGAAGGAGGGTTCTCATAGAGCTATGGGAGATATTAAAGAGTCTGTTGCAGAATTGAAATTTTATAAAAATCTTTTTTTACCAGAGGGCTAATTAATCTTTTTTATTTAAAGGTTGAATGTTTAATGGAAAGGGACTTACCTGTCCTTTGTTTTCTTTGATCTTTGCTTCTCCAGTCTCTTTTACTTCATCTATTCTTATAATTGCATTCATAGGAATATAACTTCTTTGAACATCTGAAAATTCATTTTTGAGTTTTTCTGATGATGGGTCTACAACTAGTTGTTTGTCTTTATTGAATATATAATTCTCAACCTCAATGAAACCGTACATATCGCTTTGAAAAATTTGTTTTGCAAAAACTTCATATACTTCTCCAAGTTGCATGAAAATTATCTTGTAAACACTCTTAGATTTCATAATACTTAATTATATGGGTACGAAACTTTATATTAAAACCTATGGCTGTCAAATGAACGAATACGATTCGGACAAAACCGTAGATATTTTAAAAGAAAAAAAAGGAGTAGAACTAACAAATGATGTTAAAGACGCAGACATCATTCTACTGAACACATGCTCTATAAGAGATAAGGCTGAATCAAAAGTTTATTCAGAACTTGGAAGGCTCAATAAACTTAAAGAGAAAAATCCAAACTTAAAAATAGGTGTTGGTGGATGTGTTGCAACTCAAGAAGGCAGCAATATAAAAAAACGTGCTCCTTATGTTGATCTTATATATGGCCCTCAAACCCTTCATAGGGTCTCTGATTTGCTGGACGTTGACCCTAACAAGGGCATCAAAGCAATTGATATAACTTTTCCAATTGAAGAAAAATTTGATTCTTTGCCAAAACCAACTACAGGTGGCCCCTCAAGCTATGTTGCTATTATGGAGGGCTGTTCAAAATATTGCTCTTTTTGCGTTGTTCCCTACACCAGAGGTGATGAGGTTAGTAGAAAACCTGAGCAAATTTTTGATGAGGTTGCTCGTCTTGCTGAGCAAGGAGTAAGTGAAATTACATTTTTAGGACAAAATGTAAATTCATACAAAATGCCATATAAGGATAGAATTTTAAGGTTGTCAGACCTCATAGAGATTACAAGTCACATTGATGGTATCGAAAGAATTAGGTATACAACTTCTCATCCATTAGATATGACAGATGATTTAATTGAGGCATATCAATATATACCACAATTGGTGAGCCAGCTTCACTTACCGGTACAATCAGGATCAAATAAAATTCTAGAGAAGATGAAAAGAAATTACACAATAGATATTTTCCATGATGCAGTTCAAAGAATTAAATCTTTCAGACCAGATTTGAGGGTTTCATCTGATTTTATTGTAGGATTTCCTGGTGAATCTCATGATGATTTTATGGAGACCATGGATTTGGTTAATGAGATAGAATTTGATTCTTCTTTTAGTTTTATTTATTCCAAGAGACCTGGAACTCCTGCCTCTAAATTAGAGGATATGACCCCATTAGAGGAAAAGAAAGAACGCCTTAAAACACTTCAAGATAGGCTGAATCATTTTCATAGAAATCATAGCAAATGTATGGTTGGTAGTATTCAAAGATGCCTTGTAACGGGCATTGCAAAAAAAAGATCAGATCAACTCCAGGCAAGAACAGAATGTAATAGAGTTGTAAATTTTGATCTTGAAAATATAGGTTTTATAGGAAAACTAGTAGACATAGAGATTACAGAGGCATTATCCTATTCTTTATTAGGCACTTTGCATAATCCAAGAGGTAAAATTTAAAAATTAATGCAAGAAACTCAAACCGCTTTAAGAAACATCTCTTTAAAACCATCTAATGCAGAAAGAATAGCCCTATTTGTTGGAGAGCTTAATGGTAATTTAAAGCTTATAGAAAAAAGTTTTTCAGTAAAAATTTTTCATAAGGGCGATGAGGTAAAAATAACTGGTAACGAAAAAGATATTAAACACGCGTCTGATGCAATTTTGGATTTATATAATCTAACAAAGAAAAATATTGAAATTAGCAAAGAAGCCGTCCACTTAACAATTCAATCACATCTAAATTTAAGCCTATCAAAAAAACCTGAGGTTATTGATACAGATATTCAAATAAGAACACCAAAAAAGATTGTCAGGCCAAGAGGAGGTAATCAGCAGAGCTATATAAAAAATATAAATAAATATGAGATTAATTTTGGCATTGGCGATGCTGGAACTGGTAAAACTTATATAGCTGTAGCAGCAGCTATAGAGGCTCTTCTTAGTGATAAAGTTCAGCGCATAGTATTAATTAGACCAGCTGTAGAAGCTGGTGAGAAACTTGGTTTTTTACCTGGTGATCTCTCACAAAAAGTTGACCCTTATCTAAGGCCTCTATATGACGGGTTGTATGAGATGTTAGGCATTGAAAAAACAACTAAGTTAATTGAAAAAGAAGTAATAGAAGTTGCTCCTCTTGCTTATCTTAGAGGACGAACACTTAATAATTCTTTTATCATCATGGATGAAAGTCAAAATACAACTGTTGAGCAAATGAAGATGGTTCTAACAAGAATAGGCTTTGGTTCTCAAGCAGTTATTAATGGTGACTTAACTCAAATTGATCTACCTAAACACATTACTTCAGGCCTTGATCATGTTATTCATGTTTTGAAGGAAACAGATGGTATTGGTATTACTCGATTTTCTTCAAATGATGTGGTGAGACACCCTCTTGTCAGAAAAATAATTGATGCATATAAAAAATTTGAATTAAATATAAATAAGTGAGCTTAATAATTTCTCTAGATGAGGGCATTGGTATTGAAAAGCCCCTCAATAATAAATTAAATAAGATTGTGTCTACAATTCTTGACGAAGAGAAAATGTCTGATTGCGTTATAAATCTTCGCTTATTGAATGATAAGGAAATGAAAAAATTAAATATGCAATTTCGTCAAAAAGATAAAACTACAAATGTATTATCTTTTCCAAATGATGATATTTCAGTAAAACAAACAAAAAATATCGGCGATATTGCAATCAGTGTTGAATATGTCAAAGAGGAAGCTAAAAAAGAAGGAAAAACTTTTGATGATCATATTATTCACATGTTGGCCCATGGTGTATATCATATACTTGGATATGATCATGAAAATAATGAAAATGCTGTGATCATGGAAAACAAAGAAATACAAACTTTAAAAAAAATAAATATTAGTAATCCATATTAAATGAATCAAAATTTAGATAGCGACGACAGTCACCCTCCTTCGGGATTCTTATCAAAAATAAAAAAATTTTTTAGAAATCCATTTTTTATTAAGACTCAATCTGTTTCTGAGGTCACAGACTTCCTTAAAGATGCTGTTGACCTAAATATCATTGATAAAGAAGCAGAATCCATTGCTAACAAAGCTATAAGACTTGGGAATACAACAGTCAAAGAAATAATGGTTCCTAAAGTTGATATGGTGACATTTGGAATTGATGAAGAAATTAACGTCATTATAGAAAAGATCATTGCATCTGGTCATTCTAGATATCCGGTATTGGGGCAGGAAAGGGATGAAGTAAAAGGTATTTTGCTTGCAAAAGACATGTTGCCTAAAATTTATGGTGGAATTGAAGAATTTAGCCTGTCTGAAATGCTACGAGACGCAAATGTAGTCCCTGAAACCAAAAAAGCTGATTCATTGCTTGAAGAGTTCAAGAAAGATAGATCACATCTTGCTGTTGTCATTGATGAATATGGAACTATATCGGGACTAGTTACCATCGAGGACATCCTTGAGGAGTTAGTGGGTGAAATTGAAGACGAACATGATATTGATGAAGAAGAAATAATCAAAATATCACAAAATATCTATACAGCAGATGCCAAGGTTGAAATTGAAGACTTCACAGAGTTTTTTAATCTAAATATAGATCCTCTCGAGATCGATGCAGAAACATTGGGTGGATTTATTATTAGCGAATTAGGGGTGCTCCCTAAAAAAGGTGACGTTGTAAAAATTGAAAATCTATCCATCAAAGTTACCCATGCTGATGACAGAAAAATAGATAAAGTTCAGATAACAAAATCTTAATGGCCCTCAAGCAATATTTCGCTGCATTCGTGTTTGGGCTTATTGGAATTTTTGCCTTTGCACCCTTCTCCATCAAGCCACTGATATTAGTATCATATGCATACTTAATAAGATCTATATTATTTGAAAATAACTATTCATTTAAGAAATTAATATCTTGGGCAATTGGTCATTGGGGTTTTGGAATGTCATGGTTAATAGTAAGTGTTTACTATTATGGAGAAACAACTATATTAATATCTCTTATTATTTTTATTCTATTAACTTTATTCCTTACACTATGCTTTGGATTACCTTTAATAGCATTAAAATACAGATTATTTAACGGTAAGGCGAAGTCTAAACATTTAAAAATTTTTTCTATTTCAAGTCTTCTAATTTTATTTGAATTATCAAGATATTATTTATTAAATGGGGTTCCGTGGTTAATTCCAGGAACTGTTTTTCTTGATACACCACTCCATGCAATTTATTCTCTTGTAGGAGTTACAGGAGGCTCTTTCATTGTTTATCTCATAGCTACTTCAATAGCAATTTTTTGGGAGCATAGATATAAAATATTTTTTGGATCTTTGGTATTATTTATTCCAATAATTGAAAAAAACGAAAGTACTGAATTCGATCTTAGCGTTTCAATAATTCAACCCTCCTCCGACCCATTTCAAAAATATAATCTTGGTTATAAATCATATATTGAAAGTAATATTCTTGATCTTATAAAAGACACCTCAGCAGAATCTCAAATGATTGTGCTTCCTGAAGCAGAGCTTCCATATTCTTTAAATTCAAATGATTTTAGTCAGTTTATTAATAAAATTAATAAAAAAGATAAAGAAATTATTATGGGTGTTTGGAATATTTATGATAAAACTCTCTTTAACTCATTAATCAACGTTAATACTAACGAAATCTATAATAAAAGACATCTAGTGCCATTTGGTGAATATATACCCTTCACAAGCTCATTAAGAGGCCTAATAAATTTTTTTGATATGCCCATGTCAAATGTATCTCATGGCAGTAGTAATCAGAATAATATTCGAATTAACAGTATAGATGGGGTAAGCTTCTCACCGCTAATTTGTTTTGATGTAGCTTTTGGAAATACTGTAAGAAAAAGCAATATTAGTTCTAATTTTATAATTAATGTTAGCAATGACACTTGGTTTGGGAAATCCATGGGCCCATATCAGCATCTAGCAATAACAAGAATTAGAGCTATTGAAAATAATAAATGGATTATAAGAGCTACCAATGATGGAATTTCAGCAATAATTACTAATAATGGAACAATTGTTGATAAATTAGATAAAAATATCTCTGGTGTAATTAATTCTGGTATTAATTTTACTTATAAAAGAAGCTTATATAATATTTTTGGACACTATATTCCATTTATTTTGGCTTTAATAATAGTTTTAACATCGTTTATAATTGATTTATGCTCAAAAAGAAAAAAACATTAACATTATTGCTGTTCTCAGTAATTACATATGCTGAAAGTGCCCATATTGAAGTTGATATATCTGAACAAAGACTATATTTGATAGAAAACAGCATAATCAAAGCTTCTTATCCAATCTCAACATCTAAATATGGAGAGGGCAGCATTGAAAATTCATTCAAAACACCGCTTGGGAAACATTCTATTAAAGAGATGATTGGTGATGAAGCAGAGATAAACACTATATTTACTTCAAGAATAAATACTAAGAGATCTGCAACTATAATTGACCAGTTTGAAGATACCGATAATGACTATGTTACATCCAGAATAATGTGGCTAGATGGCGAAGAGGATGGTTTAAACAAAGGTGGAAATGTAGACTCTTTTCAAAGATACATATACATTCACGGAACCCATGAAGAGGGACTAATAGGTACAAAAGCATCACATGGCTGCATTAGAATGTTCAATTATGATGTAATTGAATTATTTAATTTAGTAAATATTGGGACAAAAGTTCTAATTAGAGCCTAACACCCCAAATTGTACATACATACTAAAAGTTGCCTGCTACTGAGGACATAGCAAAATTAAGTTTTTCTTTTCTATCGCCCCCTGAAGGCGCAACATTTAGCTTTTCTCCACTTTGTGCAAGTTTTATAAGTAATTCACTAGGTTTGTATGCATCATTTCCAGTAATTTCATGATATTTCTTTAATTTATCAACAACAACGTCTAAGCCCATAGCATTGGCATGATGCATAGGTCCACCTCTCCATATTGGAAAACCATACCCATTAATATAAACAACATCTATATCAGCTGCTCTCTGGGCTACACCCTCTGATAATATATCAGCTCCTTCATTAATAAGAGCTAAGATACACCTGTCAGTAATTTCTTCATCTGAAATTTCTCTTCTTGTAAAACCATTCTCTGAAGAAATCTTTTCATAGACTTCTTCGTTTTCTGGAGCAGGGTTAGGAGCTCTTGAGCCTTCACTATAGTTGTAATAACCTTTGCCGTTTTTTTGACCAAATCTATCGTTATCACATAAATAATCTCCAATCTTTGCATGAAGTGGCGATTCAACACCGCTAAGCTTTCTTGCTCTCCAGCCAAGATCAAGACCAACTAAATCCATCATTCTAAATGGGCCCATATTTAATCCAAATGATTCTATAGCTTGATCAATTTGATGGGGAAGGGCGCCCTCAAGAAGAAGCATATTAGCCTGTGCTGTGTAATTAAAAAGCATCCTATTGCCAATAAAACCTGGTGCATTAAGAGATACAACCGCAGCTTTTTTTATCTTCTTACTAACTGTCATTACACTAGCTAATGTTTCGTGAGATGTCTGTTCTCCACGAACTACTTCTAACAATCTCATGATATTAGCTGGACTAAAGAAGTGAGTACCTACTACCTTATCAGGCCTTTTAGTAACTGAAGCTATTGCATCTACATCTAATCCAGATGTGTTACTTGCAAGTATTGCATTTTCATTAGTATGCTCATCAAGATTTTTAAAAATTTCTAATTTTAAATCTAGATTTTCATATACAGCCTCGATTGCAATATCGACATCATGTAAATCTTTATATTCAAGGCTTGATGATATTAGTCCAAAAACCATATCTTTTTGCTCGGGCGTCATTCGGCCCTTGCCAACCATAAAGTCATAATTTTTTTCTATTACAGAAAGACCTCTTTTCAAATTTTCTTCGTCTTGATCAATTATATGGACTGGAATTCCTGCATTAGCAAAACACATAGCAATACCTCCACCCATAGTTCCTGATCCAATGATTCCAGCTTTTTTAATATCCATTGAAGGGGTGTCGGCAGGAACATCTGAAATTTTTGATGCAGCTCGCTCTCCAAAGAATATATGAATCATTGCTTCTCTTTGCGGGTGCATTAGGCACTCAACAAATAACTCTCCTTCTTTTTTTAAGCCTTCATCAAAATCATCAAGATTTATAGCAGCCTCTACACATTTAATGATTTGACCAGGGGCAAATTGGCCCTTTCTTGCCTTAGCTGCCAAAGCTTGCGCTTCAACTAAAACATTTTCTGATCCTCTTGCTTCGATCATTTTTTCATTAAGGTCACGAACTTTAGGGTGATCAGAGCCTTCTTTTGCTTTTTCTTTAGCAAATTGAATAGAATCTTCTACAACATTATCAGATAGTGAGTCCAAAATTCCCATATCTAAAGCTTTTTTGGCAGGTATATGTGCTCCTGTAAGCATCATTTTAAGTGCTTCTGCAGGGCCAGCCAGCCTAGGAAGTCTTTGTGTTCCACCTCCGCCAGGTAAAAGGCCTAAATTTACCTCTGGTAGACCAACAAATGCTTGTTTAGAGGCTATTCTATAATTACAACAAAGCGCAGTTTCAAGTCCACCACCAAGAGTTATGCCATTAATAGCTGCTACTAAAGGTTTGGAGCAATACTCCATGCTTTTAAATACATCATTTAAACTATGTCCGCTCATATTTCCACCAAATTCAGAAATATCTGCTCCAGCTATAAATGCTCTTCCTTTACCTGTAACAACTACACCAACAACATCATTATCAGCCTCTGCTTTAGCAATGCCTTCAAAAAGACCATTCCTAACACCCTCACTCAGAGGATTCACAGGGGGGTTATCTACAGTTAAAAGCGCGACGCTATCAACAATTTCATAGTGGACTGTTCCTTTCAATTTATACTCCGTAAATAAATTAGACATGCATTATACATAAAAAATAAGCATATTTATCCTTATAAAATCGCACATTTAGCGATTATTTAGAATAATTTAAATTTATTTTATAAAAAATATTGATAATATAATATAAGTATATATAATAATGTATGTCAGCACTCCTCTCCCCCTATTAGATTTGCTGACACTCTGGAATCATATGGAGGGCTCAGTCCCTCCATTTTTAATTAAGAATTATAAAATGAGTAAATATAAAGAATTATTTGAAACTGTAATTTTAGTAAGTGTTTTTGTGATCTCTGTTCTTGCAATAGGCCCAATAGCTTAATTGCCATTAAATATATATAATTTTTTAATGAAAAAAATCTTGTTCAGCTTTTTTTGTTTTCTTTTTGTTCAAAATATTCATGCCTGTCCGAATCTTCTTAATTCTGATATGCGAATACTAGATTCTGCAGAATCACAAAATTTATGTGCATATGAAGGTAAGACATTGCTAGTGGTTAACGTCGCCAGCAGATGTGGTTATACGTATCAATATTCTGGTCTTCAAAATCTTTATGAAAAATATAAAGATAATGACTTTGTAGTTTTGGGTGTTCCATCAAGAGATTTCTTTCAAGAATATTCCAAAGAAAGTGCTGTGGCTGAGTTTTGTTCCACTGAATACGGCGTTGAATTTCCTATGTTCGCAACAGTAAAAGTAAGAGGGAAGAAGGCGCACCCTTTTTATAAAAAATTAAAAGAGGAATCTGGTGTAGAGCCAACATGGAATTTTAATAAGTATTTAATTTCAAAAGAGGGAAGAGTTGTTTCAACATTTAAATCTGGTGTGAAGCCAGATTCTCTTGAGTTAATTTCTGCAATCGAAGAAATACTTTAATACTAGCTGGATACTAAAACTTTCTTGGGCTTGTTAAAAGCAAATATTCCGTTATCTACAACCCCAGGAATGTTATTAAGCAAAGCTTCTATCGCTTCTGGGTTTGATATATCAAGATTTTTGACATCTAATATTTCATTACCTTGGTCGGTAATAAAACCAGCCCTATATATAGGTGTTCCTCCCATAGAGACAATTTTTCTTGCAACTAAGCTTCTACTTTCTGGAAGAACCTCTACAGGCAATGGAAAAGCTCCAAGCTGTGACACTAGTTTTGTTTCATCAACAATACATACAAATTCATTTGAAGCAGACGCAACGATTTTCTCTCTTGTATGAGCACCACCACCTCCCTTTATTAGCTCATAATTTGGAGAAACTTCATCAGCACCATCTATGTAATAGGCAATATCTATAACATCATTTAGGTTAAAAACCTCAATACCTTTTTCATTTAATAAATTCGAAGATGCTTCTGAGCTTGATACCGCACCAGCAAATAAATTTTTATATGCACCAAGTTCTTCTATAAAAAAATTTACAGTAGAGCCAGTTCCAATACCCAAAATCATTTCTGGGTGAAGTTTGTCTTTTATATAATCTATTGCTTGTTTAGCAACATTTATCTTTGAGCTACTCATATCTGTATAATACAAGAAAAATAACAATAGATAATTATCTTGAGATTAAAAATAAAGAAAACAGGTTCTTTTAAGAACTCTAAAAGGTATATAAAGCTAATTGAAAATGCATCTGTATATGATGTAGCAATAAACTCGCCAATAACATATGCACCTAATTTATCTCTAAAAGAAAAGAATAAGGTCTTTTTAAAAAGAGAAGATTTACAACCAATTTTTTCTTTCAAAAATAGAGGAGCTTATAACAAGATAATCAATTTATCCGATGCTGAAAAGAAGAGGGGTGTTATAGCTGCCTCGGCGGGAAATCATGCACAGGGCGTTGCAAGTGCTTGTAAAAAATTAAAAATAAAGTGCACCATTGTAATGCCTATAACAACACCCGAGATAAAAATTAAAGATGTAAAAAGGTTTGGTGCAAAAATAATACAGCATGGTGATGATGTAAATACTGCTTTACAAGAAGCAAAATCTATATCAAAGAAAAAGAAATTAACTTTTGTCCACCCATTTGATGATCCTTATACAATTGCTGGTCAAGGTACTATTGGTAAAGAAATTCTTGAGGATGATAATCATTATGATGCTATATTTGTTCCAGTTGGAGGCGGGGGAATTCTAGCCGGCGTCGCCTCGTGGATTGCTCAGCACAACAAAAAAATCAAGATAATTGGAGTGGAAGTAGAGGACTCAGCTTGTTTTACAGAAGCCATAAAAGCTAATAAAAGGATTACACTCAAAGAAGTTGGTTTATTTGCAGATGGCGTAGCAGTATCTCAAGTTGGTAAAAATAATTTTGATGTTTTAAAAGAATGTGTAGACGAGGTTATAACAGTAACAGTAGATGAGGTTTGTGCTGCCGTAAAAGATATATTTGAAGATACTAGAGTGCTATCAGAACCAGCTGGAGCGCTTGCCTTAGCAGGACTAAAAGTTTATTCAAAGAAAATTAAGGGTAAAAATTTATTAGCTATTAGTAGTGGTGCTAATGTTAACTTTCAAAGGTTGAACTTTATTGTTGAAAGATCTGAGCTAGGTGAAAATAGAGAAAAAATACTTAGTATAAAAATACCGGAACAACCCGGAAGTTTTTTAAATCTCTCAAGAATATTTGGATCATCGTTAATAACTGAGTTCAATTATAGAAAATCAGATTTAAATGATGCATATGTTCTTGTTGGTGTCAGAACAAAGACAGATAAATCATATCAAGCCATAAAAAATAAATTAAAAAAATCAGGCTTTGCTTTCAAAGACCTAACAAGAAATGAAATTTCTAATGACCACCTGCGGCATATGGTGGGAGGAAGAATCAATCAAAAAGGTCATAAAAATGAAAGAATTTTTAGAGGCGAATTTCCTGAAAAACCAGGAGCTCTTTTAACATTCTTAGAAAAATTTGGCAGTAACTGGAATATATCATTATTTCATTATAGGAATCTTGGATCAGCATTCGGAAAAATATTAATTGGAATAGAGGACAGCAATTTGAACAAGTTACATCTTATTAAACATCTTAATAAGACAGGTACTATATTTATTGAAGAGACTTCTAATAAAGCCTATAAAGATTTTTTAAAATAACTAGTACTTTAATCTAAACTTGATTGAATACACTTCATCAGAAGGATTATTCCATGGTTGATTAAAAATTTCAGATTTAGAATAATCTTCATCTTCATCATAACTGGTTCCACCTTTTGAATACACAAGATACAGATAGGATAGAGGGGCAATTTCGTACTTATATCTTACTTGAAACGAAACAACACCTTGAGTAAATGGCTTTATCAAGTCATCTGATTCATATAAGTAGCCACCATTATCAGAAATTAAGCTTTCTGGATTATCTGCCTGAAGTGCAACAAATTGACTTTTTAGTCTTATTTCATGCTTATTCCCACTGAACCAATTCAAGCCTATGGAGACAGTGTCTTGCTCAGAGTCATACAAACCAAATTTATTATCTTCAGTCCATATAAGCCATTCATTTTCTTTTCGAAATCTGTATTGCAGATTTATTTTTAGATTATCATTTGGAAAATATGAGCCTGCTACCTTATAGAACTCTCTTTTGTAGCCATCAGAGTTCCAGGAGTTATATTTATCTCCTTTTTCAAAACTAATTCTCCAATCGTAGGTCCAAAATTTATAATTAACTGCTTCAAAATCTAATGTTATATTTTTTTTCTTTTTGATTTTTATAAATGGAAAATCAGGATTCTTTCTGGTTATTGTTGTATTTTTTCCTGAGGTTTTAATGCCAAAATCAAACTTAAGTTTTGATGTATCTTTAAAGGTAATTTCATTTTTTTGATCAATTCTAATAGGGTTTGAATTCCCATTGGTGTCGGAATCATAATTAAAGTCAACATTCATATCAATTTGATTTATAGGTGACTCATTTGAAAAGTTTACTTGCTTAAAACCTCCGCCAAGACCAATATGAATCCAATCAGCTCTTCTAAGATATCCGAAGTCATTTAGCTGGAAATTCTCATCAAAATACAAGATGCTTCCAGATATATATGAAAAATTTGATGGTTGAAAGTTAAATTGAGACCTATAACCAAATCTGGAGTCATCGTCTTTTTCAGCAAAAAGTAAATCTGTAAAATAAGTTAATTGATCTGATTTCACGTTTACATAGTCAATTACATTAACGGTAGCTGTCTTGTTGTTAAAGCTATCATCAACATGAGTAAGCATATATCCAAGCGTTTTGTTACCAAGGTTGGTTCTTGACCTAAGGGCATAAAAGTTTCTTCCTACAGAAAAGGACTCATCTGTTTCTCTTGCAGTAAAGAATCCTAATTCTGTTTTTCCAGTTTTTTGTGAATACCTCAAAGCATAATCTATGTCTGAATAATTTTTCTTTGAATTTTCACACTCATCAATATTCTCCTCTTCCGAACATTTATAGCTTGGAGCTGACCCAATTCTTCTAGTATTCATAACCGAATAACGATCATAGTTATTAATATTAAACAGGGATTGATTTTCATTAAAAAAGGCTCTTTTCTCAGAATAGAAAGTTTCTCGAGCTGAAAAATTTATCACAACATCATCACTCTCAGCCTGACCAAAATCTGGATTAAATGTTGCATTAATTTGACTACCTGTTCCTGAGTTATAGAAAATTTCTGCTCCTATTTTATTATCGTCAAATTTGGTAACTGAATTTTGATTGGAAGACACATATGGAAAAAAGTTTAATTTTGATTTTGTATAGTTAGAAATTTCTAAGGAATCTAGTTTCTCAAAATAGTCTGGTCTGCTAGCCATTGATCCTGAGCTGCTTACCCAAATTTGTTCTTTAGCTTTATAACGCAAGACGGAATATTTTATTGTTCTTTTATCTCCTTTAGGTTGATTCATTAGAACAAGATTCCATGGTAAATAAAATTCAGAGACCCAATATCCATTATGTCTTTTAGTTTTTGCTATCCAATCCCCATCCCAATCTGTTTTGAAATCGCCTGTTTTAATCTTGATAGCATCAAACAAAGAATCTCCAAGATTTACAGCTAAAATATAAGCCTTATTTCCGTCACCATCAAAATCAATATTAATGGAGTTTTTATCACTCAATGATGTCATTTCATCTCTCAAGGTCTTTTTAGATAACATAGATGAATTACTTTGTTTATTAATAAAACCAACATAAATACCATCTTCATTTGAAAATATGTAGACCAGCGTTTCACCCTTTGATTTTTGTAGATTAAATGGAGAAGTTTGATAAAACTCACTAATAGAAAAGGCATTTGCCCACTCAGGCTCATCTAGGATCCCGTCTATAACTATAGACTCAGCTTTTATTAGAATCGCCGAAAATAGAAGGGTAGTTAAAAAGAACTTTTTCATAATATATATATTTTATATATCAGTTATATGAAAGTATACGAGACTCTGTTATAACTTTGTGATATCGCAAATCATGTGGCTCGGCTAGATTTTTAGACAGTATTTGATAGTCATAACCGAGACCAATAATTAATGGCTTTCTGTGATTGCTACCTATAAGACTAGTAAGAGCTCTATCAAAATAGCCTCCACCATAACCAATTCTAAAACCATTAACATCTACACCAACAAAAGGTATAAACATAGCATCAAACAAATGGGGTTCTAAATACTCTTCATTATTTACTTCGGTGATGCCGTATTTATTTTTATCTAAAGAATATTCACTAGTATATAAATTGAATTTCATTATTCTTTCTGGAAAAATTTTTGGCATATAAATATTATGTGAGTATTTGGCAAGCTCTTGATGAAGTAAATTTGTTTTTATCTCTTGTTTATAAGGAAAGTAGAGCAAAACGTTTTTCATTTTTGATAGATCTAGACTTTCAATTATATTTTTTTGAACTTGAGTATTTAGTTGATCTATAGACTGAGAAGAAAGAGTGAGCCCCTGCTCAAGAAGTGATTTTCGAATTTTATCTTTCACCATAAATTGCGCCGAGGCTAACAAACCAAATCACCGCCATGTGTTTTACCTGAACCGAAAGGTCAGGTGGTGAATTTCTTATCAAATCAGGCTTCCCTATATAGGTATTGCACAACAATGATAGTGGAATATCACCTATTTAATAGTATCGGTTCAAATTTAATAACACATTAGCGAATGAACCAGAATGTAGAGAAAGTATAGGATATATAAGAATTTAATAAAAGATTATTTTTCTAAAGCTAGGTCAATTTTTTTTATAATTGATGATAGATCTACTTGAGTATCATTACTCTTTTCATCTGGATTAGATATGAGCTTATTAGCAAGAGTAAGCCCGGCTATTATTAATGCGTTATTTTTATCATTAATAGAATCGAGTTCAGAATTTAATAGTTGAGCGGCTTTAATTAATTGATCTTTTTCCTCTGGAGGGCACGCTAGAGTTAAATCTCTTCCAAAAATTCTTAGAGATAGTGTTTCCATTTCACTCATGGTTACCTTTTTTGTTAAGTTTCTTTTCTAAAGCAGCAATTTCTTTGCCAAGTAAAATTTTATTTTTCTTCCAGTCTCTTTCTCTATGAACGTATGAATCGATAATTCCTTTTTGTTCATCAAAACGTTTTATGAGAAGATCAATTTTATTTTCAAGATCTTCAATCGAAAAATTATTTTCATCTGACATAACATAAGTTTAATTGCACATTCATCAATTGGAAAGTTTGTTTAATAAAAGAGTAAAATAAACTATGGATAATAAAATATATAAATCACGAAGAGAGTCTTTGAATACTATTCTTCCAAAAAATTGTGCATTGATAATTCCTGGAGCAGACCTTCAGTATAGGAACGCAGACTCATCATATGCCTTAAGACAGGAGAGTAGTTTTTATTATTTTTCTGGATTTTGCGAGCCCTCATCGCTTATGGTCATAGTGCATCAAGAAGATAAAATTTCTTCTATAGTTTTTGTTCCGCCTAAAGATAAGTTAAGAGAAATTTGGGATGGCTATAGAGCTGGACCTATTGGGGCGGTTGATGACTACGGATTTGATCAGGCTTTTGATAATACTAAGATTGATGAACTAATGCCTGAACTGCTACATGGAGTCAAAAAGGTTTTTTATCCTATTGGTAAAAAAAGTGGCTTTGATCAGAATGTTATAGATTGGGCTTGTGCTGCCAGTTCAAAAGATAGACATTCTCAATCTATCGATATCATGGATGGATCTTCAATGATTGGAAATATGAGACTCATAAAAGATGATCATGAGATAGAGATCATGAAAAAAGCTTGTGATATTTCTGCTGAATCCTTTGTAGAAGTCATGAAGAATATCAAGCCCGGTGAAAATGAGCAATTAATTGAATCAAAATTTCTATATGAATTTGGAAAAAGAGGTGGCAGATTCCCTGCTTACACTCCTATCGTTGCTGGTGGTGAAAATGCATGTGTTCTTCATTACATTGAGAATAATCAAGATCTAAATGAATCTGATTTGATATTGGTTGATGCTGGTTGTGAGTACAAGATGTATGCATCTGATATCACCAGGACTTTCCCTGTCGGGGGAAAGTTCTCTGAGGAACAATTGGCTATATATAACATTGTTCTTGAGGCAAATAAGGCTGCAATTGATGCAGTTAAAACTGGCAATAATATTATGGAACCTCAACTTATTTCTGAGAAAGTTATCACAAAAGGCTTGGTTGAACTTGGTATTTTAAATGGTAATCCTGAAGAGCTTCATAAAGAAGGCGCATTTAAAGATTTTTATATGCATAAAATTGGGCATTGGCTAGGCTTAGATGTTCATGATGTTGGAGATTATATGGAGGATGGAGAGTTTATGCAGTTTAAGCCTGGAATGATTACGACCATTGAGCCTGGAATATATATAAGCAGCTCAATGAACGTAGATGATAAATGGAAGGGCATTGGCGTAAGAATCGAAGATGACATATTAGTCACTAACGATGGAAATATAAATTTGACTGAAAAAGTTCCATCATGCCCTAAAGAAATTGAATCATTGATGGCTTAAAACATGAACGTTCCAATTATTATTTCTGGTGGTGGAATAATTGGCAACTACATTTCTGTAAGATTAAAGCGACACAATATTGAATCATTAATTATTGAAAAATCTTCGGAAACCCAAGATTATTCTTCAGGCGTTAGAACTCTTACACTCAATAATCATTCGTTGTCTTTATTGCAGAAGGAAAAAATAGAAGTTGAGAGCGCACCTATAGATCAAATCAATGCTCTTGATGGAGAGGGGACTGGGAGAATAAAGTTTTTATCAGATGATATAGGTGAAAATTTCTTATCCCATGTCGTCATGTTTAATGAATTAAAAAATAAACTTGCAAAAGCTTGCCATGAAAGAACAGTTTTTAATAATCAAATCGAGTCTATTCAAAACCTTAATCAAAATAATACAAATGAAGTCTTACTGTCTAATGGAAGCAGCATTGAAGCACAAATAATCGCAGGCTGTGATGGCAGGAAATCTAATGTTGCCAAGATATCCGGTCTATCGGATAAGTCTTCAGAATATAATCAGAAAGCAATAACATTTATTTGCAAAGCAGATGAAAACTTTGAAAAAAAAATTGCTCATCAAGTATTTTCAGAGAAAGGAATTTTTGCAGTCATGCCTATGCCAGATAGAGAATCAATAGACAATAGATGTACTATTGTTTGGTCGGTAAATAATAAAAACTTAGAAGGTTTATCGATAAATGATTTCGTGTCATCTAATTTATCTTTCTTTGAATCTAAGCTTGGAATTAAACTGAAAATAGATTCCCAATTGCTTAATTTTCAATTATCTAATCATCATTTCGAAAATTATATAAATAATTCCATAGTCTTAATCGGAGATGCTGCTCATAGTATTCACCCTCTAGCAGGTCAGGGCATCAATTTAGGTTTTGCTGATGCTGATATATTTTGTGAAGAGGTAGTAGGTGCTTATAACAAGGGGATAGCTATAAATGAGGCATCTGTTTTAAAAAAATATGAGATTAGAAGAAAGGGTATGAATTTATTAATGTTAAAGTCTATGGATTTCTTTGTTTATTTCTTTAATGATAATAATTCTTATATTAGATTGTTAAGAAATTGGGGTCTAAAGACGGTGAACAAAACGAGGTTTATTAAAGCATTTTTTACAAGGCATGCTTCTGGCCTAAATAAGATTTAATCATATCTTTTGGCCTTTCGCTCTGAGTTCTTTAAGGACAACGCTAATGCCTTTTTTATCGATTATCCTCATTCCTTTTGCAGAAACCTTAAGGTTCACAAACCTATTTTCAGATTCTACCCAGAATTTATGCGTATGTAGGTTAGGAAAGAATTTCCTTTTTGTTCTATTTTTAGCATGGGAAACATTGTTTCCAGTCTGTGGTATCTTACCTGTTACTTGACATATTTTACTCATAGAACCGCGATTTTATAGAACACTGAGTAACATAGCAATACTATTATGAAACAAATTTTTCTATTAAGGCATGCAAAATCTGATTGGAGCACCATGGGTCAACAAGATTTTGATAGGGGGCTTGCTAGCAGAGGAATTAAAGATATCTCTTTAATATCTGATTATGTAAAAAAAAATAACTTTAAGCTAGATGAAGTTCTTTGTAGTAGCGCAAATAGAACCAAAGAAACATTTGACTTATGTGCAGATGGATTTGATTTTGATATTAAAAATGCTAAATACTTCGATGATCTTTATTATGGTAATCATGAATCAATAATAGATTTATTAGTCAATGTTAATCAGTCTGCAAATTCAGTACTTGTTGTTGGGCATAATCCAACTATGCATATTTTATTAGAGCATTTAACAGGACTAAGTATCATTAAGTATCCTACGTCTACTCTTGCTCAAATTATTCTACAAAAAGAATGGAAAGACTTATTATTAAATAAATGTGAGTTAAAATTATTCCTTAGGCCTAAGGAGTTGAAATCTTGAAAGATATTGAAATTAAAATTATTAATCCCTTAATGGGAGATTCAATCCCAATTCCAAAATATGAGACCAAAGGGTCTGCAGGAATTGATTTAAGAGCATGTATTGAAGAAAAAGTTCTTCTGGCAGCGGGAACCACTTTCATGGTGCCTATTGGTTTTGCTATGTATCTTGAAGATCCAAATTTAGCTGCTTTGGTTGTTCCAAGGTCTGGGCTTGGATCAAAAAAAGGTATTGTATTGGGAAATTTAGTTGGTTTAATTGATTCAGATTATCAGGGCGAATTAATGGTTCCTGCGTGGAATAGATCTGATAAAGATTTTGAAATTAATCCAGGAGATAGGATTGCTCAAATGATAATTGTGCCCGTCGTTCAGGCAAAATTTAAAATTGTAGAAAATTTTAAAGAGTCGGAAAGGGGCGAGAAGGGTTTTGGTAGCTCGGGCTTAAATTGATTGGCTTACTTCTTTTTACCAAATCTTTCTTCGAATTTCTGTACTCTTCCACCAGTATCAATAATTTTTTGGGTACCAGTATAGAAAGGATGAGAAGCAGAAGATATATCAAGAGGAAAATAGGGATATGTATTTCCATCTTCCCATTTTTTTGTTTCAGTAGTTTCTAAGGTTGAACGAATGATCCAATACTTATCAGCACTAGAGTCATGGAACAAAACTTCTCTGTATTCGGGATGTATATCTTTTTTCATAATAAAATCAAAATGTGGATGAGAACTATAACAAAAAACAATTTCTTTACAATCAAAAAATGAATATTTTTTTCTATGATGTAGCTATTTCAGTACCTCTAAGACAATGTTTTACATACAGCTCTGACTTAAAAATTAAGAAAAGTAGCCGTGTTCTCGTCCCTTTTGGAAATAGAAAAGTCATTGGACTTGTCATTAAAAAATCCACAGCAACCATAGAAAATAATATTGAGATTAAAAAGATAATTTCTTTAATAGATACATACCCTGTTTTCAATAAATCGATTTTTAATACTATTTTATGGTCGTCTGAGTATTATCATCACCCCATTGGTGAGGTTTGTAATACCTTTATTCCTAATCAACTCAGGAAAATAAACAATAAAAAAATAGAACCTCTTGCGGTCGAGAATTCTTATCAAATATCCATAAATGAAAAACAAAAAAGATTTGATTTAACTCCTGACCAATCAAAGGCTTTAAAACAACTTTTAAAATTAAATGGTTTTCAACCATCCCTGTTATATGGTGTTACTGGCTCAGGAAAAACTGAGGTTTACTTAAGACTAGTAGAAAACTGCATTAAGGATGGCAAATCTGCACTTATTTTAGTTCCTGAAATAAATTTAACCCCGCAATTATTTAATAGATTTACATCTAGATTTAATGGTGAGATAGGGCTCTATCATTCTAAACAAACCCCAACCCAGCGACTAAAAGTTTGGCTAAAGGCTAGATTTGGCAATATTAAGATAGTGATTGGAACAAGATCTGCAGTATTAATGCCAATGAAAAATATAGGATTAATTGTAATAGATGAGGAGCATGATCAATCTTATAGACAATCAGAAGGGTTTAAATTTTCTGCAAGAGATATAGGCATAAAAAGAGCTCAAGAAGAAAATATTCCTATTGTGCTCGGATCAGCAACACCTTCTTTACAAACATTAAGATTGGTGGAAGAAAAGAAATATAAAAAAATTGATATGTTAACCAGAGTAGATGGAAAAAATCCTCCAAAACTTATTGCAATGGATATTAATGACACTCCTTTAATTGGTGGCATTGCATCCGAAACCCTTAACATTATTGAGAGAACTTTAAATAAGAAAGAGCAAGTCCTAATTTTCATAAATAGAAGAGGGTTTGCACCAATATTTCAATGTGAATCATGTGGATGGGTTGCTGATTGTAAATCTTGTGATTCAAATCTTGTGTATCACCAAGAAAGAAACAGACTTATTTGTCATAGATGTAAATCAGCTTATAAAGTTAATGAATCATGCCCATCATGTAAATCTTCTAATTTTCAAATGTATGGTACTGGAACGGAGCAAGTTGAAGAGGTTTTAAGAACAAATTTTAAAAAAGTACCAATCATAAGAGTTGATCACGATACAACAAAAAAGGTCGGAGCGATGGAAGATATTATCAACGAAATTAATTCTTCAGAATCAGCAATTCTTGTTGGTACTCAAATGCTTGCAAAAGGACATGACTTTCCTAGAGTATCTTTAAGCATTATTCTCAATGCAGATAATGGATTAGTAAGCCCTGAAATAAACGCTCTAGAAAAAATTTCACAGCTACTTATTCAAGTATCAGGCAGAGCAGGAAGAAATAACAAACTTGCCAAAGTAATAATACAAACAAGATATCCTGATGATATAAATCTAGGTCAAATAAAGACCGGAAATTATATGAATTTTGCATCTCAATGCCTTAAAAGAAATAAAAAAAATAATCTTCCTCCATATGCTGCAATGTGCTTAATAAGATGCTCATCGCCAACACAAAAGAGTAATTTGGCTTTCTTAGAAAAAGCTATTAATAAATTAACCAATAGAAATGATATATATGTCATTGGACCAATTCCATCTATGATTGCAAAAGCAAATGGTAATTATAGGCATAACATATATTTACAGACCCCTAAAAGGACGTACCTAAACAAAGTTTTAAAGTTTTTAGTAAAGGAGTTTGAAAGTTGGCCAGAGGCAAAGAAGGTTAAATGGTCTTTTGATATAGACCCAATAGATATTAATTAGATATATATCCTTAATATTTGACCAGGGTATATTGGCTTATTATTTAATTTATTTTTTTCATCAATTGACTCTACGGTAACGCCAAATCTAATAGCAATCTCTGAAAGAACGTCACCTTTTTGAATTGTATATTCAAGATAATCTTTATTTTCATTTATTAGAGTCCCTGATATAGGGTTTTCTATAAAATAATTATGTATTCCAAGAAAGATAGATCTTGCAATCATTCTTCTTCCTGGTTTTCCCTTCAATCTGGCAGCATCTTCAGGATTAGTAATAAATCCTGACTCCACTAAAACAGATGGTATATCAATCGATTTAAGAACTCTAAAGTCAGCATACTCAACATTTTTTTTATGAATTTTAGTAAACGGATCTCTTTTGAGTTGGTCTAATATTTTTGTTCCAAGAATTTTGCTTTGTTTAATCTTTTTTTCATAAACATCTGGATATAGCTCTCTTGCTAAATCTTCATTGAAGTCAGTTGGTTTCAAATTGTTAATTTCTGCCAAAATTCGCTCTCTTTTTTTATCAGACAAATTTCTTGCAATAGTGCTGGAGGCCTCTTCAGACCATATAAAAACTGATGCACCTTTTACTGAAGAAAGTCTAAAACCATCTGCATGAATGGAAATAAAAATATCTGCTCCATTTTTACGTGCATCTTGATATCTGTCATTAAGGCTAATAGTTTGATCGCCATCTCTTATCATTATTGGCTGATAGCCTTTTGTATCTCTTAGCGTTCTTTCAATTTCTTTTGCAATGAGCAATGTTACGTCTTTTTCTAATATGTTATTTGGTCCAACAGCTCCTGGATATTTCCCTCCATGCCCAGCATCAATTGCAACAATAATATCTCTCATATTTTCTTTTAAAGATTTATCTTTAAGCAGCTTAATATCCATGAGAATGCCGGAATCTACTTGTTTTTGTATTGGCTTGTGCCAAAAAACATGATCATATAAATCAATAACCACTCTTGTAAGACTATTATCTTGAGAAGATCTTATTTTTTTAATGGGGTAGTTATAAATTTCATTTATTGGTTTTTTAGAATATGTATCATTAATTTCTAACACCAGTCTTGAAGGGTTCTCTAAGGCATAAGAATTTATATATGCCACTTGTTCTAAATTAAATGAAATATTTAGAGTTCCATCTTTATATTCATCAATGCTATTAAATTGAATCTCATTAGCATGAATGAAATAAGTAAAAATTAATAATGGTAAAAACTTATTCATATTTTGCTTCTAGAGTTTTAAAAACATCGGTACCGATGGTAATGTTAATTTTACGCTTATTTTCTAAATGAAAAAAATCAATTTTTAAATCATATTTTCTATTAAGCTGAAGCCTTTCTGGCCATTCAATTAAAATAATTTTCTTCTTATACAAAACTCTATCTAAATTAAAAATATCTATGTCTTGAGCTTCATTAGTTCTATAAAGATCTATATGTAAAAAAAGAAACTCATCTAAATCATATTCTTCACAAAGGGTATAGGTTGGACTTTTAACTAAATCATCCCAGCCACAACTTTTAATAATTGATCTAGTTATAAAAGTTTTTCCGGCACCCAAATCGCCCTGAAGATGAATTTCAATATTTTGCTTATCAGAACTTTTTATTATTTCAGAAATTTTTTGGCCAAGTTTTTTGGTAGCGCCATCATTTTCAAGAATTAGATTTTTCATTTATTTAAAAGTTTTCTTATTATAGGAATTATTGCAGTAGCATTTAAACCAATTTCACCATTTTTATCAGCAAAAATTTCACCAGCTTTAGCATGAACTGCAACACCCAATAAGCTCGCTTCATGTAATGAGAGACCCTGAGCAAGCAAAGCGCCAATAACGCCACATAATATATCTCCCGTTCCACCTGTTGATAGTTCAGGTCCACCATCCTCACATACAAAGGTTTCTCTTTTGTCTTTAAAGTAAACAACAGTTTTATTACCTTTTAAAATTACACAAGAAGAATTAAATTTTTCTGAAATTATTCTTGCCGTCTTTTCTCTATTTTGTTGTATTTCACTTATGGGTATACCAAGCAAATTACTAGCTTCACCCGGATGAGGGGTGAGAATGGTTTTATTTGAAATAGTTAGATTTTGATTTTTTAGATGTTGCAAGCCTCCAGCATCAATTATCAAGTTTGATTCTTTAGGAAGGTTATGAAGATGTTCTAGCATCTTATTAGACCATTCATCATTTTGCATTCCAGGACCATATAGAATTACATTAACGTTTTCTGATATAGGAAAAAATTTACTAATTCCCAACGCCATTACTTCTGGATTTCTTATAAGAGAAGCCTCTAAATTTGATTTGTGTGTGTGCAGAGTCACTAATCCTGCTCCAGAATATAGACTTGCTTCAGATGCCATTATTCCAGCCCCACCAAGCCCTTTAGATCCAGCTATTACAAGAACTCTACCATTTAAACCTTTATGGGAGTTTGATTTTCTTTTCGGTATGGCAATTTTTAAATTTTCAAAAGTAAAATTCTTTTTCATAATTTTACTTTTGAGTGAAGTAGCCAAGCCTGTCTGAATGGAAAGAACCCATGATGATTACATTTTCAATTGGAAGAGCTATTGTTGGGAGCCCAAAAACAGTTTTATTAAAAGAATTTTTATTTTTGAGAACAAAAGTTTCTCTATCTATTTCATAAATAGAGAAAGGCAATGAGCATGCGGGTCTTTCAATACAGTCTCCTGCATCATTTGGCTGAAAATCTAATGATGTGAGCCAAACAGAATCTTTATTTATGTAAATATTATCTGGAGACTCTACTTTAAAAGTTTGCAGTTTTTTATTGTCTGATAGATCAAATTTCACAACTCGATCTCCTTGGTTGTAACTTATAAATAAATTATTAGTTGATTCATTTAAAGTTATACCATTTGGACCACTACCTTCAGAGTTTGTAATCTCTATAAAACTATCTTTATTCCACTCAAGGATGACACCAGAATCTTTTTTAAGTAGAGCGGTTATTAGCCACTTTGTCATAGTAATATCTCTTGAATACATATGGGATACATAGAAGGTGCCATCTTTTTTCAAGGCAACATCATTAAGATAGTATTTTTCTGGAACCTCAATACAACCTCTCCAGACAAATGACCATGTATCGTGCTCAGACTTTTGAACTAACTCAAACATCTCTATAGTTTCACCAGGATAATGGTTTATAACGCCAAGCTGGTAACTGCCATCCTCCCTTTGAACAAGATCTATACCATGCGGGCCAAATATATCATTTTGCTTGCAAGAATCTTCGCCCCAGATATTTTTACCAAAAGAAATTTTTGGTGTAATTATTTTGTTATCAGATAATCTCAATAGCGCAAACCCTCCTGATTTCGTTGAATCATAAGGACGAATACCGCCAAACTCAGAAATTAAAAGATATTTATTATCGGGAGTAACTACAATATCTTCTGGATTTGAAACTCCACATATTACCGAAATAGCATCATCTGATTTACACTCGCTAATATTTTTTTGAGGCCCGATGTAGTCAGTTGTAACCGTAAAAAGCGCCAATGAAATCATTACTACTGATATTGGAATACTAAATTTATAATAATGATTTAAATATAGGGGAAGTATCTTTTTTATTTTTTCTAAAAAGAATATAACGACCAAACCCCTAATACATAAAAGAATGCCCACTATCAAAGTAAGAAGAATCCAAAGTCTTTCTGCCCAATCGGAATTTATAGAAAATATTACCATTGCCGTACCTATTAAAAAGGTAAGGCCTCCCAATATATGAAGGTTTTGAGCCTCATCTATCTTCTTACAAATAAAAATAATTAGTGGCTTAACCCACAAAAGTAGAGATAAAAAAAGAAAAAAGAAGAAATAAAAATAATTCATACTCAAAATTAAAATAACCTACTCTTAATAATATTAACCAATTCAATAGGTTTATCTAGTGGGACATGATGAGCAGCGCCTGAAACTTCTTCAAAGTCCATAATGTTTGAGTACGTATTTTTAATATTTTCTAAAAAATAACCAGACGTTAATAAGCTATCTTTTCCATGAACAAAAAGTGCAGGACAGTTAAATGAAAAATTATATCCAAAAAGCCTTTCGAGGTTTGTAAATAATAAATCATCAAAGCACCACCTCCATCCTTCTTGTGTCTCTTTAATAGAATGCTCTGCTATGTATCTTAAATACCAATCATTAACACATTCTTGTTTGGGCATTAATCGAAATCTTTTTAAGATTGAAATTTTATCTGGATAAAACTTAATCATTCTAAGTGGGCCAGTATGCTGAGAGGGATCATAATCTGGAGGTCTAATGAAGGTATCTATAATAATAATACTATCTATTAAATCTTTATTCTCTGAAGCAACATATCCTGCAACATGACCACCCAGTGAATGGCCTATGATATAAATATTCTCAATGCCATGTTCTATTTTTTCTTTATTTATTAGGGCTGTTATACAGTCACCAAAATCTTTTATTTTGTATTCTTTTCTAAAACTTGAATTTCCCATTCCTGGTAAATCAATAGCAATTACATTTGAGCATTCGATTAGTTGCGGAGCTATTGGGTCCCACCATTTTTTATGAGCACCTGTGCCATGAATAAAGATGATTAGGTTTTTTGTTTTTGAATGCCATTTAGAATATGAAAGATTTCCAAGTGGGTCTTGATGAATTAAATCCTCTGCTTTTACTTGGATGGACTCGTGAAACCATTTTGGAGCGTGAACAATGTCATCGTTTAGATTGTTAGTTATTTGCATAAACAGTATTCTAAGCCATATAAAAAAAATTTATGAATAATCTTTCACTAACCCCAGCTGCCACAGTGCTTCTTGTAAGAGATTGCGATAATGTATTAGAAGTATTAATGGTTAAAAGATCTAAAAGACCGCCGTTTGGAAATCTTTATGTTTTTCCAGGTGGAAAGATAGATGAGTCTGATAAAGACCTAAATATTACTAATTTTTGTAATGGCTTGAATGATGAACAAGCATCTATAAAACTAGGGGTTGACGAAGGAGGATTATCGTATTGGGTAGCTTGTGCTAGAGAGTGCTTTGAAGAAGTTGGCATACTTTTAGCAATAAAAAATAATGGGGAAGAACTTGACCTTAATGGAGAAGATAAGCACAAGTTCGACAATTACAGGAGGATGCTTCTAGAAAATAAGATAAGTCTTTTAGAAATATGCAAAAAAGAAAACTTATCACTTAATCTAAATAATATTGAACCATTCTCGCATTGGATTACTCCTGAGATAGAAATCAAGAGATTTGATACAAGATTCTTCATTGCATATATACCAGCAAAGCAAACCGAAAGACATGATGGAAATGAGCTTACAGATAGCGTCTGGATCAGTCCAAAGAAAGCTTTAGATAAATCATTGAATGGTGAAATGCCAATGATCATGCCTACAATAAGAAACCTTCAACAATGCTTAGAGTTTGATTCAGGACAAAAATTATTAGAATATCAATCAAAGCTTACGAATGATGATATCCCACCAATACTACCTAAATTTTTTAAAAATGAAGGCAAATGGGTTGGGCTTCTTCCGGGTGACGAGGATTACGATAATTATTAAAATAGAATAATGGACCTGATAAAAAAAATTACTGCTCCAAACCCTAGCGTATTTACCGGACAGGGAACTAACACCTATTTAATCGGCAATAAAGATATCACTTTGATTGATCCCGGTCCAAATATACAAGAGCATATTGATGAGATTATTAAATTGGGTGATGGAAATATTAAAAGGATCGTAGTCACCCATACTCATACTGATCATTCCCCAGCAGCTTTACCAATTTCAAAAATATTAAATGTACCCATGTATGGAAAATTAGTTGACGGAGATTCAACATGGGAAGATGAAACATTTTCTCCAGATGTGGTATTAAAAGATTTAGATAAAATAAAAACAGAAGAATATATTTTGGAGGCTATCCATACTCCTGGCCACGCATCAAATCATTTTTGCTTCTTAATAAAAAATTTAAATTGTTTAATAACCGGTGATCATATTATGGATGGATCAACTGTTGTCATAGGTCCTCCAGATGGAAATATGGATGACTATCTTAATTCTTTGAAACGTTTATTAACCTTACAGATTGATTTTTTTGCACCAGGCCATGGAAATTTTATGCACGAACCAAAGAAAACAATTCAATCAATAATCAGGCATAGGCTAGCAAGAGAAAGCAAAACTTTAAGAAAACTTGAAGATTTTGGAAAGAATACAATCAATGAGCTTGTTAAATATGTATATGATGACGTCCCAGAGCAGCTTCATCCTATTGCAAAATTTAGCTTGGAGGCACACTTGATAAAACTTATTGGAGAAAATAAAGTTAAAAGAGAAGAAGAATTTTATAAATTAAATTAATCTTTTTTATTTTTTTTAAGAACTTTTTCTTCTATGGCTTCTATATCAATATCATCAGTGCTTTTAGCTAGCTCAATACTTTCTTTTTTCTTGAGTTCTATTGATGATTTTTTAAATTCTAATGTTAGCTCTCTCGTGTTTTTAGTAAGTAGATCATCATAACAATCGCTTTGATCATAACTTTCTCTTGTCTCTCCCTTTTTATTTATTGGCGTGGGTCTCTGAGGAGATGGCATTTGCATACATTTGATTGTTTGTGCAGGAGAGTAAAAGTTGTTGTCAGCATTTAATTCATCTAACTCTTTCGGAGAAATTAAGCAACCCTGAATTAGAAGCAATGATAAAAATATTAGTATTTTATTCATAGTGTTTGCCTATTTTCTATTAAAGATTCTACAACAGCAGGGTCTGCTAAGGTCGTTGTATCGCCTAAATTAGATAAATCACCTTCAGCTATTTTTCTAAGAATTCTTCGCATGATTTTTCCCGATCGAGTTTTTGGAAGACCGTATGCATTTTGAATAAGATCCGGTTTTGCAATTGGACCTATTTCTTTTGCAACAAACTGTTTTATCTCTTGATCAAAGCCCTCAATATATGACTCACCAACCATTAATGTAACGTAAGCATATATGCCCTGACCCTTGATTGGATGTTCAAAGCCAACGACTGCAGCCTCTGCAATTTTTGGATGAAGCACTAAGGCACTTTCAATTTCTGCTGTTCCAAGCCTGTGACCAGAAACATTTAATACATCGTCAACTCGTCCAGTAATCCAGAAATAACCATCTTCGTCTCTTCTTGCCCCATCTCCGGTGAAGTAGATGTCTTTGTACATGCTGAAATAGGTGCTGATCATTCGTTCATGATCGCCGTAAACACTTCTAATTTGGCTTGGCCATGATTGTTCTATAACTAGATTGCCTGAATTGACATCTTTTAATACATTACCAGATTCATCATAAAGTTCTGGCTTAACTCCAAAGAAGGGTAGTGTAGCTGATCCTGGCTTTGTTGGAGTAACACCAGCAATAGGAGTTATCAAAACAGAACCTGTTTCAGTTTGCCACCAAGTATCTATAACTTCACAATTAGATTTTCCAACAACTCTATAATACCAATCCCAAGCTTCTGGATTAATTGGCTCACCCACAGTTCCAAGAATCCTTAAGCTATCTCTCTTGGTCTTTGTCACAGCATCATCGCCTTGGGCCATTAAAGCTCTAATTGCAGTTGGAGCAGTATAAAAAATACTAATATTATGCTTGTCACATATCTCCCAACATCTAGATGCTGAAGGATAGGTCGGAACACCTTCAAACATTAGAGTTGTAGCACCATTTGAAAGTGGCCCATATAAAATATAGGTATGCCCTGTAATCCAACCAACATCAGCTGTGCACCAATATTTATCTTCAGCCTTTATTCCAAAGAGATATTTAAAACTTATGTGAGCTCCCAATAAATACCCAGCTGTTGAATGTAGTACACCCTTTGGTTTTCCAGTAGAGCCCGATGTATACAGTATAAAAAGAGGATCTTCCGAATCCATTGGCTCAGGCTGACATATAGAACTCACATCTTTTATTAAATCTTCATACCAAACATCTCTATTTGAATCCCACGAAATATCATTACCAGTTCTCTTAATAACCAATGTTTTACTGACATTTGGACATCCCATTAATGCCTCATCGACATTAGCCTTCAAAGGAACAGATTTGCCACCTCTTACCCCCTCATCGGCAGTAATTACAACCCTACAATCAGCGTCGAGAATTCTATCTTTAAGCGATTCTGGAGAAAACCCACCAAAGACAACCGAGTGAATTGCCCCAATTCTTGTACAGGCCAACATTGCATATGCAACTTCAACGATCATTGGCATATAAATACATACCCTTGAACCTTTTTTTACCCCAAGCCCTTTTAATACATTAGCAAATTTACATACTTCATTATGGAGCTCTTGATAAGAAAGCTGCTTAGAGTCATCTGGATCATCGCCTTCCCATATGATGGCAGTTTTACTTGCGTTATTTTTAAGGTGCCTATCAATACAATTAACGCTGATATTAGTTTTTCCACCTTCAAACCATTTTGTTTCAGAGAATTCACCATTGTGAACAGTATCAAATTCTTCTATCCATTGAATATTTTCTTTAGCCAGATTTCCAAAAAATTCTGATGGATTATCTATAGACTGCTTATATAGATCTTTATACTCATCAAGGTTTTTAATGAAAGGATTAGTTCCTTCTTTGGGATAAAAAATATTTTCAGCCATTAGTTTTTATATTATTGAGGGCTGTGGGTTAATAAAATTTTTGCCTTTTGGGTTTGACATTATTGTTGTGATAAGTGATTCATAATCACTTTCATTAGATTCTAAATTTATGTCAGCAGCATTAATGATAAGCAATGGCGCATCGTTATAATCAAGAAAAAATCGTGAATAAGCATCATTAAGTTTCTCTAGATACTCTAATGTTAAATATTGTTCATTAATGTTTCCTCTTTTTGTAATCCTTTCTTTTAGAACGTCTATTGGGGCTTGAAGGTATATAACTAAATCAGGGGTTGGTGCATCAAGTGTAATATGGTCATAAACCTTGTCATAAAGATCCATTTCTTCATTTGAAAGAGTAACTTCAGCAAACAATCTATCCTTTTCAATTAAAAAATCAGCAACCCTAACTGTTTCAAAAAGACTTCTTTGTTTTAAATCTTGTATTTGCTGCATTCTTTGAAATAAAAAGAACAGCTGAGTAGCTAAAGCAGATTGACTGGGATTTCTATAGAAATTTTTAAGGAAAGGATTTTCTGCCGGTTGCTCTAAAAATGCATCATAGTTGAATGTGGTTGCTATTTTGTTAGCAAGAGTTGTCTTACCAACTCCAATTGGGCCTTCGATTGCAATATATTTCGGAAGTGGAACTTCTTTAATAGCTGGCTTCATTATTTACATATTTGTTTTTACTCTAGATTATCTCAACTCGTTATAGAAGCCAAATATTTTAGAAGAATCTGCATCATTTTTTTCATTCATTCTTGCAATCAATGACCCTCTGAGAGAGTCATCATTTTTTTGAAAATCAGTCCACCATTTCCCCAATCCATTTTTATCAGATGATGCCTTTTCTCTTACAAGAAGAAAATCATATGCTGCTCTAAATCGCGGGTGTCGAATTGTCTTATATGGCTGACTTTTTATTCTGCTATGAAGTTTAAGCTGAAGAACCCATATGTCCTTTATATAACTGTTAAATTTTCTTGGTACAGCGGTAAGTTTTTGCTGTTCCCTGAGAACCCCATCCATAGATCTAAAGAACTTTCTGATATTAATTTCATTATTTTTTGTACATCTAGAAATTAATGTTGGCCATAATAAAGCAGCTAATAAGAATCCAGGGGTAACAGATTGGTCATTTTTTATTCTATCATCTGTATTTCTAAGGGCTTGGAGCATGACATTGTGTGAAAACTCATTTTTATTTGGATTAGATAAAACTAAGTACTTGTTTAAATTAAATGAACATAATTTGTTAAAGTTCTTTTCTCCCATACCCCCTAAGAATATCTTACAAAATTCATCAAATAGCCTAGCATTTGATATGCTTGATAATAAATGACCTTTATCATATATGGCATTTTTTACTTGGTTGTCTATTTTAAAACCAAGCTTATTACTAAACCTTATAGCTCTTAAACTTCTTACCGGGTCTTCCTCGAACCTTAATTGAGGGTCTCCAATAGAGACAATAATTTTTTTATGAATATGACCTAATCCATTATTTCTATCTTCTATTTTTTTTGTAATAGGGCAGTAATAAAGTGCATTTACTGTAAAGTCTCTTCTGTAGCAGTCTTGCTCTAAAGTACCCCAAACATTATCTCTAAGGATTTTACCGCTTTCATCTTTAATTAAGCTTGATTCATCTTCAGCACCATTCTTTCCAGATCTGAATGTTGCAACTTCAAGAAGTTCAGATCTATTGAATACATGCACAAGCTTAAAACGCCTACCAATAATTCTTGAAGCTTTGAAAATCTTTCGAACCTCTTCCGGAGTAGCATCTGTTGCTATATCAAAGTCTTTTGGCTCTATCCCAGACAAAGCATCTCTAACACAACCTCCAACTAGATATGCTTGAAAATTATTTTTTTGTAATTCTGTTATAACAGATATAGCAAATTTGCTTATTTTTGTGTTATCGATCAAATTTTTTCACATGGGTTAAAGAACATTAACCGTTTAATTGCTTCTCTTTAATTTCATCAAGAGTTTTACAATGAATGCAATGTGTAGCTGTGGGTCTTGCTTCTAGTCTCTTAATTCCTATTTCATCACCACAAGCATCACACCAGCCATAGTCATCTTGTTTAATTTTTTCTAAAGATACGGCTATCTTGCTAATTAGTTTTCTTTCTCTATCTCTAGTTCTTAATTCAAAAGCAAACTCCTCTTCTTGAGAAGCTCTGTCAACAGGATCTGCATATGTCTCGCCTTTAGTTTTAAGATGATCAAAAGTTTTTTGCATCTCATCTATAAGGTGCTCTTTCCATAAAAGCAATACTGCTACAAAATGTCTTTTCATAGCTGCGCTCATATATTTTTCATTCTTCTTTGATTTATATGGAGCAATCTTAGATTTATTATTGGCAATCTTTTGAGGTGCTTTTTTTGCTACAGTTTTTTTTGTAACAGTCTTTTTTACCACCTTCTTTGCTGGAGCTTTTTTTGCTACAGTTTTTTTAGTAGTGGTTTTTTTAACTGTTTTTTTTGTAGTAGCTGATTTAGTTTTTGCCATTAATTTCGATTTAATAAGAATTTTAGGGTGGAAAAAATATCAGAAACCGGCTAAATAAGCTAGCTTTTTCTTAATTTATTTGCAACTTCAGCATATCCATCAGCATTTAATCTGGGTCCAAAGGTTTCAACAATTTTAGATGATGCAAAGTTACTAAATTCTGCACAAGCCTGTATATCAAAGTTTTGAAGATATGCATGCATAAATGATCCGGCAAACATATCACCAGCTCCATTAGTATCTACTGGTGTTATTTTCTCAGCATCTGCATGTATTTCAGCACCATCTTTCACAACAACGCTTCCTTCTGCTCCTTTTGTAATTGCAGTCATATATGCTTTAGATTTGAAGAACTCTACAGCTTCCATAACATCATTAGCATCAGAGAAGGCTATAGCTTCATCATCATTACAAAAAATCATATCAATACCATAAGACTCAATTTGCTTAAATTTATCTTTAAAACCATGAACAATACCAGCATCAGATAAGGATAGGGCTTTAATAGTATCTTTCCCTTTAAGATGCTCTAAGACAGATATAACAGCATTAAAATTATCATCGCTAGTTACCATGTACCCTTCGATATAAAATATCTTAGAATTTTCAACAACTTCATAATCAATGTCAGAAGAACCTAAAAATGCACTTACGCCTAGCATGCTACTCATAGTCCTTTTAGCATCTGGCGTAACTAATATTAAACATTTTCCGGTAGGCATATCAGAATTTTCTGAACTGACACCTATATGATCTACTCCGGCAGATCGCAGGCTTTCAAGATAATTTCTGCCATCCTCATCGTCTGCAACACGACAAACATGATGACACTTTGATCCATAGTTTGCAGCCGCAACCAATGAATTCGTAGCAGATCCACCACAGTCTGAGACGGATTCTGCGCCCATGCTTATCAATTTTTCTATAATCGGAGCTTGATCTTCTGCAGATGCGAGAGTCATTGAATCTGCTTCAAGTCCAACACTTGATAAAAATTCATGACTAACTTTATATTGTGTATCTACAAGGGCATTTCCAAGCGCGCTAATGTCATATTTCATTTGTTAATTTCTCCGGTTTTAACTATTTTGTTTATAACTTCAAGGGTTTTATCAATTTCTGCATCTCCATGTGTGGCAGAAATAAATCCGGCCTCATATTTTGAAGGTGCGAAGTATATTCCATTTCCTATACAAGCATTAATAAAAGATGAGAACATTTCATCATTCGTTTTAGATACATCGTCAATATTGTTTGGCAGCTTTTCAGAAAAAAAGAAGCCGAACATACCTCCAATTTGATTCGTAGAGATAGGAATTCCAGAAGAAGTCATAATCTCTTTCATCTGATCAAGCATCAGCTTTGCTTTTTCTTCCAATACTTTATATGGATTTTGAGCAATCAATAGATTAAGTAAAGTTGCTCCAGCTGCCATTGCTAGTGGGTTTCCAGAAAGAGTGCCAGCCTGATATACGGGGCCTTCTGGCGCAAGATAATTCATAATTTCTTTTTTACCGCCAAATGCTCCTACTGGGAGACCGCCACCAATTACCTTCCCTAAAGCAGTTAAATCGGGTTTGATGTTATAGATTTCTTGAGCGCCACCTAGAGACACTCTAAAACCGCTCATAACCTCATCAAATATCAATAAGGAATTATTTGATTCTGTATATGTTCTTATTGTTTGTAAAAATTTTTTTGTTCCTGGAACAAAGCCCATATTTCCAGCAATTGGCTCGACGATCACTGTAGCAAGATCATCTTTTACAGAATTAAAAATTTCTATAAAAGCTTCGGTATCATTATAAGGACAAGTAATAGTATGTTTTGCAAGATCTTCTGGGATTCCTGGTGAATCTGGTAAACCAAAGGTAGAAACACCAGATCCTGCTTTTATTAGAAGAGAGTCAACATGACCATGATAGCAACCATCAAATTTAATTATCTTATTTCTGTTAGTAAATCCTCTTGCCAATCTAATAGCGCTCATCGTAGCTTCGGTTCCTGAATTCACCATTCTTATTTTTTCTATACTTGGTACGCTTTTAATTATGAGCGAAGCTACATCAGACTCTAAACTGGTTGGTGCTCCATAGCTAGTGCCTAGCTCTGCCTGTTTCTTAATTGCATTGACAATATCAGGGTGTGAATGGCCCAGAATCATGGGGCCCCAAGAACCAATATAATCCACGTACCTATTTCCGTCTGCATCATAAAGATATGGCCCTTCTGCTTTTTTAAAAAAGATAGGATTCCCATTAATGTTTTTGAAAGCACGCACAGGAGAATTAACTCCTCCAGGCATAAGAGTCTTAGCTTGATTGAATAGGGTTATAGATTTTTCTATGTTGTTCAAAATAATTTTATTGGTTTTTAGAATTAATATATCTTATCAAGGATTATATCTTTTTTATGTAATTAACTCTTTAGCAAAAGAGTCAACTTTATCCCAATCAGTAAATTCATATGTATTTTTAGTATCCGTTGGGCCTTTGGTAACCCACATAATGAATCTAATCATGTGCTTATCAATCAAATTATATTTTGGGTAATCAATCTTGCCTGCAAAAACTGCTAAATTCTTTGGAACCCATGCAGTTTTTAATAGAAATTTTTGTACATATGGGTTGGTTTCAGCAGTATTTTTTTCTGCCTTTCTGGCTACTACATTTACTGAAAAAAAAGCGTTATCTTTTTTTTCAAGCTCAATAAGATTTGAATCTATAAAGTTGAAAAGTTCTTTTTTATGCTTGCCATATCTAATACTTGCACCAATTATAATCCTATCAAATTTTTTTAGATCATCCTCTGTAACTTCTTTAATGGGCATAATATTTGAGTAAAAATCATTACCTAGACAATCTTGTATTCTAGAACAGATTTTTTTTGTTTGACCATCGGTAGAAGAGTAAACGATTAGAGTTGATTTCATTTAAATTAGGTATGTATTTTTATTAATATCAATCATTTTATCTTGATATTTATATTAATTAATACCTCCTCCAAATTTTTTTAATATGTAGTATATTTATAATATGTATAAGTACTTAATAATATTTGGCTTGTTTTGCTCTAATATCTTATATGCGCAATCATCACCAGACCAATGTGCAGATATTGAATCTAACGCAGATAGGCTTGCCTGTTATGACAGCTTTTTCGTGTTAGAAACAGAGTCTGTGATTAATATAAATGAATCAGCTGAAACTAACGACCCTGTAAATAAAAAAGATGAAGAAATCCTGAGTTTTGATGAGAAAAATAAATTAAAAAAAGGTAAACAAAAAGATAAATCTAATGAGAAAACATTTGGCCTATCTTTCAAACAGTTAAGAATGGCCAACTTAATTCCAGAGAAAGAAGAAACAAAAATATTTACCACTATAACCAAAGCTACAAAACAACTTACTAAAAAAATTGTATTTAGACTTGAAAATGGTCATGTATGGGAGTCTGAATCGTCAGTTCCAAATAGTAAAGCAGGACAATTTAAAAAAGGTACTAAAGTTGAACTAGAGGTAAGTAGAATGGGTGGTTTTTGGATGGTTAATAGATCAAACAACATTAGAATTAAAGTTACTAGGGTGAAATAATATGCAAACTTCTAACTCAATAACTTTAACCGATTCAGCCTCAAAAAGAATTATGGGCGTATTGAATAAAGATAAATCATCAAAGTTTAGAGTTTATGTTACCGGAGGCGGTTGTTCCGGCTTTCAGTACGGTTTTAAATTTGATGATGATGAAGCTTTTGATGATGATGTAATTGATTTTGGAAGTTTTAAGGTATTAATTGATTCAATGTCTTATCCGTATTTATTTGGATCAACTTTAGACTTTGTAGAAGATTTATCTGGTGCAAAATTTGTTATAAATAACCCTAATGCTAAAACAACTTGTGGATGTGGAGAGTCCTTTACGGTATAGCTTTAGTTATCGATCCAAGCAAACCCTTATTGAATTTATCTTTTCCTAATTGAACTTTCATGACCTGATTATTTATTCTTTTGTATCCCATCCAGGCAAAAGCCATAGACTCAATTG
>CACJBO010000002.1 GCA_902591665.1 uncultured SAR86 cluster bacterium
CCCTCATTAAAGCCCCTCCTCCGGTTAATACAATACCTCTTTCGGCAATATCAGCAGCTAACTCTGGAGGTGAAAGCTCAAGAGCATTTCTTATAGCTCTAACTATGCCATAAAGAGGATCTTTCATAGCTTCAAATATTTGTTCGCTATTAATTGTGAAAGTTTCTGGAATTCCCTCAGCAAGATTTCTACCAGTAATAGACATTTCAAGTCTTTCTGATTCAGAAGTTGCGCAGCCTACAGTAAATTTAATCTTTTCAGCAGTTGACTCACCAATAACACATCCATAATTTCTTCTTATCCATGAAGTAATGGATTCATCCATTTTGTCTCCACCAATTTTTACTGATTCTGAGTAAACAACACCGTTTAATGACAAGATTGCTATTTCAGAGGTCCCTCCACCTATATCGACAACCATATTGCCGCTTGCTTCTTCAACAGGCAGTCCCGCTCCAATAGCAGCAGCCATAGGTTCCTCAATTAATTTTACATCTCGAGCTCCAGCACCAAGAACAGACTCTCTAATAGCTCTTCTTTCAACTTGAGTTGACCTACAAGGCACGCATACTAATACTCGTGGGCTAGGTTTTATAAATCTTTGTTCGTGCACCTTTGCAATGAAGTGTTGAAGCATTTTTTCTGTAACTTGGAAATCAGCAATAACACCTTCAGATAGAGGACGAATTGCTTTGATATTTCCTGGAGTTCTGCCAAGCATTTTCTTAGCTTCTGTTCCAACAGCTACTACAGTCTTTTGTCCTCTAGACTCTCTTATAGCAACAACGGATGGCTCATCTAGAACAATCCCTACATCTTTTGTGTAAATAAGGGTATTTGCTGTACCTAAATCAATCGAAAGATCATTTGAAAAATAACCTCTTACAGTCTTAAAAATATTGAATTCCACGTGATTCCCTAAAATATATATTAATAATTATTAAGTTGGGTTAATATCCCCCATCTAATTTATAATAATATCCTATATATGGACAAGAAAACAGTTTCAACTATAGCTTACTTATCAAGACTTTCTCTTAATGAGGAAAATGAAGATAAAATCACTGAAGATCTTAAAAATATTATTAAATTTGTTGATCAATTAGATGGAGCTGATACTAACAATATAGAACCATTGGCCAATCCACTTGAAAAAACTGCGAAAACTAGAACAGACAATGTAACTGCTAAAAACAGAAAAGAAGTTTTTCTTGAAAGATCTCCGAAGTCTAACGAAGACTATTTCTTAGTTCCAAGAGTTGTAGAATGAGTATTCAATACAAAAGCATCAAAGAGCTTAAAAATATGCTCAATGATAAAGATATTTCTCATACAGAGCTTGTACAAGAAACTTTTTTAAACATTAAAAATAATTCTGCATTAAATTCATTTATAACTCTTAATGAAGAGGAGTCCCTTAAAAAGGCAGATAATTTAGATAACAATCCCAGCTCAGGCTCCTTAGCTGGAATACCAATTGCCCAAAAAGACCTTTTTTGCACAAAAGATCTTAAAACTACATGTGGATCGAACATGTTATCAAATTTTATACCTCCATATTCAGCAACTGTCATTGAAAACTTAGAAAATGCTGGCTGCATCTCCGTTGGTAAAACAAATATGGATGAATTTGCTATGGGTTCATCAAATGAAACAAGTTTTTATGGTAATGTTCAAAACCCATGGGGTGAAAATTTAGTTCCTGGTGGAAGTTCGGGGGGTTCGGCTGCTGCAGTAGCGGCTGGAATAGTTCCTGCTGCTTCTGGAACTGATACAGGAGGATCTATAAGGCAACCAGCTTCTTTGTGTGGCATATCAGGATTAAAACCAACTTATGGAAGGGTTTCTAGATGGGGAATGATTGCATTCGCATCTAGCCTAGACCAAGCAGGCCCAATGGCTAGAACAGCAGAAGATTGTGCATTGCTCCTAAATGAAATGTGTTCTTATGATGAAAAAGATACCACTTCGATTGATGAGGTAATTCCTGACTTTACTGAAAACTTAAACTCTTCGATTCAAGGCTTAAAAATTGGTCTTGTAAAAGAATTCGATTTATCAAAACTTGATAATGATGTAGTTCACGTTTTTGAAGAATCAAAAAAACATTATGAATCCTTGGGTGCTGAATTTATTGAGATATCACTTCCTAATATAACTTTATCAGTCCCTACCTATTATGTTGTTGCTCCGGCAGAATGCTCATCAAACTTATCACGATTCGATGGAGTTAAATTTGGTAAAAGATGTGATAACCCAAAAGACCTTGAAGAACTCTATATAAAAACTAGGTCAGAAGGTTTTGGAGATGAGGTAAAAAGAAGAATATTAATTGGATCTTATGTTCTTTCTGCTGGTTTTTATGATGCTTACTATAAAAAAGCTCAACAAGTAAGAAGGCTCATAAAAAATGATTTTGATTCTGCATTTAAGAGTGTAGACATTATCATGTCTCCTACTACTAGAGGTGCTGCATTTGAGGCTGGATCAAAAAGCGATGATCCAATTCAAATGTACTTAGAAGATTTGTTTACAATTCCAGCAAACCTTGCTGGCCTCCCTGCCATGTCTATTCCAAATGGTATGATTGATAATAAACCAATTGGATTACAGTTAGTTGGAAACTTTTTAGATGAGAGTAGACTGCTTCAAGCAGCTCATAATTTCCAAATATCTACAGACTGGCACCTCAAAACACCATCAGGCAATAAATCATGAGTTGGGAAACAGTAATAGGATTAGAAATTCATGTTCAACTTTCTACTGATTCAAAACTTTTTTCAGGTGGATCAACAAGTTTTGGAGCAGAACCAAATACTCATGTAGATTTAATTGATTTAGGATTGCCAGGAGTGTTACCTGTTGCAAATAGAGGAGCGTTTCATAAAGCTATTCGTTTCGGATTGGCAACAAATGCTGAAATAAATCAAACGTCAACTTTTGATAGAAAGAATTATTTTTATCCAGATCTTCCAAAAGGCTATCAAATAACCCAAATGGCTTTGCCAATTGTAGGAAAAGGATCAATTAAAATAGAGGTAGAAGGTCAAGAAAAGATCATTAATATAACCAGAGCTCATCTTGAAGAGGATGCTGGTAAATCGATCCATGATCTCTTTGATGGCGAAACGGGCGTTGATTTAAATAGAGCTGGAACGCCTTTGCTTGAAATTGTATCTGAGCCTGAGATTGCAAATGCAAAAGAGGCAGTAGCTTATTTTAAGGCAATAAGACAAATTGTTACTTTTCTTGATATCTGCGATGGGAATATGGCTCAAGGGTCAATGAGATGTGATGTAAATGTTTCTGTAAAAAAATCTGATGCGGCAGAACTTGGTACTAGAGCTGAAATTAAAAACATTAATTCATTTAAATTTATTGAAAAAGCTATCAATTTTGAAATTGATAGACAGATTAGAATATTAGAGGCTGGTGATTCTGTTATTCAAGAAACTCGCCTTTATGATAGTGTTAAAAACGAGACTAGATCAATGAGATCAAAAGAAGAAGCGAATGATTATAGATACTTCCCCTGTCCTGATCTCCTTCCAGTTGTAATTTCTGATGAAGAGCTCATCAAAATTAAAAACAATCTTCCTGAACTTCCTGATGAAAAAGAAAAAAGGTATGTTAAGGAATTTGACTTAGATTCTTCTGAAGCAAAAATTATTGCCTCATCAAAAACAATGGCAAATATGTTTGAAGGGGCTTGTGCTAAAACTGATGATTCAAAACTTATTGCTAACTGGCTTGTTGGTGATATCAGCGCCCTGCTTAATAAAGAAAATATAGATATAGACGAATCAAATTTAACCTCAGAGAACTTTGCAACATTGATAGAAAGAATATCTGATAAAACCATTTCTGGGAAAATAGCTAAATCTGTTCTTGAAGAAATATGGGAAACTGGCAATGATGTGGATAAAATTATTGAAAGCAAGGGACTGGTTCAAATTCAAGATGAATCACTTCTTGAAACAATTGCGCAAACAGTTATTGATAATAATCCCTCACAAGTTGATGCTTTTAAGGGTGGTAAAGATAAGCTATTTGGTTTTTTTGTTGGTCAAGTGATGAAGGAAACTCAAGGCAAGGCGAACCCTCAAAGCGTAAATGAGATTCTCAAAAGGCTTTTAAGTGAATCCTAAAGAATATACATAGCCAGAGCTTCAGCAATATAGGCAGGTTTTTCAACTCCTTTAATTTCCATAGTTACTTTGCTTTTAACTAAAAATTGACCTGGATTTTTTTCAGTAATATCCATACATTCCGTTCTTATTCTTACTTCAGAATTTACTGGAACTGGGCTTAGAAAGCGAACTTTATCCAAACCATAATTTAAACCCATTTTCATACCTTCAATTACAAGACCCATTCCCTGAGAAATTGGAATTCCCGCTGAGAGAGACAATGATAAAAAGCCATGAGCAATAGTAGAACCAAAAACAGGCTTTGCTGCTTCTGGATCAACATGAATGAACTGATTATCAAGTGTAGCTTCAGCAAATTTGTTTATTTGCTCTTGATCAATTGTAATCCATTCTGATACACCTGTTTCGGTTCCAATAACAGATTCAATATCTGAGGGTTTAATGACTCTAAGCATATTATTTCTCCATGTAAAAATTAGCGTATTCGTCGCGTAATTCAAATTTTTGTAATTTTCCAGTAGCTCCATGAGGCAAGTCTTTTAGAAAAACAATTTCATCAGGTAGCCACCATTTAGCAACTTTGGAAGATAAGAAATCCAAAATTGATTGTTTTTCAATTGGCTCTCCACTATTTGTCACTATAAATAAAATTGGTCTTTCATCCCATTTAGGATGAGGAATTCCAACAACACATGCTTCAGCAACCTCTGGATGCCCAACGGCTGCATTTTCAAGATCGATTGAGCTAATCCATTCACCACCTGATTTTATTACATCTTTAGCTCTATCTTTTATGGTCATATAACCATCTTGATCAAGAACAGAAATGTCACCTGTATCGAACCATCCATCTTTATCAACAGCATCTTTTTCAGCTTTAAAATACTTTTGCAATACCCATGGCCCTCTAACAAGTAAGTGTCCTTGAGATTCTCCATCTTTAGGTAATTCATTTCCTGAATCATCAACAACTTTTAGCTCAATACCATACATTGGTCTTCCCTGTTTTAATTGAACAGCATATCTGTCCTCTTTACTCATCTTTTTCATTTCTTCAGTAAGGAAGTTCGATGTTCCTAATGGACTCATTTCAGTCATTCCCCAACCCTGAATAACATTAACATCGTGAACTTCATCAAACTCTTTTAGGATAGCTAAAGATAATGCTGAACCACCAATAACAGTATTTTTAACTGAATTTAAGATCTTGTTATTGTCTCTGCAATAACTTAAAAGACCCATCCATACTGTTGGCACACCAAAAGCAAGGGTAACTTCCTCTTTTTCAATTAAATCATATAAAGGCTCTCCTTCCATTTGCATACCAGGCATAACAAGTTTAAGACCAAACATTGGTGCAAAGTATGGTGTTCCCCAAGCAAGAACATGGAATAATGGTACAACCATTAAAATTGATTCATCAGGACTAATGGTTAAACCTGTTAGAGCTGCTTGGGCATGCAGTATGTTTGATTTATGAGCATACAAAACTCCTTTAGGGTTACCAGTTGTTCCTGATGTGTAACACAAACCACAGGCTGCATCATCATCCATAGCTGGCCATTCATAATTCTCATCACCTGATTCAATGTATTCTTCATAGGAAATAGCATTTTTTAAGGCTGTCTCTGGCATTTCTGATTGATCGCAGAGAATGATATATTTTTCAACACATTCAAGCTGGTCTTTTAAAGCCTCCATCATTGGTATAAAAGGTGTTTCAACAAAAATTATCTTATCTTCAGCATGATTGATAATATAAACAGCTTGTTCTGGGTGAAGTCTGAAATTTAGGGTATGAGTGATTGCTCCCATGCCTGAAATTCCATAATACATTTCAAGATGTCTATAAGTATTTAGGGCCAAGGTTGCTAAAACATCACCTTTTTTATAACCATCTTTCTCAAGAGCTGAAGCTAGCTTTCTTGATCTAATGCAAACCTCTTTATAATTAGTTTTATGAATTTCACCAGAAACCATTCTGCTGACTACTTCTTGTTCTGGATAAATGTTTTTAGCATGTTCGATTATGCTTGCAACATTTGGAGTCCACTTTTGCATGTCACTGATCATATTTTTCCCCTAATAAATTGTTGATATAAATTATATAAGAAGGAACAATGAATTGTTAATAAAAATAGATAAGTAATTATGAACATTAAAGAACTCATAAAATCACGATATTCTGTTAGAAGCTTCACTAATGAGGCAATAGATATTGAAACTATCAAAGAGATACTAGAAATTTCTAGCTGCGCTCCTTCTGGGGGTAATATTCAGCCATGGAAAATTTATGTTGCAACTAATAATGCAAAAGAAAAGCTTATTGAAAAAGCTCTTGTTAACTATGACAATGGCGTACAAGAAAAAATAGAATACGAGATATACCCCAACCCATTGGACGAAGAGTATAAAAAAAGAAGATCGGAATGTGCCAGGGATATGTATACAGCTTTGTCTATTAAACAAGATGATATTGAATCGAGACTTTCACAAATAAGAGAGAATTTTAAGTTTTTTGGTGCTCCGGTTGGAATGATAGTTACTATTGATAAAGCATTTGCTGAGAATGGATGGGGACATGTTGGAATGTTTATTCAAAATATATGTTTAAGTGCTGTTGAGCGTGGAATGGGAACTTGCCTTCAAGAATCTTGGTCAATATATCCAGAAACTGTTAAAGATATTCTTAACATTCCAGATAACGAAGTTGTTTGGTGTGGGATTGCATTAGGCTATCCAAATAAAAAGCATCCAATAAATAACTATAGAACATCAAGAGAATCTATCGAAAAGTTTGTAACTTTCATTGAGTGAAGTAATTTGAAACTTGAACTACAAAATACCTTTTTAGAGAGTTTAAGTGAAATGTGCGAAAAGAGTTATGCAACTCCAGCACCAGCGCCGGAATTACTTATATTCAATAATTCACTTGCAGAAGAATTAAATTTAAGCTCTTTGGCAAAGAATCAAAATAAATGTACCGAGATATTTTCAGGAAGAGAAGTTTTAAAAGACTCTCAGCCTATAGCTCAAGCATATTCTGGTCACCAGTTTGGTCACTTCAATCCTGCACTTGGTGATGGAAGAGCTTTATTGCTTGGTGAATCTGTAAATACCAATGGTGAGCTAAGAGATATTCAATTAAAAGGATCTGGGCCAACACCATTTTCAAGAAGAGGAGATGGTAAATCTGCATTGGGACCAGTGCTAAGAGAGTATCTAATTAGTGAAAGTATGTATGTCTTAGGCATTCCAACAACACGAGCCCTTGCTGCAATTAAAACTGGTGAAAATATTCAAAGAGAACAAGAATTACCCGGAGGGGTAATGACAAGAGTTGCTTCCAGTCATATTAGAGTTGGAAGTTTTGAATATGCATACAAATCTCAAAATCAGTCTTTAATTAAAGACTTAGCTGATTACTCAATAAATAGGCACTTTCCTGAAACCAAAGATGTAGAAAATCCATATCTTGCTTTTTTTGCAGCCGTTTGTAATGAGCAAGCATCATTAGTTGCAAATTGGATGAGTATTGGATTTATTCATGGAGTGATGAACACTGACAATATGACTATTTCAGGAGAGACTATTGATTATGGTCCTTGTGCATTCATGGATGTCTATGATCCCTCTACTGTTTTTAGTTCAATAGATAAAAATGGAAGATACTCATATAAAAACCAACCAAAAATCTTAACTTGGAATTTAACTAGGCTCGCCGAAACATTAATTCCTCTAATTCATAAAGATCAGAATGAAGCAATAATACTATTAACAGAGGTGCTTCAATTAATTAAGCCTGTATATACAAACTATTGGCTTTCTTCTATGAGGTCCAAAATTGGTTTATCAAAAGAAGATCAAGATGATATTAATTTAATATCTCAGCTATTAAATCTTATGAAAACTAATAAGGTTGACTTCACTTTATGCTTTAGATATCTCTCAAAAGCACTTGTTGGTGACATTAAAAGTATTAAAAATCTTTTTAAAAATGATTTAGCATTCGATAACTGGATGACATTATGGAAAGAAAGAGTCTCTCAAGAAAGCATATCTGATGAAAAAATTGCATCTTCAATGAATGCAGTCAATCCATTATATATTCCAAGAAATCATAAAGTTGAGGAAGCTTTAAAGGCAGCAGTTTTTGATAATAATATGAAACCTTTTTTAAAACTTCATGATATTTTAAAAAATCCTTACGACGAAATTAAAGAATTTCATGAATATGAAAAGCCAGTTAAAAATTCTTCGGAGAGATATAAAACTTTCTGTGGTACTTAATTTTTATACAAACGACTTTGGTTCTTTTGAAAAAATCTTTTCAATCATAGGTACAAAGTATTCTAAGGATTTAGTTTTATACTCTGGATCAAAAGATTTCTGATCCCAGTTAGCGCAAAAATCAATACAGTCTTGATAATATGGATGGTCCTTATATTGATCTCTTAAATTTCTATCCTTGTCATAATGATGCATCCAGTAATAACCTTGGAACAAACCATGATTAAGAACTATCCAATAATTTTTTTCGCTTATATAAGGTCTTAGGAGTGCTGCAGAAACCTGAGAATGATTAGACGGTGAAATTACATCACCAATATCATGAAGAAGAGCGCAAACAATAGTTTCAGTATCAGCTCCGTCTTCTTCTGCTCTTGTAGCCGTTTGGAGACAATGTTGTAATCTACTAATTTTATAGGGCGACTCTCCATCCATCATCTTCAACCATTCAATAACTCTAGAAACTAAGTTTCTTTCATTTTCCGAATCATGGATTGATATAAGGTCATAATCATCTCTTGTTCCTTTGTCCATAGCTGTGAACTCAACTTTTTTAGTCAATCTGATTACTCCTTTGAGCCTGATACAAGACTAGATTATTCTCAATGTTATCCATTTCATAGTAAGCGTCTTGAAGGTGACGCTTTCCATTTGGTTTAAATTCTTGTCTACCATGAAGGACTCTGTGAGCAGAAACTAAAAGTATATGACCAGACTCTAATCTAAATTTTGATTTGTATTTGTCACTATTCACTCTTGAACATAATTCATGATAAGCCTTGTAGAATAAATCTACATTTTCTAAGTTAGGATTTATCATTTGCATTAATTGATTTGAGTATCTAAAACCAACTACTTCTTTCTTTGAATTTAATCTAATGATTGGTTCAATAGCATAAGTTTCATTGTCTTCATCGAATTCTCTAAAAGGCACGGGGAAATTACATAAAATTTCAAAAAAATGTGGGCGCTCTTCTTTTAAATCGTTTAAGACTGAATAACCATCAACAATCATTGATTCTCCACCCTTACAATCATTAACTAGCATATGAAGAGCTTGAACACTTGGTGGCCATGTATAACTTGCAAAGTCATTATGAGGCGGAACCTCAAGTGAAGTATGGGCTATGTTATATACATGTCCATCTATAGAAACATTGTGAATTCTTTCAAATAAAACTTCTCTGATTGGGCCAAGTCTAGGCGCAAGATTTTCTAAAGAGTTTGGAGTGGATGGTGCATTTTTAATGCATATCGCACCCTTAGTAATAAAATTAGTAAAGGCATCAATTGCAACATTTTTATTATCTATAAACTCATTCCAATCGTAATATTCTGGAATAAAATCATTAGTCCATAAAATCTTTTCAGGCTTTCTAGATTTATTCAAATTTTCAAGTTCTGAAATATTTATAGATGTTTCGTGATTATCAGGCCATTCAATACTAACTATATCTTTATCGATAACAACTTTTTTTGGTTTTAAATCAACTGAAACTGCATTTAACATAAATCTTTTTTCTTGAGTTTCTTTAACTCTGCATTGATCACATGAGCAGTTGTCTCTTATCCATAAATATGGAAGATTATATTGGTCTTCTTTATTCTTAATGATTTTTAGTGAGCTTTCATTCATCGTAAAATCTAACATTTTCTACCCCCAAAGAAATAAAGAATCTTTAAGAATAATATTCTTAAAAAACAGCTAGAGCAATAAATTTTTATGCCAATCTTGCGGTTGTTATTCTAGGTTGAGATTGATGGTCTTTCATCAAATATATATTTTTAAAACCTGATTCAATTAAAATATTTTCTACATTCATAGATTGATTGTAGCCGTGTTCAAAAACTAAAATACCATCAGGGCTTAGGACATTTTTTGCTTGCTTGGTTATGGTTTTAAAATCTTTTAGCCCATTATCATCAGCAACTAATGCTTTTATGGGTTCATATTTAAGATTTTCTAAATGAGGGTCTGAAGGTGCAATATATGGAGGATTGCTCACTAGAATATTTATAGATCTATCTTGTATGCAATTCAGCCAATCTGAATTAATTAAATAAAAGTTATCTAATAATTTATTTTTTTTATTAATTTGTGCGACCTCTAAAACATCAAGAGAATAATCAATGCCATAAACTGTAATACTCGGATTATATTTAGCTATGGATATTCCTATACAACCAGAACCTGTTCCAGCATCTAAAATTTTCATTCCAGCTTTTAAATTTAAGCCATTAATATAATCAACAAGCAATTCTGTCTCAGGTCTTGGAACTAAAACACGACGATCAACATAAAAATCATCTTTATAGAAAGAAGTGTTTTGCAAAATATAATCTAGAGGAAATCCTTGGCTTTTTAAATCAATAAATTCTTTAATTAAATTTTCTTCTTTGTTTGAAAGATTATATTCATCTAAAAAAATAGATGTATCACTTAACCCTAGCCTATCTTTTAAAAAAAATATCAGCTCTTTTGAAATGCCGCTATCATTTGGCAACATTTCATTAATATTCTTGATATAAAAACTAATTTTGGAATTCAATTATTCTGATTCAAGTTGAGAAAGCATTGCTAACTGATTCTCCGCTAATAGAGCATCACATATAGATTTAATATCTCCATCCATAATTTGATCTAAGTTATGTTGTGTTAACTTAATCCTATGATCAGTCATTCTGCCTTGTGGAAAGTTATATGTTCTAATTTTTTCGCTTCTGTCTCCAGTACCAACTAATATTTTTCTTTCACTAGCAATACTTTCTTGCTGACTTTCAATTTCTGCTTGTTTTAATTTTGAAGCCAATAACGATAGTGCTTTTTCTTTATTTTTATGCTGAGATCTTCCGTCTTGGCACTCAACAACGAGACCGCTAGGTATATGTGTTAGTCTAACAGCAGAATCAGTTTTATTTACATGTTGACCTCCAGCTCCAGAGGCTCTAAATGTATCAACCCTTAAATCATTTTTATCAATTTGTATGTCTTGAACTTCTTCAACCTCAGGCAGTATCGCAACAGTACACGTTGAAGTGTGAATTCTTCCTTGAGATTCAGTCTCAGGAACTCTTTGAACTCTATGAACACCCGATTCAAATTTTAATACTTTAAATACACTTTTACCGTTCAGTTGAGCAACGACTTCTCTAAGACCACCCTGCTCTGCTTGTTTAATATCAATCACATCAACATTCCAGCCTTCTCTTTCTGCAAGTCGTGAATACATTCTGAATAGATCCCCTGCAAAAATACCTGCCTCATCTCCTCCAGCTCCTGCTCTGATTTCAAGAAAAGCAGAACCATCATCTGCTGAATCTTTAGGTAATAACATTAATTTTAATTCTTGTTCTAATTTATCTGGTTTATCTAATGATTCTTTTAATTCTTCTTCAGCAAGACTTTTTAAATCTTCGTCACCTGATTCAAGAATCTCATTTGCATCATTTATAGCAGCAAGAACAGAGTTATATTCATCAAACTTATCAACAATTGGCTTTAAATCTGCAAACTCTTTATTAAGCAGAGTGTAGTTATCCATATCTTTGATAGTCTCTGAGTCTATTAATAGCTTCTGAATTTCAGCAAGCCTTTCCTGAAGTTTTGATAGCTTTGCCTTCATTGAGTCATGCATTATCAATATACCTTTTAAACATTGACTCAATTACATGATTATCAATATTTTTAATATCTAAAACCTCATCTAAAGATTTATCTTCATATTTTATTATTGATAAATTCATTATCATTTGTTTTAAATCCTCTGCGGATTTAAACCTTTTTATCTCTTCATCTGAAAGCTGATCTAAGAACGATTCTAATTTTATTTGAATTTTATCTTTGGTTATTTTTTCACGAATTGATTTAAGGGCATCCTGAGACTCAAGCACAATTATGTTTAGAGCTTTTTCAGCTTCTATTACTCTTTGACCATAATTGTCCTGCGTAATTTTTTCTATATCGTCGATTGAAAATAAATATGCTTGCTCTATTTTCTTAATTTCTTCCTCAATATTTCTTGGAACTGCTAAATCAATTAAAAGCATTGGTTTGTTTCTTCGAACTTTAAGAGCGTTTTCTATAGAGCCTTTACCAATTAAAGGCAGATCAGCAGTAGCCGAGGCTATTACGATGTCAGCAAACTCTAATTCTCTATGCAAAGTATTTAAAGATGATGGAATTATTTCATAATCATTATTTATTTTTATTATTTTTTTACTTCTATTTACTGCTCGAATATTAGTTATGCCTTTATTAATAAGATCATCAATAATAGCGTGAGCCAGTGATCCAGCTCCAAGTATGAGAACGTTTTGATTTTGAGGCTCCTCAAAGATATTTTTTACTAAATTTAAAGACAATCCACTTACAGATAATGGATTTAATCCTATATTTGTCTGTGTTCTAACTTTTTTTACTATCTCGATAACTTTTTTTGTGTAGCTTAAAAGACTGGGTTTGGCTATATCTGCATGTCTTGCAACCTCTATAGCTTTTTTAAACTGTCCAAATATTTCTTGTTCTCCAAGTACTTGAGAATCTATTCCTGATGCAACTTTACACATATGTATCAATGCATCCTGATTATCAAGGATATAAAAGCTTTCTTTTTGAATGTGGTTTATTTCAAAGAATATTAATGTTTCAAGAAGAATTTCACTAGCAAGCCCCGAATCAGCTAGCAAATAAACTTCAGTTCTATTACAAGTAGAAACACCAAAAAAAGAGTCTATCTTATCTTTAAATTTTTCTTTTAAGAAAGTATTTAATAAAATTTGATTGGACTCATTTATAATGAATTGCTCTCTTTCAGAAACATTTGAAGTTTTATGATTTATGCCAAATAACTGTAATTCCATTATAAAAAAATTTATTTATGTGCTTGTTTGTATAACTGTTTCTTGCTCAACTATTAACAAAGATAATAAATACAACATTTATTCAGGCAAGTTGCTTATTGAATCAACCAATGTTGAACCAGTATCACTAAATATAGTTATAAGCTTATCTAAACTAGAATCTATTATACAACTTAAGAAGCCTTTTTATGGAAATGTATTGATTATTGAAGCTAGAGAGAACAAAAATTTAAACATAGTGCCAACTAAAAACAGTAATCCTTTTTATATACCTGATACTGTAAACAGAAATTTTAAGTATTGGTTGAGACAGTGCCTTTCATCAAGAGGCTTTAACATTAATGAATTGGTTGAAGGTTCATATTTTGATTTTACGTGCAGCAGAAAAAACAATAATGTAAATTTTGCTATCTCTTATCAAGAAAATTTAATTAACGGGTATTTAATTAAAAAATGAAGGTCTCAATAAGCTCACCAGCAAAGATTAATCTCCATTTAAAAATATTAGATAAAAATTCTGATGGTTATCATAATCTGGATACTTCTTTTCAATTTATTGATCTGTATGATTTTATGACTTTTGAACAAGCAAAAGACGGCATCCTGATTGATACCAATAACTCCTCACTTAATACAAAAGACAATACAATTTACAAGGCTGCAGTGTCTTTGCAAGAGCTATCTAAGAAAAATTCTGGAGTTAAAATTACAATTAAAAAAAATATTCCAATAGGTGCTGGTCTTGGCGGTGGCAGCTCAAATGCAGCCTCAACTATTATGGTTTTAAATAAGATTTGGGGCTTAAATTTAAACCAAGACCAAATGATGGATATTGGAAGAACAATAGGTGCAGATGTTCCATTTTTTATAAATTGTAAAAATGCATTTGCCTGTGGTATTGGTGATATTTTTCAAGAGAAAGAATCTGATATTTCAAAATATATCATTATTGACCCTAAGATATTTAATTCAACACAAAAAATGTTCTCAGATTATGAGAAATCAAAAAAAAATAAAAATGAATTATTAAAAGATGATCAGAATTCTTTTTGGGGAATTTTTCTAAAGAGCAATAAAGAGGTAAAAGATTTTTATAAAAAAAATTCAAAAAAACATCAGATTTATCTCTCGGGTAGTGGCTCAGCCATGTTTATAAAATATAATAGTGATGCTGAAAAAGATGAAATTTTGAAAATAATTCCAAGTAATTGGAGATTCTTTTTAGCTAAACCATTACAATATTCGCCATTAAGGGAGTTTGTGTAGTATTGGGGTGTAGCCAAGCGGTAAGGCAACGGGTTTTGATCCCGTCATGCGTAGGTTCGAATCCTACCACCCCAGCCAATTAAGAGAGGGAAAAATGAGCAAACAAATCCTAGATCTTTTCACTGGAACAGCAAATCCAGATCTAGCTAATGAGGTTGCAAAAATATTAGATATTGAAATATCTAAAGCAGATGTAGGCTATTTCTCAGACGGAGAAATAAAAGTTCAAATTGAAGATAATGTCAGAGGTCATGATACTTTTATACTTCAATCTACATGTGCTCCTTCAAATAAAAATTTAATGGAATTAATGTTGCTTGCAGATGCTCTTAAGCGATCGTCCGCATCAAGAATTACAGCCATTGTTCCCTATTACGGATATGCAAGACAAGATAGAAGAGTTAGATCTGCAAGAGTGCCAATTAGTGCAAAAGTTGTAGCTGATATGTTTTATTCTGTTGGAATAGATAGAGTTTTAACTGTAGACCTGCACTCTGAGACAATTCAAGGTTTCTTTGATATGCCTGCTGATAACGTCTATGCAACTAAATTGATGGTTGATGATATTAAAGAGAATAATCCAGATAATAATATTGTTGTGGTTTCGCCAGATGTTGGCGGTGTAGTTAGATCTAGGGCCTTAGCAAAACAATTGAATGATGCTGATTTAGCAATCATAGACAAAAGAAGAGCTGCGGCAAACCAATCAGAGGTAATGAATATTATCGGTGATATTGAGGGCAAAGTATGTATAGTGCCTGATGATATTATTGATACGGCTGGAACACTTTGTAATGCTGCTAAAGCATTAAAAGATCATGGTGCAGCAGGTGTAAAAGCATATATTACTCACCCTGTGCTCTCTGGTCCAGCTATAGAAAGATTAAATAAGTCAGAAATTGATGAACTTGTGGTAACAAATTCAATTCCATTGTCACATGAAGGCGAAAAATGCAGTAAAATACGCGTCATTTCTTTAGGTGCGACAATTGCAGAATGCATCAAAAGATTAAGCAATGAAGAATCTCTTAGTGAGATGTTTATATAAGAGGATATTATGAGTGATCAAATAGTTTTAAATGCTGAAACAAGAGAAAGAACTGGATCTAATAAGGCTAGGGTTATTAGAAAAGTTGATGGAATGGTTCCAGCAATAGTTTATGGAGATGAAAAAGAATCTTTAAATTTGAAGCTACATCTTAATGAGCTTACTAAAGCTTCTCAAAATGAGCTTTTTTATACTCAAGTTCTTCTAATTAAAAATGGTGATCTTGAAGAGAAAGTTGTATTAAAAGAACTTCAAAGAGATCCTGCTAAAGGCAAATTACTTCATGCTGATTTTCAAAGAGTATCTAGAAAAACTAAATTAAAAGTTGTTATTCCTATGAACTTTGTCAATGAAGAAGAGTGTATAGGAGTGAAGAATGAAGGTGGTTTAATAACTAAAGCTATCAGAGAAGTTGAGATTATGTGCTTAGCTGGAAATATACCTGAATCAATAGATGTAGATGTTGCAGAACTTGAATTGGGTGCTTCAATAAGACTTACAGAAATTGTTTTGCCTGAAGGATCAGAGATTCCTGGTCTTACAGAAGAAACTGATCAAATGGTTGTATCTGTTAATGCTCCAAAAGCTGTTGAAGAAGAACCAGTTATTGATGAAAGTGAAGAAGGCGCTGCTGAAGATGGCGCTGCTGAAGAGAGCGCTACTGAAGAAGGCGGTGAAGAATCAGCCTCTGAAGACTCTGCAGAAGGATCTGACGAGAGCTAAAAATTGCTTAAACTTTGCTTTATTGGTTTAGGTAATCCTGGATCAAAATACAATAGCACTAGACACAATGTTGGCAAGGAATGGCTTTTAAATCTTAGTAAATCTCACTGCAGTGATTTTGTTCCAAAAACTAATATTGAGGCAGAAATAACACACTCAAATTCAGAAGAAATTCTTTGGGTTATACCAGATAACTATGTAAATAGCAGTGGCCGTACAGTTGCTAAATTGGTTAAAAATATTAACTTACCTAACAATAAAATAATTATTTTCCATGATGACTTAGATTTAAATCCTGGAGAAGTGAGGTTTAAGGAAGGCGGTGGTCATGGCGGTCACAATGGGCTTAAAGATATTTTTGAAAAAACCGGCTCTAAAGATTATTTAAGAATAAGAATTGGAATAGGTCATCCTGGACATAAAGATATGGTTTCTGATTGGGTATTAAATAAATTTCACCCAACTGATAAAGAGTATGTTGATAGAGCTTTCGATTTTTTTGCTCTAAATTTTGATACGTTATGCAATCAAGAATTTTCTAAATTACAAAAAACATTACATACAAAATAATATGGGATTCAAATGCGGCATTGTTGGGCTTCCTAATGTGGGTAAATCTACCCTATTCAATGCTCTAACAAAATCTTCGATACCTGCAGAAAATTTCCCTTTTTGTACTATCGAACCAAATATAGGTAAAGTTCCGCTTCCTGATAAAAGACTAAAACAACTTAATGATATCGTAAACTCAAAGAAAATTATTCCAGCCAGTCTAGACCTTGTAGATATAGCAGGACTTGTTAAAGGAGCTTCTCAGGGTGAAGGCCTAGGAAATGCATTCCTCTCTAACATCAGAGAAATGAATGCTTTAGCGCATGTTGTAAGATGTTTTGAAGATGAAAACATTACGCATGTTGATGGATCAATTGATCCTGTAAGAGATGCAGAAATAATAAATCTTGAATTAATAATGTCTGACCTAGAGTCAGTCAGTAAAAGAATATTAAAATGTGAAAAAATCCTCAAAACCAATGATAAACAAAATAAAGTTGAGCATGAGATCTTGTTAAAAATTAAAGATGAGCTTGATAAGGGGAGACTTATAAACATTGAAAACTTCGATGGAGATGAAAAAATAATTATTAAAAGATTTCAGCTACTTAGTTCAAAGCCAACATTTTATATTGCTAATGTTTCAGATGATGGATCTTCTGATAATGCATTAAATAAATTAATTGAATTTGCAAATGAATCTGGAAATATCGTAATACCAACCTCAATAAAAATTGAGCAAGAAATAGCTGTTTTAGATGATGAGGAAAGAAAAGAGTATTTAGAGTTAATGAATATGGATGAGCCTGTTCTTAATAAAATTATTTTTAAAGGATATGAGCTGCTTGGGCTTCAAACATATTTTACTGCTGGACCGCAGGAAATAAGAGCTTGGACTATCAAAAATAATTCAACCGCTCCAAATGCAGCCGGAGTAATTCATACTGATTTTGAAAGAGGATTTATTAAAGCTGAAGTAATTAGTTTTGAGGACTACATCTCGTGTAATGGAGAATCTGGTTCAAAAGAAAAAGGTAGATTAAGGTTAGAAGGAAAGGAATACATCGTAAGGGACGGTGATGTAATTCATTTTAAGTTTAATGTTTAAAGTTAATGAAAAAAGATATTGACTCTTAGATTCTAAGACTTATCATTCAACGATTGGCTATGTAGCTCAGATGGTTAGAGCACAGCACTCATAACGCTGGGGTCGGTGGTTCAATTCCACCCATAGCCACCATCAACTTTTAATTATCTCTTTAAGTATAGAGCGATAATGAGTATAGACACCAATGCAAGCAGAGCGTTCTCTCCAAGCATCTCGAGGATGTTTGCTACATTTTTATAAACATCACCAACGAATGGTGTTTCTGGTCCAAATATAATCCCAAGAAGAAGCGTAACTGCAACCAATGGAACTAATAACTTTGTTATTTTATTGAAAAAATCTGTAGCTTTTTTTAAAGAGTTATTTAAATTCATTTTTAAAAATAGGAAGGGTCATAGACCCTTCCTAATATATAGAGTTTGGCTTATTTAGCAACCAAGCTGTATAAAATTGCTAATACAAGCAATCCTACGATACCGTTAGATGAAAGCATTTCAACTAATTCAGTAACACCGCCAATGACATCAAGACCAAATACTGGGCCACCAAATACGATAGCAGCAACAATACCAAGCCCTGCAAGTCCGATTACAACGCTAGTTAACTCACTAACTAGGTCTTTTATCATTCTCCATGCATTATCCATAATATTCCCCCCTATTAGGTTTTTATATGATTTGCAATTAACATCAGACCACAAAAAAGGGAAGGTTTCAAATATTGTGAACAAAAAAAAACCGAAAATTTGACTTTTCGGTTTTATAGGTTTATTAGAGGCTATTCTTCAGAATTACTATCTGTTTCAGGCTCTTCTTGTTTACTTTTTTCTATCAAAGCTTTTGCAGATAATTTCATCTTACCTCTATCGAATCCAATAAGTTTAACGTCAATTTCTTGACCCTCTGAAAGTACAGCACTTACATCCTCTGTTCTTTCATGCGCAATTTCAGATATGTGTAGCAATCCATCCTTTCCAGGAAGAATGTTAACAAAAGCACCGAAATCTACTATTTTTACAACAGTACCTTTGTACACCTTATCTAATTCAGGTTCTTCTAAGATACCCTCAATTATTTCAAGACATGCTTTCATTGAAGATTGATTTTGACCAAAGACTGAAACAGTTCCGTCATCATCAATATCAACTGTTGCTCCAGTTTTTTCTTGCATTGATTTGATAACTGCTCCACCTTTACCAATAATCTCTTTGATTTTATCTTTATCAACCATAAAAGTTTTCATTGCAGGAGCATTTTCTGAAAGATCTTTAGGTGCTGAAATAGCTTCATTCATAATTCCAAGAATATGAGTTCTTGCAGCTTTTGCTTTGGTTAGAGCAACTTCCATAATAGCTTCATTTATACCTTGAATTTTTATGTCCATCTGAAGCGCAGTAATGCCTGTCTCTGTTCCAGCTACTTTAAAATCCATATCACCAAGATGATCTTCATCACCTAGAATATCTGTAAGAACAGCAAAATCATCGCCCTCTTTTATTAATCCCATTGCTATACCTGCAACTGGACTTGATATTGGAACACCGGCATCCATGAGTGATAATGAAGTACCACAAACTGATGCCATAGAACTTGAACCATTAGATTCAGTAATCTCCGAAACCACCCTCATTGTATATCCAAAATCTGTTACATCAGGTAGAACTGCTTTAATAGCTCTCTTAGCTAAATTTCCGTGTCCAATCTCTCTTCTTTTTGGACCCATTGGCATTCCTATTTCTCCAACACTGTATGCAGGAAAATTATAATGCAGCATAAAATTGTCAGTTCCTTGACCTTCAATAGCTTCAATTCTTTGAGCATCTCTTGATGAGCCTAGTGTTGCAACAACAATTGCTTGTGTTTCACCTCTTGTAAATAAAGACGATCCGTGAGTGCTTGGTAAAACATCAGTTTCGATAAAAATTGGTCTAACTGTATCTGTATCTCGTCCATCAATCCTTGGCTGATTGCTTAAAATATTTTGTCTAACTATATCCTTTTCTAGATTTTTAAACGCACCTAAAACTTTTCCTAATTGAATGTCATCAGCTTCAGGATATGAATTAACAATATCTTCTCTAATTTTACTTATAGCCTCAGATCTCTCGGATTTAAGCTTTATAGTAAAAGCATTTTTAATTTGGTCAGTATATTTTTCTTGTAACTCTGAGTAATATCTTGGAGATTCTTCATCTGGTGTAATGACCCAGTCTTCTTTTCCTGCTTTATCCTTTAGCTCCTTGCAAGCATTTATAACTGCCTGCATTTCCTGATGGCCAAATAATACCGCACCGAGCATAAGATCTTCATTTAATTCTTTTGCCTCGGACTCAACCATTAGAACCGCTTGTTCAGTTCCAGCTACAACCATATCAAGATATGACTCTTCTAGTTCCGCAAATGTCGGGTTTAAAACATAGTTACCATCAATAAATCCAACCCTAGCAGCACCCATAGGTCCATCAAAAGGCACACCTGCTACACATAAGGCTGCTGAAGCACCAATCATGGCAGCTATATCAGGATTTTGATCTTTACCTGATGACATCACTGTTGAAAAAACCTGAACCTCATTTTTAAACTCTTCTGGGAATAAAGGTCTAATAGGCCTATCAATTAGCCTTGATGTTAATGTTTCTCTTTCAGTGGGCCTAGCCTCTCTTTTAAAAAATCCTCCAGGAATTACACCTGTTGCATAAAATTTTTCTTGATAAAAGACAGCTAATGGAAAAAAATCTTTTCCAGGATCTGCTTCTTTTTTTGCGACTACAGTTGTAAGAACAACCAAATCATCTATTGTTACAACAACTGCGGCTGTAGCTTGTCTTGCGACTTTATTTGTTTCTAATTTTACTAATTTGTTTCCATACTGAAACTCTACCGATGTAGATTCTAATTTATTATTTTCCACGATTATCCTTGTTTATGTTTTTATAATTAACCACGAAGTTTTAATTGCTTTACAACCTCTTTGTAACTATCTGGGTTTTTTCGTTTTAGATAGGCTAAAAGCTTTCTTCTTAGGTTTACCATTCTTATTAACCCTGTTCTTGAATGGTGGTCTTTTTTGTGTGTTTTAAAATGACTTTGTAATTTATTGATATTTTCTGTTAACAACGCAATTTGTACTTCAGGAGATCCTGTGTCGTTATCTGTTCTTTGAAATTTTCCAACAATTTTTTCTTTTTCGTTAGCTAAAAGTGCCATATTTATATTCCTCGATGTACTTATTAATAAAAATGCAAACCTTGTACAACTAAAGTAAGCGTGCGAATCTTATAACTAATCTAGCTATTAAACAAGTCGTTTTAAAGCCAGAACATTATTAGATACATTGCCAAGACCTAGAAAATTTGATGATAAATCATAAATTCTGTAGTCATTGTCTTCGCAATTAATGTTTTTTAATTTGCCGCCATTTAAAAAAATCTTCAATTGATCATTTTGTAATTTAATATCAGAAAATGCTTTAAATGCCTCTTCAATAGATATTAGATTTTTTATTTCAACTTCTTTAGTATTTAATGCTTGATTAATATTAAATTTTCCTTGAGATACTCTTTTTAAGCCTGATAAATGAGCGCCACATCCAAGTTTTTTTCCTAAATCTCTTGCAATTGACCTAATATAGGTTCCTTTTGAGCAATGAATTAAGAAAGAGCATTCATCGTGATCAAAAATAAAATCTTTTATTGAGAAAACATTAATTTCTCTTGGTGGTTTTGATACCAAATCTCCCTCTCTTGCATATTTATATAATGGTTTACCTTTATGCTTCAAAGCAGAATAAAAAGGTGCAATCTGCAATGAGCGTCCTATAAATGAATTTAAAACTTCGTGAGTGTGTTCTTCGGTTGGGAGATTGTCTGAAGTTTCAATAATTTCACCCAGCGCATCATCCGTATCGGTAGAAGATCCAAGTTTTACTGTTGCGTAATAACTTTTATCAGATTCTAAAAAATAACTAGAAAACTTTGTAGCCCTATTAGCTGCAATTATCAATAATCCCGTTGCCATTGGGTCTAGTGTTCCTAAATGACCAACTTTTTTGATTCTCAAAGATTTTTTAATATTTTGAACAAGTTGATTGGAGGTTATACCTTTTTCTTTATTTAAAAGAAAAAAACCATCCATTATTTTATATTCTTTAATAAGCTTTCAATATTGTCGGAATATTCAATACTTTCATCAAATCTAAAATTTATAACAGGCACCCTCCTAATCTGCATAGTTTTTGAAAGCTTTGATCGAATCATGCCTGAAAATTTTTTTAAAACTTTAGGATTTATTTCACTTTGATCTTTAATTATAGATTCTCCAATAACTGTATAAAACACAGTCGCTATACCAATATCATCTGAGACTTTTACAGCAGTAATATTAATATTTTGAAGTCTTGGATCTTTTGTTTCTTTGTTGATAATTAAAGATATTTCTTTTTTCAGTTCGTCGCCAATTTTTTCTGCTCTTAATGATGACATTAAAACTTCAACTACATTGATTGTGCTTCTTCTTTACGATCATAAACCTCTATCTTATCGCCAGGTTTAATATCTTTATAGTTTTTGATACCCATACCGCATTCGGTTCCATTTTTAACTTCGTTAACATCTTCTTTAAACCTTCTTAGAGAATCTAGTTCACCTTCAAAGATGACTATCTCGTCTCTGAGAACTCTTACTGGTTTGTTTCGCAAAACATTTCCTTCAATAACCATACAGCCCGCTATTTGTCCAAATTTAGGTGAATTAAATACTTCTAATACCTCTGCAGTTCCTACTATCTCTTCTTTAATAATTGGGTCAAGAAGCCCACTCATCCTTGCCTTTACATCATCTAATAATTCATAAATAATGCTGTGGTAGCTTAAAGGTATAGATTCATCTTCTATAATCTTCTTTGCAGAATTATCTGATCTCACATTAAAGCCTAAGATAATTGCATCTACGGCTAATGCTAAGTTTGCATCTGATTCTGATATTCCACCAACACCACTTGATACAATCTTAACCTTTGCTAAGTCATTGCCTAAATCATTTAGTGCAGCTGAAATTGCTTCACATGTTCCACCAACATCAGTTTTGACGATGATATTAAGTACTTTTTTAGATTCTTGTCCAAGTGATTCAAATAAATCACCAGCGGTGTCATCTTTTTGTTTTAAAAGCTTTCTTTCCTTTTCTTGATTAACTCTATACTCAGCAATTTCTCTTGCTTGTTTTTCATTTTCAACTACCTGAAAAGGATCTCCTGCATTTGGCACGTTATTTAATCCTAGCACCTCAACAGCAGCAGATGGACCAGCTGATTTAATCTTAGATCCATCACTGTTAACAATACTTTTTATTTTTCCAATTGAATTTCCAGAGGCAACTAAATCACCAACTTTTAATGTTCCATTTTGAATTAAAAAGGTTGCAACTGAGCCTCTAAATTTATCCAATTCAGATTCAATAACTACGCCCTGAGCAGGGCCTTTGTGATGAGCTTTTAATTCAAGCAATTCTGCTTCAAGAGAAACACATTCTAATAGTTTATCAACTCCAGTCCCTTTTAAAGCAGACACTGGAACCATTTGAGTTGTTCCTCCCCAGTCTTCTGGAGTCAAGTCCTTAGCTGCTAAATCACCTTTTACTTTATCAATATCTGCTCCATCTAAATCAATCTTATTTATTGCAACAACAATTGATACGCCAGCTGCTTTCGCATGATTAATAGCTTCTTCTGTTTGTGGTTTAATACCATCATTTGCAGCTACAACCAAAATAACAATGTCGGTTGTATTTGCACCCCTAGCCCTCATTGACGAGAAAGCAGCATGACCCGGAGTATCTATAAAAGTTATTTTACCTTTAGGTATTTCAACTTCATAAGCTCCAATATGTTGTGTAATACCTCCAGCCTCACCGTCTACGACTTTTGTTTTTCTAATAAAATCAAGAAGTGTTGTTTTACCATGATCAACATGCCCCATAACTGTAATTACCGGTGACCTAGGTTTTGCTTCATCCGTATAGTTAATTAAATTAGCTAAATCTTCTTCAAAATTTTCTTCTTTTAATGCAATTCCATTATGACCAATTTCTTCTACCACTAATATTGCTGTCTCTTGGTCAATAACATCATTTATAGTTGCAACAACCCCGAGCCCCATGAGATTCTTTACAACTACATTTCCTTTGACAGCCATTAATTTGGCTAACTCACCAACTTGAATCGACGATGGAACTTCTATATCTTTTTTTATGAACTCAGTAGGTGCTTCAAACTTATGTTCTGATTCCTGAGAAAAAGCAGTCTCTCTTCTTTTATATGCATTAACAGCGCTTGATAACTGATCCTTAACATTTACTTTGATAGCTGGTTTATCTTTATCAACTTTTTTAAATTTCTCTCTTTTTTTGACTTCTTCTTGTTTTAGTCTTGCAGCTTCTTTTAACTGCTCTTCTCTTTTCTTTTGTTGCTCTTTTAGTTGTTCAGAGGCTGCTGCTCTTTTTGCTTCTATATTATCTGAATAACTTTTTACTTTTTCTGTATCTTTAGAAGTTTTTCCTTTAGATGTAACTGTAACTCCAGATCCTGAGGTTATAGATTTAGATGGAGCTGCTTTTGCGCTTTTTAAAGATTTTAAAAGAGCTTGTTTGTCTGCAGCTGTAACCTCATCAGTATTTTTAGAATGACTCAGTCCAGCATTCTGCATACGTTCAAGCAAAGCAGAATCACTGATCTTTAGAGTTTTTGCGAAATCTTTAACAGTTAAAGCCAAAATATTTTCCTTTTAATTAATTAAACCAGTGTTCTCTTGCTTTCATTATCATTTTTGATGCATCGTCAGAAGAAATTTCAATAATTTCTTGTAATTCATCAACTGCTAATTCTGCAAGATCATCTTTATTTTTAATACCCTTATTAGATAACTTTTGAATATCTTCATCACTTAAATTTAAATCTGTAAGTGATTCCACATTATCTTCTTCTTCAGTAATTGCTCCCATAGCCTCGAGTAACGCTGCATCCTCGGCAGCACTTTTTACCCTTGTAATCTCCGCTTCGTCCTCAATAAATGATTTAAAGATTTCATCTTCAGCATATGCTATATCGTCAAAACTTGATAAGCCTGTAGAAGCTATTTTTTCAGCGATCTCTTCAGATATTTCAAGACTAGTAATAAGGCTAGCTAAAAACTCAGTCTCATCAACTTTAACTTTAGCTTCTGCTTCTTCACTACTTATAATATTTAAGTCCCATCCCACTAACTTGGATGCAAGTCTAATATTTTGACCTCTAGAACCGATTGCCAATGCAAGATTTTCTTGATTTACGGCAATATCCATAGATCTTGAGTCTTCATCCATAACAATAGATTCAACTTTTGCAGGAACAAGAGCATTAATAACTAACTGAGCTGGATTGTCATCATATATTATTATGTCTATTCTTTCATTGCCTAACTCAGCAGAAACAGCTTGAACTCTGGAACCTCTCATACCCACGCATGCTCCAACCGGATCTATTCTTCCATCATTTGTTTTAACTGCAATCTTAGATCTTGATCCGGCATCTCTTGCAACGCCTCTTATTTCAATAACATCCTCATTAATCTCTGGTACTTCAATACTAAAAAGCTCAGTTACCATTTCTGGGCAAGATCTATTTAACATTAATTGAGGGCCTCTACCCTCCACTTCTTGAATCTGAAGAATTGCTCTAATTCTGTCATTAATTTTATAAATTTCACCAGGCATTAATCTATCTCTTGGTAAAATAGCCTCAGCATCGTAAGCAATATCTACAATAATATTATCTCTTGTTACTCTTTTAACAGTACCATTAACCAATTGATTATTTTGACTTTTAAACTGAGCTACAACTTTTTCTCTTTCAGCCTCTCTTACTTTCTGCAACATGACTTGTCTTGCAGCCTGAGTCTCTATTCTTCCAAAAGGGATGTTGTCCTGTTCTTTTGTATAAATTTCATCTAGTGCAAGATTAGAGTCACTAGTTGAGATATGCGTTTCTGGATGGAATTCTTCGTTATTCTCATCAAAAACAATCCAATTCCTGTGTGTTGAATATTCTCCTGTGGTTCTATCAATTTTTACAAATAAATCAGCATCTTCGTGGAAATGTCTTTGTGATGCAGATGCAATAGCTATTTCAATAGCTGTAAAAATTACATCCTTCTCCAACCCTTTCTCAGTTGAAACCGAATCAACCACTGCTAAAATCTCATTACTTTGCATAATTTTCTTCCTTCATTAATTTATCAAAATTTGGTTCTAACTTACAAAAATCAATATCATTAAAATTTAACTTATACTCTAAGTTTAGAGACTCTATAAGAAAATATTCTTTATTACAATCAACTAAAGTCCCTTCAATGTTCTTTATTCCCTCAAGAGGCTCTCTTAATTTAACTTTTAATTCTTCTCCAATATAGGATTCAAGCTGACTTTGTTTAAAAAATCTTCTGCTGATTCCTGGTGTCGATACCTCTAACACATAATCATCCCCAAAGGATGAATCTAAATCTATTTCATAGTTGAGATCTTTAGAAATATTTTCACAATCATCAATATTTGCACCCAGATCAGACTCAATATAAATTCTTAACGTAGGTCTTTTCCTACCCCTTAAGATTTCAAGCCCCCATAAAAAACAATCATGTCTTTCAATAACTGGCTCTACAATTTTTTCAATGTCATCTTTCATCTTTTTTTATATACAAAAATGGGGCATATGCCCCACAAAAAATATATGTAACTGTGGTAGCGGGGGCTGGATTTGAACCAACGACCTTCGGGTTATGAGCCCGACGAGCTACCAGACTGCTCCACCCCGCAACGCAGCGAGTGTGAAGTTTATGAAGTTTAGTATGTTTGGTCAAGTATATTATTTTTTATATTTAAAATAATATCTTGTTATAATTCGCAATCTTTTGCCGAAGTGGTGGAATTGGTAGACACGCTAGCTTGAGGGGCTAGTGAGTGAAAGCTCGTGCGGGTTCAAGTCCCGCTTTCGGCACCATAGTTTAATTAATTTATTCTGTTGGAATTTCATCTGTTGGAATTTCTTCCATAACCTCTTCAATAAGAGGTGTTTCAAACATTTCTTTTGTATTTTCAGTTTTATATAAATATGCCAAAGCCAGTGTTAAAACCAACCATAAAGCCACTAATGAATATGTTAGTTTTCCTAAAAAATCTGAAGGTCCCAATGCTCCAAACATTGAATTAGATGAGCCTCCACCAAATGCTGAACCCAAATCAGAGCCTTTGCCTTGTTGTAAAAGTACCAATGCGATTATTGCAACAGCCAAAACTATACAAACTATTTTTATTAAAACTATCATTTTTCTTTATGCCTACTATAAATTTCTATAATATCTGAAAATATATCTGCGTCTAATGAAGCGCCACCAACTAATGCACCATCTATATTTTTTTCAACAAAAAAATCTGCTGCATTTGATTTATTAACGCTTCCGCCATATAAAACTTGTGGCCTCAAATTTTTTTCAGATGCGGATTGTACAACATCTTTAATAAATTCGTGTATTGAATTTACATCTTTTGGGTTTGGTGTGTTTCCTGTCCCTATTGCCCATACTGGCTCATATGCAATAATTAAATTTTCTGATGAAATATTTCCCTGAATGCATTCTTGAATTTGAGTTTGTAATTTTTGCTCTGTTTTGCCAGCTTGAAACTCTTCAAAGCTTTCTCCAATACATAGAACTGGTTTTATATGGCTTTTAGCTAACATCTGATATTTTTTTGAAATAATATTATTATCTTCATTAAATATTTCCCTTCTTTCTGAATGACCAATTAAACAAAAAGAACAGTCACTGTCTACCGCCATTGATGGTGAAATTGATCCAGTTCTGGCCCCGCCCTCAATATCAATATCTTGAAATCCTAATTCAATATCATTATCTTCAAAGGCTTTCTTTATCTGATAAAAATGTATATAAGATGGGGCTATTCCAATAGATTTGTAGTCTATATTTGACATCCTTGAAATAAGTTGATTGCACCAAGCCTTATTTGATTCAATATCTCCGTTGGCTTTCCAGTTAGCAATTATCACAATTAAGATTTAGATTTTATTAAGTCGCTTATATCTTTTACATATTTTTTTGCAACTTTTTCTTCGGGTGCTTCAATCATTACTCTTATTTTACTCTCTGTTCCAGAAGCTCTTACCAAAACTCTTCCTACAGTAATATCAGATTCAATTTCTTTTATAAGACTCATTAAGTCCTTGTCATTGACTATGTCTTTATTTGAAACTTTAACTGCATTATTTGCTTGAGGCATTTTTGTATAATTTGACAACACCTCTGAAGGATCTTTTTCAAGAAGAAGTAATGAAGATATTACTTTTAGTGCTGCGATAGTTCCATCACCAGTACTAACTAAGTCTTTACATATTATGTGTCCTGAAGTTTCACCACCCAGCATCCAACCTTTTTTAGTGAGCATATTGCTAACATACTTATCACCAACATCAGCACGAATAAATTTATAACCAAGCTTTGTAATGCCATCTTCAAAACCAAGATTGCTCATGTGTGTACCAACAACACCTGACCATGGCCCAATTCTATTAGGATTTGCAAAAGCTAATATATATAAAAGATCGTCACCATCTAATATATTTCCATTACGATCGATAATAATTACTCTATCACCATCTCCATCAAGAGATATTCCAAAATCAGCTCTGTGCTTAATCACTTCTTTTTGAACTAGCTCTGGGTGGGTAGATCCACAATCAGCATTTATATTGTATCCATCAGGATCAACACCAACTGAAATTACTTCTGCTCCAAGCTCTTTAAAAACATCAGGACTAGTTTTATAACAAGCGCCATTTGCACAATCTAAAACAATTCGTAAAGATGCAAACGAGATATCTTGCGGTACTGTTGATTTACAAAATTCGATATATCTTGCTCCCGACTCATCAAAACGTCTAGCTTTTCCCAATTCTTCAGTTTTTACTGGATTAAGATCAGATTCTAAGAGCTTTTCTATTTTCTTTTCTAAATCCCTAGATAACTTTTCACCATCAGCATTAAATATCTTAATTCCATTATCTAAAAAATCATTATGAGACGCACTAATTACCACTCCGAATTTTCTTCTTAACGACTTTGTGAGATATGCCACTCCTGGCGTTGGTAGTGGGCCACACAGGCTTACATTGACTCCAGCAGCAATGAAGCCAGCCTGTAACGCAGATTCCAGCATGTAACCTGATACGCGAGTATCTTTTCCAATCATTACAGTATCCCAACCCTGTTCTTTCATAACCAAACCAGTGGCATGTCCTATTTTAAGACAAGCTTCTGGCGTGATATGAGTTTCTACAGGTCCTCGAATACCATCAGTGCCAAATTTTAAATTCATAACTAAAGATTATAACTCTTCAGCGGCACCTTTTATCGATGTTTTTTTATTTGATTTAGGCTTAGGATCATCGTCCGACCAACCTTTTGGCTCTCGAGGTTCAGCTCCTGCCATTATGTCATCAATCTGAGGTTCGTCGATTGTTTCATATTTTAATAAGGCATCGGCCATAACATTTAATTTGTCGAGATTTGTCTTCAAAAGATTTTCAGCTCTTTCATAACATGAATCAATAATTGATTTAATCTCTGAATCAATTAATTTTGAAGTTTCTTCACTTCGATGTTGTGATGGTGATGATGCTGTTCTTCCAAGGAAAGGACTTCCTTCATCTTCACCAAACTTAATAGTGCCAAGAGCATCAGAAAAGCCCCATTTTGTAACCATGTTTGTTGCTATATTAGTTGCTACCTCAATATCATTTGAAGCACCAGTGGTAATACCTTGATTACCATTAATAATACTTTCTGCAATTCTGCCACCAAATAACGCTGCAATCCTTGCTAACAAATATTCTTTACTTTGCATATAAGTATCTTCTTCTGGCAAAAACATTGTTACACCTAAAGCTCTTCCTCTTGGAATAATTGTAACTTTATATACAGGATCATGAGTTGGGCATAATCTTCCTACTATTGCATGTCCTGCTTCGTGATATGCAGTTATTCTTTTTTGCTCTTCACTTAAAATCATAGATTTTCTTTCTGCACCCATCATAATTTTATCTTTAGCTAAGTCTAAGTGCGTTTGGTCTATCTTTTTATCAGAGTATCTGGCTGCAAATAATGCTGCTTCATTAATTAAGTTAGCTAAGTCTGCTCCAGAAAAACCTGGTGTACCTCTTGCCAATACCAATGGATCAACATCAGAATCAAGCGGTACTTTTCTCATGTGAACTTTAAGAATTGCTTCCCTTCCTCTGATATCGGGAAGGTCTACTACAACCTGTCTGTCAAACCTTCCTGGTCTTAATAAGGCTGGATCTAGTACATCAGGTCTATTAGTTGCAGCTATAACAATAACACCATCGTTGCCTTCAAAACCATCCATTTCTACAAGTAATTGGTTAAGTGTTTGTTCTCTTTCATCATGACCGCCACCTAGACCAGCGCCTCTATGCCTACCTACGGCGTCAATCTCATCAATGAAAACAATGCAAGGAGATTGTTTTTTAGCTTGATCAAACATATCTCTTACTCTTGAAGCACCAACACCTACAAACATCTCTACAAAATCAGATCCCGATATTGTAAAAAATGGAACTTTTGCTTCACCAGCAACAGCTCTGGCTAAAAGCGTCTTACCAGTACCCGGAGGACCTACCATTAATACTCCTCTAGGAATTTTTCCACCTAATTTTTGAAACTTTGTTGGATCTCTTAAAAAATCAACTAACTCTTGTACATCTTGTTTTGCTTCTTCGCAACCTGCAACGTCTTTAAATGTAGTTTTTACTTTTCCACCTTCCATCAGTTTTGCTTTACTCTTACCGAAAGACATTGGACCACCTTTACCAGACATTCCACCTTGCATTTGCCTCATAAAAAAGAAGAAAATACCTAAAAGTAACAGTATTGGAAATGCGCCAACCAATAACTGTGATAAAACGGATGGTTGTTCAATTTTTTCGTATACAGCAATTACACCATTATCTTCGATAGCATTATCTACGGCTTCATCTTTTTTAAATATTGGGTGTGTTGTTTCAAATTTAGAACCGTCCAAGCGATCGCCAATAATTGTCATCTGATCGCCTTTGTAGACTACTTTAGCAATTCGATCAGAAAGAACTTCTTCTTTAAATTGACTATAGCTAATCTGCTCTCTAGCTCCTGTATTTTCAATATTATTGAAAACATAAATTAGTAATGACCCTAGAACGAACCAAACAACTAAATTTCTTAAAACACTATTCATTATTTATATGCTCCATACAAAAATATTTCACCTGATTGCTTTTTTGAAGCAGCAGGTTTAAAAGTTTGAACTATCTTGAAAGATAATTCCATTTTTTTTCGAAGATTTTTCAACATACTATTTTGAAAAGTCTTCATAATAAATGAGCCATGAGATTTATTTAAATATTTTGCTGCTGTATCTAGAGTTAGAATATTAAGCTCATATATATTTTCTATATCTATAGCACTTATACCAGTCAAGTTGGGGGCTATATCTGAAATTACAAGTCCAAATGAACCCATTTTTGAACTGATGAGATCTATGCTATCTATTTCTTCAATGCTATTTTGAAAAAAATACACTCCTTCAACTGCTTCCATATCTAATACATCAATCGCATAAACCTCTGAATTGGGTGATTTTTTTTTAATGTAATGCGACCACCCTCCTGGAGCCGAGCCTAAATCTAGAACATTTTGGCTTTTTTTTAGAGATTTTGTTTTTTGGAGAATTTCTTCGAGCTTATATACCGCTCTTGTTCTGTAACCCTCTTGCTTTGCCTTATTTGCCCAGCTATCAGCATGCATCAGATATGTTTAACTTCAATAATTTCGTATGTCATTTTTCCAGATGGAGTAGCGATTTCTACCTCATCATCAACAAACTTGCCAACCAAACCCTTTGCAATTGGTGTTTCAATTGAGATATGACCATTTTCAGGATTGGACTCTAAGTTACCGACTATTTTATAAACAATCTCTTTATCATTGTTTACATCATATAATTTAACTGTCGAACCAAATACAACTCTACCAGTTTCTGGGATATCTTTTACATTAATTACTTGAGCTTGTGATAGAGCACTTTCTATTTCATTTATTTTTGCTTCCATCAAGCCTTGAAGCTCTTTGGCCGCATGGTATTCTGCGTTCTCTTTTAAATCACCATGCGCTCTAGCTTCAGCTATAGCTTCTGATATTTTTGGTCTCTCAATAAATTTAAGTTTAGATAATTCATCTTTAAGGGCAATTTCACCTTCGATTGTTATAGGTACGCGTGACATACTTTAATTATAGCAACTATGGCTAAGAATTATGTATTTCTTGGAGTGTCTTATATGACCAATCTGCTTCTATACCATTAAGAGCCTGCATTATTGCAAATGCACCAAACATTGTAGTTGTACAAAAGATCTTATTTTGCAGAGCTGTTCTTCTTATAGCAGCTGAATCTTTAATTGATTGAGCTCCTTCTGTTGTATTTATGACCAAATCAATTTCTTTATTTAAAAGGCTATCAACTGTGTGTGGTCTTCCTTCTAATACTTTATTAATTTTTTTAACTTTATAATTTAAGCCTTTTATGTATGCGGCTGTACCTCCAGTAGCAACCATTTCAAAACCATTCTTTTTTATGAGAGGTAAAAGTTCATCTAGATATTTTTTATCGCTATCTTTTACACTTATGAATACAGTCCCAGATCTAGGTAAGATTTTATTAGCGCCTTTTTGTGCTTTTGCATACGCCTCACCAAAACCAATTCCAATCCCCATTACCTCTCCTGTGGATTTCATTTCTGGCCCAAGTATAGGGTCAACTAAAGGAAATTTATCGAATGGCAAGACTGCTTCCTTAACAAAATATAAATCATCAGGTAAAGCGCTCGAAAATTTTTGATTGGCAATAGTGTTTCCGATCATAGCTTTTGAAGCAACTTTAACAAGTGAGCTACCAATTGCTTTAGATATAAATGGAACAGTTCTTGAAGCTCTAGGGTTTACTTCAATAATATATATAACATCATCTTTTACAGCGAATTGAATATTCATTAGGCCTAAAATATCTAATTCTTTACCAATTTTAATAGATTGATCAGAAATTTCTTTTTGAATTTCTTCTGACAAGCTGTATGGAGGTAATGAGCATGCAGAATCACCAGAATGAATACCAGCTTGCTCAATATGCTGCAAAATTCCTCCAACTTGAATCTCTTTTCCGTCAGAAACAACATCAACATCAACCTCAACAGCATCTGTTAAGTAGCTATCCAATAAAATTGGCTTACTATTTGAAACTTCTACAGCTTCATTTAGATATAGTTCTAATTCGTTTAAGTTATGAACAAGCTGCATTGCTCTTCCACCTAATACATAAGAAGGTCTTACAACTATCGGGAATCCAATTTTTTCTGCCTCAATCATGGCTTCAGATATATTCTTTACAGTTGCATTTGCGGGCTGCTTTAAATCAAGTTTTTGAATTAATTCTTGGAACCTTTCTCTGTCTTCAGACCTATCAATTGCATCCACATCTGTTCCAAGAATTTTTACACCTCTCTCGGATAAAGCATCTGCTAACTTTAATGGGGTTTGTCCACCGAATTGAATAATAACTCCCTCGGGCTTTTCATTATCAATAATGTCTAGAATCTTTTCAGCTGTTATTGGCTCAAAATACAATCTATTTGAAACATCGTAATCTGTAGAAACAGTTTCAGGATTACAATTAACCATAATCGATTCATAGCCTTCTTCTTGCATAGCAAGTGAAGCATGAACACAACAATAATCAAATTCAATTCCTTGTCCTATTCTGTTTGGCCCACTTCCTAAAACAAGAATTTTTTTATTGTTTGTTGGGTTACTTTCGCATTGATCTGCATAAGTTGAGTACATGTAGCATGTGGAAGTTGCAAATTCTGCAGCACAGGTATCTACTCTTCTGTAAACAGGTAGAATATTAAGCTCTTTCCTCAAGTCTCTAAAGTCAGATTCTTTAATATTTATTAATTCAGCGATTCTTGAATCTGTGAAGCCTTTTTTCTTCAATGAATATATTTCTTCATGATCAAGATCTGATAATTTTGTATCTTGTAAAGATTTCTCAATGTTTAAGATTTCTTCAAGTTGATCAAGAAACCAATAATCGATTTTTGTAAGCTCATAAATTTTTTCAAGCCCCCATCCTGCTCTTATAGCATCACAAACATAAAATAATCTTTTAGGGCCGGGAAATGTTAATTGATAAAGGATTTCTTCCTTACATTCATCATAAGAATTTTCAACAATCGAGTTAAGACCATTCAAGTCTTCTTCCATGCTAGATAAAGCCTTCTGAAGTGATTCTTGAAAATTAGATCCAATTGCCATCACCTCTCCAACAGATTTCATTTGAGTAGTAAGCTTTGGTTCAGCCTGTGGAAATTTTTCAAAGGCAAATTTTGGGATCTTGGTAACTATGTAATCAATACTTGGTTCAAATGATGCAGGTGTAAGGCCTCCTGTAATATCATTTTTTAATTCATCAAGCGTGTATCCAACAGATAGTAATGCAGCTACTTTAGCAATTGGAAAACCTGTAGCTTTTGAAGCAAGAGCTGATGAGCGACTTACCCTAGGGTTCATTTCTATGACAACCATTTTTCCATTGTCTGGATTAATAGCAAATTGAACATTTGAGCCGCCAGTATCTACGCCTATTTCTCTGAGAATCTTAAATGAAGCATTTCTCATTATTTGGTATTCTTTATCAGTTAAGGTTTGTGCAGGAGCTATAGTAATAGAGTCTCCTGTGTGAACACCCATTGGATCAAGATTTTCGATTGAGCAAACAATAATACAATTGTCTTTGCAGTCTCGAACTACCTCCATTTCAAACTCTTTCCAACCGATTAGAGATTCATCAATTAAAAGTTCATTAGTAGGCGATAACTCAAGTCCTTTCTTACAAATAGCTTCAAACTCATCAATGTTATAAGCAATTCCCCCACCAGTTCCACCCATAGTAAATGAAGGTCTAATAATGCATGGAAAACCAATTCTTTTTTGGACTTCCATTGCATCTTCCATCGAATGAGCAATACCGGAGCTTGGAGTCTCAATTCCAATTGCCTGCATTGTTTCATCAAAGAGCTGTCTGTCTTCTGCTTTATCAATTGCCTCTCTGTTAGCTCCTATTAAAATTACTCCATGCTTCTTAAGAACTCCGTGTTTGTCTAAAGATAAGGCTGTATTTAGAGCTGTTTGACCACCCATTGTTGGCAAAATTGCATCCGGTTTTTCTTTTTCAATTATCTTTTCAACCGATTCCCAGTGAATTGGTTCAATATAAGTTGCATCTGCCATTAAAGGATCCGTCATAATAGTTGCCGGATTGGAATTAACTAAAATTACTCTATAACCCTCTTCTTTTAATGCCTTACAAGCCTGAGCTCCAGAGTAATCAAATTCACATGCTTGACCAATGATAATGGGGCCTGCACCAATTATTAAAATTGATTTTATATCTTTACGTCTTGGCATATTCTTCTACCATAGATTGAAACTTTTTAAATAAAGTTTGTATTTCTTGTGGGCCCGGACTTGCTTCAGGATGACCCTGAAAACTAAATGCTGGTTTATCAGTGAACTCAATACCTTGTAATGATTGATCAAATAAAGATACATGAGAAGCACTTATATTTGCAGGTAAAGTCTTTTCATCCACTGCAAAACCATGATTTTGACTTGTAATAAAAACTTCTTTTGTTTTTAAATCTTGTACAGGATGATTAGCTCCATGATGACCAAATTTCATCTTATATGTTGATGCTCCTCCAGCGAGTGCTAAAAGTTGATGACCAAGGCATATACCAAAAATTGGAAGATTAACCTCAAGGAATTTTCTAATATTATCAATAGCATAAGTGCATGGCTCAGGATCTCCAGGCCCGTTTGATAGGAAAATTCCTTTTGGCGAGAGCTCCATTACCTCTTCAAAAGATGTCTCTGCATTAACTACAGTAATTTCCCCTACATGATCTGATAAAAGCCTTAAAATATTGTTTTTTATACCAAAATCAAACGCAACGACTGGATGATTTTTTGTAGCTAAATTATTAGCTGGCCATACACCCTCATTCCAAACATATCGCTCTTTTACAGAAACTACCTTAGCTAAATCCATCCCTTTTAACCCTGAAAAATCTTTAGCCTTTTCCACAGCTTCTTCTGCTGTTAATTTTGAAAGAGGTGCAATACAACTGTTCAACGACCCTTTGTCTCGCAATATTGATGTTAATTTTCTAGTATTAATTTCTGAAATTGCAATTACCTCTTGCTCGCGTAAAAATTCATCCAATGTTTTATTAGACCGCCAGTTGCTGGGCTTGACGCAATGCTTATTGATAACGAGCCCAGAAGCATGAATTGCAGATGATTCATTATCTTCATCATTAATACCAGTATTGCCAATATGAGGGTGAGTAAAGGTAATAATTTGTTTTTTGTAAGAAGGGTCGGTAATGATTTCCTGATAACCGGTCATGGAGGTATTAAAAACTAATTCACCAACATCAATTTTTTCTTCACCAAAGCCTTCCCCATAGAATATACTTCCATCTTCAAGTGCTAAAATGGCTGGAAAAGACACTAAAAATTCCTCCATTCGGGCTTGAAATTAGAGAAAATTAATGGGTAACTATTAAAAGAAATTTTGGTTTTTAATGAGCTAAAATATCGTGCTGGCATTAAAATTGTACTTTATAGATTTAGTAGTCAACTGTCTATACTAAATGAGAAAAAATATGAAAATTTCTATTAAAACTGAAAAAGAAATTGAAAAAATGAGAGTTGCTGGAAAGCTGGCAGCAGAAGTATTAGAAATGATAGAACCTTTCGTTGTTCCTGGTGTATCTACTGAAGAGTTGGATACTATTTGCTATGAACATATTGTTAATGTTCAAAAAGCAATTCCTGCAAATGTTGGTTACCGCGGTTTTGAAAAAACCATTTGTTCAAGCATTAATCAAGTAATATGTCATGGTATTCCTGATAAAAATAGAATTTTAAAGAATGGGGACATCCTAAATATTGATGTTACTGTTATTAAAGATGGATGGCATGGAGACACATCAAAAATGTATCTTGTCGGCAAGTGTCAACCACATAATGAAAGATTGGTTAAAATTACCCAAGAATGTCTTTATAAAGCTATTGAAGTGGTTAAGCCAGGAGCATATCTTGGTGATATTGGGCATGCTATCCAGCAACATGCTGAATCTAACTACTATAGTGTTGTCGAGGAATACTGCGGTCATGGAATAGGAAACGTCTATCATGAGGAACCGCAGATACTTCATTATGGAAGGCCTGGAAGAGGCATCCAAATTCAAGAAGGCATGTGTTTCACAATCGAGCCAATGATTAATCAAGGATCTAAATACTGCAAAACCTTACAAGATGGATGGACTGTTGAAACCAAAGATGGAAGAAATTCTGCACAATGGGAACATACACTTGCAGTTACATCAAGTGGAGTTGAGGTTCTTACAAAAAGACAAGAAGAATCTTTATGATTAAAAATAAATCAGATTTAAATGATGAGTTTTTAAAAAATTTTCCAAAAATATATCAAAACCCAAGTTCAATAAATAACTACTTGGAGGAAAATACATCTCGAATAGAAGAGAAAATCCTTAACTACTTCAAGCAATATGAGCTTGATAAAGATTTTGCTATTTATGCCAATGGTGGATTTGGTAGAAAGGAGCTTTATCCATCATCAGATATAGATATTTCAATAATCCATAAAAACAAGAAACCAAAAAAAATTGAAAATTTAGAAAAATTTATAGCTAAACTTTGGGATTTAGGATTTCAGGTTGGCCATTCCGTTAGAACTATCAAAGATATTAAAAAAGTTACCAAGGATGACCCAAAAGAATTTACTTCATATTTAACTCGAAGAGCATTAATTCCCAACAATGCTATGGACAAAGAAATTACCTCTTCACTGCAAAAAATATGGTCGAAAAGAAAATTCTACAAAGTAAAATTATTAGAGCAAAAAGATAGATATAAGTCCTTTTACTCTTCGGCATATAACTTAGAGCCAGATTTAAAAGAATCACCTGGTTGCTTAAGAGATTTTCAAACAGCTTTGTGGATTCTTCAACACTGTTTTGATTTAAAAAGCATTAAAGAGATCAAAAGCTCAAAAGAATTTGGAGATAATATTGATGAGATTATTGATTCTTATAATTTTGTTAAAACTCTAAGATATATAACAAATACTTTATCCTCAAGAAATAGGTTAACTTTTGAACTTCAACTAGAAATTTCTCTCAAGGCTAATATAAATGAAGGAACTAGAAAAAGGTCTGTAGAAAAAATGATGCAAAAATTCTATGAAAACGCATCAAATCTATCTAACTTTAATCAGCAAGTATTTAACAAGTTTGAGGAACAGAATACTTTTAGCCTTAAAAAAAATATTGGCGATTACTATATCAAAGGAGACAAAATTGGTATTAATCCAAAAATTAATCTTTCAAATAGAAAGGACTTAATTTTTGGCATATATAACTTTATAGGATCAAACAAAAAAATTAATGCGATTGATACCAATACAGTATCTCTTTTGAAAAATAATCTAAAACTTATAAATAAGAAGTTCAAGGAGGACCAAATTTATGCAAATCAATTTTTAGAAATTTTTAGGTCAAAATATAATCTTTCTTCGATCTTAAAATCCATGAAAGCTATTGGAATAATTCAGAAATATGTAGATGAATTTAATGAAGTGATTGGTCAAATGCAATTTGATTTATTTCATGTTTATACGGTGGATGAACATACGTTTAAAGTTGTAAGAAATATGCGCCAAATGAAAATTCATTTTAAAGATGAGTTCAAATTAGAGCATGAATTAATAAATAGGCTCCCAAAGATAGAAATTCTATATTTAGCTGGCCTCTTTCATGATTTAGGTAAAGGTAAAGGTGGAGATCACTCAAAAATTGGAGCAAAAACTAGTTATAACTTTGCAAAAAAAATTGGCTTATCAAAAGCTGATGCTGACCTTATTTCTTGGTTAGTACTTCATCATCTTGAAATGTCATCAATTTCTCAGAAAAAAGATATTTCTGACATGGATACAATTGAAGAGTTTGCAAATCTTGCTGGAACAACTGAAAAACTTGATTATTTATATTTGTTAACTGTAAATGATATAAGAGCTACTAACCCTGCTCTTTGGAATGGCTGGAAGCATGGGCTTCTTAAAGATCTTTTTATACTAACAAGATCAAAAATAAATAAAGAACCAGTGCAAACCATTAAAGAGATTACAGAGGATAGAAAAAAGAACTGCATAAGATCATTTACAGAAGAAAAAGAAAAAATTAAAAACTATCTTGGAATCTTTGATGATTCCTTCTTTACAAAAAATAATCTCGATAAATTAAAATGGCAATGCAGTTTAGTTATTAATAGTGAAATAGATAAAACAGTTATTGGTGTTAGAAAGTGTTTTGATAACTTGTTAGAAATTTTTATTAAGACTGAAAATTTTGATGGGCTCTTTTTAAAACTAGTTCAAGTTTTCCAGTTATCTGGTCTTGAAATAATTGATGCGAACATATCTACTAGCACCAACAAAGCTATTGCTGCAAATACTTTTATTGCAAAGTATTCGTTTCACAATAGACCTTTAACCAATATTGAAGTTCAAGATATTAAATTAAAAATATCTAATAATTTTAATAATCTAGAGGGTCAAATAAAAAAATTAGTTTTCAAGAAAAAGAAAAATGAATCTTTTGGAAAACCTTTTAAAATTTCAAATGTTGAGCAAAAAGATAAAAAAAGAAATTTACTAACCATTGAAACTGCAGATAGCCCTGGTTTGTTGGTAAAAATTGCTAAGACACTCCATGAAAATGGTACTTCAATATATTCTGCGAGAATTAATACCCTTGGTGACAGGGTTGAGGACACTTTTGAGATTGAAGATATGACACTTTCATCTGTTTCGAGCAAAAAAATTAAAAAAATAACTGATAGTCTTAAAGAAACTATGTAAATAACTTAATTCGTCCCTATAATAGCGACATGAATATCAAAGCAACAGGCTTATTAACAAAATCATCTAGCGGAGAAACGCTTGATGCGTATTTTCCTGTTATTAAATTTAATGATCAAAAAACTGATATTCAAGATATAAATACTGATAACTTAGAAAAAGAAGTTGTTGAAATACATTGGACTCAAAAAGATCTTGATGAGCCAATAGAAGATGTTGTAAGTGCATATCTTAAATTACATTTAATTTCATATAGATTTGTACTTCCTAATTCGATTAATCTTGACGGTCTTTTTAATACATTACCAAATGTAGCTTGGACGAATAAAGGTCCAATTTCTATTGATGAAATAGATCAAGAGTTACTAAATTCAAAACAGAATAAAAATAATTTATTTATAAGATCGCTAGATAAATTTCCTCAACTAGTTGATTACATTATTCCAAAAAACGTGAGAATAGCTGATGCTTCTAGAGTAAGACTAGGAGCATATTTAAGCCCAGGAACTACAATTATGCATGAAGGCTTTGTCAATTTTAATGCAGGAACACTTGGTACAGCCATGATAGAAGGAAGAATATCTGCCGGAGTTGTTGTTGGAGATAATTCTGACCTTGGAGGTGGCTGCAGTACTATGGGAACTCTTTCAGGTGGAAATAATATAAAGATTTCTATAGGAGAAAACTGTTTAATTGGAGCTAATGCTGGCGTGGGTATACCTCTTGGAGATAACTGTACAATTGAAGCTGGCTTGTACATTACTGCTGGAACAAAAATTGAAGTATATAAAGAAAATGGTGATATAGATGGAGTTTTTAAAGGTTCTGAATTATCTAATTGCTCCAACTTAGTCTTTTTAAGAAATTCACAAACTGGTAAGGTAATCGCCAAAGTAAGCCAAAAGTCCATTAATTTAAACTCTGAACTACATAAAAATGATTGAATTCCTGCAAAAACTCATACAAATCCAATCCATCTCACCCAGGGACGAAGGGTGTTTTGATCTAATCGAAGAGAGATTAAATAAGCTAAATTTTAAATGTGAAAGAATTGATTATCTCAACGTTGAAAATCTATATGCTACTTACGGAGATAAAGGTAAAATTTTCTGCTTTCTTGGTCATACGGATGTAGTTCCAACCGGTCCAGTAGACCAATGGACTCACCCTCCTTTCTCAGGTCATATTGAAGGTGATGTAATGTATGGTAGAGGAACTGCTGATATGAAAGCTTCAATAGCAGCCTTTATAGAATCACTAGAAGAATTTATGGATTCTAAACCTGACTTAAATTACAGGATTGCTGTATTGCTTACCTCCAATGAGGAAGGAGATGCTGCAGATGGCTTTATAGAAAAAATTGTTGATGACATGATTGAAAAAGATGAAAAAATTGATTTATGTCTTGTTGGTGAGCCTACATCATATAAAAAAATTGGAGACAGCATCAGAATTGGCAGAAGAGGATCACTTGGCGGATCATTAAAAATTATTGGCAAACAGGGTCATATTGCTTATCCAGAGAATGTAGTGAACCCAATATTTTCTGCAAGTGATGTGATTGTTAAATTAAAAAATACAGTCTGGGATAACGGCAATGCCATTTTCCAACCAACAAGTTTTCAAATTTCTAATATTCATTCGGGTACGGGTGCAAAAAATATAGTTCCTGGAGAGTTGGATATGTTCTTTAACTTTAGGTACTCAACTGAATCAACTCACGAAAAACTAATGAGTGAGTTTGAATCTATACTTAAAGAACTTAACGTTGAATATGAAATTGATTGGAAGCTAAGTGGACTTCCATACTTGACAAAAGAAGATAACTTAAAAGATGTTGTGGTCGAATCTATAGAAAATATTACTGGTTATTCACCTGATTTAAATGCAAAAGGCGGAACATCAGATGGAAGATTTATAGCTAAAATGGGAACCGAAATAGTTGAATTAGGTCCATTGAATGAAACAATTCATCAGATTGATGAACATGTAAAAATTTCAGAAATTGAACTTCTGCAAAAAATTTACACAGACATACTTAATAATTTAAATAAAAAATTTAATTAGTTGATGCCATGCATTCCTTTTTTCATTAAAGGGGATGCGAGTGCTAAAACAATACCAAAAACTAAAGCTATCAAGCCAACATTTGTGTATACATCCATGAATGCTGTTTTTTGAACAATATCAAAAGCACTACCACCACCAATTTCATCGCTAGCTGTAGCCCTTGCAATTAGTCCAGCTACAAAGTTTCCAGCTGCGGATGCAAAAAACCACATTCCCATCATCATTCCAACAATTCTTTTAGGTGAAAGCTTTGTTACAGATGACAAGCCAACTGGAGATAAACACAGCTCTCCTATGGTATGAAGCAAATAAATCATCATTATCCAAAAAACACCTGTTTGAATACTAGATGAAGTTTTCATACCAAATACTAAAACCAAGAACCCAATTCCAACAAACATAATGCCAATAGCAAATTTTAATGGAGTTGAGGGTTCAATATTTCTTTTCGCTAATGCGAGCCACATGAATGCAAATAATGGTGCGAGAGTAAATATAAAGAATGCATTAAGAGACTGGAACATTGAAGCTGGAACTTCCCATCCCATAATTGTTCTATCAACACCTCTATCAGTTAATATATTTAATGATGATCCTGCTTGCTCAAATAAAGCCCAGAAGATTAAAGAGAACAATATTAATATTCCAACAACTATAAGCCTATCCCTTTCTTCTGGAGTACATTTCATTAAAGAGTAACCCAACCAAAAAGCTATACATATTGCACCAAACCCACCAAGGAGATTACCTACTAATTCTTGATTCTGGATTAAAAACCATGAACTAACTACCATTATGATTCCACTTATGTAAGCCCAGTTCTCATATGTTATGTTGTATTTTTTTTCAAGATAAAGGTCTGAGGTTGGTTCTGCATGTCCTTCAAGATAATCTTGTCCCCAAATAAAAATAATTAACCCTATTAACATACCGATACCAGCTGCTCCAAATCCATACGACCAACCAATTTCTTCTCCTAGGTATCCACATAATAAAGTAGCAGTAAAGGCTCCTATATTTATACCCATGTAGAAAATTGTAAAACCAGGATCTCTTCTAGGATCGCCCTCTTCATATAGAGCACCAACCATCGTTGAGATATTAGGTTTTAAGAAGCCAACACCAGATATTATTAGAGCCAAAGATAGATAAAATATTTGCAAGCTGCTTTCGAAAGCCATTCCGGTGTGTCCAAGAACCAAAAGAATAGCACCAAAAGTTACTGCCTTTCTTGAGCCTAGGATTCTATCTGCCAACATTCCACCAAAAACCGGCATTATATATACCAAAGAAGTATATGCTCCATAAATTATGTAACTTTGTGCATCAGAAAATTCCCAATGTTTTGTGAGATATAAAATTAAGAGCGCTCTCATTCCATAATAAGAAAAACGCTCCCACATCTCTGTAGCAAAGCAAACAAATAGCCCTTTTGGGTGTCCTAAAATTTCAGTTGAAGTACTCATAATTATTTATTCTTTTAAATGTTTTAAGTACTATACCAAAATGAATGAAAAAGCATACAAAGTCTTCCCTCTAAAAAGAATAACAGCAGGCATATATGACTTCTTTCTTTTATTGGGTGTATGGTTTGCAGTTGGTTCAATAGCTCTTTGGTTAAATGGGGGTGAAACATTAAATCCGTGGTTGGGCCTATCTCTTGTAATTTTAAGTAGCTGGGGGTTTTTTGCTTACTTCTGGCTTAACGGAAATAAAACTCTAGGCATGGCAGTATGGAATATTGAAATTTATAGTCTTAATGGAGAAAAAATTACTATAAAACAAATTTCAATAAGATTTTTGGTGAACATTTTAATTTTATTTCTAGCAGGGTTGCCACTTTTACAAATTTACTTCTCTCAAAAAGGCCTAGCAATCAATGACACCCTATCAAAGACAGCCTTAAAAATTATTTAGATTCTTCTATATAAAAATGTGCTCATTATCAATAAAAGCAAAGCTGGAGCAATGACACCAATTAAGACCGATAGATTCGTAGCTATTGAGAAACTTATTGTGAAGTCTTGAAAGACTTTATAAATGAAAGCTCCCACTACTGATAATACTATTCTTGATGCTGGCGTAACATCTCGCAAGGAACCAAAAATAAAGGAACCAAAAAAAATGATTAAGCATAAGATAGATATGGGTTGAAATATATTTTTATAGAAATATTTTTCTAAATGGGCAATAAATAATAAATCTTCTTTTTTTGAACTGGTATTAATGAATTTTTGAGCATCAATTATTTCAGAAATTTTTAAATTTTCCACCTTTGCAAATGGCATCTTTATAATCAAAGGAAATTTAAATTCTTCAAAATTATTTTCTATGCCAGATCCCTCAAAAAAATGATATTGCATTGTTTCGTCAAATTTTATTTGATTTTTAATGATTTCAGCTGAATCTGCCATTTTAAAATAGAGGACTTTACTATCATCGGTTTTAATAAATTTAACCTTATAAATAAAAGAATCTTTTATATAAGAATATGTTAAAAAAGATTTTCCATCCTTAATCCAATTATTGTTTTGGCTATTTTTTTCTGTTGATTGCGCAATTAAATTTTTATTAATCTCTGCATCGGCTCTAACATCTTTTAAAAACAACTCATTGGATGGTAAAAATAAAAATATTAATAATATTGGACCTAATGAGCTTATTAATACTATTTTTAATGGCGATTCCCCACTCGACCTTAAGACGTTTAAGTTGCCTTCTTGATGTGAGATACCTAAAGAAATCATAACTCCAAGCAAACAAGCGCCTTCTAGAAAATTTATTGCATTACTTGGAGATACACTTAAAACATATAAAAAGACATTAAAAAAATTATATTCTTCAGATAAATTTTCAAGCTCTGACATAAGACTAAAAACTAAATCTAGTGCGGTAAACATAATAAAAATCAATAAAGAAATTAAAAACGACCTTTTGATTAGATAACCATGAAAAATCTTAATCATGTCACCATCCACATAAATAAAATAAATATCATGATTCCAATGAGGTACCTCAAATAAATATTTTCCTGTATCGCCAAATTTGCAAAACTTACAAGAATAATTTTTTCTCTGTAAACATATAAAAATAAAAATAAGACAAATAAACCATGAATAAACCAAAGGTTAAAAATGGAGCTTGGATTATCAGATATAAATTCTCTACTTAGTATTAAAAGACTTAAATAAGAAACATATATCAACATGCCCGGGAGCATAAATGAAAATTTACCTTCTCTCGGTTTTGATGATGAAATATATATGCCATAAAGTAACAAAATTAAAATTGTTATTGGTATTGATATATTCCACTGAAATGTTGCTTGGTCTGATGCTGAAGAAAAATCAAATAATTTAGTTAAACTTAAATCATTGCTTTGTGACATATTCTTATCAATTTCAAAATTAAAATTATTAAAGTTTGAAATAATTTTTGATGTTTCTGAAAATAAGCCACCATAAAAAGACCCATTTTTTAAATTTAATTCAATGGTTTTATCTTTCTCTGTAGTTAACAACTCATCAGAAATAACAATAAATGAATTATCTTCATCAACCTGAAAAAGCTTAACCCCTTTTATTAACCCTTCATCTTCAGTTTGCACATAAAGAAATCCTCCATCATCTAGTGAAACTATTTCATCAGATTGAATTGCATCAATCTGCTCTTCGAATGAATCTATTACTAGTAAATCTTTAGAGAGATTTTTTGTGTAGGGTGCGATATATAAGCTTAAAATAAGAGTTATAAAGAAATAAATAAAAGCTTGAGGCAGCAAAAATTTTATTAAGTTAAATTTTGATAAGCCAGCTGAAAAATATCCATGAATTTCTCCCTCAGAATTCAATCTGCCAATTGTTATGAGCAGTCCTAAAAAAAAAGATAAGGGTATCAATAATGTTATAAAGTCAGGAAACCTTAAAGCAATTACACTCAATATTATTCCAGGATCTATATTTCCTTCAGCAGCTTGTTCAAAGTAACCGACAATCCTTGATCCTACAACAAGTAGAAAGAAGATTAATAGCACACCAATTGATGATCTAAAGACCTCCATATTCAAACTTTTTGAAAGAATATTTTTTTTATACATGCCTTGAGAACTATGATGCATTACAATATTTATCTTATCAGTAAATACCATGACAGGAGAACTTAAATGGCGTATAAAGTTTTAAATAATGTTCTTGTAAAAGACGCATCAAACATATCTTCTTTATCAACAGATATGCTTGTATTAGTTATCAATAAAAATACAAAAAATGACTCCTCTTTCAAAGAGCTCAATAAAAAATCAAAAAGTTATATTTCTAAAACTATTCAATCGCATCTTGATCAATCTGGGGGCAGTATTTTACTTCCAAAAGTTGACGGAATTAATGCTAAAAATATTCTTCTAGTTAAAGGGCTTGATGCAGATACTCCTACTCATAAATGGCTATCTATGTATCAAGGTATTGCTCAAAAAGGAAATCAAAATAAGTGCAAAGATATATCAATTATGCCTGGAACAACTGCGCCAAAGGGGAAGGATGAGCTTTGGTTAATTGAGATGGTTTCTAAAACAATTGAGTCAAATGTTTATATCTTTTCCGAAACAAAAAATAAAACTTCTAAGAAGCCTAGTGTAAAAAAATTGACTATCCTTGCCTCAGGCTTAACTGGAGCTAAATTAACAAAAGCTAAACAGGCTGCAAAAGTTGGATATGCTATTGGTGAAGGAGTTAATACTGCAAAATATTTAGGAGATCTTCCAGCCAATCATTGCACCCCAAGAATCATTGAGAAAAAGGTAAAAGCAATGACTAAAGATTTCCCTAAGCTAAAAGTTAAATCTTTTAACGAACAACAAATGCAAAAAATGGGTATGGGCTCATTTTTAAGCGTCTCTAGGGGAAGTGAAGAACCAGCTAGGATGATGGTTATCGAATACAAAGGCGGTAAATCGACTGACAAACCTATTGCGCTAGTGGGCAAAGGTGTCACCTTTGATACTGGTGGAGTTTCGATCAAACCAAGCCCTGCTATGGATGAAATGAAATGGGATATGTGTGGAGCTGCGACTGTGTTTGGAGTGATGTCTACCCTAGCAAGATTAAATGCAGATATTAACGTAGTAGGTGTTATGGGTTGTGCTGAAAATATGTGCTCATCCAAAGCCACAAAACCTGGAGATGTTGTAACTTCAATGTCGGGTCAGACTATTGAAATACTTAATACCGACGCTGAAGGAAGATTAATACTTGCAGATTGTTTAACATACGTCGGAAAGTACAAACCTTCATATGTTATCGATATGGCAACACTAACTGGAGCTGTTGTCATTGCTCTTGGTAGGCATGCAAGTGGAGTTATGGCAAATGACCAGCATCTTGCAGATAAAATAATTGAATCTGGTGAAGAGTCAGGTGATAGAGCTTGGCAACTTCCATTATGGGATGAGCATCAATCATGTACTAAAACTAAATATGCAGATTTAGCGAACATTGGCGGTGGAAGAGAGGCTGGAACAATTCATGCTGCTGCTTTCCTATCAAAATTTACCAATGATTATAAGTGGGCGCATATCGATATTGCTGCTACAGCTTCCTATAGCACTCCTGTAAAAGCTGGAACTGGAAGACCGGTTCCTCTTATTAGCCAATTGCTATTAAGTAAGAAATTAAAATAATTTTAATTAAGCTTCCTAATGGATAAACAGTATTACCCTGTAGAAATTGAAGAAAAATGGTCCAAGATTTGGGCTGAAAGAGTTATTTCTAATAAAGACTCTGAGGATTCTTTTTCTCAGGTAATACCACCTCCAAATGTAACCGGTACTCTTCATATGGGTCATAGTTTTCAATATGCCATTATGGATTTTTACACTAGGTATAACCATATGGCTGGTAAGGATGCTCATTGGCAAGTTGGATCTGATCATGCTGGTATAGCTACTCAGATGGTTGTAGAAAATAATCTTGCAAAAAAAGATATAACTAGAAATGAACTTGGAAGAGAGAAATTTCTTGATGAAGTTTGGTCATGGAAAGATTATTCAGAAGAAAAAATTACATCTCAAATTAAAAGACTTGGATGCTCGGTAGATTGGAATAAATATAGGTTTACCTTAGATGATGGATGCAACGAAGCAGTTATAAAAGCATTCGTTGAGTTACACAGAAAAGATAAAATCTATAGGGGTTACAGGTTAGTTAATTGGGATCCATCCCTAAAAACTGCTGTTTCAGACCTTGAGGTAGTAAGGCAGGAAAAAGATGGCCTCCTTTGGCATATTAAATATCCAATTGAAGATTCGGAAGAGTATTTAATAGTAGCAACAACAAGACCTGAAACTATGTTTGGAGATATGGCAGTTGCTGTTAATCCAAATGATGATAGGTATAAAAATCTTATAGGTAAGAATATCGTTTTACCCTTTGTTGGAAGAAAGATACCTATATTAGCTGATGAGTATGTTGATATGGAATTTGGAACTGGTTGTCTAAAAATTACTCCAGGCCATGACTTTAACGACTATGAAATAGGTAAAAAATATTCACTTCATGAAGTAGATGGTGAGGTAAAGACTTCAGATATCGCAAGTGACTTTGAACCCATCAATATATTTAATGAAGATGCATGGTCAAATGAAAATGTACCTGAGCCATTTTCAAATCTCGATCGTTTTAAAGTTAGAAAGGCTGTATTAGAGAAGCTTAAAGAACTCAATCTTTTAGAAAAAGAAGAAAAACATCATGTAAGCGTACCCAGAGGTGAAAGATCTAATATTGTTATTGAGCCTAGATTAAGTCATCAATGGTATGTAAAAACGGAAGAAATGGCGGCAAGAGCTAATGAGGCTGTTAATAAGGGAGATATAAAATTTCATCCTGGCAATTGGGTTAAAACGTATTTTAATTGGATGAATAATATTGAGGACTGGTGCATCAGTAGACAAATATGGTGGGGTCACAGAATTCCAGCATGGTATGACTCAGAAAATAATGTTTACGTTGGTCATAGTGAAAAAGAAGTTAGGCAATTTTATAAACTTGATGATCGAAAACTTTCTCAAGATGAAGACGTTTTAGATACCTGGTTTTCTTCAAGTTTATGGCCTTTTGCGTCTTTGGGATGGCCAGAAAAAACTGAAGATTTTGAAAAGCATTTCCCAACCTCTTTGCTGGTTACTGGGTTTGATATCATTTTTTTCTGGGTAGCAAGAATGATGATGATGAGCCTTGAGTTTACTGATCAAATCCCTTTTAAAGATGTCTATGTTACTGGCCTTATAAGAGATGAAAATGGACAAAAGATGTCAAAATCTAAAGGCAATGTAATTGATCCGCTAGACTTAATTTATGGAATTTCTCAAGACGATTTAGTTGAAAAAAGAACTTCAAATCTCATGCAAGAAGGTATTGCTCAGAAGATTGAAAGAAAGACAAGAAATCAATTTCCAAAAGGTATTGATTCATACGGAACAGATGCTTTAAGAATGACATTTTATTCTCTAGCAACTCACACTAAAGATATAAGCTTTGAGATGGGTAGGCTTAAAGGATACAGAAACTTCTGTACTAAAGTCTGGAATGCAGCAAGATTTATCAACGGCTATCCAGTTGGAAACGATTCATTTCAATCAGCTAATAAAACTGATGATTGGATATACGAAGAGTTTGATAAATCAAAAAAACAAATCGAGAAAAATATTAAGGACTATAGATTAGACTATGCTATTAACGAAGTTTATGAGTTTTTCTGGAGTAAATTTTGTGATGTCTATATAGAGGAATGCAAAAAAAGTGGGGAGACAAATAATCTAAGGCCTCTTTTAAAAGAAATACTAATTATGATGCACCCTTTTGCACCATTCATAACAGAAGAGATTCACAGTTTATTATTTAATAGTTCTATCATTAAGTAATTAGTTTATGGAATCCCTGGAGTACGTATTACTATATTTATTGCTACTCTTTCCAGTAGTTGATTTAGTCTTAGAAAAATATAAATTCAAGACTAAAAGTTCAGAATATATAAAAACATCTCTAATATTGTGGGCCGTAACAGGTTTTTTACTATTCTGTTTTTATCAAGGTGCATTAAGTGTTAAGCCTCCCCTGATTTTGCCAGCAACTGATTGGAAAACTTATTTATCAATATCTATATTTTTTGCATGTTTTGTGTATATCAAATATGTGATTTTCTCTATCAAAAACAATGAAAATATTAAGCTTGGTGTCTTAAATACTTTAAAAAAAAATAACTCACTAATTGATATATTGCCTGAGTCTCATAAGGAATATTTATTATTCACATTACTTGTATCCGTTTCGGCTGGAATATGCGAAGAGTTAATTTTTCGCTGGTTTCTTTATAGCTATATTGAACTTCAATCTGATTGGGTGATAGCAGTTATTTGTAGTAGCTTTATTTTTGGCCTTTGGCATCTTTATTTAGGTTGGGAACATGTTATTAAAACGGCTTTAGTAGGTGTTTTGCTATGTGGAATATATTTATACTTCGAAAGTATATTAGTGGCTATAATTGCTCACATATTTATGGATGTATATTCTGGAACAATTGCCTACTACGCAAGAAAAACATGATAAATTTATTAAAGAATGGTTTATTTAATACTCTTGTGGCATCAAGTCCTTTAAGAGAAAGACAGCAAAAACCTTTACGTAAAAAACTTAATAAAGTCTCCTCCAAAAAGATTTTTACATCATCTAATGCTCAGTCAATCGAAATATTCGAAACAGATTTTTATAAAAAGAAAGTAATATTTTTTCCTGGGTGGCTGGGTCATAAAGATTCTAAATATTTAATTCCTTTGGCTCATCTTTTGCATACTAATAATTTCGATATTATAAGAATCCATCCTCTCGACCATGGTAATACAGAGCACCTAAATAAAGATTTTTTTAGGGCTACCGATATTCAGACGTTGATTGAAGCGGTAAAATTTATTGGCAATAAATATCAAGACAGCGAAATACACTTAATTGGTTTTTCGCTTGGCGGCAATATCTCATTAAGAATATCTGCTTCTGACTCAATCGACTTTTTAAAAAGTACTATTGTTCTATCTCCAGTAATTGATCCTGAGATTTCAATGCTTACTATGGATAACACTGCTTGGATTTTAAAGAAATATTTTATTGATAAATGGCGAAGAACATTAAGAAGAAAAATTAGATTCCATAATATTGCTAATGCGGAAGAGGCATTAAAATATAAAAGTCTTGAAGAGATGACAGAATTTTTTACAAAAAATTTTTCACCACACAACAACGTGAAAGAGCTTTTTTCTGGGTATGCCATAACACAGAATACTTTAAATCAGATAAAACATAACACACTCATTTACTCATCTATTGATGATCCTTGCGTTCCTATTAGACCTCTTCAAGAACTTGTTCAAACCGATTATGTAAAATTTAAACCTCAACAACACGGAGGCCATTGTGGTTTTATAGATGATTTCAAGTTTTCATCTTCTGTATATGATGAGATAGTAAGTAAGCTAGATAAAGATAGAATCTAATTTTGTTTTGGAGGAAGGTACATCTGGATATGATCAATGTCATCTTCTAGATAAACCTCACCTCTAGCTGTAAATCCAAGTTCAACATAAAAATGTTCTAGCCTATGTTGAGCTGAAATAACAATTTCATGATCAGGATATTCTTTTGATAAAAAGTTTACCCCTTCTTTTGTAATTTCTTTTCCAATACCAAGGCCTCTTGAATTTATTTCTGTGACTATTCTCCCTAGTGAAGAACCTTCGTATTTTATTCCTGGTCTAAAGGCTCTAAGATACCCAATTAAATCATTATCTTTATATGCCAATAAATGGAATGCATCTTGATCGTTGTAGTCTGCATCTATGTATGGACAATCTTGCTCAACAATAAATACTTTTTGTCTCAAGTGAATCATTGCATATAGCTCGTCTGAAGACAGCTCAGCAAATCTTTTCCAAATATATTTAACTTTAGTGTTCGTCATAACTTATTCTCAATAAATAATTATATAGATGCTTCAGGATAAGGTCATTTTAAGATTTGTATCTCTTTTTTGTATATAATCATATTTTTTAAAATCACATTTTTTAATCAAAACAAAGGAACCCAAAAATGAAAACAGTTTATGACTTTAATGTTAAAGATGCAGATTTAAATGAAGTATCTCTTAGTGAGTATCAAGATAAAGTTCTCTTGGTTGTAAATGTTGCTAGTCAATGCGGACTTACACCTCAATATAAAGGCCTTCAAGAATTATATGAAAAATATAATTCTAATGGTTTAGAAATCCTTGGGTTTCCTTGTAACCAATTTAAAGGTCAAGAACCTGGTACTAATGAAGAAATTCAATTTTTCTGTACTGAAAAATATAATGTGAGTTTTAAAATTTTCGACAAGATTGATGTTAATGGTTCAAATGCGGACCCCTTTTATGATTTTCTTAAAAATGAGCAACCTGGTGTTCTCGGCACAAAAAATATCAAATGGAATTTTTCAAAATTCTTAGTTAATAAGGATGGAAAGGTTGTTAAGAGATATTCTCCAACAACTAAGCCTGAAGATATTGAATCAGATATTGAAAATCTTCTTAGCTAATTATTAATGGATATATCCTTCATTGGTTGGATTCATACTTTAATAGCTATTTTAGCAATAGGCTCAGGAGCATATTCTTTAAAAAAGCATACAATCATTGAAACTAAAAATTTTTCAGCAAAAGTCTTCGTTGTTACAACTATTATTGCTGCAGTAACTGCCCTATTGATATATAAGCGTGGGTTTGGTGTGGGGCACTTATTGGCAATAGTTACACTCTTAGCCGTGATATTTGGATACATTAATGAGAAGGGTCTATTTTTTGGATTCCTTGCACCCTACTTGCAAACCATCAGCTATTCTGCGCTTTTTTTATTCCATATGGTTCCTGGTATAACGGAAGTTTTAAGAAGATTTCCACCAGATAACCCAATTGTCATAGATTCAAACGTAGATCATCCAATTCTAATAAGCTTTTACATAACATTTTTTATCTCATATTTGATAATCGTCACAAATCAAATTATGTGGTTAAAAAAAAGAAATGGTTAAATTGAGAGTGACATTAACAAGGCATCTTCTGAATTGTCTGTATAGTAATTATTCCTAATGGCATCTTTACTAAAACCAAACTTTTCATAAAAATTAATAGCCTTTTCGTTGCTTACTCTTACTTCAAGGAATATCTTTTTATAGTTCATGACTTTGCATTGGTCTAGCATACTTTTGAGAAGCAAAGTTCCAATACCCTTTGATTGCATTTCATTTCTTACTGAAATACTTAATATATGGGCTTCTGGGCTAATTGGTGAAAAGATAATAAATCCAATCATTAGATTATCTTTCTTGCAAATTAGACCCTTATGGCCAACCTCAAAAGATGATAAAAAAGTTTCATGTTTCCAAGGACTAGGATTAACTTCAAGCTCTATCTTGTAGGCTTCTTCTAAATCATTTAAACCCATCAAGGAAATCTTATACATAAATTACTTTAAAATAATCTCTTTAAGCTTTTTCCATAAAATCTTCTTTGACTCTGTATCAGAAATCATTTTGTTGAGTGAAGATGATTGGACAAAAGGTATTGATGAATCAAGGGTACTAATGTCAGGTATAAAACTAATTATGCCTTTAATATCTTTCATCGCTAAAATAATTTTTTTTGCATCTTCAATATTAAATTTATTTTGAATTGTATCTTCGTTAACAGAATTAACTGCATCAACAATGGCATTAAGGAGCTTTGCCTCATCTTCACTTAAATCATCATATGATTGCTCAAGTAATGTTAGAATATTTCCTTTTTGGTAGCTAAAAATTGTTTTTGAGAGGTCTGATTGCTGCTTTGAACGAAGTTCATACCTGGTAATACCCATCTCTTTAAGAATTAAGTTTGTTTTAATACTTGGAGTTATCATAGAAAGAAAATATTAACATTTACAGATAAAAAATGGATAATCCAGTAAATAAATATAAAGCTTTTAAGCCCATTAATCTTAAAGATAGGCAATGGCCTTCAAAAGTAATAAATCAAGCGCCTACATGGTGTTCTGTTGATCTTAGAGATGGCAATCAGGCATTGATTGAGCCAATGGGCTCTGAAAGAAAAGACAGAATGTTTACTTTGCTATGCAAACTAGGGTTTAAAGAAATTGAAGTTGGCTTTCCTTCTGCATCACAAACTGACTTTGATTTTGTAAGATCTCTAATAGAGGATAAAAAAATTCCTTCTGATGTAAACATTCAGGTTCTAACCCAGTCTAGGAATGAATTAATTGAAAGAACTTTTGAATCTCTTAAAGGCATTCCAAGAGCTATTGTTCATTTTTATAATTCGACATCTACCCTTCAGAGAAAAGTTGTTTTTAATCAAGATAAAGAAGGTATTAAAGAGATTGCAATTAATGGTGCATTGAAAATAAAGGAATTGGCTTTAGCAAATCCTGATACCGACTGGAGTTTTGAATATTCACCTGAAAGCTTTACTGGAACCGAACTAGATTATGCCGCAGAAGTCTGTGATGCAGTTGTAGATATTCTAAAAGAGGTTTCAAAACATAAAATCATAATAAACCTTCCTGCAACTGTAGAAATGTCAACACCAAATATATACGGTGATCAGATTGAATGGATGGATAAGAACTTAAAAAATCGTAAATATATCTCTCTAAGTCTCCATCCTCATAATGATAGAGGTACAGCTGTTGCAGCATCTGAGTTTGGACTCATGGCTGGTGCGGATAGAGTTGAAGGCACTTTGTTTGGAAACGGTGAAAGAACTGGAAATGTAGACATAGTCACGATAGCTTTGAATATGCTTACTCAAGGAATTGATCCGCAGCTAGACTTTTCAAACATAAATTCAGTTATGAGAGAGGTTGAGTATTGTAATCAGCTGCCAGTGCATCCAAGACATCCATACGCAGGAGACCTAGTTTTTACAGCATTTTCAGGATCCCATCAGGATGCAATAAAAAAGGGTTTCCAAGCTATGAAACAAAGCAATGATCCTGAGTGGGCTGTCCCATATTTACCGATTGATCCAGCTGACCTAGGAAGAAGTTATGAGGCTGTTGTTCGTATAAACTCTCAATCTGGAAAAGGTGGTGTTGCATTTCTTTTAGAAAAAGACCACGGGGTATCTCTTCCAAGAAGACTTCAAATTAGCATGAGTCAAAAAATACAAAAACTTGCAGATGAAACAGGTAAAGAAATTAGTAGTCCTGAAATATGGGAAATATTTGAGACAAACTTTTTAAAACCAAAAAATAATTTTGCATATCAAAGCCATACTTCATCAACTAAAGATGACGTTAACGAGTTAGAAGTAAAGATGATTATGAATACAGAAGAAGTCACTGTATCTGGAACTGGGAATGGGCCAATAGATTCATTTGTTAATGGTCTGTCCAAAGAATTAGGTATCAATATAAAAATTTCTGACTATCATCAATCCGCAATCTCATCAGGTTCTGATGCTCAGGCTGCAGCGTATATTGAGCTTGAGAAAGATGGACAGACAAGATGGGGAGTTGGAATAAATCCAAATACTACAAGAGCCTCATTTGAAGCTATTATCGTAGGGCTAAGTAAAATCCTATAAAAACTAATCGAAATTTGGTTCGCGTTTTTCAAAAAAAGCTATTACAGCCTCTTCATTTTGAGGACTTCTAGTCAAGCTATTTTGAATTTCAGCTTCGCTTTGATATGTGTCCCAATACGAATTAGATAATGATTCTCGCATTAATTTTTTGGTGTTCGCAAGGGCTTGTGGTGATCTTTTAGCAAGTCTATCAGCCCACTCTAATGTATCTTCTTTTAGCTTATCAACCGTTGTTACTTTATTAGCCAAACCAAACTGCAAACATTCTTTTGCATCAATTTTTTTTGCTTCTATTGCATATTCATATGCTTTTGAATATCCAAGATATTTTGGTAATAGCCATGAAAGTCCCCCATCAGGTATTAAAGCAATGTTACTAAATACCGAGAGAATATATGCATCATCAGACATCACTCTTAAATCACATGCCATAGCAAATGCAGCTCCTATTCCAGCTGCTGGACCTTGTATAGAAGCTATAACAGGCTTAGGCATAGAAATTATATTGTCAAATGAAGGCTTAAAGCCTCTTAACAAAGCATCCTTTGATCCATCCCAATTAGCATCAGCTTCAGATAAATCAGCGCCAGAAGAAAAAGCTCTTCCTGATCCAGAAAGAACCACAACTCTTATATTGTCATCATCTTTCACTAATTTAGTTGCTTCTTGTAAATCCCAAATTAATTGAGAATTAAAAGCATTCAATACGTCTGGTCTATTTATTTCTATTGAAGCAACTTTATTTTCTTTATTTATTTTTACTGTCTTAAAATCCATAATTTAAATCTCCTAGAGTTTCATACCTAAACACTATTTCTTAGAAATAATGATACATCCATCTTTATAACAAATTTCTCCGCCTGCTTGATCCTTATCAGCTCTTGTCCATGAAACTAAAGATTTAGGCCCAGGATTTGATTGTATAAAAGTTTTTATAATTTCTTCAATTACCTTTTTGCTTGGCATGGCTATACCCTGTTTTCTGATTGAATGTCTAATAATATCAACAACAAATGGTTCATCTATTTCTATTAGATCTTTAACTTTAATTTTTTTATCAATTAAATGTTTAAATTTTTCTTCTAAAAGAATTTCATATGATTGATTTTTAATCCTTATAAACTCTGAAGTATTAGAGATTCTTGATGATGCCTTCATCCATCTCTGCTCAATAGAAGGAATAATATTATTTCTTATGTAGTTTCTATCTTGCTCCTGTCCATCATTAGACTCATCATTGATATAACTGATGTTGTTTTCTCTGAGGTACATCATAATATTTTCTTTGGTTAGATTAATTAATGGTCTTACGAGATAACCATCTCCTACGCCTCTTTTGCAATTAAGGCTTTCAAGACCATTAACTCCTGTGCCTCTAAATAGCCTTAATAAAAAAGTTTCAGCTACATCATTAGAATGATGACCAAGTAAAATCTGGTCTCCCTCTTTGAGGTATTTTGTAAATATCTTGTATCTAGCTTTTCTAGCAGCTGATTCCAGACCATCCCCATCAATTTTAATTTCAACAGACTCAACATGGCATGGTATACCTAATTTCTTAGAGGTCTGTTTACAATGGTCTTCCCATCTTGCTGAATTGCTTGAAAGATTATGATTTATATGGATTGCCTCTATGTTAGAAATATCATATGAACAAAGCAAATGCAATAATGCGGTGGAGTCAGCCCCCCCACTATATCCAACATAGATTTTTTTATCTAAATCTAAGTGACAAGTTAAATCATTAAAACTAATCAAAATCTAAATGCCAATTTCTACTAATCTTTTGTATCTTCTGTCCAGCAGTTGTTCCATAGACATACTATTTAGAGCAGATAAATTTTTAATTAGGGAGTCTTTTATGCTTGATGAAATTAGATCATAGTCCCTGTGAGCACCACCCAAAGGCTCTTCAATAATTTCATCAATAATTTTTAATTTTTTTAGTTCATTTGCTGAAACCTTCATCGCCTCAGCAGCATCTGAAGCCTTGTCAGCTGTTCTCCATATTATTGAAGCACAAGCTTCTGGAGAGGCTACAGAATAAGTAGCATATTGAAGCATTGCAATATTATCACCAACACTTATAGCTAATGCTCCTCCAGAACCTCCCTCACCAGTAACTACAACTAAAATTGGAGTTCTTAGTTCTGACATGACTGCTAAATTTCTAGCAATTGCCTCACTCTGGCCCCTTTCTTCACCCTCTATACCTGGATATGCTCCAGCCGTATCAATAAAAGTTATAACTGGCATGGTAAATTGTTCAGCTAACTCCATCAGTCTCTTAGCTTTTCTATAGCCTTCAGGCTGAGGCATTCCAAAATTTCTTCTAACTTTTTCTTCGGTATCTCTTCCTTTCTCATGTCCAATAATCATGACCGGCATATTTTCAAGATATGCTATGCCTCCAATAATTGAAGCATCATCACCAAATTGTCTGTCACCATGTAATTCATCAAAATCATTAAAAATTCTGTCTATAAAATCTAATGTATGAGGTCTCTGAGGATGTCTAGCAACTTGAACTGTCTGCCAAATAGAAAGCTTTGAATATATTTTTTTTGTTTCCACATCCCTTTCTTTTCGAAGAGTATTAATCTGATTGTTTAACTCTGAAGAATCTATAGCTGAATTTTTTAGAGCAGTGATTTTCTCAGATATATCCTGAATTGTTTTCTCAAAATCTAAAAATTTATAATCTTCTGAAATCTCAGGGATGTTCTTTGGATCAATTTCTTTATTTGTCATTTTTATTCGGTGCAAAAATTATATTTCTAGAGCATTTTTTCCAAAAGTTTCATCTAACAAACTTAAATTTGATAATGTCGGTTCAAATTTAAATTTGTCACCCATGTCTATTATAGCCTCTGAATCATTTGTTATTACTTTTACATTTAAATTACATCCTGTAGATTTCCACAAATCTTTATTTAACTTCTCTAATTTTTCAGAAAGCTCCTCAAGTGAAAATAGGTCAGATTTTTCTAGATTTAAGATAACTTCCTGAATCTTTTTTAAGAGCTCTTGGTCTAATGACTTAACTTCTTTAACTCTCATCCTAAACATTGCATCACCAATTTCTTTAGATCTGTAGTCATCTATTTCAACAGCACCCTTTACAACAAGAATTTTTCCATCTTTTAAAATTTCATGACATTCTTCAAGAACTTCACTTGGGACCACTCCATCCATAACTCCAGTACCATCATCAAAATTTATAAATGTTAAAGGTTTTCCTTTTTTGTCTTTTATTTGTCTAACACTGTTTATTAAGACTACCAAGGAAGCTTTTTTTGTATCATGGTTGAGTTTGTGTATTTGCGTTGATCTAAGTCGATTTACTTTTGTCTCAATTGCATTGACAGGATGTCCAGATAAATAATATCCCAATGATTTTTTTTCAAGCGCTAACAACTCGCTTAAATTCATGTCTTGAGTATTTTTATATTTTTCATATGGGTCAAAACTATCATCTAGTGATGAGAATAAATCTCCTGACATTCCAACTTGCTTAGATATATTTTTTGATCCGTCTTTCAACATATCCTCAACACATGAAATTGCTATGCTTCTTGAGGGAGCAATGCTATCAAATGCACCAGATTGAGATAAAGCCTCTAAGGATTTCTTACCTCCAAGTTTTGTGTCAACTTTCTTTGAAAAATCCCATAAATCGTTAAATGTATTGGTTTCTCTTATTTGACACACATGTTTTATGAATGTATCAGCCACACCTTTTATGGCTCCTAAACCATATTCGATATCTCCATCTTCATTTACTAAAAACATTTTGCTACTGGATAAAATATTTGGTTTTAGAACATTGATATTCATTCGCTTACATTCCTGAATTAATGCATGAATTTTATCTGTATTTCCTAGCTCAGTTGAAAGTACTGCAGCCATAAAATGCTCAGGATAATAAGTTTTAAGATATGCTGTTTGATAAGAAATTACTGCATAAGCAGCTGAGTGGGATTTATTAAAGCCGTACTCTGCAAATTGCTCTATTAGCTCAAATATTTTTTCTGCTGTTTTTGCTGGTATAGAATTTTTATCGCAGCCCTTAACAAAAATTTCTCGTTGCTCTTCCATTTCTTCAACTTTTTTCTTACCCATCACTCTTCGAAGTATGTCTGCTTGACCCATAGAATAACCAGCAAGAACTCGAGCAGCTTCCATGACCTGTTCTTGGTAGACAATAACTCCATAAGTTTCAGATAGAACTGGCTCAAGTAATTCATGAGGATAGGTAACCTGACTTCTGCCATGTTTTCTATCTACAAAAGTTGTATGCATTCCTGAATTAAGGGGTCCAGGCCTGTATAGAGCTAAAAGAGCTGTTATTTCTTCAAATTTTGTAGGTTTGAGTTTTTTGATTAAATCTCTCATCCCTGTTGATTCCAATTGAAAGACTGCCATTGTTTTACCAGATGATAATAATTCAAATACCTTGGGATCATTTAATGGAATACTATCTAGATTTAATTGCTCTTCACCGTTTTGAAAAGATTTGTTGATAGATTTTACGGCTTTATCAATGACGGTTAGTGTTCTTAATCCTAAGAAATCAAATTTTACTAATCCAATTTTTTCTACATCATCTTTATCATACTGAGTCATGATTGAAGATGACTGTCGATCATTATATATAGGACAAAAATCTGACAAGCTTCCTGGGGCAATAACAACTCCACCAGCATGTTTACCTACATTTCTTGCTATGCCTTCTAATTTATATGCCAAGTCTACAACTTCTCTGACTTCAGAATCATTTTTTGCAGCTTGAGCAAAAACTGGTTGTTCTTCTTTTGCTCTATCAAGTGTCATTCCTGGTGCAAACGGAATCATTTTTGAAATTCTATCTCCCAATGCATAAGGCTTACCCATTGCCCGAGCAACATCTCTGACAACAGCTCTTGCAGCCATTGTTCCAAAAGTAGCTATTTGTGAAACAGCTTCGCTGCCATATTTATTGCTTACATAATCAATAACGCTATCTCTTTTTTCCATACAAAAATCTATATCGAAGTCGGGCATAGATATCCTTTCAGGATTGAGAAAACGTTCAAATAGCAAACCATGAGCTATCGGATCAAGTGTGGTTATACCAAGTGAATATGCAACTAATGAACCAGCTCCTGAGCCCCTGCCAGGCCCTACAGGAACATCATTATCTTTAGACCACTGAATAAAATCATAGACAATTAAAAAGTAACTTGAGAAGCCCATTTTTTTTATTTGATTTAATTCATAATCAAGTCTTTGCTTGTATTCTCCTTGCTTTTTATCATCAAAATTTACAATTATTTGATTTAGCTTTTTGTGTGAAAGTTCAGCAATATATGAATCAAAGTCATGTTCATCTGGAACAGGATATTCAGGAAGAAAATATCCTTCAGTATGCAGAGATACATTACATTTTTTTGCAACTTCATTTGTATTTTTTATGAGCTCATCAAAGTCTAGAAATAAATTACTCATTTCATCAGGAGACTTAAAATACTGCTCACTAGAAAAAGGTTTTTCTCTATTTGGATCATTCAAAGTTCTTCCTGTATTAATACATACTTTAGTTTCGTGAGTCTCATAATCATTTTTTTCTGAAAAAAGAACATCGTTTGTAGCAATTAAAGGAACTCCTTTTAGATTAGAAATTGGGAGTATATTTGTAAAAAATTCCTGCTCATCTGGTCTATTAGTTTTTTGAATTTCTATAAAGAAATCTTCTTTAAATACTTCTAGAAATTTATCAATACGACTGGCTGCCTCATCAAATTTCTTCCTTTTTATTAGCTCAAATATGTGACTATCTTTTCCGCCAGAAATTACTATTACATCATTTCTAAATTCCTCAAGATCATTGAAATTAAGTATTGGAGTTTGATATGAATAATTATTATGAGCTTTAGAAATCGCTCTCATTAAATTTTTATGTCCATTGTTATTTTTAGCCAAACACAAAAGTTCATGCGATGAGTCATCACCATCAAATATAACTCTTATTGACGATCCAGATATTGGCTTAATACCTGCACTTTCGCATTTATTAAAAAATTTAACCATTGCAAACATATTAGACTTATCAGTTAAAGCAAGAGATGGGACAGAATGCTTTTTTGCACAATCAACTAACTGATTAATTGTTAAGAGCCCTTGCGTAATACTATATTCTGATGAGACTCTTAAATGAGAAAATGTTTTTTCCATTTTACTAAGCGATAACTCCTTTAAATGTTTTTCTGTGAATTGGTGTTATGCCATGCTTTTTTATTGCAGCTTTATGCAATTTCGTGCCATAACCCTTATGACTCGAAAAATAAAAATCTGGATATTTTTTATCAAATTGCATCATTAAATTATCCCTATAAACTTTTGCAATAATTGAGGCGGCGCTTATTTCATCTACAATAGAATCACCACCAATTATTGTTTGAGTATCTATATCTAAATCAGGTTTATGCGTTCCATCAACAAGAATCTTACCTGGTTCAACAGATAGGTTTAGTATAGCCCTTTTCATTGCTAATAAAGAAGCTTGTAGAATATTAATACTATCTATTTCTTCAACAGATGCAGATCCAAAAGAAAAATAAGAATTTTGCATTATGGTTGAAGATAACTCTTCTCTTTTCTTCTTTGAAAGCTTTTTTGAATCTGCAAGACCAGGTATGTTAGTTTTTAGAACTACAGCTGCTGCAATCACAGGGCCAGCCAAACAACCTCTTCCAACCTCATCAACTCCAGCAATAAAATTCAAAGCTTTAAAATTGCATTTGTGTGCTCGGTTTCCTCTGAGCCAATTAATAAGGTTCTCAATTGTTCTGAAAGTGAGTTTAAATGATGAAAATCATTAGATTCAATAGCCTTTAGTATTTCTTGTGGAGTACATTTTTTTTGAATTAGTTCAGGAAATTTTCTTGAGCCTAATAATAAATTTGGAAGGCCGACATCATCAATCTTTAGCATTCTTGAAATAATAAAATAATTAATTGGATTTGTTCTATAACAAATAATTGGGGATGCGCCTAATATTGCAGCTTCAAGAGTTGCAGTCCCAGAGGTTACTACGGAGCAATCAGAAATTGATAAGAAATCTTTTGCAGAGTCTATGCTTATCTTAACTGGCAATGATTTTGGGACAAGATTATCAATTGTTTCATAAGTCTTTTGATCAGATGCAGGAATTAGGTACACATAATCCTCATTTTTATTTGCATGAATATTAATAAACTCTATATAAGTAGGGAGTAAATTTTCAATTTCAGAGACCCTGCTTCCCGGGAGTATTGAAATATATCTTTTTAAAGGATCTAAATGATATTTTTTATATACAAGCTGTGAGTCTTGTTTAAATAATTTACTAAATGGATGTCCTATATGAATACTTGGTAAATTCTTATTTCTATAATAATCATGCTCAAAATTAAATAAGCACATTGTTAAATCTATATAACGTTTAATATTTTTAATTCTACCCTCTCTCCATCCCCAAACTGATGGACTAACAACTTGAATATTTTTGCTTATTTCTTTTTGCTTGAGTATTTTGTGAATGCTTATATTAAAATCTGGGGAATCAATGCCTATGAAATAATCTACATCATTTTCAATGAATAAATTTATTAATTTTTTTTGTAGTTGTCTGAGTTGCCTATATTTAATTAGAGGTTCTATTAAGCCCATTACATGCAACTCACTAAAATCAAAAATTGAACTGAGTCCTTCTTGAATTATTTTAGGTCCACCAACTCCATATAATTCGACATGATGAGTTTTTTTAAGTCCTGAAATTATTTTTGCTCCAAGTCTGTCACCGGAGTATTCGCCTGCAACAACCCCAACTTTAATAATTGGCTTTTGCAAGCTCACTTACCTTAAAATGCCACGAGATGAAGCTTTAATAGACTGAGAAAAAATATCTAGATAGGTATCATTCGTTTCAGCCAAAAGAATATCTATTTCTTTTAACGAATCTTCAAGCTTTAATCCCTTTTTATAGATAATTTTAAAAGCTTTCTTAACAAGACTTATGGATTCTGATGGAATATTATTTCTAGTCATTCCTACTGAATTAAGACCGATTACTCTTGCTGGGTTAGAAGCTACCTTAGTATAAGCTGGGACATCCATAGTTATTGATGTATTCATACCAGCAAAAGAATAATCCCCTAAACTACAAAATTGGTGTACAGCTGAATATCCGCCTATAACAACATAATTACCAACAGAAACATGACCTGCAATACCAGCATTATTGGCAAAGATATTGTTATCTCCAACTAAACAATCATGAGCGATATGAGTGTATGCCATCAAGAGATTACCATTTCCAATTTTGGTAACTCCTTTGTCTTGAATAGTTCCTCGATGAACAGTAACACCTTCTCTAAAAACATTATCATCACCAATAATTAACTTAGTATCTTCACCCTTGAATTTTTTATCGGGGGTATCTTCTCCAATAGAAGAAAATTGATAAATAGTATTATTTTTACCTATTTTGGTTGGACCCTTAATAATGGCATGACTTAAAACACTAGTGCCCTCCTCTATTTCTACATCATCACCAATAATACAAAAAGGTCCAACATTTACGCTTGGATGAATCTTTGTTTTATTACTTATAATTGATGAGGAATCTATAGTCATTAAGCTTTCCTATCTGCGCAAAGTATTGAAGCCGAACATACAACTTTATTATCAACTTCAGCCCTGGTATCAAACTTCCAAATACCTTTTTTTTCGCTGACAACTGTACTGTATAAATGAACTTTATCATTTGGTCCGACGCGTGATCTAAATCTAGCTTTGTCTATACCTGCAAATACATAGATTGAACCCTCTTCCGGTGTCTTATCCATTGTTTTAAAACCCAAAATTCCAGATGTCTGAGCAAGTGCTTCAACTAATAATACTCCAGGAAAAACTGGATTACCTGGAAAATGACCCTTATAGAAATCATCACTGGCTGAATTTTTTAAAATACAATGAATACTTTTACCCAGTTCAACTTCAATAATTTCTTCAATAAAAAGAAATGGTTCTCTGTGAGGAAGAAAGTTTTTTATTTCATCAAAGTGTTTTAACATTATTTGCCTCTTTTTTTGATATAAACAGAAGATTTTGCCCAATCTTTCTGCTCCTGCGCAGGCATTATACCAACATAATTTCCAGGTTCTTTGATATCTTTTGTAATTAGGGTATGTGCTCCAACAGTAACATTGTCACATATATTTAAATGTCCAAGTACACCTGACAAACCACCCATTTGGAAGTTTTTACCAATAATAGTTGAGCCTGCAACAGCACAAGAGGCTGCAATCGCTGAATTTTTTCCTATAACAACATTATGTGCAATGTGTATTTGATTATCTAACTTTACTCCTTCATGTATTTCTGTGTCCAAAATGGCGCCTCTATCAATTGTACAATTCGCTCCAATTTCTACATTTTTTTCAATAACCAATTTACCAATTTGCTCAATCTTCACGTAGCCCTCTTTAGTTGGTGCATATCCGAAGCCATCTGATCCTAATACTGTTCCGTTGTGAATAATCGAGTTTTCTCCTATTTTTACATCTTGAACAATTGAGCAATTAGGTTTTATTGCGACATTATTACCAATTTCGCAATTTGGACCTATTACAGAATTAGCACCAATTGATACATTTTTTCCTATAATTGAATCATTTGATATTGATGCAGTTGGGTGGATGGATGCATTATCAAGTTCAAAATTATGTTTTTTAAATAAAGAGCTCGCTTTTGCATATGCCAGATAAGGGTCAGGGCTAACTATATAATTCCTATCGTCTTTTATTTCAAAAGAGTCATGAACAATGATTGCCTGTGCTTTGGAGGCGCTGATAAATTTGCTATATTTTGGGTTTGATAAAAAAGAGAGAGAATCGGATGAAGCAAACTCTATGGTTGATAAATTATTGACGATAGCCATGCTATCGCCAACAACTATAGAATCTGTATGCTTTGCTATTTCAGCTAATGTATATTCTTTATTTTCAGACACTACTCGGATTGAGTATTAGCCTCTGAAGCCGCAACATCGAGCATTGATGTAACATCATCAGTTAAGTCCATTGCTGGATCACTAAAAAGAATAGTTTCATTCTTCTGTAAAAGTACTTTGATTTGCTTAGCTTGTATTAACTCACCAATAATTTTTTGCATCGCTGCACCGTTCTCTGAAAAAACTCTTTGAGCAGTTTCTTCCTGTGCTTGTTGAATCTTGCCAGCTAGAAACTCAAGATCTTTACCTTTATCTTGAATATCTTTTTGCATTTGTGCAATTTGTTCTTGTGATAAGGTTTCAAGTTCTTTTTGTAATTTTTCTGCAATGGCTTGTCTTTCAGCTTGAAGCGACTGAGCTTCTTCTAAGTTAGATGCATAATCAGCATCTTCTTCAAGAGCTTTAAAAGCGTCTGCAGCTGCTTGAGTAGAAAGAACAGCAGTTCTCATATCAATTACAGCCATACCATCAACAGCAAAAGCTGGGATAGAAAGCATTAAAGCTGCAAATAAATTAAATTTTAATAGATTTTTCATAATTACCCCTTATTGGTGTGTGATATTTTATCTTAATTAGAATACATTGCCTACAGTGAATTGAAATTCCTTGGTTTCTTCGTATTGACCAGCATTCGTAGGCTTAGATATGGCAAAACTCATTGGACCAAAGCCAGTTATCCAGGTTATACCAACACCATATGAATACCTTAGATCATCCACAGATGGTTTATAACAATTAATTTGATAGTCTTTACAGTTATCAGAAAACACATTTCCAAAATCAAAGAAGAATGCTGATCTCATTGATCTTTGATCTTCAATAAAAGGTAGTCTAAAAATTAATTGGAGACTTCCTTCAACTTTTACATTACCACCGATTGAAACTCTTTTATTATATTCAGAATTTGCATACGGATTATAATACGGTTCATCTAACACGCCATCACCATCGGTATCTATTAGATTTGGACATGTGCCTTCTGCATAATTAAATTCATAACATGGGGCTTCTGTGCTTCTTGGCCCAAGAGTATTTGATTCAAATCCTCTCAATGATCGAGGCCCGCCTGCATAAAAATTTTGAAAAAATGGAGTTTCATTTGTGTCTCCAAACGGAGTTAAATAACCAAGCTCAATATTGAAGCCAAAAACAAGATCATTTATCAAAGGTTGGTAATATTTTTGTCTAATGTTGAACCTAGCATAATCAATATCTCCACCAGGGATTGTAGAAGAGAGACTTAAAACAGTTGATGAGCCATCTGTTGGAAATATACCTCTATTAAGTGTAATTCTTTGCCAGGAAATCTGAGCAGTTAAGGTTTCAAAAATACTTCCTTCAGCATTAATAAAATCCCATATTTCTCTTGCAGGCATTCTTCCGATATCAATATCTGTTTTATCATATGTCAGTCCAAAATTAACTCTTTGAGTATCTGTTATTGGGTATCCGAATTGAACACCAAAACCCATAGAATCACTCAGATAATTAGCAACATTAAACTCACCATAATCAGTTTTTCTGTAATAAAGATTGTATCCTTGGCTTACTCCATCCTTGGTTGCATAAGGATTTAAATAAGAAAGGTTGTAGTTTTCAGAATAAATATTCTTACTAATACCTATACCTACTGTATTACCAGAGCCAAGAAAATTCTGCTCTTGAAGATTAAATCCTAACATTAAACCAAAATCACTATAGCCAATATTGCCTCCAACAGAACCCGTTGTTTCTTCTTCAACTGAATACATAACATCGATTTGATCATCTGTATTTGGTACTGGAATTGTTTCAACTTCAACTTCCTTAAAATAACCCAACCTTTCAAGTCTTACTTTTCCAGCTTCAATACTATTGTTTGAAGACCAAGCCCCTTCAAATTGTCTCATTTCTCTTCTTAAAACATGATCTTGAGTAATATTATTCCCAGTGAATAGAATTTTTCTTGTGTAGGTTCTTTTTCCTGGAACTACAGAAAATATGATCTTAACCTCATTGGTATCATCGTTTATTTCAGGATCACCACTTACCTCTGCAAAAGCAAATCCCCTATTACCGAGTACATTGGTGAAAAACTCCTCGATAGAGGTTATTTGTGCCTGAGAGTAAGTTAGACCTTTGAGCGAATCAATTATTGAAGTGTAGACCTCCTCTTCAATTGGTACATCACCAACCACCTCCGCTTCAGAGATAGAGTATTTTTTACCTTCAAAAACATTAAAGTTAATAAATATGCTTTTCATATCTCTTGAAAGACTTATTTGAGAGGATTCTATAGAAAACTTTAGATATCCTCTGTCTTTATAAAAAGATTCTAATGTCTCTATGTCTCCTTTAAGCTTTTCTCTTGAATAAGCATTGTCGTTATTTAAAAAAGAAAAGAATGACCCTTCTGATAATTCAAAACCTTTCAAGAGTTCTTCATTATCAAATACCTCATTTCCAATAATATTAATTTTCTCTATTTTTGCGCTTTTTCCTTCATCAACTGTGATATTAATATCAATTCTATTTCTAGGTTTTTTAACTTCATCTATCTCAACCCCAGCACCATATCTTCCATTAGATGCGTATGAACGAACTAACTCAGATTTTACTTTTTCTAAAGTTGATCTTTTATATACCTCTCCCTCTTTAATGCCCACTCCATCTAGACTTTCAATTAATTGTTCTGTCTTAAGCGCTTTATTTCCCGAAATATCTATTGCTGATATTGATGGTCTTTCAACAACACTAATAATCAAAGTATTTCCATCCTTTGCTATTTGTATATCATCAAACTGTTCTGTAGAAAAAAGAGACCTAGTTATATCTGATGATTTTCTTAAATCAATCTTGTCACCAACACTAATAGGAATAACATTGAATATGCTTCCAGTTGATACTCTTTGAAGACCAATTATTCTAATATCGCTAACTAAAAATTCATCAAAAGCATTAAGACTTGAAATGAACAAAAAGCTTAATAAATATAATTTATGAATCTTCAATTGTTTTAAACCTATAAAAAGCGAGCAACATCGTTAAATATTGCAAAAATCATTAATGCTCCGACCATTAAAGCCCCACCTGTATATATAAAGTTTTCAGTTTTTTCAGTTAAAGGTTTGCCTCTTAATGCCTCTATCCCCAGAAGTGTAAGCTGACCCCCATCTAAAACTGGAATAGGTAAGAGATTTAAAACCCCTAAACTTATACTTAATAATGCCATTAAGTACATAAATGGAAGAAAGCCTGCTTGAGCTGTATTGCCAGCCATCTGAGCAATACCAATTGGGCCACTAAGATTTTCTGTACCCATGTTACCAGTGAGCATTTTGCCAATAAACTGAAGTGTTTTGACGCTTAGGTTATATGTCTCATATACGCCTTTAGACAAAGACTGATACAAAGAACGACTTGTTCCAAATGACACTCCAATAATACCAATCTGGTTTCCATCAATATCTTCAGACGAACCTACTCTCACAGGAAATTGAAGCAAATCACCGTCTCTATAAACATCTATTAATACATTTTGATTAGGAAGAGAAGATATTGCATTTCTAATATCACTTGCGTAACTTATATTGGTATTTCCAATTTTAGCAATCACATCATTTGCTTTTAAATTCGATTTATCAGCGGGGCCATTTTTTATAACCGAACCAATTACAGGTTTCATTTTATATTCAACATCAATTGCTAAATGATTTAATGGATTTGCTTGTGATTCTGCAGTTGGTAAAAAATCATCAACTAAAATACCAACATTTATAAAATCGGCTATATCTGATCTTTTTAAAGTTAAGTTGATTGTTCCAGTATAACCAGCATAAGATAGAAGCTCTAAGTTAATATCCTTTGAATCTGAAATTATAGTTGAGTTAATGGCTACTATTTGATCACCGGGTAGAATAAATTCATCAGAAGAATTCATATTTACTGAGCTTTCTACGCCTTTGATAACAGCTGTAGTTTGAGGGTCTGGTGTATTTAAAAAAATCAAAGAAAAAATAAAAATTGATAATAAGAAGTTTGCAAGTGGTCCTGCAAACATAATTAAAGCTCTTTGCCATTTAGGTTTAGAGTCAAAGGTATTCTTAATCTGCTCTTCAGTTAATTGTTCTTTTACTTCCGGCTCATGTTCTATTAATTTATTTGTGATCATAGAAACATAACCGCCAAGAGGAAGCGCAGATATTGCGAACTCTGTTCCATGTTTGTCCAGTCGCTTATATATAACTGGCCCCATTCCTATAGAAAATCTTTGAACATGAACTTTAAAAATTCTTGCAAAAATAAAGTGACCATATTCATGAATAGTAACTAGAACTCCAAGGAGTGCTATAAATGATCCAATATAAATAATTGTTGTTGTCATAATTTAAGAGATGGATTTTACCACCTTCTTGGCCTCTATGCGTGTTTGATTGTCGGTTTCATAAATAGTATTTACATCTATATTTTTAGACATTGGGATAGCATCAAAAGTTCTATAAATCACCTCATATATTTTATCGAAGGTTATCTGCTCTTCTAGAAAGCTCTGCACTGCAATTTCATTAGCTGCATTAAAAACTGTCCCTGATGAGCCTCCTAAATTACATATATCTCTGGCAATATTAACCAATTCCGATCTATCTTCAGGAATATCTTCAAATGTTAGTTTTAATGACGAAAAATCTATTTCAGAAAAATTTAGACTTAAGCGTTTGTCATAAAGAGATAAAGCATGTGCTATTGGAACTCTCATATCTGGATTGCTCATCTGACATATGCTTGAGCCATCGGTGTATGTAACTATAGAGTGTATTATGCTTTGTGGATGAACAACTAGATCAAAAAATTTTTCATTTAGATTGAATAAGTATTTTGCTTCAATTAATTCAAGACACTTGTTAACAAGCGAAGCAGAATCAATTGTTATTTTTGCACCCATTTCCCAGTTTGGATGATTTAACGCCTCCTTTTTTGTAACCTTTGAGAGTTGAGAAATCTTTTTATTTAAGAAAGGTCCTCCAGAAGCAGTAATTATAATTTTTGATACATCTTCTGTATTTTTATCAGAGTTCAAACATTGAAAAATAGCGTTATGTTCGCTATCAATAGGTATTATTTCAGTGCTGTGTTCTTTGGCTAAAGGAAGGATAACGTCTCCTGCTACTACTATGCTTTCTTTGTTTGCTAGCAAAATTGTTTTTCCAGTCTTTGCTGCCATTAGTGTGCTTTCAAGACCAGCAAAACCTGAAATGGCCGATACTATGATGTCTACATCATCTTTATTAAGCAACTCCTCTAATTCAGACTTATCTCTTAGAATATTTAATTCATAATTGTTTTCAAATGTATGCTTAAGAAATTCATGACTTTGATTGGATTCTGTATATACATTTTTTAATTTAAACTCATTAATAATATCTTCTGCTTTGGCTGTATTTGAGTTAAACGTTATCCCTAAAAGATTTAATTTATTTTTATTTTGTTTAATTACGCTAAGTACGCTATCTCCAATACTACCAGTAACACCTAATACAATAATATTTTTCATAAGATAACGATCATAATAAAAAATAGGAGAATTATAGGTGTTGCTAATAAATGAGAGTCTAATCTATCTAAGACTCCTCCATGCCCAGGAAGAATATTGCCAGTGTCTTTTATTGATTTATCTCTCTTAAGAAAACTTATAAACAGATCTCCATAAAAAGCTAATATTCCACCAATAAAACAAATTAAAACAGACCAATAACTAATATTAAGTAAATAACTTATTAGGAATCCAAAAAGTATATTCCCAATCAACCCCCCTATTAGACCCTCTAAAGTTTTATTTGGACTTATATTTGGAGCAATATGAAGTTTTCCAAAGTTCGATCCAACAAAATAAGCAAAAATATCAAAAAGAGCTGTATTGACTATTATTATAAGAATGATGTGATAAACCGAGACTACACTTTTTTCATGTAAAACATAAAATTCGTTTAATGCAAAGGAAGGTGCAGACAAAAGTCCAACCAACAAACAAATTGAAAACCAAAAATATATAAAAATTAAGCTAAAACCCCATAAAATTGGTCGTCTAAAACTATTTTTAATCCACTCATAAAATCCTGCTATTGAAAAAATTGAAATTATAGATAAAAAAATCCAATAGTTTTCTGCAATGATTATAAAGATTAAAGGCAGGGCAATTATCAACCCTGTAATAGTTCGTCTTAATAAATTTAAATTATGTTCTTTTACCAAATCTTCTACTCACTGTCTTAAAGTTATCTATGCATTCTAAAAAATCTTCTTTTGTAAAATCTGGCCAGTATTTATTTACAAATGATATTTCAGTATAGGCTATTTGATATAGCAAAAAATTACTTATTCTTCTGTCTCCTCCCGTTCTTATTAATAGATCTATATCTTCAACAGGAGAGGATGAAAACTCAGAAATCATTTTCTCATCTATTTGCTCTATTGTTATTTGGCCATCTTTCACTTTTGATGAAATTTTTTTGGTCAAGTTAACTATGTCTTGCCTACCTCCATACCCAAGAGCAACATTTAAATTCAGCACTGATTGATATTCGCTAGTTGCAGCCTCTGCTTCATCAATCTTAGATAAAACTTTTGAGCCAAAATCTTCAATTTCACCAAAAAACTTAAGTTTGACTTTCTGTTTTTTTAAATCTGGTACTTGTTCATCAATAGCCTTTACCACAAGTTTCTTTATTGCATCTATTTCAGGCTTTGGTCTTGACCAATTTTCTGAACTAAAGGCATATAAGGTTAATGATGATATATTTTGTTTAACTGATTCTTCTACTATATCTCTTACAATTTCAACGCCTTTGCTATGTCCTTGGCTAATTTTTAGAGAGTTTGAGATAGCCCATCTACCATTACCATCCATAATAATAGCAATATGCTTGGCGATGTTTTTCTGCTTATCTTTTGATGAGTTAGCCATGAGGCTTATTTTAAATTTCTAAAAGATCAAATTCTTTTGCTTTTAATTCTGAATCAACAAGTCCGATATATTTATCCGTTTCTTTTTGTATTAAATCTTCTATTCTTCTTAAATCATCTTCTGATATTTCTCCTGAAGATTGTAGCTCTTTACTTGCTTGGTTAGCATCTCTTCTTATGTTTCTTATAGATACTCTAGAATTCTCAGCCTCGGCTCTGGCCTGTTTAATGTAATCCTGTCTGGTTTCTTCGGTTAATGCAGGCATTGTAATTCTAATTAAATCAGATGACGTGCTTGGATTTAATCCCAAATTTGAATTAGATATTGCTTTTTCTATTTCAGGTATAAGGCTTTTATCCCAAGGTGAAATGACTAAAGATCTTCCATCTTCAACGCTTATACTTGCAGTCTGATTTAAAACTGTCAGATTGCCATAATAGTCAACTTTGATATCATCTAAAATAGCCGGATTTGCCCTTCCGGTTCTAATCTTATTAAATGCCTGACCTAAGGATGCAATAGATTTATCCATTCTTGAGGTTGCATTATTTAGTATTTCGTTCATTTTATGATATTAACGTACCTATTTTTTCACCGCAAATGATATCTTTTAATGCATTTTGAGTATTAACGTTAAAAACTGTTATAGGAAGATTGTGATCTCTAGCTAAAGTTAATGCTGTGGCATCCATTACTTTTAAATTTTTTGTAATTGCATCATTAAAAGATAGTTCTGGGAAAAATTCTGCATTTTCATTAATCTCAGGATCTGAGTCATAAACTCCATCAACTCTTGTGGCTTTTAACATTAAATCTGATTGAGTTTCTATAGCTCTGAGGCATCCTGCTGTATCAGTTGTAAAAAATGGGTTACCGGTGCCTGCTGTAAAAATTACAACATATCCATCATCTAATAGTTGAATTGCAAGCCTTCTATCGTAATGTTCGACTATTCCTGACATTGAGATAGCAGACATTACCCTAGTCTTAATACCAGCTCTTTCCAGTGCATCTCTAAATGCAATTCCATTCATTACAGTAGCCAACATACCCATGTGGTCGCCTGCAACTCTATCCATTCCTGCTTTATTTAATTTCTCACCTCTAAAAAGATTACCGCCACCTATGACAATTCCTATTTGCGCACCTAATTCTTTGCATGATGCAACTGAAGATGCCATTTGATCTAGAATTCTTGGATCTATACCATGTTCATCATCACCAGCAACAGACTCTCCACTAAATTTAACGAGAATACGTTGGTGTTTTAGATTTGACATAAATTTATTTTAACTGTTCAGCAACCTCATCAGCAAAGTTTTTAGTTTCAACTTCAATGCCTTCACCAACTTTTAATCTTGTATAAGATTCAATTTTTGCATTATTTGAATCCAAAAGATTTTGAATTGTAACTTCAGGATCTTTGACAAAATTTTGTGACAATAAAGAAACCTCAGAAAGAAATCTTTTTAGCTTACCTTCTATCATTTTTTCCATAATCTCTTGAGGCTTTCCTGATTCTTCAGCTTGAACCATATAAATTGCCTTTTCTCTTTCAAGAATTTGTGGATCGATATCACTCTCTGATAAACATAAGGGATTGAATGCAGCAACATGCATTGCAATATCTTTTGCTAAAGTTTCGTCACCACCAGAAATAACCACAATAGAACCAAGCTTTGAGTCTGAGTGGACATAAGAACCAGTATTCATTTCGGAGCTATATTTAATTGTCTCTAGTCTTCTTAGTTGGATGTTTTCTCCAATTGTTTGAACAAGTGCTTTTCTTTTCTCTTCAACCTCAGATGAGTGTATATCAGCAATATCGGTTAATTTATTTTCTGAAATAAATTTCTGTACATCATCAGCAAACTTAATGAAATTTTCATCCTTTGCTGCAAAATCTGTTTCTGAATTAATTTCAATCAATGTTGAATAGTCATCTCCAACATGAACTCTCAGCACGCCATCAGCAGCAACTCTGGCTGCTTTCTTCTCTGCTTTTAACGCACTATTTGATCTGAGCAAATCAAGAGCCTTTTCAATATCTCCACTGCACTCAACAAGTGCTTTTTTGCACTCCATCATTGCAACACCTGTCATGTCTCTTAATTCTTTTACTTGAGATGCCTTAATTTCCATTTTATTTTTCTTCCTCTTTAGAATCATCATTATCTACTTGTTCTTCATCTGTAGCTTTTTCTTCAATTGATTCAGGCGCTTCGGATTGATTTTCATCTTCAGATGTTTCTTGTTTTAATTCATCAGCCGCTGGTTCTTCTGTAACTTCTTCATTCTTATCTACTTTTGCTTCAACCGGCTCTTCCTTTTTAATGGTTTGAATAACTGGAGTTTCAGAGTCTGTTTTGGGCATATAGCCTTTTGAAGACTCTAAGCCTCTTGCACAAGAGTCAGCAATTATTTTTGTTATAAGTCTTATTGATCTTATTGCATCATCATTTCCAGGAATGACCATATCAATTCCATCTGGATCAGAATTAGTATCTACAAGTGCGATTACAGGTATTCCCATTTTTTTTGCTTCTAAGACTGCAATTTTTTCGTATTTAACATCAATAACAAATATTGCATCGGGCAAGCCTTTCATGTCTTTAATGCCACCAACACTTGCTTCAAGCTTTGTGTATTCCTTTTGAATCTCCACTGCTTCTTTTTTAATAAGTTTTTCAATTCTTCCAGAAGATATCATTTCTTCAATATCTTGAAGTCTTCTAATTGAGCCTCTTATTGTTTTCCAGTTAGTTAGCGTTCCGCCTAACCATCTTTTATTAACATAAGGAAGGCCAATTGCTGATGCTTCTTCTTTAATTGTTTTACTAGCTGATCTTTTTGTACCTACAAATAGAACTTTATTACCTTTTGAACAAATATCTTCAACTTTTGAAGCAGCAGCACTAAGATGCTCCTGAGTCATGTCTAAATTTATAATGCTTATTTGTTTTCTGGTATCAAAAATAAACTTCTCCATTTTAGGATTCCAGAATCTTTGTTGATGGCCGAAATGAACGCCTGCATGTAACAGGTCTTTAACAGAAACTATACTCAATTTAATTCTCCTTGGGGTTATTCTCCAATCCTTATAAAGCTGACTCTGTATCGAGCACCCCAACTTTAAATACCTAGGATTTTCGTGTTAAAAAGTTGTTGTATTCTATAGGCAAAGTAGATAAATTTAAAGTAATTTCTACTTAAAAAAATCTTGGGTTGTGTACATTCCTGGAGAAATACCGGTCATTGATTTTGCAATTGATATAGCACCGTCTGCAAATATTTTTCTTGATAAAGCTTCGTGTTTAAAACTTATATGATTAACATCATTAAAGAAGGTTACTTCATGGATTCCAAAAACATCTAATATTCTTTTAGATTCTATTTCAACTGAGGTTATATATTTTTTATTATTATTTAACTCAATAAACTTTTTTAGCTCAATAGCAGTTCCTGATGGAGAATCAACTTTTTGGGTGTGATGTATTTCAGAAATTAAGCATTTCATAGAGTCTGAATTGTCTTTTAAAAACTGTTTAATATTTTTTTTAAAATAAAAGATACCTTTACTCATATTAAAGGAGAGCATGATTGGAATTTCATTTGAAGCTTCTTCTATTACTTTGAGTTCGATTTCTGTAAAACCTGTTGTGCCTATGATTAATGGCTTTTTATACTCTTTAGCTTCTTGAACAAGAGGCATTGTTGATTCAGGTCTTGAAAAATCAATTACTACATCTGATTCACTAACTGTTTTCACAATTTCAAAATCTGGATCATCTAAAATTAAATTGTTTATAGTCTTACCCATCTTTCCAGACAAACCATTAATAAAAATAGTTATCATCAACTAATCCTTAATTTCGTTACAAGCTTTATTAAATGCATCTGTTCCGGGAAAGTTCTTTGATTCAGATAATGAGTCAGTAAATGATTTCAAAAGTTTTAGTTGTTTTCTGTCTAAATTTGATGGAGTTTCAACTACAACTCTGCAAAGAATGTCACCACGTCTACTATTTCTTACTACTGTGGCACCTTTACCTCTTATTCTAAATACCTTTCCTGTTTGCGTTTGTGCCGGAATTTTTAATGAAATTGAACCCTCTAATGTTGGTATTTGTATTGATCCGCCTAAAATTGATACTTCAAAAGGGATTGGAGATTCAATGTATAAATCTTTACCATCTCTTTCAAATAAAGGATTTTCTAAAACTCTTATTGCAACGTAAAGGTCGCCTGATTGTCCGCCTTTATGCCATTCACCCTCCCCACTTAGCCTAACTTTATCCCCATTATCAACTCCTGCTGGAATGTTAACTGATAAAGTTTTATTCTCTTTGATGGCTCCAATACCTCCACAAATTCTGCACTTATCTTTAATTACTTGGCCTGTACCAGAGCAGGTTGAGCATGTTTGTTGAACTGAAAAAAATCCTTGTTGCATTCTAACTTGGCCTGCTCCATTACAATTTGAACAAGTCACAGGACTTGTTCCTTTTGCAGCACCACTTCCATTGCAATCATGACACTCTTTATGTGATGGTATCTTAATTTTCTTTTGAGTACCAAGAACTGCTTCTTTAAGGGAAAGATCTAAATTATATTGAAGATCAGATCCTCTTCTTTGCCTTCTTGAAGATGACCTAGTTCCAAAAACATCTCCAAATATGTCACCAAAAATATCATTAATATTTATATCGTTAAAATTAGGGCCTCCGCCACCCATGCCCTGCACTCCTTGATGGCCAAACTGATCATAAGCTGATTTTTTTTGAGGGTCTGAAAGAACATCATATGCCTCTGCTGCTTCTTTAAATTTTTCAGCAGCTTCAGGATTATCAGGGTTTCTATCAGGATGAAATTTCATTGCCTTCTTTTTGAAGGCTTTTTTCAACTCAGCGGCAGAAGCGTCTCGAGAGACTTCTAAAGTTTCATAATAGTCTCTCTTAGACATTTTTGATTTATTTATCTTCTTCTTTTACTTCTTCAAATTCAGCATCAACTGTATTGTCAGAGTTTTCAGCAGAACTCTCGTCTTGAGGTTGAGCATCTCCTTCTGGTGTATATAGTTTTTGCGTCAAGGGTGTCAGAACATCATTTACACCCTTAGTTGCAGCTTCAATAGACTCAATATTTTCTGAAGTTATAGCTTTCTCCAACTCTACAACAGCATCTTCTACTTGTGATTTTTCATCATCAGTTAACTTGTCACCTGACTCTTCAATAGTTTTTCTTGTAGCGTGCACTAGCATATCAGCATTATTTTTTGTTTTTACTAGCTCTTCAAATTTTTTATCATCCTCTGCATTAGCTTCTGCATCTTTAACCATCTTTTCAATATCTTCATCTGAAAGTCCACTTGATGCCTTAATAACAATTGATTGTTCTTTGCCAGTATTCTTATCTTTTGCTGATACATTTAAAATACCATTAGCATCTAGATCAAACGATACCTCAATTTGTGGAACACCTCTTGTTGCAGGAGGAATATCTGTAAGATTGAACTGCCCAAGTGACTTATTTTGGGCTGCCTGAGTTCTTTCACCTTGGATAACATGTACAGTAACGGCAGTCTGATTATCCTCAGCAGTAGAGAATACCTGTGATTTTTGAGTTGGAATAGTAGTATTCTTCTCAATAAGCGGTGTTGCAACGCCACCCAGTGTCTCTATCCCGAGAGTTAAAGGCGTAACATCTAATAATAAAACATCGGTAGTGTCTCCTGAGAGAACAGAACCCTGTATTGCAGCACCGACGGCTACAGCTTCATCTGGATTGAGGTCTTTTCTTGGATCTTTCCCAAAAAACTCAGAAACCTTCTTTTGTACTAGTGGCATTCTTGTCTGTCCACCAACAAGAAGAATTTCAGATATCTCATCTTTAGAAATCTTTGCATCTTTAAGTGCAAGTTTTAATGGCTCTAAACTTTTATCAACTAAATCCTCAACCAATGATTCTAATTTTGCTCTAGTAATTTTATGAACAAAATGTTTTGGTCCTGAGCTGTCAGCAGTTATATATGGAAGATTGACCTCTGTTTGTTCTGAAGAAGATAATTCAATTTTAGCTTTTTCAGCAGCCTCTTTAAGCCTTTGCAAAGCAAGAGGATCGCTTTTCAAGTCAAAGCCTGATTCATTCTTGAACTGTTCTACAAAATAATCAATCAATCTTAAATCAAAATCTTCACCACCTAAGAATGTATCTCCATTAGTTGATAAAACTTCAAACTGGTGTTCGCCATCAACATCAGATATTTCTATGATTGAGATATCAAATGTACCGCCACCAAGATCATAAACAGCAACTGTTGAATCACCTTTGTGCTTATCAAGGCCATACGCAAGTGCAGCGGCAGTTGGTTCATTTATTATTCTTTTCACATCCAGGCCGGCAATCTTTCCTGCGTCTTTAGTTGCTTGTCTTTGTGAATCATTAAAATATGCAGGTACAGTAATAACAGCCTCTTTGACCTCATGTCCAAGGTAGTCCTCTGCAGTTTTTTTCATTTTCTTTAAAACTTCAGCAGCTACTTGAGGTGGAGCTAATTTTTTATCAGATGCTTCTACCCAAGCATCACCATTATCTGCTTTAATAATTTTATAGGGAACCATATCAGCATCTTTACTTACAACTTCATCATCAAAAGTTCTACCAATAAGTCTTTTAATGGCATATAAGGTATTTTCCGGATTTGTAACCGCTTGTCTTTTTGCTGGTAAACCAACTAAAACTTCATCATTGTCTGTATAAGCAATTACTGATGGTGTAGTTCTTCCACCTTCAGCATTTTCAATAACTTTTTGTTGTTGTCCTTCGATGACGGCAACACAACTATTTGTGGTACCTAGATCAATTCCTATTATTTTTGACATAATATTTTCCTCTAATTTTTAATTACTGTAACTCTAGCTGGCCTTACTATCCTTGAATGTAGTTCCCAACCTCTTTGAAATACATTTCCAATAGAACCATTTTCTTTATCTTTGTCTTGCTCCATGGTTACAGCCTCATGCTTTTCTGGATTAAATTCCTCATTAACAGGGTAAATGGGTATCATTCCAAATTTATCAAGGGCAGACTCAAAAGACTTTAAAGTTAATTCAATGCCTTCTTTATCTTCTTTAGTAGCGTTTTCAGATAGGTTGTTTAGAGCGTGTTCTAGATTATCAATCACTGGTAATAGCTCAACAAGAAGCTTTTCAACACCATATTTATGAGCTTTTTCTACTTCATTAACAGTTCTTTTTAATGCATTATCTAAGTCAGCATTAGCCCTTAAGACTGATTTTTCTAGCTCTTCGTTAATATCTACAAGCTCTTCATAGGTTGGAGAACCTAGATCATTCTTAGTTACCTCATCAGTTTCAACTGCAGATTCCTCAGAATTTAATGCATCATTTTCAATATCATTTTTTTTAACTTTTTTTTCTTTTGGCATATTTAAATCCTATTTGAAACATATATTGGGATTTAAATTTTCAGTTCAAGAGCTGAGCTTGATTTAAGATTCTATTTTTCTAACGTGGAGCACCATGCTGTGATCGACTAACTCATAGCCTTTTTTGTTTGCTATTTCATGTTGAAGTTTTTCTAATTCTTCATCATGAAATTCCATAACTTTGCCGGTATCAACATCAACCATGTGATCATGGTGTTCATCAGAATTAATTTCGTATACTGCTTTGCTATTTTCAAAATGATGCTTTGTTACCATTCCTGCAGCCTCAAACTGTGTAAGGACTCTATAAATGGTTGCTAAGCCTATATCTTCATCTTTAGAAATTAGCTCCTTATATATATCTTCGGCACTAAAATGTGCTTCTTCTTGAATAGCTGTTGATGCAAGAACCTCCATGATTTTTATTCTTGGTAGCGTAGCCTTTAAACCAGCTTTTTTTAATTCTTCATTTTGATTAGACATGTTTGCAATTTTTTAAAATTTTATTGTCATATTCATTTATGTAAACAGACTTTAAAGTTATTACAAAGTATAATCCAAATTAATTATGAAACAACTTACGACAACTTTCTTTATAACAATTTTTATAATATCTACTAGCTCCTGCTCTTCTCTTAGTCCATATAAGGTTCCTATCTTGCAGGGAAACATCTATGAGGATGAAGATCTTGAAAAATTAGAAGAAGGTTTAACAAAAGAGCAAGTTCAATATATTTTTGGTACAGCTTTAATCCAAGATCCTTTTAGAAATTCAAGATGGGATTATTTTAATTCTGTAACAGTTGGTGAAAAAGTAATGACTGAAAATAAGCTTACTATTTATTTTAATGAAAATGGCCTAGTGGAAAGCTGGGTAGTTGAAAAATCAACACCCCAGACAAACTAAACTTTTTTAAGCCTTCTTTCTTTTGGGTCTTGATGAAGAGGCCGAAGTAGTTCAACCCTTTCTCCTTCTTTAAGTCTGTATTTATTTGGAAGAGGTTTAAAATTACCATCAAGCAATTCACTGTTTACAGCGATTATTACTTCATGGTCTAGGTTTGAAATAATTTGATTTATCTCATCATATTTTATCAGCTCAGCTACAGTAAGACTTGACGAAACATCGAATTCATAAAAATATTTTTCATCTATTCCTTGATAGGTAAAAAATACTTTCATGAAACTCTTTCAATAAACGAATCAATAATATTCTTAGAAAAGTTATTTGCTAAATAATCTGGAGTTATTGCATTTAATAAAAAAGGTAATTCATAAGTTGCATCAAAATCTATTTGACATGAATTTTTATCTATATGAGCAACTGACCACCTACCCTCAAATTTTTCAAAAGGACCTTTAAGTTGTTTGATGGTGATAGAACTATCATCTAGTGTATTTTCAGATTCAATAGAATAATCTTTTCCCAATACATTGAACTCAAGCCTACCAATTTCAATCGGAAGTTCTCTTGAAATTAAAGTAGCTCTTGTACATCCAGGTATAAAATTAGAGTAATCATTAAAGTTTGTAATAATTTCTAAAGCCTTTTTTGAGTCAACATTCAAAACTTTTTGAAAACTAATTTTTCTTGCCATCAAAGATTAAAAAAACTGTCTGTAAAAAATATATCCAACGCACAAAGGTGCAACAAACTTAACAAAAAATCTCCACATTAAATATAGTGTAGTATTAGTGTTGCCTATTTCTTCCTTGATAAGGGACTCTTTCATGAACCAACCAACAAATATAGCAATCAACATACCTCCAAGGGGAAGCAAGATTTGATTGGCAATGAAGTCCATAGAATCTAAAAAGTTTTTTCCTGAGATAATATCTACATCTGACCAGGCGTTGAAACTCAAAGCTGATCCAATTCCAAGCACCCATATAAAAAACGAAATTATTTCAGCTGATCGTTTTCTGGATAAAATCCCTTCTTCTGAAAGATACGCTACTCCAGGTTCAAGTAAAGAAATTGAAGAGCTTAGAGCGGCAACCGATAATAGAATGAAGAACAATGGACCAATAAATTGACCAAACTGCATCTGATTAAAAGCAGAAAGCATTGAAACAAAAACCAACCCCGGACCACTGTTGGGCTCAAGATTAAATGCAAAAATAATAGGAAAAATTGCTAGGCCAGCCAACATTGCTATTAAAGTATCTAGCGAGGCAACTGTAAATGATGAGCCTACTACTTTTTGATCTTTTGGCATATATGCGCCATAAGCCATAATTGATCCCATCCCAAGGCTTAAACTAAAAAATGCCTGCCCCATTGCTTGCAATAAAGTATCTGATGTAACGCTGGAAAAATCTGGAGCAAATAAGAATGATAATGCTTGAGTGAAGTCTCCATTAACCATGGAATAAATAACCATAAATATCATTAAAAAACCAAGCATAGGCATCAAAATTTTTACCATTCTTCCAATACCATCCTTGATTCCTGCAGATACTATTAATGCAGTCATCACCATAAAAATCGTATGCCACATAATTAGATTAGCTGGTGATGATATGACACTTGAAAATTGATCAGGAGAACCAATAGCTCCGCTTGAAGTTGCTGAAATAAAAATGTAGTTCAAACATATTCCAGCAATAACACTGTAAAAAGATAGAATCAGAATTCCAGCAAGTATGCCACTCCAGCCGACAACTTGCCACATGGTGCTCTTTTTAGATTCTAAAGCAACATTTTTCATAGCATTAATGGGGCTATTGCCTGCTTTTCTTCCAATGATAATCTCACTTATCATAATTGGTAGCCCTATTATTAATATGCATCCCAAATAAATTAATACAAACGCTCCACCACCATTTGTGCCTGCTTTATATGGAAACCCCCAGATATTACCTAGACCAACCGCAGACCCTGTTGCTGCTAAAATAAAAGTCCATTTTCCAATCCATGCACCATGAGATTTAAGTTGTTTTTGTATTTCCATATTATTATTAATTTAGAGGATTGCTATAAGGATTAATCCAGTAAGCAGTTGATATTAAAAAACTTATTGCAACTAGTAAAGAAAGCATTCTTCTGAATTTCTGATAGTCTTTATGTTTATGTTTAAAATCATGTGTTGATTTTTCAAAATAATAAAAAGACTGAAAACTTATTAATGATATCAATAAAGCAAATAGAATCATATTTAAATAAATTAAAACCAACATCAAGCAAGCAATAAGACTGTAAAGAATACCAATTGAAAGATTTTTCTTTTGCTGTGGCTGATCGTCACGCCAGCCCCATGAGATACCGCCTAAAAAAGTTAAGATTATTGCACCATAAGCTATTTGAAAAATAATAGCCGTTTCTCCAATATGACCACCTGTAATCCAGGGAATAATTGACAGCAAAGCAAATGGTATAAAACCAATGTAGCCATATGTTGATTTAATAGTATTAATATTCAATGTAATTTATAAGTTTTTCTTGCACTAGACGTATCTAGAGACATAATAAAGACATGTCAAAAGATAAGCCTGCATTAATTGTAAGGAATAAAACTGCAACAAGAAACTATAAACTTGGAGAATCTTTTCAAGCAGGTATAGTTTTAGAAGGATGGGAAGTCAAATCTTTAAGAAATGGAAAGGTAGATATTAAAGATTCTTATGTGACATTTAAAAATAATGAGGCATGGCTTATTGGAACTAAAATAGATCCGCCAGCTTCACTTAAGAATTTTGATGCAGACCCTACCAGAACTAGGAAGCTTCTATTGCACAAAAAAGAAATATCCCAGCTACAAAAGTTGAAAGGAGAAAAAGGATTAACCGTCGTTCTGACATCAATATATTGGAAGGACAACAATATCAAATGCGATATAGCTACTGGTAAAGGTAAAAAGCTTTATGACCAGAGGCAAGATATTAAAAAAAGGGATTGGGAGCGAGATCAGGGAAAAATTCTTAAAAATTCAAGAAAATGACATTAATAATGTATAATTCTGCTCCCCATGGGGGCGAACAGGGTTCGACGTTTCTACTGGACTCCGAAGCGCATGCCAAGATTGTGGTAATTCTTGTAAAACATACTACAAAAAATTTAGTTGCAAATAACGACAACTACGCTTTAGCAGCTTAATGCTAACCGATGCAAGAATTGACTATGGTTTGAAGCATCGGCAAATCACATAGTCTAGCCAAGCTGTGTTGCTTGGACGCAGGTTGGTTAAACTTAATCAAGCTCGCTTTTATACCCTGCTCTTCGGGTCATAAAAGTCAAAAGCTAATAGAATGAGCTATGCATGTAGAAGTTAGGCTGAAGGATTAACGGACGCGGGTTCAATTCCCGCCGCCTCCACCATTATTATTTATTTGTGTATAATTTTGCACATGAAAAAATACACAATTCTAGCTTTAATATTTTCTTTCTACTCATCTAATATAATTGCAAATCCTGCATGTTTTTCAAACAATGAGAAGCTTGGTGATTCTGCATATTGGTCAATAACTGCAATAGAGCTTTTTGATCAAAAAAGATATGAGGAAGCTGTAGCAGTTGTTGATCTCTGTTTTGATATATGGGGGCCTGAAGCTCAAGAAATCCAAAAAGAAATGCACGATAATAAAGTTCCATACCCTAAAGTTGGCAAGGTTACACCAAAACAAAAAAAGGCAATTCAAGAAAACTTTTTAATGAATGATGTCTCCATGGCACTTTGGACCAAAGCAAGATCATTGGATGAGTTGGGGTTAGACATATATGCAATGGAAGCGTATGTTGAATGTATTAATATGACACACGGAAGAATATGGGATTCAGGAGGTTATGAGCCTCAGGGGTGGTTTTGGAGCCCAGCTGAGGATTGTGCAGACCGTGCACAAAAATATTTAAAATAACTTATAAATATAGACATATCTCTAATTCATCATTAAACTACGCACCTAATTTTTATAATTAATATGGCTAATTCAAAACAAGCAATTAAAAGAGCAAAACAAAATGCTGAAACTTATAAGCTAAGGCATGCTCAAAGATCAATGGTAAGAACTGCAGTTAAAGCTGTTCGTGCCAGCATTGATGCTAATGATGCTGTAAAAGCTAAAGAGCTTCTTACAAATGCAGAAAAAGTATTAGATTCTTCAGCTTCAAAAAAAGTAATACATAAAAATGCTGCTGCAAGAACTAAAAGCAGACTTTCAAAAGCTGTAAAAGCTCTAGGTTAAATCTAACTTATTTTTTGATATCTCTTCTTCAAGAGCTTTTAAGAGTTCTTGAGTGCCCTCTCCGGTAGCGGCTGAAATAAAATAAATATCCTTTTCAGATATCTTTAATTCTTTTTGAAAAGATTTAGAAATTTCAGATATATTTTCAGATTTTAGTAAGTCAATTTTATTGCATACAACCCATGAAATTTTTTGTGTTAAGTCATCTTTATATGCCGCTAATTCATTTTTCAGAAGCTGAACTTGCTTAACTGGTACAAGCTCGTCTGATGGAAATAAATCAACAAAGATTAACAAGAGACCAGTTCTTGAAATATGTTGTAAAAATTTTATACCGAGACCTGCGCCTTCTGATGCACCCTCTATAAGACCGGGTATATCTGCAATTACAAAGCTTGAATCATTTCCTTGAATTGTCCCAAGATGTGGTCTTAGAGTAGTAAATGGATAGCTACCAATTTTAGGTTTAGCAGATGATACATTATTTAAAAAAGTTGATTTCCCTGCATTTGGAAAACCAACTAAACCAACATCAGCAAGAGATTTTAATTCTAGCCTTATGAATCTAATCTCACCCTCAAAGCCTAGAGTAAATTTTCTTGGTGCTTGGTTGGTACTTGATTTGAATCGGGCATTGCCCTGACCTCCATCACCACCTTTTGCTATAACGTATGTGGCATTGTCATCACAGCAATCTAATAACTCATCATTAGAGATATCATCATAAACTACCGTTCCTTTTGGAATGTCTAGTATAAGGTCCTCAGCAGCAGATCCTGATTTATTTTTTCCTGCTCCTGGCCTTCCATTTTTTGCTATGAAAACCCTTTTATTTTGAAAATCAATAAGAGTATTTTTATTTGAATTTACCCTAAAGACTATATTGCCACCTTTTCCTCCATCGCCGCCATCAGGCCCACCAAAAGGGATATACTTTTCTCTTCTAAAGCTTGAAGCGCCGGCACCACCATTCCCTGCCCTAACTTCGAGAAAGGCCTCATCAATAAAATTCATGAGATTAAGGAAGTGTTATTGAGGAATAACGTTTGCAGTTTTTCTGCTTTTTGGTCCTTTGTAAGTGAATTGAACAACACCAGCTGCTTTTGCAAAAAGAGTATCGTCTTTACCGATGCCGACATTAATTCCAGGATGAGTGTTGGTGCCTCTTTGACGTATTAATATTTCGCCAGCTTTTACAACCTGACCGCCAAATCTTTTAACGCCAAGTCTTTTGGCGTTGGAATCTCTACCGTTTTTACTGGAACCACCTGCTTTCTTATGTGCCATTATTTACTCTCTAATTTAATATCCTTTATTTCAACTTGAGAATGTCTAGCTCTGTGACCAGTTTTTGTCATGCTATGCTTCCTTCTTCTGAAACGTAAAATAGATATTTTATCTGATTTAACTACGTCAACTACCTCCGCGGTAACCTTTACATTAGATAAATACGGTTGACCAATCTCAACATTATTATCATCAACATATAGCAAAACATTATCAAATGTTATTTTTGTTCCAGGTTCGTCCTTTAACAAATCTACAGGCAAAGTCATGCCTTTCTCAACTTTATGTTGTTTGCCACCTGATTCTATTACTGCGTACATATTAATATTCCTAAAGGTGGCAAAATATACGCTTTAATGAGGAATTTATCAATAGTTATGTATAATTTTGCGTAAAATATTAAGCCATCATGAAAAATATCAATTCATTACAAAAAGAGTTAGCTCTTGTAAAAAAGCTTATCAAAGATGAAATCATTGAAGAGAAGACTATTTCTGATCTTTACAAATATATTTTCAAATCTGATGGTAAAAGACTAAGAGCTAAATTAAGCCTAATAACATCCTCAATAAATAAGAGAAAAAATAAAAAAAGACTAAAGCTTGCTGCGATTATTGAACTTCTTCATACAGCAACTTTAATTCATGATGATGTGGTTGATGAATCTCATACCAGGAGAGGAGTTAAATCAGTAAATAGTCTTTGGTCTAATGCTCATGGAGTTTTAATAGGAGATTATATATATAGTAAGGCCTTTATCCTCATGGTAGAGGTCGGCGAATCCAAAATACTTCATGAGCTTGCAAATGCAACTAATGACATATCAAAGGGCGAATTAATTCAACTCGATGCTCTTCAAAATCTTTCAATAAACTTAAAACAACTTGAGGCCATAAGCTACTTTAAAACAGGCAGGCTTTTTGAAGCTTCTGCAAGAACAGGTGCAATACTAGCTAGAGGTGAAACAAGTTATATAAATAATATTTCTAAATGCGCTAAATATTTGGGGGTTCTTTTCCAGGTGAAAGATGATCTTCTTGATTACTCTCTTAAAGAAGAAGTTATTGGAAAACCTGTCTTTCAAGATATGAAAGAGGGAAAAGTTACTTATCCATTTTATTTTGCATACAAGAATGCTGATAAAAATGATAAAGCAAAATTAAAAACATATTTAGGTAAAAATAAATTTAATGTCGAGAAAGCCTATAATTTAATACATCAATTAAACGGCATCAAAGAAACTGAACTGTTAGCTTCTAAATATTTAAATAAAGCAGTAGCTGCTGCAAATTCAATAAAAAATAAACATATAAAAGAAGAAATGTTAAAATTAATTAATTCTGCACTTTATAGGAAAAAATGAGCTTTATACCAAAGTCTAGTTACAGTAAAAATGAACTAATAGACTGCTCTAACGGAAAACTCTTCACTAAACCTGGGGACGGCAGGCTGCCGTCAGATAATATGTTAATGTTTGATGAAATAGTTGATATTAATGATAGCGGCGGAGAGTTCAACAAAGGAAGTGTTGTTGCTAATTTGAATATCAATCCTGATCTTTGGTTTTTTGATTGTCATTTTAAAGAAGATCCTGTCATGCCAGGATGTCTTGGTTTAGATGCTATGTGGCAATTATTAGGATTTTATCTTTTATGGTCGGGCTTGCCAGGAATTGGCAGAGCTTTGGGTGCTGAAAAAGTAAAGTTTTTTGGGCAAGTTCTCCCTAATGCAAAATTAGTTCGGTATGAATTAGATATTAAAAGAGTTATTAACAGAGGTGCTGTGTTAGGTTTAGCAAATGGTAAAATGTTTGTAGATGATAGGCAGATTTATAGTGCTGAAAAACTTAAGGTTGGATTATTTGATGATCCAAGTAATTTTTAGAAAATGAGAAATGTTGTTATAACCGGTGTTGGTATTAAATCTTGTATTGGTAATACATACCAAGAGGTTTTAGATAGTCTTAAAAATGGAAAATCTGGTATCACAGCCAATGAAACATATAAAGAAATGGGTTTTAGGAGCCAGGTATCGGGTAATGTTGACTTAAATTTTGCAGAATTAATTGATAGGAAGCTCTTCAGGTTCATGGGAGAAGCTTCTGCGTATGCATATTTAGCAGCTCAAGATGCAATTGAAATGGCCGGCATTTCTGATATTCATTTAAATTCTGAAAAAACTGGAATTGTTGCTGGGTCTGGAGGCTCATCTACAAGAGTAATGGTGTCAACTGCAGATATAACTAGAGACAAAGGCCCTAAGAGAATTGGCCCATATGCAGTAACAAAATCAATGGGTAGTTCCATATCTGCTATTTTAGGAACCGCTTATAAGCTAAAAGGCATCAATTATTCAATTTCATCAGCATGTGCAACAAGTGCTCACTGCATTGGCCATGGCGCAGATTTAATTAAGTCTGGGCAACAAGATATTGTAATCGCTGGTGGTGGTGAAGATCTTCACTGGAGTTCTTCAAATTTATTTGATGCAATGGGTGCATTATCATCAAATTTTAATGACAACCCCTCTTCTGCTTCAAGAGCATATGATAAAAATAGAGATGGTTTTGTAATTTCAGGCGGGTCAGGAATGGTCATTCTTGAAGAAGAAGAGCATGCAAAAAAAAGGAATGCAGATATCTTAGCTAAGCTAACGGGATATTATGCAACTTCTGATGGTTATGACATGGTAGCACCATCTGGTGAAGGTGCGTTGAGGTGCATGAAAGGTGCAATGCATAGTCATGGATCGGAAGTGGACTATATCAATACTCATGGTACAAGTACTCCTGTTGGTGACGTTGCTGAATTAAAAGCAATAAAAGAACTTTTTAAAAACGATATACCAATAATAAGTTCAACCAAATCAATGACAGGCCATTCACTTGGAGCAACCGGAGTTCAAGAAGCAATATATTCAATAATGATGTTAAAAGAAAAATTTATTGCTCCGTCAATTAATATTGAAGAATTGTGTGATGAAGCTGAAGGAGTAAATATTGCTACAGAGACTATAGAAAAAGATGTTAATTCTGTTCTCAGTAACTCTTTTGGTTTTGGTGGTACAAACGCTAGCTTGGTAATATCAAATTATAAATAAGTTTTAAAAGACTGATTAAATCTTAAGCTATCTTATTCTTCATCAAACTTATTCTTAGTCCAAGGAAAAACAGAGGGCATATCTGCAGATATTTTATTAGGGAAATGTGCTTTTCTTTTTTCCAGAAATGACATTACTCCTTCTTCAGCATCATCTGATGAGCCTCTGGATTGAATAACTTGGCTATCAATTTCATGAGCATCATATGGAGATGAAGACGATGAAAGTGTCCACATCATTTGTCTTGTAAGTGCAACTGATACCTGTGAAGATTCATCAATTAGTTTGTGGGCTAATTTAATAGTTTCCCTCAACATATCCTCTGGTTTAAAAAGATATGTGATTAATCTGGATTCTTTTGCCACAGATGCATCGAAAATTTCACCAGAGTATGACCATTCTAGCGCCTTTGATATACCAACAATTTTTGGAAGAAACCAGCTTGAGCATGCATCAGGAGCAATTCCTCTTTTGGTAAACGGAAATGAAAATCTTGCATTAGTTGATGCTGTTCTTATGTCAGCGGCTAGTTGAAGCGTTGCCCCAACTCCTACAGCAACTCCGTTGCATGCTGTAAGAATTGGTTTAAGGCATTTATACATTCTTAAAACAAGCATCCCGCCAGAGTCTCTATTAAAACCATGATTAGATTTATCTAAATTATTGAACTCATACTTGAAGGTTTCTTTGCCTGAAGATAAATCAGCTCCTGCACAGAAGGCGTTTCCAGAACCTGTAATAATTAAAGCTTTAATATTATCTTTTTTATCAACTGTATCTAATACATCTAAAAGATCATGGAGCATTTGCTGATTAAATGCATTAAGTTTATCCGGTCTATTTAAGTGAACAATCGCTAAGGAATCACGCTCTTCGAATAAAATAGTTTTGTAGGCCAAAAGAAATAATTAAATCCTAAAAAGGTATATCGTCATCTGTTAACCCTTCTCCAGAATTATCTTCAGGAAATGGTGATTCAGATTGATCAGAAGCCATAGAATTATTTGAACTTGAAGACCTTGAACCAAGCATTGTTAATTCACTGCCAACTATTTCTGTTGTCCATCTATCTGCACCATTTTTATCTTGCCATTTTCTAGTTTGCAATTTTCCTTCAACATAAACGCTAGAGCCTTTATCAAGATATTTTTCAACAATTTCAGCAAGTTTTCCAAAATAGACAACTCTATGCCATTCTGTTTTATCTCTCATTTCACCACTTTCTTTATCTTTCCAGGACTCAGTAGTTGCAATTGAAAGATTGGCAACAGCAGACTGAGTTGCTGTATATCTCATTTCAGGCTTTTGACCTAAATTACCTACTAAAATTACTTTATTTACGCCTCTACTCATAATTACCTCTTATAATATTCTTAGAAGTTTAACCTAATTTAATTTTTTCATCACGGTATTTTAATTTAAATGGATAGTATTTTTATCAAAGGAGCTCGCACTCACAATCTTAAGAATATAAGCATTGAAATACCTAGAAATAAAATTATTGTGATTACAGGCTTGTCAGGTTCAGGCAAGTCTTCTTTAGCATTTGACACCCTTTATGCTGAAGGTCAAAGAAGGTATGTTGAATCCCTTTCAGCATATGCTAGACAATTTTTATCTATGATGGAAAAGCCTGATGTAGATCAAATTGAAGGCCTTTCTCCAGCAATTTCTATTGAGCAAAAAGCAACATCTCATAATCCAAGATCAACTGTTGGAACTGTTACTGAGATATATGATTATTTAAGGTTGCTTTATTCAAGGATTGGAACACCTATATGCCCGGATCATAATGAAGAATTAAGAGCAAAGACGGTATCAGAAATATGTGACGAAATTTCTAAATTAAAAGATAGTTCAAAAATTATGATTCTATCTCCAATTGTTAGAGGTAAAAAAGGTGAACATCTGGCAGTTTACGAAGACTTAAGAAAAAATGGTTATGTCAGGGTTAAGGTAAATGGTGTTGTATACCCAATTGAAGAATTTCCTGAATTAGATAAGAATAAAAAACATGATATTTCAGCTGTAGTTGATCGTTTGGTGATTAAAAACTCAGAAGAAGATAGGTCTAGACTTGCAGAGTCAATTGAAACTTCTCTATATCTTTCTAATGGGCTAGTTGAAATTGAAGAGATTGATGAAAAGCTTTCAACACTACATTCATCTAATTTTTCTTGCTCGCAATGTGGATATGCTGTTGCTGAGCTAGAGCCTAGAATGTTTTCTTTCAATAATCCATATGGAGCATGTACTAGATGTGACGGTCTTGGTGTTATTCAATATTTTAATGAAAAAAGATTAATTCAAGATGAAGATGTTTCAATATCAAATGGAGCTATTAAGGGTTGGACAAGAAGGAATAGATTCTATTTTTATCAACTAAAATGTCTAGCCGCTCATTATGATTTCAGTCTGACAACTAAGTGGAAAGATTATAGTCAGGAGATAAAAGATATTATTCTTTGGGGATCAAAAGATAAAGTTGATTTTTCTCATAGATTTCGAAGTGGCAGCAGGATAGTTAGAAAACATAAATTTGAAGGGATTATCCCGAGTACTGAGAGGCGCTTTAAAGAAACAGATTCTGATTTTATTAGAGACGAATTGTCTAAATTAATGTCAAAAAGCACTTGTGATGAATGTGATGGATCAAGATTAAACACTCAGTCAAGAAATGTTTTTATAAATAGCACACCAATACATTCAATAACAAGTATGAGAATTAATGAAGCCTTAGGCTTTATAAAAGCCATGAAGTTAGATGGTGCAAAAGAAAAAATTGCCGAAAAGATTTTAAAAGAAATTAGAGAACGTCTAACTTTTTTAGAAGATGTTGGATTGAATTATTTAACTCTTGATAGAAGTGCTGAAACATTGTCGGGTGGTGAAGCCCAAAGAATTAGATTAGCAAGTCAAATAGGGTCAGGTCTAGTTGGAGTGACATATGTGCTCGATGAGCCATCAATCGGTCTTCATCAGCGGGACAATGAAAAACTTATTAAAACCCTTAAGAATCTTAAAGATCTAGGAAATACAGTAATTGTAGTTGAGCATGATGAAGAGGCTATTAGGTGTGCTGATTTTATTATTGATATTGGTCCAGGTGCTGGTGTTCATGGGGGTGAGATATGTGCCAAAGGTTCTCTTGAAGATATATTAAAAAATAAGAAATCAATCACAGCAAAGTATCTATCTGGAAAAAAACAGATTAAGGCACCTAAAAAACGACTTACGCCAAATGAAAATAAGATAAGAATAATTAATGCGCATGAAAATAATTTAAAAAATATCTCTGCTGAGATACCTGTGGGTTTGTTTACCTGTATTACTGGTGTTTCAGGATCGGGTAAATCTTCCTTGATAAATCAAACACTCTTGCCATTAAGTTCTTTTATCTTAAATAAATCTAAATTATCAAAAGAAATTAAATGTGAAAAAATTGAGGGTCTAGAAAATCTTGATAAGGTTATTAGTATTGATCAATCTCCAATCGGAAGAACTCCAAGATCTAATCCTGCTACTTATACCGGCTTATTTTCATATATAAGAGATTTGCTTTCAGAAACTATAGAAGCTAAATCCAGAGGCTATAAGCCTGGAAGATTTAGTTTTAATGTTAAAGGTGGAAGATGTGAAGCCTGCCAGGGTGATGGAATGATAAAAGTAGAAATGCATTTCCTTGCTGATGTATATGTTAAATGTGATGTTTGTGATGGTCATAGATACAATGAACAAACACTAGAGGTTAAATATAAAGAAAAAAATATTAGCGACATATTAAACATGACAGTTGAAGAAGCATTAATATTTTTTGATGCTATCCCATCAATAAAAAAGAAATTAATAACTTTGAATGATGTCGGACTTGGATATATAACTTTAGGGCAATCAGCTACCACCCTATCTGGAGGTGAAGCACAAAGAATTAAACTTGCTAAAGAGTTATCAAAAAGAAGTACAGGAAAGACTCTATTTGTTCTTGATGAGCCAACAACAGGACTGCATTTTGCTGATATTGAATTACTACTAAATGTTTTGAATCGCTTAAAAGATCAAGGGAATACAATTGTGGTGATCGAACATAATTTAGATGTTGTAAAAACTGCTGATTGGATTATAGATCTAGGCCCAGAAGGTGGAAGTGATGGAGGTAGTATTGTTGCATCAGGAACACCAGAGGAAATTGCAAAGATTTCTCAATCCTTTACGGGGCAATTTTTAAAGAAAATGTTATAAATTAGGCAGCAGAATCTTCTTTTAATTCTGGAGCTTCTGTTGAATCTATATCATCAAGATTTCTATCAACTAATTCTATATATGCCATATCAGCTTTATCACCTGGTCTGAATCCGGCCTTAATTATTCTTGTATAACCACCTTTTCTTTCTTTTGCATTAATAGCAATTTCTGTAAAAAGTTTTGCTACAGCTGCATCAGACCTAAGCTTATTAAAAGCAAGCCTTCTATTGGCAACAGTATCTTCTTTTCCAAGAGTAATTAGCGGCTCAATAACCTTTCTTAACTCTTTTGCTTTAGGCAAAGTAGTTTTGATAATATCTTGTTCTATCAAAGCTATAGCTAGATTTTTTAGAAGCGCCTTTCTATGTGAAGAGTTTCTATTTAACTTTCTTCCTGCTTTTCTATGTCTCATTTTTTATCCTACTGGTGGCCAGTTTTCTACATTCATACCCAAAGAAAGATCTTTAGATGCCAATACATCTTTAATTTCATTTAAAGATTTTTTACCAAGGTTGGGAGTCTTTAATAGGTCAAACTCAGATCTATGGATTAAGTCTCCAATTAAGAAAATACTCTCAGCTTTTAGACAGTTTGTTGATCTTACTGTTAACTCAAGCTCTTCAATAGATCTTAATAATATAGGATCGAAGTCATTTTGATCCTTTTTAGCTTCTTGTTCAGCAATAGCATCTAAATCAACAAAAGCGCTAAGCTGTTGCTGAAGAATTGTAGCAGAATGCTCTATAGCTAGTTTTGGATCAAGAGTTCCGTCAGTTTCTAACTCAATTACTAATTTATCTAAGTCAGTTCTTTTTTCAAACCTTGCGTTATCAACAGTATAAGAAACTCTTCTTACAGGGCTGTATGAAGCATCTACTTTTAAAGCTCCAACAACTCTATCTTCATCGTCTCTTAAATCAGCTGGCTCATACCCTCTTCCAGTTCTAACAGCAAGAGTCATCTTTAAATTAACCTTATCTACTATAGTCGCAATATGAAAATCTGGATTAACTAATTCGACAGTTCCAGGAACCTCAAATGAAGATGCAAGCACATCACATGGCCCAGTAACATCTAATGTTATCTCTGCATGATTGCCTTCTATTATATTAACTGGCATATCTTTGATATTTAGTAAAATATCTATAACATCCTCTCTGACGCCCTCTATTGTACTGTATTCATGAGAAATACCATCTATAGCTACGTCTGTAACTGCAGCACCAGGCATTGAGGATAATAAAATTCTTCTAAGGGCATTCCCTAGCGTATGACCAAAACCTCTTTCCAGTGGCTCTAAAGTAATCTTTGACAGATTTGGTGTTACGTCATCAACTTGAATTTCAGTTGGGACTAAAAGATCTATAACTGATATTTGCATAATTTTCTCCGTCTTTAATATTTTATTTTGAGTAAAGCTCAACAATAAGGTTTTCGTTAATTTCTGTACTTAGATCAGTTCTATCTGGTACTGATTTATATACACCTTTTAGGTTTGGCTCATCTACTTCAATCCAATCACATTCCTCACGAGTTGCAGCAATTTTTAATGCAGCAGCAATCCTAAGCTGACCTTTTTTTCTATCTCTAACTTGGATCTCATCACCAGGCTGAATTTGATAAGAAGGAATGTTTACAACTGAACCATTTACTTTGAAAGCTTTGTGAGAAACCATTTGTCTTGCTTCTGCCCTTGTTGATCCAAAACCCATTCTATAGACAACGTTATCCATTCTAGATTCAAGCAGACTTAATAAGTTCTCTCCTGTATTACCTTTTGATGAGGCAGCTTTTTTATAATAATTTCTAAATTGTTTCTCTAAGACACCGTACATACGTCTAACTTTCTGCTTTTCTCTTAACTGTAATCCGTAATCTGAAAGCCTGCCTCTTCTTGCTCCGCCTGCAGCACCTGGAGGAGAATCCATATTACATTTTGATTCAATGGCTCTAATACCACTTTTTAAATATAAATCTGTTCCTTCTCTTCTAGAAAGTCTTAATCTTGGTCCTGTATATCTAGCCATTTAATACTCCGTTAAACTCTTCTTTTCTTCGATGGGCGACATCCGTTGTGAGGAAGCGGCGTTACATCAGTAATGCTCTTAATTTTTAATCCGCATGCATTTAAAGCTCTTATAGCAGACTCTCTTCCACCACCTGGTCCTTTTACTTTGACATCTAAATTTATCATCCCAAACTCTTTTGCAGCATTTCCAGCTTTATCTGCTGCAATTTGAGCAGCAAACGGTGTACTTTTTCTTGAGCCTTTAAAACCAGATCCACCTGAAGTAGCCCAACATACTGTATTACCTTGTTTATCAGTAATCGTGATAATTGTATTATTAAATGAAGAGTGAACATGAGCTACTCCGTCAGTGACAATTTTTTTACCTTTTTTTCCTTTTACTGCCATTTATCTAACCTCTCATTGGCTTTTTAGGGCCTTTTCTTGTTCTTGCATTATTTTTAGTATTTTGACCTCTTGTAGGCAACTTCCTTCTGTGTCTAATACCTCTATAACTGCCAAGATCCATTAATCTTTTAATATTTGTGCTTATATTTCTTCTTAAATCGCCCTCAACAACAATGCTTCCAATAGCAGATCTTAAGCTTTCTATTTCTTCTTCTGATAAATCAGAAATTTTTCTTGTGTAATCAATTTTTAATTCAGTACAAATATTTTGCGCTGTCTTCCTACCAATTCCAAAAATATGTGTAAGTGATATTTCAACGTGCTTGTTTTCTGGAATATTTACTCCTGCGATTCTAGCCATAAATTAACCTTGCCTCTGCTTATGTTTTTGATCTGTTTTGCAGATAACAAATAAGACCCCATTACGTCTTACAATTTTGCAATTTCTGCATATTTTTTTTACTGATGCTTTAACTTTCATATTACCTTTTATAATTTTTTAAATTAGCTTTTTTCATTAATGACGCATATTGCGATGACATCATATGAGACTGTACTTGTGCCATGAAGTCCATTAAGACAACTACAATAATTAAAACGGATGTTCCACCAACAGAAATAGTTGGCGATATTCCCGCAAAATTAATCAATGCCAAAGGAAGTAAACATATTAATGTTAAATAAATTGCCCCAAAAACAGTCAATCTTGCTAGAACAGAATCTATATAGTTCGCAGTCTGTTCACCAGGTCTAATTCCTGCTATGTAAGCACCTGAACGTTTTAAGTTATCTGAAACCTCTCTAGTATTGAATGTGAGGGCAAGCCATATAAAACAGAAACTTATAATTAATCCAGCAAAAACAAGAATATATAGTGGTTGTCCTGGATTTAATGCTAATGAGAAACTCTGTAGAAATCCAAATGATTCACTTTGTCCAAACCATGTTGATAAAGAAGCTGGAAATAACAAAAAGGTACTTGCAAAAATCGCAGGAATAACTCCTGCCATATTAACTTTGAAAGGTAGATGACTTGTCTGAGCTTGCATAAGCTTTCTACCCTGTTGTCTTTGAGCATAATTTACAGTTATTCTTCTCTGTCCTCTTTCAATAAATACAACAACGGCAATAACAGCCATTGATAAAAGGCCTATAGCGATTAAAAGTAGTACACTAAGATCGCCTTGTCTTGATTGCTCAAGCGCTTGTCCTATTGCTCCTGGTATGGTTGTTAAAATACTTGTTGCAATAATTATAGAAATACCATTACCTATGCCTCTTTCAGATACTTGCTCTCCAAGCCACATTAAGAACATGGTTCCTGCTACAACAGAAAATACTGCTGATACAAAAAATGATGGGCCTGGTGTATATGCTAAACCACTAGCTGAAAGGGTTACGGCTAATGCTGAAGCTTGAATAAATGCTAATACTGCTGTTCCATATCTTGTGTACTGAGTTATGGTATTTCTTCCAGCCTGACCATCTTTTTTAAGTTCTTGTAAATAGGGAATAGAATTAGAAAATAACTGCATAATAATTGCAGAAGATATATATGGCACAACATTTAGTGCAAAAATACTCATTCTTTCTAAAGCACCACCAGAGAAAAGATTAAACATCTCGATAATTGTGCCTTGGTTTTGATCAAATAAAGCGGCTAATCTATCAGGATCTATTCCAGGAATAGGTATATGAGTTCCAATTCTGTAGACTAGAATTGCAACAAATACAAAGCGAAGTCTTTTCCAAAGATCGCTCATTCCTTTGCCCTGATCACTCATTTACTTTTCAGACTCCTTTTCTACATCATTTGAGCCGACACTCTTTTCAACTTCAACAACAGTGCCGCCAGCTTTTTCAATAGACGATTTAGCTCCCTTGGTAACCTTTATACCCTCAACTGTTAATTTTGATTCAAGATCGAAAGTGCCAAATATTTTCACCTTTTTTACAGAACCGGGTATTATTTTGCTTTCTTTAAGAGTTGCTAAACTAACAACACCCATGCCATTTAAGTTTTTAATATTAACTTCTTTCAAATAATTATTTTTTCTTGATGAAAAACCAAATTTTGGTAATCTCATCTGTAAAGGCATTTGCCCGCCTTCAAAACCAAGTCTTACACCTCCACCAGATCTAGACTTTTGGCCTTTATGTCCTCTGCCTGCTGTCTTACCATTTCCTGAACCCATGCCACGTCCTACTCTTTTTCTATTCTGAGCAGTACCTTTGTTAGACAAAGTGTTTAAGGACATTGTATTTGCTTCACTTTCACTCATTTTAACTTTCCTGAATTTCAATCATGTCAGCTATCTTATTAACCAACCCACGATTACTTGGAGTATCTAAAACTGTTACGGTTTGGTTTAGTTTTTTAAAACCTAAGCCTTTAATACATAATTTATGCTTCTTCATTCGGCCTATTCCGCTCTTTACAAGTTTAATAGTCATTGTTTTTTCTTTACTCATGATGCTTGCTCTACTTTTTTGCCTCTTCTTGCAGAAACTGTATCAGGAGACTCCATTGCACTTAGTGCGTTAATGGTAGCTCTAACAACATTTACTGGATTAGTTGATCCATAACATTTAGCAAGAACATTTTGGACTCCAGCTAATTCTAAAACCGCTCTCATGGCTCCACCAGCGATGATTCCCGTTCCTTCAGAGGCTGGTTGCATATATACATTTGCAGAACCATGCTTGGCTTTAACTGGATACCACAAAGTTGTATTATTTAATTCAACTTCAACCATGCTTCTTCTAGCATTTTCCATAGCTTTTTGAATTGCAATTGGTACCTCTTTAGCCTTACCTCTTCCAAAACCAACTCTTCCGTTTCCATCACCAACAACTGTAAGAGCTGTAAAGCCAAAAATTCTTCCACCTTTAACAACTTTTGCTACTCTATTAACTTGAACTAACTTTTCTTCAAGAGCATCAACTTGTTGATTATTTGCTACATTGTTATCTTTCATAATTTAATTAAAACTCCAGTCCAGCTTGTCTAGCAGAATCAGCTAAAGCTTTTATTCGGCCATGATATTTATATCCAGATCTATCAAAAACAACTTTTTTAACTCCATTTTCAATTGCTCTTTCAGCAACCTTCTTACCAACAGCTTCAGCACCAGCAACGTTATTTGCTTGCTCACCCATATCTTTTTCAGCTGTTGATGCAGATGCAATAACAGTTGTACCTAGGCTATCAAAGACTTGTGCATAGAAATGCTTAGATGATCTGTAAACACTTAATCTTGGAGTCTCTTGACTCTTAATATTCATTCGAGTTTTTTTAGCTCGTCTTAATCTAGATGTATTTTTAATACTCATTTTTTATGCTCCAGCAGCCTTTTTAGCTTCTTTTCTTCTTACATTTTCATCAGAGTATCTAACTCCCTTACCTTTATATGGCTCAGGTGGTCTAAAGGCTCTAATTTCAGCAGCAGCTTGACCTAGTATTTGTTTGTTATGGCTCTTTAAAACAACTTCTGTTTGAGACGGTGTTTCAACTTGTACTTCATCAGGAAGTTGATATTTAACAGGATGTGAAAAGCCAAGAGTCAGCTCAAGTAATTTTCCAGATGCCTTTGCTCTGTAACCAACACCTTTTAATTCAAGTTTCTTTTCAAAGCCTTGAGAAACACCAATAATCATATTATTAACCAGTGCTCTAGTAGTTCCAGCTAGTGCTACTGACTGTTGATTGTTTTCATCATATTTAACAGTTATTACATTATCTGCTATGTCTAATGAAACAGTTTCAGGAAGATCAAATTTTAATTCGCCGACCTTTCCTTTAACATCTAAACAACCATCATTAAAATTAACAGTAACACCATCTGCAATTTCAATTGGGTTTTTTGCTACTCTAGACATTATTAAAATACCTCACAAAGAATTTCACCACCAACGTTCTTGGACTTTGCATCTGTATCAGTCATAAGACCTTGGTTAGTTGAAACAATATATGAACCTAAACCATTTTTTACAGATTTAAGTTCACTAGAAGCAGAATACTTGCGTAAACTTGGCTTGCTTATTCTTTTTAAAGTTTTAATGACTGGAGAGGAGTTATGATATTTAAGCACTACTTTTAAAGATGGTTTACCATCAATCTCATCTTTGCTACAGCTTTTAATATATCCTTCTGTAACTAAAACATTAACAAGTTCATGCTTTAATTTTGAATATGGAACATCCACATCAACCTTACCTCGCATTAAACCATTACGAATTCTTGTTAAACAATCTGCTATAGGATCTTGAAAACTCATATTATTACCAACTTGATTTAACTAAACCTGGAATATCACCTCTCATTGCAGCTTCTCTTAATTTGATTCTGCTTAAACCAAATTTTCTATAAACAGCATGAGGCCTACCAGTGACCTGACATCTTCTTACAACTCTTGATGGACTAGAATTTCTTGGAAGTTTTTGAAACTTTATAGAAGCTTCATATCTTTCTTCGCTACTAGCATTTTGATCATTCATAATTGCCTTTAACGCAGCTCTTTTTTCAGCATACTTTGCAACCATTTTTATTCTCTTGTGCTCTCTAGCTATCATTGATTTCTTTGCCATACTTTTTTTACCTACTTTTTAAATGGAAATTCTAAAACTTCTAATAAAGCTTTAGCGCCCTCTTTATCTGATGCAGAGGTGTTAATACATACATCCATACCTCTAATAGTGTCTACATTATCAAACTTAATTTCTGGGAAAATTATTTGTTCTTTAATTCCAAAATTATAGTTACCCTGTCCATCAAAAGATTTAGGATTCATACCTCTAAAATCTCTTTCTCTAGGAATTGCAATATTTATTAACCTTTCCATAAATTCATACATTTTGTCGCCACGTAATGTCACTTTACATCCAAGAGGCCAACCCTCTCTGATCTTAAAGCTAGCTACTGATTTCCTAGCCTTTGTAATGACTGGTTTTTGACCAGCTATAGCTGTTAAGTTTTGAACAGCTGATTCTAGATGCTTCTTGTCATTAGCAGCCTCACCAACACCCATGTTGATCACAACTTTTGTTAACTTTGGAACAGCCATAACATTCTTAATTCCTAACTTCTCTTGAAGTACAGCCTTAAGCTCAGTATTGTATTTTTCTCTTAAATTTGACATTTACTTTATCTCTTTACTATCAGACTTAAATAATCTTATTTTCTTTCCATCTTTGTTAGTTGAATAAGAAATCTTATCTTTTGATTTTTTACTAGGATTCCATATAGCTAAGTTAGAAAGTGCAATAGCAGCCTCTTGTTCAACCACACCACCTGTAACACCCATTTCAGGATTAGGTTTGGTGTGTTTTTTAACCATATTAATTCCAGTTACAATCCCCTTATTCTTGGACTTTATAATTTTTCTTAAAGTACCTTTTTTTCCAAGGTCTTTACCGGCAACAACAATAACCTCATCGCCAGTTCTCAATTTAGTTGGAGTAATCATTTTTAGAGAACCTCCGGTGCTAAAGATAATATTTTCATGTGTTTTCCATCTCTAAGCTCTCTAGTTACTGGCCCAAATACACGAGTTCCTATTGGAGCTTTTTGATTATTAATTAGCACAGCTGCATTTTCATCAAATTTAATCAAAGATCCATCTCTTCGTCTTACGCCTTTTTTTGTTCTAACGATTAATGCGTCTACTACTTGTCCTTTTTTAACTTTTCCAGTTGGTATAGCCTCTCTGACAGCAACTTTAATAATATCGCCAATATTTGCATATCTTCTCTTTGATCCGCCCAGGACCTTAATACACATAACACTTCTTGCTCCGCTGTTATCAGCAATTTTTAAAAGCGATTGCATCTGAATCATTACTCACTCTCCTCAGATTTTGTTTCTTCAATTGACGGATTGTTTTCTACAAGCACCCAAGTCTTGCTTTTTGAAATTGGTCTACACTCTTTTACAGTTACAACATCGCCTATTGATGCGGAATTGTTTTCATCGTGAGCATGAACTTTTGTAGCCCTTTTCATAACTTTCCCATAAAGAGGATGCTTAACTTTTCTTTCAATTCTTACAGTTATTGTTTTGTCAGCCTTATCGCTTGTAACAACACCTGATAAAACTCTTGGATTAGTTGTATTCATTATTTACTATCCTGTATTTTTAATTCATTCATTAAAGTTTTAATCCTGGCAATTTTTTTTCTAGCAGCATTCAACTGATTAGTTTCATTCAGCTGACCTGTTTTGTGCTTTATTCTGAGATTAAATTGCTCTTGCCTTGTAGCAATAAGTTCAGAATTAAGTTGCTCTAAATTTTTCTTTCTAAGCTCTACTAAATCTTTATTCATTTAGACATCCTTACTTATAAAATGCGTTTTTATAGGAAGTTTTGCAGATGCTAATTTAAAAGCTTCTCTTGCTAATTCTTCTTCAACACCAGCCATTTCAAACATAACCTTTCCAGGCTGAACAAGCGCAACCCAATATTCAACATTACCCTTACCTTTACCCATACGAACTTCTAAAGGTTTTTTCGTTATTGGTTTGTCAGGAAATATTCTTATCCAGATATTTCCACCTCTTTTAATATGTCTTGTCATAGCTCTTCTTGCAGCTTCAATCTGACGAGCAGTTATTCTTCCTCTGTCCGAGGCAACAAGACCAAATCTTCCAAATGCCACAGTGTTACCATTTTGAGCAAGGCCTCTGTTACGACCTTTGTGCATTTTTCTAAATTTTGTTTGCTTTGGTTGTAACATTTTTAATTAACTCCAACTTCTGTTTTAAATGGATCTTCAGTAATTTCACCTTTAAATACCCAAACTTTGACACCAATAATTCCGTATGTAGTAAGTGCTTCTGCAGTAGCATAGTCAATATCAGCTCTTAACGTATGCAAAGGAACTCGTCCTTCCCTATACCATTCAGTTCTTGCAATCTCAGCACCATTTAATCTTCCAGAAACTTCAATTCTTACACCTTTAGCACTTTGTCTTAGAGCGCTTTGTACTGTTCTTTTCATGGCCCTTCTGAACATAACTCTTTTTTCTAATTGTTGAGCCACTCCCTCAGCTAAGATTTGAGCATCTAAATCTGGTTTTTTAACTTCCTTAATATTGATTTGAGCAGGTCTTTGAACGATTTTCTCTACTGCTTTTTTAAGATTATCTATTTCTTCACCACGTTTACCAATAATAATTCCAGGTCTTGATGTGTAAATAGACACTACAAAATTTTCTGCAGATCTCTCAAGTTCAATTCTGCTAATTGAAGAATTTTTAAGTTTTTTCTTAAAGTATTCCCTAACTTTTAAATCTTGAATTAAATTTGTAGAAAAGTCTTTGCCTTTAGCATACCAATTAGCGTTTTGCTTTTTAGACGTTCCTAATCTAAAACCTGTTGGATTTACTTTTTGTCCCATTACTTACTTCCCTCAGCTAATATGATTTCTATATGGCATGTAGGCTTGATAATTCTATCGGCTCTGCCTCTAGCTCTTGGTTTCATTCTTTTTAATCTCATTCCTTGATTAACAATTATTGATTTAACTGATAATAAATCTACGTCTGCCTTATTATTATGTTCAGCATTTGCGATTGCTGATTCCAGCAACTTTTTGATGACTGCAGATCCTTTTTGCTTATTAAAATTTAAGAAGTCCATAGCATCTTGAACAGACTTTCCTCTTATAGCATTGGCAACTAGACCAGCCTTTTGTGGTGATAATCTAGTACCTTTTAAATAAGCTCTTGTTTCCATTATTTAGCCTTCCTATCGCCAGAGTGCATTTTGAAAGTTCTTGTTATAGCAAATTCACCCAGCTTATGACCGACCATATCTTCATTGATATAAACAGGTACATGTTGTCTACCGTTGTGAACTGCAATAGTTAAACCGACCATAGACGGATTAATCATTGATCTTCTGGACCATGTTTTTATAGGTCTTTTATCATTAGACGCCAAAGCAGCCTCTACTTTTTTCTCAAGAGACAAGTCTATGAATGGTCCTTTTTTTAATGATCTTGGCATATTATTTACTTCCTACTTCCTCTTCTTCTGATAATTAGGTCATCAGTTCTTTGATTTTTTCTTGTCTTGTAGCCTTTAGTCGGAACACCCCATGGAGTAGATGGATGTCTTCCTCCTGACGTTCTTCCTTCACCACCACCGTGTGGATGGTCAACTGGGTTCATAGCCACACCTCTTACAGTAGGTCTAACACCTCTCCATCTTTTAGCGCCTGCTTTACCTAAGGACTTAAGATTATTTTCTTGATTTGATACGGTTCCTAAAGTTGCTCTGCATTCCCATAAAACTTTTCTAGTTTCGCCAGACTGAAGTCTTAATGTTGCATATATCCCTTCTTTAGCTACCAATCTTGCAGAAGTTCCAGCACTTCTTGCAAGTTGTGCACCTTTTAAGGGTTTTAGCTCAACACAATGAACGTTAGTACCTAATGGTATATCTTTTAGCTTCATTGAATTGCCAACTTTAATTTCACAATTGTCAGCTGAAATAACCTCGTCACCAACTTTTAATTTGGAAGGGGCGATAATATATCTTCTTTCACCGTCTTTATATAATAGTAGTGCTATGTGAGCAGATCTATTAGGATCGTATTCAATTCTCTCGACAACTGCAGGGATATCAAACTTATTACGCTTAAAGTCAATGACTCTGTAATGCTGTTTGTGACCTCCACCTTGATGTCTAACTGTTATTCTTCCGTTATTATTTCTTCCACCATTCTTAGATTTGACTCGAGTGAGTGACTTTAAAGGCTTGCCTTTATATAAGTCAGCCTTTACTGCTATTACACCCCGTCTTCCAGGACTAGTAGGTTTTGCTTTTATGACTGCCATGATTAATTAATTCCCTCAAACTGTATTTCAGAATCTTTGCTTATCGAAACAAATGCTTTTTTATAGTCTGATCTTTTATACATACCAAATCTGTTACGCTTCCTTTTGCCTTTAACAATAGAAGTAGTGACTTTTAAAACTTCAACTTTGAATAGTTCCTCAACAGCCTTCTTTATCTCTCTTTTATTTGAATCAAGATCAACTTTAAAGACTATCTGTTTTAAAGACTCGCCAATTCTTGCTGATTTTTCAGTAACAATAGGAGATTTGATTAATGTGTATAGTTTTTCGTTATGCATCTATCCACTCCTCAATTTTCTTAAAGGCATCAGCAGTAACAGCAACCTTTTGAGCTTTTAATAGATTTACAGGATTGATTTCTCTTACTGTAATAATGTCAACATTTGGAATATTTCTAGCTGACAAATATAGATTAACGTCTAATTCATCAGTAATTATTAGAACCTTGCTTAAAGAAAACTCTTTCAAGAAATTAGCTATCTCTTTTGTTTTAGGTTTTTCTAAAACAGGTTTTTCTATTGCAACCAATCTTCCTTGCCTAAGAAGTTCAGAAAATATAGATCTTATGGCAGCTCTATACATCTTTTTATTAATTTTCTTACTGTAATCTCTAGGTGTAGCTGCAAATGCTATACCACCACCTCTCCAAAGAGGGCTTCTGATAGTACCTGCACGGGCTCTACCAGTTCCTTTTTGTCTGTAAGGTTTTTTTCCTCCGCCGCGAACTTCAGATCTTGTCTTTTGTTTTGAAGTGCCCTGTCTTGACCCAGCAAGAAAGCTTACAACAGCTTGATGTACTAGTGCTTCATTAAAATCTTTGCTAAAAGCATTTTCAGATATATTTATATCTTGATTTTTTGTTGATGAGAGTAATTCTATTTTCATGATTTTTTCAGCGCTGGTTTGATTTTTAAATCAGATCCATTGAAACCTGGAACTGCACCTTTGATATAAATGACGTTATTTTCTACATCTAAATCAACTATTTTTAAACTTTGAACTGTCTTCTGCACATTACCCATGTGACCAGACATCTTTTTTCCTTTCCAAACTCTTCCTGGAGTTTGGCATTGACCTATTGAACCATGTGCTCTGTGCGATAGTGAATTACCATGCGTTGCATCTTGCATTGAGAAGTTATGTCGTTTAATTACGCCTGCATAACCCTTACCTTTAGATGTTCCAGTAACATCGACATACTGTCCAACCTCGAAAATATCGGCTGTTAAATGTTTGCCTACTTCATATTCTTCTGATATTTCTTCGGATGATCTAAACTCGGCAAGTATTCCTGGCTCTAAGTTAATTTTTTTATAAAACTCACTCTTAGCTTTGTTGATATTATTGGATTTGGTGGTTTTTGATACAACAAATGCATTGTAACCATCTCTTTCAGATGTCTTTATATCAGCAATAAAATTACCACAAACAGAAACTGCGGTAACTGGTACAGATTCACCGTCTTCAAGAAAAAGACGAGACATTCCAGATTTTTTTCCTATCAAGCCTATGCTCAATTTATTCTCCTTTTACGGGGCTAATCACCCTCTATGGCCGCTATCGCGTTAAAATTTGGACTAGCCCAGGCTTATCTGAACATCTACCCCAGAGGATAGATCTAACTTCATTAAAGCATCAACTGTTTTATCAGTTGGTTTGACTATATCCATTAGTCTTTTATATGTAACAATCTCATATTGATCTCTTGCATCTTTATCTTTATGCGGTGATTTCAATATAGTTGTTCTCTCTTTTTTAACAGGTAGAGGAATAGGTCCATTAATTACTGCGCCTGTCTTCTTAACAGTCTCTACAATTAATTTAGCTGAAGCATCTATCAGTCTATAATCAAAAGCCTTAAGCCTAATTCTGATTGATTGATTCTCCATTATTTCCTTTATTTATCCTATTATTTCTTTTAAAAATTAATTTCGCTAATCGCAAAATGTGGCGTATTCTAAGCCCCTTATGGCTATACTGTCAACAATATTAGAAAGTTTATTAACCCCTTATTTATGAGGTTTTTAAACCCTCTGCAATGTTGCTTGGAACTTCACCATACTTAGTAAATTCCATAGTAAATGTAGCCCTACCCTGGGTTGCAGATCTAAGATCAGTAGCATATCCAAACATTTCAGCTAAAGGCACTTCTGATGAAACTTCTTTGCCTGAGGTAATATCTTCCATTCCTAATATAATTCCTCTTCTTCTGTTTAAATCACCAACAACGTCACCCATATGTTCCTCAGGAGTTACTACAACAACCTTCATAATAGGCTCTAATATTGCAGGTTTAGCTTTGTTAGCGCCTTCTTTAAGTGCCATTGAACCAGCAATTTTAAAAGCCATTTCATTGGAATCAACATCGTGGAATGATCCATCATACAATGTTGCCCTTAAAGCCAATAAAGGATATCCAGCAATCACACCATTTTGCATTTGTTCTTGAATTCCCTTGTTAACTGCAGGTATATATTCTTTAGGTATTACACCACCAACAATTTTATCTACAAATTCGTATTCATCATCAAGTCCTAAAGGCTCAAGTTTTAACCACACATGTCCGTACTGACCTTTACCACCTGATTGCCTTACAAACTTTCCTTCAACCTCAACCGTCTCTTTGATTGTCTCTCTATAAGCCACTTGAGGTTTGCCAATATTTGCTTCAACTGAGAATTCCCTTTTCATTCGATCAACAAGCACATCTAAATGCAACTCACCCATACCAGAAATTATGGTTTGTCCGGATTCCTCATCACTAGCTACTCTAAATGATGGATCTTCTTGAGCAAGTTTACCTAATGCTAACGACATCTTTTCTTGATCTGGTTTTGATTTTGGTTCTACTGCTACTGAAATGACTGGTTCAGGAAAATCCATTCTTTCTAGTACAATAGGCTTGTCAGCATCTGACAATGTATCACCAGTTGTTATATCTTTTAAACCAATACAAGCTGCAATATCTCCAGCTCTAACTTCTTTAATTTCTTCTCTATTGTTTGAGTGCATTTGCACCATTCTTCCAACTCTTTCTTTTTTTGATTTTGTTGAATTAACTACTGCATCACCAACCGATAAGACACCAGAGTAAACTCTAATAAATGTAAGAGTTCCTACAAATGGATCAGTAGCAATTTTAAATGCAAGCGCAGAAAATGGTTCTTCGTCTGATGATTTTCTAGAGTCCTCAACTTCATCTTCTTGTGAGTTGTTTGGTATAACTCCAGTTATAGCTTTAACTTCGTCTGGTGCTGGCAAGAAATCAATTACGGCGTCAAGCATTGCTTGGACGCCTTTATTTTTGAATGCTGAACCGCACAAACCTACAATCAGCTCATTTGCCAATGATCTTATTCTTAAACCTTCTTTTATTTGCTCTACTGAAAGTTCACCAGATTCTAAATAAGCATCCATAAGCTCTTCATTGGCCTCAGCTGCTGCCTCAACCATTTCTTCTCTAAGCTGAGAACATTTATCTACTAATTCAGCAGGAATTTCTTTTGAATCAAAAGTAAGGCCTTGATCATCTTCATTCCAGTAGATTGCTCTATTATTTATAAGATCAACAACACCCTTGAAATCTTCTTCAGTACCGATGTTATATTGAATTGGAACAATATTTGCTTGAAGTCTTGTTTTAATTTGATCTACGACTTTTTCAAAGTTTGCTCCAGCTCTATCCATTTTGTTAACAAATACAATTCTTGGGACTTCATATCTATTTGCTTGTCTCCAGACTGTTTCAGACTGAGGCTCAACACCAGAAGTACCACAAAATACCACCACAGCTCCGTCAAGAACTCTTAGCGATCTTTCAACTTCGATTGTAAAATCAACGTGACCTGGGGTATCGATAATATTGATTCTATGCTGAGGGAACTGTTGTTCCATTCCACTCCAAAAACATGTGGTAGCAGCAGAAGTAATTGTTATGCCTCTTTCTTGTTCCTGCTCCATCCAGTCCATCGTGGCAGCACCATCATGAACTTCTCCAATTTTATGAGAAAGTCCAGTATAAAAAAGAACCCTTTCAGTAGTTGTTGTTTTACCTGCATCTACGTGTGCACATATACCAACATTACGATATTTATTTAAAACAGTTTGTCTTGCCATAATTTTTACTTAATTAATGATTAAAATCTGAAATGTGAGAAAGCTTTGTTTGCTTCAGCCATTTTGTGAACATCTTCTCTTTTTCTAACAGCAGAACCTTTTTTCTGGGAAGCATCAAGAAGCTCTCCAGCAAGTCTTAAATTCATAGATTTTTCACTTCTTTTTCTTGCTGCATCTACAATCCATCTCATAGCTAGAGCTTGTCTTCGTGCAGGTCGAATTTCAATTGGAACTTGATAGTTTGCACCGCCAACTCTTCTTGACTTAACTTCAACAACCGGACTGACTTCTTCTAAAGCTTTCATAAAAACATCCAACGGCTCTTCCTTAGAAGTTTTAGTAATTTGATCAAATGCTCCATATACGATTTTTTCTGCAACAGACTTCTTGCCATCTTTCATTAGATTGTTCATAAATTTAGCAAGAATTACGTCCTTATACTTAGGATCTGGTAAAACTTTTCTTTTCTCGGGACTTCTTCTTCTTGGCATAATTATTTACCTTTCTTTGCTCCGTATTTGGATCTTCTTTGCTTTCTATTGGCAACTCCTGATGTGTCAAGCGTGCCTCTAACTGTGTGGTATCTAACACCTGGTAAATCTTTTACCCTGCCACCTCTTATCAGAACCAATGAATGTTCTTGTAGGTTATGACCTTCTCCACCTATGTATGAAGTTACCTCATACCCACTTGTTAATCTAACCCTACAAACTTTTCTAAGAGCAGAATTAGGTTTTTTAGGTGTTGTTGTGTAAACACGGGTACATACACCTCTTCTTTGTGGGCATGCATTTAGTGCCGGTACGTCAGTCTTTCTAACTTTTGGTTTTCTAGACTTTTTTAATAATTGATTTACTGTTGCCATAATAATTTATTTTAGTTAGGCCGCGATTTTATAGAGCAGATAAGCCGCGGTCAACATTATTCCTCATTTTCTTGAAGTTCTTGTCTTAATGCTGCCTCTATGTCATCAGCAGAAAGTGTTTGTTCTTCAAGATCGTATTGTTTTTTATTTTTTAGTCTGTCATGGAACTCCATACCTGTACCAGCAGGTATTAACCTTCCAACAACAACATTTTCTTTAAGACCTCTAAGATGATCTTTTTTACCAGTTACTGCAGCCTCTGTTAAAACCCTAGTAGTTTCTTGGAAAGATGCAGCTGAAATAAATGAATCAGTTGCAAGTGATGCTTTTGTTATTCCCAACAATACTCTTTCAAATTCTGCTGGAGTTTTGCCATCAGCTTCAACTTTTTCATTTTCTTCTTTTAATTCAGCATAGCTAACTTGATCACCTTGAATAAACTTAGTATCACCACCATCAATAATTAGTGCTTTTCTTAACATCTGTCTTAAGATAGTTTCAATATGCTTGTCATTGATGGATACGCCCTGAAGTCTATATACATCTTGAATTTCATTAACTATAAAGTTTGTTAATTCAGGAATACCTTTTAACCTAAGGATGTCATGGGGACTATATGGGCCATCTGAAATAATATCGCCCTTAGAGATTCTTTCACCCTCAAATACAGATAATGTTCTATGTTTAGGTATTAACATTTCAGTATTTTGTGATTTTTTAGTAGCTCCTTCAGGTGTAATAACCAATCTAACTTTACCTTTAGTCTCTTTACCAAATGAGATAATTCCAGTCTCCTCAGATAAAACTGCTGCATCTTTTGGCTTTCTTGCTTCAAACAGATCAGCAACTCTTGGTAAACCACCAGTAATATCTTTAGTTTTAGATGCAACTAAAGGCATTCTTGCTATAACTTCACCAGCAGTTATTTTTTGACCATTAGCAATATTAACAAGACCGCCAGCAGGTAATGGATATTCAGCAGGAGCTTTAAAATCTCCCATTAATACTGTTTTACCTTTTGAATCTTGAATTAAAACCTTTGGAGACATATCTCTTCCAGCAGTTGGTCTGTCCGAGACTTCAATAATTTCAATACTTGAAAGTCCTGTTAAATCATCCATACGCTCTCTAACAGTAACCCCATCCTCAACATCTTCAAATTTAACCTTACCAGAAGCTTCAGCAATAATTGGTCTTGTATATGGATCCCATGAAGCTATTTTTACTCCATCAGTAAGATCAGCAGTATCATCAACCTCTAATGTGGCCCCATAAGGAACCCTATATTGTTCAGTTATTTTCCCATTGATATCTGTGATCGTACACATGGCATTTCTTGAAACAACAACTTCTAACTTATCTTTATTAGTAACTGTCTTCATGTCGCTTGAATAAGTAACAATACCTGCATTTTTATTATAAATTGCATTATCTTCAGATGAGCTTGATGCAGCACCACCAATATGGAAGGTACGCATTGTTAACTGAGTTCCAGGCTCACCAATAGATTGTGCTGCTACAACACCAATCGCCTCACCTCTATGAACTAAGTGGCCTCTTGCCAAATCTCTTCCATAACATTTGGAACATACGCCAATAGGCGCCTCACAAGTCATTGGAGATCTAACCTTTAAAGAAGCTAGGTTCAAAGATTCAATTCTATCAACTGCATCCTCATCCAACATTGTGTCTTTTGCATAGAGCTCATTACCTTCACTATCAAGAATGGGTTCAGCAATAACTCTTCCAAGAATCCTGTCGGTAAGTGGTTGTATTATTTCACCACCATCTATAATTGATGTAACAGTTATAGATTCATCTGTACCACAATCATCAATATTAATAACTGAGTCCATGGAGACATCGCAAAGTCTTCTAGTTAAGTAGCCTGAGTTAGCTGTCTTTAAGGCCGTATCGGCAAGACCCTTCCTAGCTCCATGAGTAGAAATAAAGTATTGAAGAACAGACAGACCTTCACGAAAGTTAGCTGTAATTGGTGTCTCAATAATTGATCCATCTGGTTTTGACATTAAACCTCTCATACCAGAAAGCTGTCTAATCTGAGCTGGTGAACCCCTTGCTCCAGAATCAGCATATATATAAACGGAGTTAAATGATGACTGTTCTACATTTTCTCCATCAGGAGTTTTAGCAGTCTCAGTGCTAATCTTCTCCATCATAGCCTTAGCTACTTGCTCATTTGCTCTAGACCATATATCAATAACTTTGTTATATCTCTCGCCTCTAGTAACAAGACCAGAATCAAATTGTTTCTCAATTGCTTTTACTTCTTTTTCTGAATCATCAATAATTTTTGCTTTTTCTTGTGGAATTACAAAATCATTTACTCCAATGGATGAACCAGATTTAGTTGAAAAATCAAAACCTAAATACATCAACTGATCTGCAAAAATTACAGTTTTCTTAAGCCCAGCTTTTCTGTATGAAATATCGACAAGCTTTGAAATTAGTTTCTTATTTAAAACTTTATTAATATTCTCAAATCCTACCTCAACAGGCGTAATTCTCCATATTAAAACTCTACCCACGGTAGTCTCATGAATTGCTTTATCGCCGTTTTCGTTAGTGATTCTAACTTTTATTGATGAGTGTATATCTAAAGTTTCAGTTTCGTATGCTCTTAGAACTTCATCTGAGTCACTGAATACTCTACCACCTCCAATTGCGTTTGCATTATCTCTAGTCATGTAATACAACCCAAGCACAACATCTTGCGTTGGATTAATTATTGGTGAACCGTCAGCAGGTGACAAAATATTATTAGTTGACATCATTAGAGCTCTTGCTTCTAGCTGCGCCTCTAAAGTTAAAGGTACGTGAACAGCCATCTGGTCTCCATCAAAGTCAGCATTAAATGCAACACAAACTAATGGATGCAACTGAATAGCTTTACCTTCAATTAACTTTGGCTCAAAAGCCTGGAGTCCTAGTCTGTGGAGTGTAGGAGCTCTGTTTAGCAATACTGGATGCTCTCTAATAACATCATCTAAAACTTCCCAAACTTCTGGAGTCTCTCTCTCAACTAATTTTTTGGCAGCTTTAATAGTTGTAGCTAGCTCTCGTTGTTCAAGTTTTCCATAAACAAAGGGCTTGAATAACTCAAGTGCCATTTTCTTAGGAAGTCCGCATTGGTGTAATTTAAGATTTGGACCAGAAACAATAACTGATCTTCCTGAATAATCTACCCTTTTACCCAACAGGTTTTGTCTAAATCTTCCGCCTTTACCTTTAATCATGTCAGCTAAAGATTTAAGCGGTCTTTTGTTTGTTCCTGTGATAACTCTTCCTCTTCTTCCATTATCTAGAAGCGCATCAACAGATTCTTGTAGCATTCTTTTTTCATTTCTTACAATGATCTCTGGAGCACTAAGCTCTAGCAATCTTTTAAGTCTGTTATTTCTATTGATAACTCTTCTATAAAGATCGTTAAGGTCAGATGTAGCAAATCTTCCTCCTTCAAGAGGTACAAGAGGTCTTAGGTCAGGTGGTAATACTGGAAGTACGTCCATTATCATCCATTCTGGTCTGTTACCAGATTCATTAAATGCCTCAAGAAGCTTTAAACGCTTGGAAAGTTTTTTTAGCTTTGTTTCAGAATTAGTTTGAGGTATCTCTTCTCTAATTTCTCTAATTTCTTCATTTATATCTAGCTCTTCTAAAAGAATCTTTACAGCTTCAGCACCCATACCAGCAGAGAACTCATCACCAAATTCTTCATATTTCTCAACCCATTCTTCTTCAGTAAGAATTTGTCCCTTTTCAAGTTCAGTAAGACCCGGATCAGTAACAATATAACTTTCAAAATATAGCACTCTTTCAATTTCTCTAAGAGTTGTATTTAAAAGAAGTCCAATTCTTGACGGCAAGGACTTAAGAAACCAAATATGAGCAACAGGAGCAGCCAAATCGATATGACCCATTCTTTCTCTTCTTACTTTTGCTAGGGTTACCTCAACTCCACATTTTTCACACACAACCCCTCTGTGCTTCATTCTTTTGTACTTACCACAGATACATTCATAATCCTTGATAGGTCCAAATATTTTTGAACAAAATAATCCGTCTCTTTCAGGCTTAAAGGTTCTGTAATTAATAGTTTCAGGTTTTTTTACTTCACCAAATGACCAAGATTTTATTACCTGAGGAGAAGCTAGACCCGCAGAAATGGTTGTGAAATCATCCTGTCCTGTTTTTAAAGAATTTAATAAGTCTCTCAATTTTATCTCCTAGTTTTCTGAATCTAATTCAAGATTAATACCCAAAGATTTAATTTCTTTGCTAAGAACATTAAATGACTCAGGTATATTCGCATCCATTTCGTAACTACCATCGACGATATTTTTATACATCTTAGTTCTACCGGAAACATCATCTGATTTAACTGTTAACATCTCTTGTAATGAGTATGAAGCACCATATGCTTCAAGTGCCCAGACTTCCATCTCACCAAATCTTTGGCCACCAAACTGAGCTTTACCACCTAATGGTTGTTGAGTAACTAAACTATATGAACCAGTTGATCTAGCATGCATTTTGTCATCAACCAAGTGATTTAATTTAATGATATACATGTAACCAACAGTAACTGGTCTATCAAATTTAGTACCCGTCCTTCCATCATATAAGGTGATTTGACCAGATTCTGGTAAGTCAGCTAATTTTAATAAATCTTTAACCTCACTTTCTTTGGCACCATCGAATACAGGTGTTGCAATTGGCAAACCATCTTTAAGATTATTTGCTAATTCAAGAATTTCAGAATTATTAAATGATGAAATGTCTTCTTTGTTAGCTGCATTTTTATTATAAAGCTTATCTAAATATTCTTTTAGCTCTGCAGGCTTTGCATTTGCTTTGATCATTGAATCAATTTTTTCACCAATGCCTTTCGCAGCATATCCCATGTGAGTTTCAAGAATTTGTCCAACATTCATCCTAGACGGAACACCTAATGGGTTTAGGACTATATCAACAGGATTACCATTATCATCATAAGGCATATCTTCTACAGGCATAATCTCCGAAATAACACCTTTGTTACCATGACGACCAGCCATCTTATCACCAGGTTGAATTCTTCTTTTGATAGCTAAATAAACTTTAACAATCTTTATTACGCCTGGAGCAAGATCATGCCCTCTAGTAATTTTTGCTTTCTTTTCATCAAATCTTGTTTTGATATCTTTGATATATTCGTTGTAGCTTTTTTCAGTATCTTCGATAACATCATTAACATTATCAGCATCTGTTCTGATTGAGAAAATATCGTTTATTTCAAGCGATTCTAGTTTTTCTAAAGATAATGTTTCACCCTTTTTAACACCATTTCCTTTGATAGCTTTTTTATTTTTTAATAATTCACACAACCTTGTTTTAGTTGCTTGTTCTACAACTGTAGCCTCATCATCAGCATCCTTTTTAGATTGATCTAGATGATCTTGCTCTATTGCTTGTGTTCTTTCATCTTTTTCGACACCATCTCTTGTAAAGACCTCTACACCGATAACGGTACCCTTTGAGCTGGATCTTTGTGATGTATCTTTAACGTCAGAAGCTTTTTCACCAAAAATAGCTCTTAAAAGTTTTTCTTCAGGTGAAAGCTGGGTTTCTCCCTTCGGAGTAATTTTTCCAACCAATATATCACCAGGCACTACCTCAGCACCAACATAAACTATTCCACAGTCATCTAGTTTATTAAGAGATCCTTCACCAACATTTGGTATATCAGCAGTGATTTCTTCTGAACCAAGCTTCGTGTCTCTTGCCACACAGACAATTTCTTGAATATGAATAGAGGTAAATCTATCTTCTCTAGCAACTTTTTCAGATATAAGAATTGAATCCTCAAAGTTATAACCATTCCATGGCATAAAGGCTATGCGGATATTTTGTCCTAAAGCTAACTCACCATTATCCACTGATGGTCCGTCAGCTAATACATCTCCTGCTTTCACCACATCACCAATCTGAACAATCGGTCTTTGGTTGATGCATGTATTTTGATTTGATCTAGTATATTTGACTAAGTTATAAACATCGGATGCTGATTTAGATTTTTTATCAGTTACTCGAACAACTATCCTTGAAGCATCAACACTCTCAACGACACCATTATTTTTTGCAACAATACAAACTCCAGAATCTCTAGCAACAACGGACTCAAGCCCAGTTCCTACTAGAGGCTTTTCAGCTCTGAGAACTGGAACTGCTTGTCGTTGCATATTTGATCCCATTAATGCCCTGTTAGCATCATCATGCTCTAAGAAAGGTATTAAGGATGCTGCGATTGATACAACCTGTTGAGGAGATACGTCCATTAAATCGACTCTGTCAGGTGACATTAGCTCAAATTCACTTGCATGCCTAACTGCCACAAGATCGTCTACAAATTTATTATTTTTATCTAAAGCAACGTTTGCCTGAGCAATAACATGCTCAGCTTCATCAATTGCAGATAGATAGATAATTTCATCAGTTACTTTTCCATTAACAACTTTCCTGTACGGAGTCTCAATAAACCCATACTGATTTGTTCTTGAATAAGAAGCAAAGGAGTTAATTAATCCAATATTTGGACCTTCTGGTGTTTCGATGGGACATACTCTTCCATAATGAGTTGGATGAACGTCTCTAACCTCAAAACCTGCCCTTTCTCTTGTAAGGCCACCAGGTCCTAAAGCAGAAACTCTTCTTTTGTGTGTTATTTCAGATAATGGATTGTTTTGATCCATAAACTGAGATAACTGACTTGAACCAAAAAACTCTTTAATTGCAGCTGTAACAGGTTTTGCATTTATTAAATCTTGTGGGCCAAGCTCATCTGCTTCTGCCATACTAAGTCTTTCTCTCACTGCTCTTTCAACTCTAATTAAGCCTACTCTAAACTGATTGGCAGTCATTTCACCAACAGACCTAACCCTTCTGTTACCTAAATGGTCAATATCATCAACAATATCATGGCCGTCTCTAATATTAACTATTCCCTTCATGACCTCAATAATGTCTTCTTTATCAAGAATATGAGGGTTATCTTTTTTTGAATTTAATTTTAATCTTCTATTAAATTTCATTCTTCCAACTTCAGAAAGATCGTATCTCTCTTCATTGAAAAATAAGTTATTAAATAATGTTTCGGCAGAGTCTTTGGTTGGCGGCTCTCCCGGTCTCATCATTCTATATATTTCAACAAGAGCTTCTAATCTATTAGATGTTGGATCTGCTCTAAGTGTGTTTGAAATATATGGTCCTTTGTCCAACTCATTAATAAATAAGCATGAAATATCATTAATATTATTTTCTTTTAAGGCCTCTAGAACAGCCTCATCGATTTCTGTGTTTGCAACAAATAAAACTTCTCCAGTTTCTTTGTTAAAAATGTCTTTTGACAGAACCTTGCCAAAAAGAAATTGTTCATCTAATGTGATTTCACTTACTTTTGCATTTGATAACTCTTTTATGTGTCTTGCTGTAATTCTTTTGCCAGCCTCTACATAGACCTTACTTTTAACCTTAAGGTCAACAGGTAAAGTTTCACCTCTAAGTCTCTCTGGTATCAGAGCAAGTTTAACAGTGTCTTTTTCTAGTGTGAAAATATCCTCATCATAAAACTCAGACAATATTTCCTCTGTACCCATATCTAATGCTCTAAGCATGATTGTTGCAGGTATCTTTCTTCTTCTATCAATACGACTAAACAGAATGTCTTTAGGATCAAACTCAAAATCTAGCCATGAACCTCTGTAAGGAATAATTCTCGCAGAATATAAAACTTTTCCTGAAGAATGCGTCTTACCTTTATCATGATCATAAAAAACACCAGGAGACCTGTGAAGCTGCGATACAACAACTCTTTCAGTTCCATTTACAATAAAAGATGCATCAGAAGTCATTAAAGGAACTTCTCCCATAAAGACTTCACCTTCTTTTATATCTTTTACTTCTTTGAAATTAGATTCTCTATCGTAGAGAACTAATTTAACTTTAATTCTTAGAGGTGCAGAATATGATAAACCTTGTATTAAGCATTCTTGAACATCATATGTGTTCTTTCCGAGCTCATATGAAACATATTCAAGAGCTGCATTACCTGAAACACTTTTAATTGGAAATAATGACTGAAAAACTTCTTCAAGCCCTTGTTTTTTCCTTGCTTCAGGCGCCACATCAGCTTGTAAAAATTCAGAATAAGATTTTGTTTGGGTTTCAATAAGGTTAGGAAGATCCATTACCTTTGCGAAAGTACCAAAGTTTTTTCTTATTCTTTTCTTTTCTGTATAACTGTATGACATAAATGCGCCCTTTTAATTAATATAGATTTATAGGTTTAATGTTATTTAAGTTCAGCTGTTGCACCGGCTTCAGTTAACTGAGCTACCATTGCCTCTGCATCATCTTTACTTGCACCTTCTTTAACAGTACTTGGTGCTCCATCAACCATATCTTTTGCTTCTTTAAGTCCAAGACCAGTAATTGCTCTAACAGCTTTAATTACTTGAACTTTTTGATCTCCAGCTGCACTTAATACAACATCAAAAGAATCTTTTTCTTCTGCTGCTGGAGCGTCGCCACCACCTGCTGCTGCAGGTGCTGCTGCAACTGCTGCTGCTGCTGTTACACCAAATTTTTCTTCAATATCTGAAATAAGATCAACAAGATCCATCACAGACATTTCCTCAATAGCCTTTAAAATATCTTCTTTACTAGTTGCCATTTTTAATTCTCCTTATAATTTAGGCAGATGCCTTTTTTTTGTCATGAACTGCTGATAAAACTCTCGCAAGTTTACTTGGAACTTCATTTAATAAAGTAGCAAACTTGGTAACTGGCGCTTGCAATACATTAGCAATAAGACCATAAGCCTCATCTTTAGATGGTAAGCTAGCTAGAATATCTATCTGGCTCCCATCAAGCAATTGACCCTCAACAACTAATGCTTTGATATCTAAATTATCAAAGTTTTTAGCATATGTTTTGAGTAACTTTGCAGCTGCACCAGGCTCTTCAAATGAAAAAGCAAATAATGATGGGCCAACTAAAACTTCATCAGAACATCCAAAATCAGTACCCTCAAATGCTAATTTAGCAAGTGAGTTTTTTATAACCTGAATATGAATACCTGATTGAGTAGCTTTTTGTCTTACCTCGGATAGCTCACTGACCTTAAGGCCTCTAGCATCTGAAATAACTAAAGATGATGCATTAGATGCAACTTCTTTAACTTCGCCTACAATTTTTTCTTTTTCATTTTTCGATAACGCCACAGCAATTCTCCTGTTTAAGCCTTTCGGCCATTCGGCGACAAATTGCAAAATTACAATTTGAACACCACCTACGTAGGAAATTAAGTCTTACGACACCTACGGTCTTTGACGGCTGCGTAAACGCAACTATCTAACTTTATAATTTCTTATAAAGCTAAAACTTATACCAACTCTGAGGAATTAATTTTTATTCCTGGTCCCATAGTGCTACTTAAAGCAACATTACCTATATATACACCCTTAGCAGATGCTGGTTTTAATTTTTTTAATTCTTCTAGTAATGCAGATGCATTGGCTATAATTTTGTCTGTATCAAAAGATACTTTGCCAATACTTCCATGAATAATTCCATTTTTATCTGTTCTAAATCTTACTTGTCCAGCTTTAGCATTATTTATTGCTGTTGCAACATCATCTGTTACAGTTCCAGTCTTTGGATTTGGCATTAAACCTTTTGGACCTAAAACTTGACCAAGCTTACCAACAACTTTCATTGCAGCATTTGTTGAAATTACCACATCAACATTTACTTCTTCTTTTGTAAATTTTTCTGCTAAATCATCCATTCCAATAAATTCAGCTCCAGCATCTTTTGCTGCATCTGCCTGATCCCCATCTGCAAAAACAGCTACGGTTACAGCTTTGCCTAAACTGTTAGGAAGCGTTACTGCACCTCTAACATTTTGATCAGATTTATTAGGGTCCACACCCAGCCTAATTGCAATATCAACAGATTCTTCAAACTTAGCTGACTTCACAGATTGCATTATTTCTAGAGCTTCAGACACTGAGTAAGTTTTCTCAGGATCTACTTTTTCAACTAGAATTTTTTGTTTTTTTGTTAACTTACTCATAAATCTACCTCAACACCCATGCTTCTTGCTGTTCCTGCAATAATTAAGACTGCAGCATCTATGTCATTTGAATTTAAATCAGGCTCTTTTTGTTTTGCTATATCTTCAAGTTGTGCTCTTGTTAATTTTCCAACCTTTTCTCTATTTGGTTCGCCACTCCCTTTTGGTATTCCTAAAGCTTTCTTAATTAAAACAGCAGCCGGAGGTGTTTTGACAACAAATGTGAAAGATTTATCTTCGTATACAGTTATAACTACTGGAAGAGGTAATCCCTTTTCAGCATTTTGAGTTTCAGAGTTAAATGCATTACAAAAATCCATTATGTTTACACCAACTTGACCTAGAGCAGGTCCAACTGGAGGACTTGGATTAGCTCCACCCGCAGGTATTTGTAATTTAAGAATATTTGCTACTTTTTTTGCCATTATGTTTTCTCAATTTGTATAAACTCAAGATCAACCGGTGTTGCTCTTCCTAAAATTTGTACTGAAACTTTAACCATGTTCCTTTCGTAATCAACGTTTTCAACAACACCGTTGAAATCATTAAAAGGTCCATCACAAACTCTAACTACTTCACCTGGTTCGTATATTGTTTTTGGAGCTGGAGCGTCTTCACCTACTTCAATTCTATTTATAATGTTATTAACATCTTCTTCAGAAATTGGTAAAGGTCTATCTTTTGTTCCACCAACAAAACCAGATACTCTTGGGGTTGATTGAACTAGTTGCCAAGAATCATCTTCTAAAATCATTTGTACTAATATGTAACCGGGAAAAAATTTTCTTTCAGTTGTTTTTTTTGAACCGCCTTTTAGTTCAACTATTTGTTCCGTTGGTATTAGTATTTCGCCGAATTTCTCAGCAAGATTATTAAGTTCTATTTTTTCTTCAAGAGCAGCTTTAACTTTTTGCTCGTAGCCCGAATAAGCTTGAATTACATACCAATCCATAATGTTATCCTAGTACCAGTTTAGTTAAAAAAGTTAGAAGTGATTCAAGTGCCCAAAAGAACAGGCATAAAACTATAATTGAACCAAAAACTACTAAAAATGTTTGGGTTGTTTCAATACGAGTTGGCCAAACGACTCTTCTTATTTCTGTTCTTGATTCTCTCATTAGCTTGATTGCATTTGAACCAAAATTTGTTACGGCTAATATCCCTAGACCTACAATAAATAAGAATACGACCCCAAGGACTCGATATAAAAATGCAACTTCAACAAAATAACTATTGCCAATAACAGCAGCAGAGAATACTGCTAATGCAGCAAACCATTTAATGTTATCTAATAATTTTGAAGTTGATCCTTTAGCCATATATTTCCTATTTCGGCTCCAAGTTAAACTTGGCAGGCCAGGAGGGTCTCGAACCCACAACCCCCGGTTTTGGAGACCGGTACTCTACCAATTGAGCTACTGGCCTAAAATTAATTTTCATATTCCTCAGAGACAAGCAAGCCGAGACACAAAGGTCTCGGCTAATAAGTCTTCAATTACTCAATAATTTTTGATACTACGCCAGCACCAACTGTTCTTCCACCTTCTCTAATCGCAAATTTTAGACCTTCGTCCATAGCGATTGGAGCAATAAGCTCAACATTCATTTTAATGTTGTCACCAGGCATTACCATTTCAACACCACTTGGAAGCTCACAAGCACCAGTTACATCAGTTGTTCTAAAATAAAACTGAGGTCTGTAGTTATTCATGAATGGTGTATGTCTTCCACCTTCATCTTTACTTAATACATATATCTCAGCTTCAAATTTTGTATGAGGTGTAATTGACCCAGGCTTAGCAATAACTTGACCTCTTTCAACAGCGTCTCTTTCAACACCTCTAAGAAGAACACCACAGTTTTCACCAGCTCTTCCTTCATCTAAAGATTTTCTGAACATTTCTACACCAGTACATGTAGTCGTAGATGTGTCTTTAATACCAACAATTTCTAAAGGATCACCAGTATTAACGATTCCAGTTTCGATTCTACCTGTTACCACTGTACCTCTACCTGAAATAGTAAACACATCTTCAATAGGCATTAGGAAAGCACCATCTACTGGTCTTTCTGGCTCTGGTACATATGAGTCTAATGTTTCAATAAGTTTTTGAACTGAAGGAACTCCAATTTCAGATGTATCACCTTCAAGAGCTTTTAGCGCACTACCAACAATAATAGGTGTGTCGTCGCCTGGGAAATCATATTCGTTTAATAGCTCTCTAATTTCCATTTCAACAAGCTCTATCATTTCTGGATCATCATTTTGATCAGCTTTGTTCATATAAACAACAATATAAGGAACACCAACCTGTCTCGCTAATAGGATATGTTCTCTTGTTTGAGGCATTGGACCGTCAGCAGCACTTACTACTAATATAGCGCCGTCCATTTGAGCAGCACCAGTAATCATATTTTTTACATAGTCTGCGTGACCTGGACAATCAACGTGTGCATAGTGACGTGCAGTTGAAACATACTCAACATGAGAAGTAGCAATAGTAATACCTCTTTCTCTTTCTTCTGGAGCATTATCAATATTTGCAAAGTCAACAGCGTCTCCACCGAATACTTCAGCAGCAACTTTTGTTAGTGCAGCTGTAAGTGTTGTCTTACCATGGTCAACGTGACCAACTGTCCCTACATTTACGTGGGGAAGCGTTCTTTCAAATTTTTCTCTTGCCATTTTTTTATGCCTCTCTGAAATAATTAAATATACTTAAATGGAGCTCATAACCGGACTTGAACCGGTGACCTCTTACTTACCAAGCAAGTGCTCTACCGCTGAGCTATATGAGCCCGTTCACGTAGCATCCTAATTTAAGGTGGCGTATTATCCCTCTAAAAAGTTATAAACTCAACCTTTTTTCAACATAAATTTGGGATTATTTTAGTAGTGTTTTTTGCTATTAAAATAGACATGGTGGAGAGGGTAGGATTCGAACCTACGTAGCCGAAGCGGCAGATTTACAGTCTGCTGGTATTAACCACTCACCCACCTCTCCATATCAAGCAAGCTATTTTTGTTCTAGAATGCATTTAAGTCAACAGTTTTTTAAAGTGAATATGTTAAATAAGCACAAAATTTTAGATAAATTGCCTAAGAACAGGGTTGATTTACATTTATTTGAAAATATTGACTCAACCAATGAAGAATGTAAAAGAATTGATCAAAATAAAGATTTTCATGTAGTAATTGCTGAGCAACAAACAATGGGAAAAGGTAGGCTTGGTAAAAATTGGTCTAGTCCAAGTTCTGGCAACGTTTATATGTCAATTTATTCCAAAGAACTTCTAAAGAATGTCCCTCTTAGCCTTATTGTTGGCTTGATATGCGCAAAAACTCTCAATTCAATGATTAAAAATGACTCTATTGGCCTCAAATGGCCAAATGACATACTTCTTGATAAGAAGAAAATTGGAGGGATACTTGTTGAAAAAGAGATTATGGGGAAGGATATTAATAATATAGTGGGTGTAGGTATAAATCTTAATCATCCTGAAAAAGAAGATTGGTGGGGAGATTTACATAAATTTGGAATTCATTTAAGAAGAGATGAACTAATCAATAAACTACTTCATAGTTATATTAAATTTTATGATAATGGAATTTCTGATTGGCAAAAGCTTTGGCAAAAATATTGTGTTCATTTAAATCATGAAATTAAAATTAAACAAGACAACAATATTATTAATGAAGGTATATTTTTAGGGATTAATGCTGATGGAAGTCTTAATTTGAGAATGAAGAATAATGAAGAAATTAAATATGAGCATGGAGAAATATCAATTGAGGGTATTTATTAAAAATGAAACATTTTCTTAGTGGCATTGATCTGAGTTCAGATACCCCTAATGATTTCAATGAAATAATTTTTGGGGCAGGATGTTTTTGGGGGGTGGAAAGAAAATTCTGGTCATTAGAAGGTGTATGGCTAACCTGTGTTGGTTATGCTGGAGGAAATTCTACAAATCCTACATATGAACAAGTTTGTTATGAAGAAACAAATCATGTTGAAGTTGTAAAAGTTGTTTATGACCCATCTGTAATTAAAATTGATACTCTTCTTAAAACTTTTTGGGAATGTCATGATCCAACACAGGGCATGCGACAAGGTAATGATAGAGGAACACAATATCGATCAGTAATTTATTGTTCATCTGAAGAAGATTTAGGCCTAAGCATCTCAACCATGGAAAAGTATCAGGAAGTTTTGAGCAAAGATAACTATCAGCAGATTACAACAGAAATATTGCTTGCCCCAAAGTTTTATCTTGCTGAAGAATATCATCAACAATATCTTGCAAAAAATCCTAACGGGTATTGTGGCCTTGGAGGAACTGGTTGCGCATTAGATATTTAAAATAACCTATTCCCTGAAAGATTTAATTAATGTAAAATTCGCCCCGCGCCGGTATAGCTCAGCTGGTAGAGCAACTGATTTGTAATCAGTAGGTCCCGAGTTCGACTCTTGGTGCCGGCACCAGTTAACTAATTCCTGTAGGTATTAGGTTTCTCTAAATCCCTAATATATCTATCTCTTAACCTTGTTGATCTTGTAGTTAAATCTGTATCAACACCATTAATAAAAACTTTTTCTGGCATGCTTGATGGTTCAAGTGGATCAGCTTCCCAGACTACAATATCGGCCATATTGCCAACTTTAATGGAACCTCTATCGTTAAAGTTAAATGTCTTTGCAACGTTGCTTGTTAAAGCTTTGATTGCTCCACCATATGACATTCCATTAGCAACAGCCACTCCAGCACCCTGTCGAATCAAATGATAATTATGAGACCTTGAGACATTAAACATTAAAGTGGCACCAGCTTTTTCAAGTATTGGTGTCATGTTTATATTTGATGCTAACTCGTCAAATGAATTCGGTATATTATTGATTGGGTTAACTATGAGAGGAATGTTATTTTCAACAATTTCATCTACTACTAAAGATGCCTCTTGTGCTCCCATAATAATTAAATTCAGGTTGTAAGTATTTTTTAGCTCAATGAGCTTAATTATGTCTGAAGCTCTGTGAGTTTTTATTATTAAAGGTAAATTACCATTAATTAACCTATAGAGCGCCTTAACGTCTCTAAGTTTAAAATCCATATGAGATGCAAGAGATGAATCATCAATAACCTCATCAATAGAAGCGTCTGATGACATATCTTTTTTATCAAGCGATGATGCAAAAGAAAGCATATCATCTATCAAGGCAAGCGTTTCTGCTCTAGAGGAAGACCCACTTCCCCCAAATCTACCAATCATTGCAATATCTGCTTCGCTTGATATATCCAAATTGCTGTCTAATATAAAGAATGATCCCAAACCCCCGATGGGGCTTGAGGTATTTCTTGGCAGGGTAATTGCAGAAGTTATACCGTTTGCTCTATTCCATGGGATTAAAACTGAGTTAGGATTGAAGGCATCATGTATGCTGAAGCCAATATTATATATTGAAGCTTCATCATCTCTAGTAACACTTAAAGCTCCAATTTCTACAATACCTAATTGTGTATCAGGGGCAATAAATCCAGGAGTAATTATTTTTCCTTTAGCATCGTAAACTTTATCTGCATAAGGTACTGTTGTTTTTGAAATTTTAGAAATAACACCATCATTGATTAATATATGTCCTTGATATGAATTATTTTCAATACCATCATAAATTTCAGCATTTTTAATAACTAAATTTGATGACTCTAAAAATACTGCATTAGAAGATAAAATTACAAAAGCTAATAAAAATTTATTTTTAATCATTCTTCTATCCTATTTTTTGAAGGATTAATAATTCCAATATCAAAATCACTACTTGGTTCTAAGCCTGAAGATCGATCAAAAGCTATCGCACCATCTATATAAACTTTTTCTGCTAAAGCATATATGCTGAATGGATTTTTAGACCAAAGGACTACATCTGCATTTTTACCAACTTTTAATGAGCCGGTCTGATTATAAATTCCAGCGGCTTTTGCGGGATTGCTTGTTATCCAATTTATTGCCCTTGCCTTAGATATATCATAGCCAGCTTTTATACCAGCTGATAAAGCTTTAGCTGCTTCAACATTTAGATGTTGGATACCTATCTCGTCATCGGAATGAACAATTGCACAGCCTGTTCCATTTCTAGCTTGATCAACTATAGCTATGTTTGCTTGGACCATATCATAAGCTTCATGTTTAAAACCCCACCAATCAGCCCAAAGAGCTGCACAGATATTATTCTCTGCTAGCAAATCAGCAACTTTATATGCTTCAACTGCGTGATGAAAAGCTGTGATTTTATAATTAAACTCTTTAGCAATTTCTATCATTGTTGCCATTTCATCAGCTCTATAGCAATGATTGTGAACAAGAATCTCATCTCTTAAAACGCCCGCTAAAGTTTCTAACTCAAGATCTCTAGTTGGTTTGTATGATAGTTCTTTCGCCTCGTCAGACTTTGCTTCATATTCATCTAATTTACTTAAATATCCCTGAGCTTTTATCCATGATTTTCTATATCCGGCTGCATTCCCCATTCTTGTTGAAGGCATTTGGCCTCTATTACCATAAACTCTTTTTGGATTCTCTCCACATGCCATCTTCAAGGAGTGAGGTGCATCGGGGAATTTCATAGAATTAATAGTATTTCTTTGTAAATTTTTTGCCGTAACCCCTCTTCCACCAATTAAATTTGCAGAACCTGGTAGAACATGGAAAGTTGTAACACCCCCCTTAAGGGCCAGAGCATATTGAGGATCTTGAACCCATATAGAATGTTCGGCCCATACTTCAGCAGTTACAGGGCTAGTTGCTTCATTGCCATCTGAACTTGTTCTAACACTTGGTGCAGGATAGACACCCATATGAGAATGAATATCAATAATACCTGGAGTAATCCATTTACCAGATGCATCAACTTCAATTAAGTCAATAGAGCTAGGAAGATCAACACCTATTGCAACAATTTTGCCATCTTTAATAATCAAATCCGTATTGTTTAATTCATTTCCTTCACCGTCATAAATATTTGCATTTCTAAAAATAGTATTTGTTGGCGGTAAAGGCTCATAAGTTGATTCAAAGGGTTTATAGTTTTCAGCAACTACAAATACACAAAAAAAGTAAAGGAATATGTATATATTTTTCATACCAATAGTATAAATAAAAAAAATTTATACACTATAATCTTTAGAAATATTTTTATTGCAAAAATTTATTATGAAGTCATATAAGGTTGTTAAAAGTGGAGAACCGCTTGAAGAACAACAAATAGATAAGCCCTCTCCATCAGGTAAAGAAATTCTTATCAAAACAATCTCGTGCGGTGTCTGCCATACAGACATACATATTCATGACGGTTATTTTGACTTAGGTGATGAAACTCATATTCCATCAAGAGTAACTGAGAACCTAGCAATGGGCCATGAGGTTTTTGGTGAAGTTGTAGAAATTGGTGAGCAAGTTACAAACATTAAGATTGGCAAAAAATACGTTGTATATCCATGGATTGGTTGTGGTAATTGCAATGAATGTCAAAATGATATGGAGCACTATTGCTCACCCTTTACGTCTGAAAATATTGGCGTTTCCGTTGATGGTGGTTATGGTGAATACGTTTTAGTAAAAGATGCTAAATATCTTTTTGATGCTGGAGATACTCCAGAAGAGTTAGCTGGCAGTTATGCATGCAGAGGCTTAACTGCATATAGCGCTTTAAAAAAAGCAGAAATCATGGACGATGAAAGTATTGTAATAATTAGTGCTGGTGGAATGGGATTGTTAGCATTAAAAATTGCACAAGCAGCATATAACGTTAAGACAATAGTTGTAGACATTGATGATGAAAAGCTAGATGTTGCTAAAAAAGCTGGTGCAAATAATGTAATAAATTCAAAAAGTGAAAATGCTTCTGAAGAGATCATAAAATTATCTGGAGGCAAAGTTACAAAAATTATTGATTTTGTTGGATCACAAAACTCAATGTCTTTTGGATATGGTCTTTTTGGCATTAATAAGGGCGGTTTGTATGTTCTAGTTGGACTAATTGGAGGTAATTTTAATCTTCAACTACCTCTGCATACTTTTACAGCTCGAACTATTAAAGGTGCATATGTAGGAAGTTTAAAAGAGATGGGTGAGCTTATGGAGCTTGTGCGATCTGGTAAAATTGAACCAATAGAAGTAGAGGCTAGACCTGCCTCACAAGCTAGTGATACACTATCTGACCTTAAGTCAGGTCACATTAAAGGATTGGTCTGTCTTAAACATTAATTTGCATGAATAAATACATTAAATCAAAACTGGTTTTATTTTTTGGAATTTTTTTCATTGCATCTCTTTCTGCTGATCCTTTACTTCATGACCATATTGACGAGCATCAGACTGAATCTATTATTGAATGTCAACTTTGTGAAAATAAAGCTTTTGATCTTCAAAATGCTGATTCTGAAGTTAGCGAATTAATACATATTTCTTTTGTTGAAGAATTAACCCCTGATAATTCTTCTTTAAAAAATACAAACAACTATCTCTCAAGAGCTCCACCAAGAAAATAAATTTTTTAGATTTTAAATTTTTATTTTTTTAAGGAGTTCTTATGAAAAAACTTTTAAGCACATTAATAATATTAGGTGCTATACACACAAACGAAATCGCTTCACAAGATGTTGAAGAGATTATCGTGGTTACTTCTGCTTTGATAGATACAACCGAAATTACCAATCCATTGTATGTTATAGACGGCGATGAGATTATTGATGATGCAACAACAAGCCTAGGAGATGCTATTGATAGCTATCTTGGAGTTTCTATTGCAGATTATGGTGCTGCTGTTGGACAGCCAATAATCAGAGGCATGTCAGGACCTAGGGTGAAAATTCTAAAAAATGGCATGGTCAATAGAGATGTATCTGGTCTTGGTGCCGATCACTTAAATGATGTTGATCTTAATGATATTGAGCAAATAGAAATTGTTAAGGGTCCATCTTCATTACTCTATGCCAATGGAACTATTGGTGGAATCATTAATGTTGTAGATGACTGTATCTCTGCAATAAATTATGAGCTTCCTGAATTGAAAGTTGGTTATGAAACTCAATCGGTGAATGATGGTTCATCTGAATTCATTAATTTTAAAAATAATTTCAATGGCTTTAACGTTAATTTTGGTTATAAAAATACTGAATTTGGGAATTATGATATCCCCAATGGTGCGATCATGCATGAAGAGGAAGATCACGATGATCATGGTGATGAAGATCATCACGACGAAGACGGGCATGAAGAAAACCTGGGATTTATTAATAATTCTGACTTTGCTGTAGAGGCTGCTAAATTTGGTATTTCAAGAGCTGGTGACTGGGGCTATGTTGGTGTTTCAATAGACAACCTTGAAAGTTTATATGGAATCCCTTTCCATGGTGACGATCATGGTGATGAGCATGGTGATGAAGATCATCATGACGAAGATGAGCATGATGAGGATGAGCATCACGATGAACATGGTGAGGAAAGAATTTACTCAACAACAGATTCTGAAAGCTTTACTATAAAAGGTTCCTATAATGTTAATGGCAATTTAGTTAACAAAATTGACTATACATATAGAGATACTGACTACACCTTAACTGAAGCGCATGCCGAAGAAGAAGGGCATGATGAACATGAAAGCGAAGAGGAACATGAAGAGCATGCTCCAACAGTTTTTGCTAACAATGCCACTGAATATGGTGCGATTTTTGATATCTCAAATGACATAAGAACTCAAAAATTATCATTTAATTATGTTGATGAAGATTCTTCAATAGTTGGAGAAGAGGCATTCATGAATCCCGCAAATAATGAAGTTCTAACACTAGGTTATTTTGTAGGTCAAGATTTTGATATGTTTCATCTAGATTTGGGAATTAGATTAGATCAAATTACAAGAACTGGAAGTGTTACTGATGAAGATCATGGCGATGTAGATAATTTTACTATCGATGATGATGTTTCAAGCTTTGCTGTCAGTATTGGAAAAGATCTTTCTGATACATTAGAGTTAAATCTCGGCTTTTCTAGCGCAGAGAGACTGCCATCTGTAATTGAATTATTTATGAATGGTCCTCATATGGCTACAGGTAGATTTGAAGTTGGAGATCCTACACTAAGTTCTGAAACTTCTAATAATTTTGATATTTCATTAAATTTTGATAATGGAGAATATTTTGCAAGTGCAAGCTTCTTTATTAACGATGTAGATAACTATATTGCTTTAATTGATGAAGATGAAGACCATGAAGATGAGCATCATGAGGAAGAGCATCATGAAGATGAAGAAGAGCATCATGAAGATGAAGACGATCATGGAGACGAGCATGGTCATGGTCATGGCAATCTTATTCATGCCAATTATGTTCAAGAAGATGCTGAGTTTGATGGATATGAAATTGAATTTGGAAGAACATTTGATTTAGGTGCTGGTGAAATGACATTATCTTTTGGTAGAGATGTTGTAAATGCTCAATTTACAGATGGTCATAACGTACCAAGAATAAATCCTGCAAGAAATGTTTATTCACTTTCATATGCTCAAGATGACATAGTCTTTAAGTTACATTTAAAAGATGTTGAAAAACAAAATGATGTTGGTGAAGGCGAAACAGCTACTGCCGGATATCAAATGCTGGACACAAGACTGACTAAGACATTTGATTTAAGTGGAAAAAGTAAGCTTAAAGTTTCACTATTTGGAAGAAACCTTCTAGATGAAGTTGCAAGAAATCATGCTTCTTTTGTTAAGAATGAAGTTCCTCTTCCGGGAAGAAACTATGGAATTAAATTTAATTTAACTTACTAAATTAGATTTTTTCAATTAATATAGGCCCCCAAATCTTTAAATAAGGTTTGGGGGTTTTTTAATATTATGAAATCACAACTTACATCAGATAAATTTGCAATGTCGTTTTCTGCTATATGCATGATTCATTGCCTATTTGCCCCATCTTTAATAATACTTTCATATAGCTCTTTGGCATTAACTGTTGAAAGTGAGCTTATTCATAAAGCTATATTGCTTTTAACTATTCCAGTTAGCATCTTTGCAATTAGCTTGGGATATAAAAATCATTCAAATAACGCCATTATCTATACTGGCATTGCTGGATTAACAATTCTTATTTCAGCGCTTTTGATTGGAGAAAGCATTGGTGAAAATGCAGAACTAATTTTAACTATTATTGGTTCACTGATGGTAATTGCATGTCATTACAGAAACTATCGAATCTGTAAAAAAGTAAATTGTGACTGTCACGAAACCTCAGAAGCTTAAAATTTTAAATTCTCAAAATCCACATTAATTACTTTCATACCAAATATATTGTAGAATGCGCTCTTTTGCGCCATATCATGATTAAACATATTAAACTCATATACTTATTATTATTAAGTCCATTCATCTTGGCTAACTCGAATGTTGAAGAGATAGTTACAACTGGGTCATTAATTAATAATTCAGAAAAAGATGCATCACCAGTAAATGTTATAACTAAAGAAGATTTTGAAAATTTTAATATCTCTAATTTTGCAGAAATTAGCAAATACCTAACATCATCATCTGGTTCGCATTTCCAAACAAATGCACTTGAGGGAGTTGATCAAGGAATGGCCTCAATAACCTTAAGAGGTTTAGATCACTCCTCTACTCTACTGCTACTTAATTCAAAGAGACATACTTTTGCTGGAACACCCTCTAATCAAGGTGAAGGATATATTGATGTAAACATAGTTCCTGAAATAGCAATCAAGCAAATTGAAGTTTTAAAAGAAGGAGCTACTTCACTATATGGATCTGATGCCGTTGCAGGTGTTGTAAATGTTTTAACTCAGAAAGATTTTGAAGGATTTAAATTAAGAATTAATAACTTTGAAACTTCAAATTATAGTCAGAGTGATAAATCTTTAGGTTTATTGGTAGGATCAAATTATAAAAATGGTAACTACGTATTTGGTCTTAATATTTTAGATAGATCAGCTCTGTCTGCCTCTGAAATTCCTGGAATAGCAGAACTTGGTCTTAGTGGCTTAGGTAAAACCTTTAAAATTTCTGATGATGATACGGTTAGTAATGGTTTATATTCAGGTAATTATAATGCTAATCAATTTGTACCTGACCCTGAATGTGAGGCAAATGGAGGCGTATTAGATGGATCTTTTTGCAGATTCTTATACGGTACCAGATTTAATATAGTGAATGATGAAGATCATTCCAAGGCATATGCCAATTTATTGTTTGAAAGAAGCAGTTATGTTTATGAGATAACCTTTATGAGATCAGTTGTTGAAGTAAATGATAACCCTCAATCACCCTCGTACCCTGCTCTTCCTTTTTTATCGAGACAAATTCAACCAAATCAAGGTGGAAATCCTTTTAATGTCCCAGTTACTTGGTATGGGCGCCCTCTTGGATCTGAATTTGATTCCCCATATTCTCCTAAGGATATAAAACAATATAATCTTAGTCAGACAATCAATACTAATATTAATGAAAGCACTGAACTAGAGGCCTCTTTAACTATTAGCAGTCACTCTAATGATCATTACAGGCCAGATATTATCGATTCAAGGTTCCTAGAAGCATTAAATGGCACAACCATGGGACAATCTAATGGAAGTCTTACGTATTGGAATATTTTTGATTCATCTCAAAATTCACAAAAGTTAATTGATTATGTAAAAGGTGCAGAGGTTTCGTCAAAAGAAGCATCTTTAACAACTCTTGATTTTATATTTAGAACTAACATAGATAACTACGAAATTGCATATGGTCTTCAGCTGAATGATGAAGAGCTTAAAATTTCATACGATGATGTTAGTAGAGCTCAGTTTGATTCAGATGGCAAAATTATTAAATCAGCTGATCTATTCTTTTTGGGTGGAGGTATAAATGTCTCAAAAAATAGAAATAAATATGCTGGTTTTTTTGAAATTCAACCCAAGCCAATAGAAAAAATTGATATCAAAATTGCCGGTAGGTTTGAAGAGTTTGAGAATGACTCATCATTTGACCCTAAAATCTCTTTTAAATATATCGCATCTAAAAATCTAACTTTAAGAGCTTCAAGAAGTTCATCTTTTTCTATGCCCTCAATGGCACAAATGTTTTCAAGTGATATTAACCTTGGAAGCGTAAGGGACTTTGACGGCAATTCACCATTTGTTAGGCAAGCACAAATCGGTAATCCAAATCTTAAACCTACAACCTCTAAGAATTTAAATATTGGACTTATTTTTGAAAATCAAAAACATAGACTCAGTATTGATTATTGGAGTATCGATTACAAAGATAGAATTGAAGCTCAAAGTGCTCAAGTAATACTTAATACAGATCCAAATGGTCCAAGTATTACAAGAAATTCTAATGGCGATTTAATTGGAGTCACCACAACCTATTTCAATGAAGAATCAACTGAAGTTTCTGGAGTTGATTTAAGTTTTAATAGACTTTTAACAAGCTCAGATACATTTGGAGATGTATCACTAGCAATAAACTCAACAACTTTAATAGAATTTCTTACACCAGCTCTTGGAAATGAAGGTAATGAAATCATGATAAATAGAGTTGGTAAATTTAATTACGATACTAATACTCATTCTCTTCCTAAAAACAGAATCAATGCTTTTTTAAATTGGAAATATCAAGATTACGATATTAATTTTAATTCACGATATATTGATGGATACAGCAATGAGCGGCCAATTAATAGTCTTGGAACATCATATGGATATAACAATTCTGTAGATTCATTTTTTGTTCATGACCTTTCAGTAAAAAAATTGTTAATGACAAATAGAGGTGAAATTGACATCAAGCTATCAATTATTAACGTTTTTGATGAAGCAGCACCAAGACTTTACGATGCTCCAGATTTTAGCTTTGATACAAGGGTTCATGATCCAAGAGGAAGAATTATTGGTATAAGTTTTGAGTATAGAAACTAATATTCAATAATGAATAATCTTAAAAGCACTATCTCGCAAGTCATTGAGGAAAATTTAATTTCTACTGAATGGAGTGACGCGGTTAATACAGAAGTTAAAAATCTAAACTTAAATACCAATGATCATCCAAGGAAAGATTTAACTAAAGTACCTTTTGTTACTATCGATGGTGCCGATGCTAAAGATTTTGATGATGCTGTTTTCTGTAATTTAAATGATTCTGGATTTTTGCTAAATGTCGCCATTGCTGATGTGGCTGAGTTAGTAAACGAAGATTCATACCTTGATCAGGAAGCTAAAAAAAGGGGAACATCAATTTACTTCCCGTCCAAGGTAATACCAATGCTTCCAGAAAAAATTTCTAATAATTTATGTTCTTTGGTACCAGATGAAATTCGAAATGTTTTGGTGAGTGAAATAAATTTTTCATTAGATGGCTCAATAAAATCATACAAATTCTTTCAAGCCAAAATCGTGTCACACAAAAGAATGACTTACGCAGAAGTAGAAGAATATGTCAAAAATAATAACTCCAATGTTTCAAAAAAAATAAAAACCTCTCTAGACGCACTTAATCTTCTTACTAAAAATTTATTAGTTAAAAGAAGTCAAAGGAAAGCATTAGAAATTGAAGGTAATGAACCCATACTAAACATAGATGAAGATGGGAAGGTTTCTAGTATCGATTTACCACATAGGCTATACGCCCATCAAATGATTGAAGAATCTATGCTAGCAGCAAATGTCTGTGCAGCTAACTACATGCATAAACACTATAAATTTGGAGTTTACAGAGTTCATGAAAAACCTGAGGAATTAAAACTTGAAAGTCTAAAATCTTTTTTTTCATTAAAAGGTTTTTCAAGTCAAAATAAAGACACCCCTCTTGGCTTAATTAACAAATGTCTTAAATTTTCATCAAAAAATAAATTAAATAAAGTTCTTCAAACTGTTGTTTTGCAGAGCTTAAAAAGAGCGGAATATTCAATCAAAGAAATTGGCCATTTTGGGTTGCAGCTTGATAGATACTCGCACTTCACCTCACCAATAAGAAGATATCCTGATTTAATGGCTCATAGATTAATAAAGAATATTATTAATAAAGGTAATTTAGATATTAACAAAGATAAAATTGAAGAGATTTGTGGTGAGATGTCAGAACTTGAAAGAAATGCTGAAAAATCATCTAGACAAGTTGTCCAGCAAATGATTTGTCATCATTTAAAAAAATATATTGGTCATGAGTTCAGTAGTACCGTAACAGGCATCACAGATTTTGGATTGTTTGCCGAAATAGATAATTTTTATGTATCTGGTTTAATTCATGTTGCAGACTTGCCAGGAGATAGATATTTTTATGATAAAGATGCTAATCTATTAAAAGGCAAAAGAACTGGTAGGGTTTATAGGCTAGGTCAAGACATAAAAATTAAAATCATGAATGTGCTTCCATCAGAGAGAAAAATTACTCTGATACCATGCTAAGATTTATCAGAAAATGAGTAAAAAAGAAAATGTCTCGAGAGTGGGTTTTCATAGTATTGAAAGCATTCTTGAAAATAATCCCCATAAAATAAAGAAAGTTACTTTACCGGCAAAAAGAAACGATCAAAGAATTTCTTCACTAATTATTGCATTGGAAAAGAATAATATTAATTACGATTTATCGTCAAAACTAAAACAAGAGCCGGAAGCAATAATTTCTAATGAAAATGAGTTAAATTTTAAAGACCTTAAAAATTTTATTAACTCAGGAATAAATAATCCTCTTATTTTAATTCTTGATAATATTATTGATCCACGAAACCTTGGTGCTTGCATAAGATCGGCTGCAGTAATTGGAGTTGATGCACTTATTATTAATAAACATCATTGTGCTCCAATAAATGCTATTGCTCATAAAGTCTCAGCTGGGGGTGCTGAGGTTATTAAAATTTTTTATGTAACAAATCTTGTTAATTGTTTAAAATTTCTCAAAGAATCAGATATTGGTATATACGGTCTAAGCGAACATGCAAAAGAAAATCACTTAGAATGTAATTTTACGAATCCAAGTGCAATTATAATGGGTGCAGAAGAGTCTGGTATAAGAGAAAAAACCCTAGAAAGCTGCGACTTTAAAATTAATCTAAGCAATAATAAACTATTTAAAAGCTTTAATGTTTCTGTTGCAACTGGGATAATACTCTCAGAAGCTAACAGGCAGCGTCAAATAAAATAAAAAATATAAATGCTTAAACAAAGAACACTTAGAAACCCGATAAAAGCAGTTGGCATAGGACTCCATACTGGCAAAAATATTGCTATGGAACTTCTTCCTGCCGAGGTTAACACTGGTATTAATTTTATAAGAACAGATATTAGTGAAGACTTCTTGATACCTGCCATAGCTGAGAACGTGGGAGATACAAGCCTATCCACCGCTTTGATTAAGGATGATATAAAAATTTCTACAATTGAACACTTGCTATCAGCCATTGCTGGTCTAGGTGTTGATAATTGCGTCATTAAAGTAAATGGTCCTGAAGTTCCGATAATGGATGGAAGTTCAAGTCCTTTTGTATTTTTAATTCAATCAGCAGGCCTTGAAGACCAAAATGCACTTAAGAAATTTATAAAAGTAAAAAAAGAAATTACTGTTACAAGAGATGATGCTTACGCATCAATAAAACCCTTTAATGGATTTAAGGTGTCATTTAAGGTCGATTTTGATCATCCTGTTCATAAAAAACTGCCAACAGAATCGATAATAGATTTTTCCTCAACATCTTTTGTAAAAGAAGTTTGTAGAGCAAGAACTTTTGGTTCAATGAATGAAAAAGAATTACTTCAGTCGAAAAATTTAGCTCTCGGAGCAAGTGTTTCAAATGCTATAGTTTTTGGTGAAGATGAAATCTTAAATGAAGAAGGCCTTAGGTTTAACGACGAGATAGTAAAGCATAAAATGTTAGATGCTATTGGAGACCTTTATCTATTAGGCGGTAATTTAATTGGTCAATTTTCAGGTTATAAATCAGGGCATGCACTAAATAATCAATTACTAAGAAAAATTATTGAAGACAATGAAGCATACGAAGTAATTGAGTTTGAAAACTCAGAAAATGCCCCAATCTCTTATGTTAGACCTCCTTTTGGAGATATAGAATAATAAAAAGTTTAGGGGCTTTTTTATAAGAGAAACATATGCTTAATCCTTTCGCAAAAATATTTGGTTCCAGTAACGATAGAGTAATTAAAAAAATGATGCGTCATGTGAATGATGCAAATGATCTTGAAAAAGACTTATCTGAAAAACCAGATGCATATTTTTCAAATCTAAAATCTGAACTTAAAGATCTTTACGACAATAGCGATAAAGACATATATGCAATTCTTCCTTTGGCATTTGCGGCAGTAAGAGAGGCTTCAAAAAGAACTATAGGTTTAAGGCATTTTGATTCTCAGATGCTAGGGGGTATTTCATTGGCTGAGGGGAATATAGCTGAAATGAAAACCGGTGAAGGAAAAACCTTAGTAGCCACCCTACCAGCATACTTAAATTCAGTTATTGGCAATAAAGCTATTTTGGTCACTGTGAATGATTATTTAGCTAGAAGAGATGCTGAATGGATGAAGCCAATTTATGAGTTTCTTGGATTAACTGTTGGTGTTGTTGTCTCTAATCAAGAAATATCAGAAAAAATTGAATCATATAAATCTGATGTTATATACGCCACCAATAATGAACTTGGTTTTGATTATCTTAGAGATAACATGGCTCACTCTGTTGAACAACGAGTCCAGTGCTCATTAGATTTTGCAATTATTGATGAAGTTGATTCGATTCTTATTGATGAGGCAAGAACACCTCTAATTATTTCTGGTCCCTCATCTGAAAGTTCAGAAATGTATAAACAAATCAAAAAATTTATTCCTAAACTGCATCTTCAAGAAAGAGAAGGTACTGAAGAAGAGCCATTAAGAGATGATGAAAGAGGTCACTACCTTATTGATGAAAAAAATAGAAATGTTGAACTTACAGATGATGGTTATATTTTAGTTGAGGGTTTATTGGAAGATGCAGGCCTTATAGGTGCGTCTGAAGGCCTGTATTCAATATCGAACTTGAAAATAATGAAGTTTGTTCAAGCAACTTTAAGAGCAAATTTTTTATTCAAAAAAAATGTTCACTACTTAGTAAGGAATAATGAAGTCCTTCTGATAGATGAGCATACAGGAAGAACTATGCCTGGGAGAAGAATGAGCGAAGGAGTTCATCAAGCCCTTGAATGTAAGGAGAATGTTCCAATTCAAAGAGAATCGCAAACCCTCGCCTCTACAACATTTCAAAATTTCTTCAGATTATTTAATACGCTATCAGGAATGACTGGAACAGCTGATACAGAAGCTGTCGAATTTCAGCAAATATATGGTTTAAGCGTGATAGTGGTGCCTACTAATGTACCTATGATTAGAAATGATCATAATGATTTAGTCTTTTTAACAAAAGAGGCTAAATACAAAGCTTTGATTGAAGAAATAGAAACTATTAGAAAAAACTCGGCTCCAGTTTTAGTTGGTACTGTTTCAGTAGAATCATCCGAAGAAGTATCTAAGTATCTGAATAATAAAAATATTCCTCATCAAATCTTAAATGCTAAGCATCATGAAAAAGAAGCACAAATTATTGCTAATGCTGGAAAACCTGGAATGGTTACTATTGCTACCAATATGGCAGGAAGAGGTACAGACATTGTCTTGGGTGGTAAAAAAGAAGAACAAGGCTCTGAAGAATGGGAGAAAAATAATCAAACAGTATTGTCAGCAGGTGGATTACATATCCTAGGAACAGAAAGACACGAATCAAGAAGAATAGATAATCAGCTGAGAGGTAGATCTGGAAGACAAGGTGATCCCGGATACTCTAGATTCTTTCTTTCCCTTGAAGATGATTTATTAAGATTATTTATTTCTGATAGTAGGAGAGCTCTATTCGATAAAATGGGAATGGGTGATGATCATATTGAACATAAAATGCTATCAAATGGAATTGAAAAAGCTCAAAAAAGAATTGAAAGCAAAAACTTTGATGCTAGGAAAAGCTTGCTTGAATATGATGATGTTTCAAATGATCAAAGGCAAGCAATTTACTCCTTAAGAAATCAATTACTTGAAGAGAATGACATAAGTGATACGATTCAAGCTCTAATTGAGGATCAATTCAAATTAATAACCCGTAACTATGTTCCAGAAGATTCTGTTGAATCTCAGTGGAGAACGAAAGAGTTAGAACAATACCTTATTGAAACATATAATTTAGAAACAAATATTCATCAAAAAGTAACTGAAAATAAAAAACTAATACCTGAATCTATAGCTCAGGAGGTAATTACCTCTGCTAAGCACAGATATGAATATAAATATATTGAAATAGAAGACAACAGGCTTCTTCTTGAAAAACAAGTGATGTTACAAGTCCTAGATGTTCACTGGAAAGAACATTTAGCAGAGATTGATCATCTTCGAAACAGTATTGGTCTAAGAGCATATGCTCAAAAAAATCCAAAAAATGAATTTAAAAGAGAAGCATATTCTATGTTTGAGTCTATGCTCGATGAAATTGACAGCGGAACTATAAGAATACTTTTTTCCTTACAGATTGCTAAAGAAGAAAATGCTAATAATATTCAGCCTACTCAGAGTAACCAGGAAATGGTTTATCAGAAAGATGAGGCTCCAGCCTATAATGAAGAGCAATCAAGACCTTTAAGCGCCCCGGCAGTGGAGATTACAGAGACAGTTAAAAGAGAAGAACCAAAAATTGGTAGAAACGATTTTGTAAAAATTACAAACGGTGAAGAAACAAAAGAAATAAAGTTTAAGAAAGCAAAGCCTTTAATTGACTCTGGTGAATGGAAAATAGTTTGACTATAAGCTCCTATTTAATCCTCATAAAAATCTTCAGATTGAATTGGTCTTGAAATTTTATTATCTTCATTTGCCCAAGACCCAAAATCAATTAACTTGCATTTTTCTGAGCAAAAAGGCCTGTAATCATTTTTGATAGCTAGATCTACTTTTTTTTCACACCTCGGACACTTAGCCATTTTTAACAATCTCCAAATACTTTTTGTGTATCTTTAAAACTTCATTTCTTAATAAATCTAACGACCCATTATTAACAATAACGTCGTCTGCAATGCTTAGCCTTTGTTCTCTTGTAGCCTGCTTATTAATAATATTTTCAATATCACTCTTAGTTTGATTATCTCTTTTAGAGGTTCTTGAAATTTGAACGTCTACATCACAATCAATAACTAATACCCTGTCATAAATTTTTGAAGAATTCGTTTCAAATATAAGGGGTACAACAATAATACAATAATCAGATTTCTTGTTTTTTATAAAAGTTTCAATACCAGACCTTACGATTGGATGAATGATATTCTCGAGTTTTGATTTTGCATCTGAGTCATTAAATATAAGTTTTCTTATTAATTCTCTATTAATATTTTTGTTTTCATCAATATATTTATTACCAAATTCATCAATAAATAATTTATACCCCTCTGAATTAATATTTAAAGAATCTCTAGCAAGATCATCAGCATCAATTAAATCAACACCAATATCTTTAAATAATGCAGCTGCTGCTGACTTTCCGGAGCCAATACCACCCGTTAACCCTATAATCATAGTGGCATTATACTAAAGATAAAAAAAAAGGCTCCTAGTAAACTAGGAGCCTTGAAGAAAAAAGCCTGACGATTTCCTACTCTCACACAGGGAGACCCTGCACTACCATTGGCGTTAACCCGTTTCACTTCTGAGTTCGAGATGGGATCAGGTGGTTCCAAGTTGCTATTGTCATCAGGCAAACTGGTATGTAACTTTTTATTTATTATTTTTCACTACAATGTTGTTACTCAAATCTTATAACCTTGCTTAAGGTTACATGATCAAGCCTCACGAGTTATTAGTACAAGTTAGCTCAACGCCTCACAACGCTTACACATCTTGCCTATCAACGTCATAGTCTATGACGACTCTTTAGGAGACATAAAGTCTCTGGGAGATTTAATCTTGGGAGAGGCTTCCCGCTTATATGCTTTCAGCGGTTATCCTTTCCGAACATAGCTACCCGGCAATGCCACTGGCGTGACAACCGGAACACCAGAGGTTCGTCCAATCCGGTCCTCTCGTACTAGGATCAGCTTCCCTCAAATCTCCAAACGCCCACAGCAGATAGGGACCGAACTGTCTCACGACGTTCTAAACCCAGCTCGCGTACCACTTTAAATGGCGAACAGCCATACCCTTGGGACCTGCTCCAGCCCCAGGATGTGATGAGCCGACATCGAGGTGCCAAACACCGCCGTCGATATGAACTCTTGGGCGGTATCAGCCTGTTATCCCCGGCGTACCTTTTATCCGTTGAGCGATGGCCCTTCCATACAGAACCACCGGATCACTAAGACCTAGTTTCCTACCTGCTCGATCCGTCGATCTCGCAGTCAAGCATCCTTCTGCCTTTATACTTACCTCACGATGTCCGACCGTGATAAGGATACCTTCGTACTCCTCCGTTACTCTTTGGGAGGAGACCGCCCCAGTCAAACTACCCAGCACACACTGTCCCTGATCCAGATAATGGACCTAGGTTAGAACTCCAATCTTACAAGGGTGGTATTTCAAGGACGACTCCACTAAGACTAGCGTCTCAGCTTCAAAGTCTCCCACCTATCCTACACAAGTAAGATCAAAGTCCAGTGTGAACCTATAGTAAAGGTGCACGGGGTCTTTCCGTCTAGCTGCGGGTACACTGCATCTTAACAGCGATTTCAATTTCACTGAGTCTATGGTGGAGACAGTGTGGCCATCGTTACGCCATTCGTGCAGGTCGGAACTTACCCGACAAGGAATTTCGCTACCTTAGGACCGTTATAGTTACGGCCGCCGTTTACCGGGGCTTCGATCAAGAGCTTCGCATAAGCTAACCCCATCAATTAACCTTCCGGCACCGGGCAGGCGTCACACCCTATACTTCCTCTTACGAGTTTGCAGAGTGCTATGTTTTTAGTAAACAGTCGCAGCCACCTGGTATCTTCGACCACGTTCAGCTTAGAGAGCAAGTCTCATCACTAACCGCGGCGCACCTTCTCCCGAAGTTACGGTGCTATTTTGCCTAGTTCCTTCACCATAGTTCTCTCAAACACCTTGGTCTACTCGACCTAACCACCTGTGTCGGTTTAGGGTACGGTTTCTTACAACCTGAAGCTTAGAGGTTTTTCCTGGAAGCATGGTATCGACTACTTCCCACTCATAGAGTGGTCGTCATCAGTTCTCAGCCTTAGTGTTCCGGATTTACCTAAAACACCAGCCTACAACCTTAAACACGGACAACCGTCGCCGTGCTAGCCTAACCTTCTCCGTCACCCCATCGCAGTTGTAAAAAGCACAGGAATATTAACCTGTTTCCCATCGACTACGGCTTTCGCCCTCGCCTTAGGGGCCGCCTCACCCTGCCTCGATTAGCGTTGGACAGGAACCCTTGGTTTTTCGGCGAAGAGGTTTTTCACCTCTTTGATCGTTACTCATGTCAACATTCGCACTTCTGATACGTCCAGTTCGCCTTTCAGCTTACCTTCAGCCGCTTACAGAACGCTCTTCTACCATCTTAAATAAATTTAAGATCTGTAGCTTCGGTTTATGGTTTAGCCCCGTTATATCTTCCACGCAGGCCGACTCGACTAGTGAGCTATTACGCTTTCTTTAAAGGATGGCTGCTTCTAAGCCAACCTCCTAGCTGTTTGTGCCTTCCCACATTGTTTCCCACTTAACCATAATTAGGGACCTTAGCTGACAGTCTGGGTTGTTTCCCTCTCGACTACGGACGTTAGCACCCGCAGTCTGTCTCCCGTGCTCATACTCGTAGGTATTCGGAGTTTGCATCGGTTTGGTAAGTCGGGATGACCCCCTAGCCGAAACAGTGCTCTACCCCCTACGGTAATACACGAGGCACTACCTAAATAGTTTTCGAAGAGAACCAGCTATCTCCGGGTTTGATTAGCCTTTCACTCCTATCCACAGCTCATCCCCTCATTTTTCAACATAAGTGGGTTCGCGCCTCCAGTCGATGTTACTCGACCTTCACACTGGCCATGGATAGATCACCCGGTTTCGGGTCTAATTCCAGAAACTAAACGCCCTATTAAGACTCGGTTTCCCTACGCCTACCCTAATTGGTTAAGCTTGCTACTGAAATTAAGTCGTTGACCCATTATACAAAAGGTACGCCGTCACAGAACAAGTCTGCTCCGACTGCTTGTAAGCACAAGGTTTCAGGTTCTATTTCACTCCCCTCGCCGGGGTTCTTTTCGCCTTTCCCTCACGGTACTGGTTCACTATCGGTCAGCATAGAGTATTTAGCCTTGGAGGATGGTCCCCCCATATTCAGTCAAGATTTCACGTGTCCCGACCTACTCGTTTTCACTTAAAATAGTCTTTCGCATACAGGGCTATCACCTACTATGGCTAAACTTTCCAGAATATTTTGCTGGACTAAAATAAGCTTAAGGGCTGATCCGGTTTCGCTCGCCGCTACTACCGGAATCTCAATTGATTTCTTTTCCTCTAGGTACTTAGATGTTTCAGTTCCCTAGGTTTGCCTCTTATACCTATGTATTCAGTATAAGATAATATACTTATGTATATTGGGTTTTCCCATTCGGAAATCCTCGGATCGAAGCTTATTTACCAGCTCCCCGAGGCTTATCGCAGGTTATTACGTCCTTCATCGCCTTATGCTGCCAAGGCATCCGCCTTGTGCTCTTCCTTTACTTGATCATATAACCTTAAAAAAGGTTACTTAATTATTTTTTTGAGAGTAACTTAATAAAATATTATTAATTACTTTTTAATTGCAGTGATCTTATGTATGCATACGCATACACTAGAAAATTACATACCAATAATTTTACATAACAATATGTTCTTTCTTAATATTTGATTACTCGTGTGGGCGTTTAAAACGCGAATTTATCGTTAAGGAGGTGATCCAGCCACAGGTTCCCCTACGGCTACCTTGTTACGACTTCACCCCAGTCATGAAGCACACCGTGGTAAACGCCCTCCCGAAGGTTAGACTATCTACTTCTGGTGCAATCCACTTCCATGGTGTGACGGGCGGTGTGTACAAGACCCGAGAACGTATTCACCGCGGCATGCTGATCCGCGATTACTAGCGATTCCGACTTCATGGAGTCGAGTTGCAGACTCCAATCCGGACTACGAGAAACTTTCTAGGATTAGCACCACCTCGCGGCTTAGCGTCCGTCTGTATTCCCCATTGTAGCACGTGTGTAGCCCTACTCGTAAGGGCCATGATGACTTGACGTCGTCCTCACCTTCCTCCGGTTTATCACCGGCAGTCCCCTTATAGTTCCCGACCGAATCGCTGGCAAATAAGGGTAAGGGTTGCGCTCGTTATCCGACTTAACGGAACATCTCACGACACGAGCTGACGACAGCCATGCAGCACCTGTATCTTGGTTCCAAAAGGCACACTCTCATTACAAGAGCTCCCAAGTATGTCAAGAGTAGGTAAGGTTTTTCGCGTTGCATCGAATTAAACCACATGCTCCACCGCTTGTGCGGGTCCCCGTCAATTCATTTGAGTTTTAGCCTTGCGGCCGTACTCCCCAGGCGGACAACTTAAAACGTTAGCTGCGCCACTGAAAGACATTGTCTTCCAACAGCTAGTTGTCATCGTTTACGGCGTGGACTACCAGGGTATCTAATCCTGTTCGCTACCCACGCTTTCGCACCTCAGTGTCAGTACAGATCCAGGAGGCCGCCTTCGCCACTGGTATTCTTCATAATATCTACGCATTCCACCGCTACACTATGAATTCTACCTCCCTCTATCGTACTCTAGTGAGTTAGTTTTGGATGCAGTTCCTAGGTTGAGCCCAGGGCTTTCACATCCAACTTAACAAACCACCTACGCGCGCTTTACGCCCAGTAATTCCGATTAACGCTTGCACCTTCCGTATTACCGCGGCTGCTGGCACGGAATTAGCCGGTGCTTATTCTGCAGGTAACATCACGGTTATAAGGTATTAACTTATAACTTTTTCTCCCTGCTTAAAGTGCTTTACAACCCTAAGGCCTTCTTCACACACGCGGTATGGCTGGATCAGGCTTGCGCCCATTGTCCAATATTCCCCACTGCTGCCTCCCGTAGGAGTCTGGGCCGTGTCTCAGTCCCAATGTGGCTGATCGTCCTCTCAGACCAGCTAAAGATCGTTGCCTTGGTGAGCCTTTACCTCACCAACAAGCTAATCTTACGCAGGCTCATCTAATAGCGAAAGCTTCAAAGAGAGGCCTTCTTTCTCCCGAAGGAGGTATACGGTATTAATCCGGGTTTCCCCGGGCTATCCCCTTCTACTAGGTAGATTCCTACGCGTTACTCACCCGTCCGCCGCTCTACTCATATCCGAAGATACTTTCTCGCACGACTTGCATGTGTTAAGCCTACCGCCAGCGTTCAATCTGAGCCATGATCAAACTCTTCAATTATTTATCATGTTTGTTGATTTTTTAATATAAAAATCTAAATTTTTTTTCTCGTATTTTGAACACCCACACGAGTAACCAAATATTTTTAAAGAACAACCGTCTCGAGGACGGACGCGTATTCTAACTAAGATATTGCCAAGAAGATACCCTTTTTTTTAATTAATTTTAATTAATTTCTTTGTCCACTAATTTCTGAGAATTTAGGAATTTCATCTTTGATCTAAGTTCCTTTCCAACCTCTTCAATTGGGTGTGATTTTGTTGCCTCTCTGTTGCTTTTCATAAAAGGTCCACCAGAGCCATCATTGCTTTGTCTACAGTCATTAAGGAACTCATTTGCAAAGTTTCCAGATTGAATATTCTCAAGAATTTCTTTCATAGCTTCTTTAGTTCTATCTGTTATCACCTTAGGTCCGCTTAGATAATCACCATACTCAGCAGTATTTGAAATTGAGTAATGCATATTTGCAATTCCGCCTTCTTGAATTAAGTCAGTTATTAACTTAGTTTCATGCAAGCATTCGAAGTATGCCATCTCTGGACTATAACCAGCTTCAACAAGAGTTTCGTAACCTGCTTTAATTAATGCTGTAATGCCTCCACATAAAACAGCTTGTTCCCCAAATAGATCTGTTTCTGTTTCTTCTTTAAAAGAGGTCTCAAGAACACCAGCTCTTGTTCCTCCATTTGCTTTGGCATAAGAAAGTGCAACATCTCTTGCTGAAAAATCATTATTAGTAATTGAATCTCTATATACAGCTATCAAAGAAGGAACGCCACCTCCATTTACATAAGTACTTCTTACTGTATGACCAGGACCTTTTGGAGCAATCATAATTACACTATTAGTCTCAGGAGGTGATATTTTTTCAAAGTGAATATTAAATCCATGTGCAAATGCCAAAATGGCATCCTGCTTAAGATTCGGTTTTACCTCTGATTCATAGATATCTTTTTGGAATTCATCTGGTGCTAGTATCATTACCAAGTCAGCATTTTTAACAGACTCTGAAACTGAACTAACATTCAAACCAGCTTCTTCAGCTTTTTTCCAAGATGATGATCCCTCTCTTAGCGCAACTGTTACATTAACTCCTGATTCGTGTAAGTTGTTTGCATGCGCGTGCCCTTGTGAACCATAACCAACAATAGTTACATTCATGCTTTGAATTATTTCTAAATTTGCATCATCTTCATAATAAATTTTCATCTAGCAAAACTCCTTTTAAGTATGTTGTTTCTTCATTGCTGACAGCTATAACATCAATTAATTTATTTAACTGTCTTAATATTTGTCTCATAAGTGAATCAGAAACCAATGTTTGTATAGTTAATCTAGATATTTCATTTTCTTTGAATTTAGTTTCTAATTGTTCTTCAATAAATTTATAGGGTGTAAAATCATCTACCGGATCAACATGAAGGCTTTCAATGTTATATCCTCTTTGATGAAATAGGCCAACAACTCTAACTAAAGCACCGGGTTTATTTTCCATTATTAGAGTAAGTTTTCTTTTTATCATGTCTTCTTATCCTTTGATAACCACATGTCTTCTAAACTGTTATTTGCAATAAGCATTGGATAAACATGCTCTGCAGGATCAACGTATACATCTACGAATACTAATCTATCTTTCATAGAAAATGCTTTTTCTAGTGCTGATTTTAGTTCAGAATTTTTTTCTACTTTAATGCCAACGTGGCCATATGATTCTGCAAGTTTCACAAAATCAGGCAGAGAGTTTTGATATGTACTCTGTGAATGTCTGCCTCCATAATTCATATCTTGCCACTGCTTTACCATACCAAGAGCTTCATTATTAATATTTATGATTTTGATTGGCAGATTGTATTGAAGACATGTAGACAGTTCTTGAATACACATTTGAATACTTCCTTCGCCAGTAATACATAAAACTTCCTCATTAGGAAAAGCAAATTTAACTCCCATAGCCGCTGGTAAGCCAAATCCCATAGTGCCCATGCTACCTGAGTTTATCCACTTTCTTGGTTCATCAAAATGATAGTATTGAGCAGCAAACATTTGATGTTGTCCTACATCTGAAGTCACATAGGCTTTGCCTTCTGTAATGTTATAAACATGCTGTACTACTGCTTGAGGCAGTATAGGATTTTCATCTGATTCATTCTTATATAATTCATAATTTAGACCATGAGATGATTTCCAATTTTGAATCTGATCGTGCCACGGCTGAAGTGTGTCTTTATTGTATTGATCTAGTTTTGTTTCAAGTAACTTTATCATTGCAGACAAAGAATTTTTTACTTGTCCGAAAACTGCAATATTTGCTTCAATTATTTTTGAAACTGAAGAGTGGTCTACATCCAAATGGATTACTTTGGCACCAGGTGAGAATTTAGATGGATTATTAGTTATACGGTCATCAAATCTTGCACCAATTGCAATTATCAAATCGGCGTTGTGCATTGCCATGTTTGCTTGATAAGTCCCATGCATACCCAACATTCCTAAAAAACGATGATGAGTTGCAGGATATATCCCAAGACCCATTAAAGTATTTGTTACTGGAGCATCTAAAATTTCATTAAGCCTAAATAATTCCTCTTCGGCATTACTAGCTATTGCTCCACCCCCAGCATATATAACTGGTCTTTTAGCATTCAGCAGCTCAGTAACAGCCCTTTCTATTTGATTTTCATCTGGTTCTACTGGCGGGTTGTAAGATCTGATATTCGCTTTTTTTGGATACTCATATTCAAATAAATTGTCTGGAGCTGTCATATCTTTTGGTATGTCTATAACAACTGGACCTGGTCTACCTGAAGTAGCAACATGAAAAGCTTCTTTTACAATCTTAGGAATTTCATTAGCATCAAAGACACAATAACTATGTTTCACTACTGGCCTTGAAATACCAATCATATCTGTTTCTTGAAATGCATCAGTTCCAATGAGATGACTGGCTACTTGTCCAGAAATCACCACCATAGGAATAGAGTCCATAAATGCAGTTGCAATACCGGTTATGGCATTAGTTGCTCCTGGTCCAGAGGTAACTAACACAACTCCGGGTTTTCCAGTTGACCTTGCATAACCATCAGCTGCATGAGTAGCTCCTTGTTCATGCCTAACAAGAATGTGCTCTATTTTGTCTTGTCTAAATATAGCATCATAAATATGCAGAGCTGCTCCGCCTGGATAGCCAAATATAAGCTCCACACCCTCGTCATGAAGCGCGTGCATAAGCATGTCTGCACCAGATAATTTCAATTTAGTACCCATAAAACAAATAAGAATAGGGTTTATATTATTTTACAAGTTAAAAAACAAGTTTTTCTTCTATATTTAGGAATGTTTTTTTATATCTAATATAAGATTATTAATATCTTTAGGAATAGCAGCTTCATAAGAAATTTGCTTTTTAGTTTCTGGGCACTCAAAAGACAACAATTTTGCGTGCAGAGCTTGTCTTGGAAATGACCTAATTATTTCTACTAATTCATGTGAAGATTCTTTAGCAACTGATTTTGCAGGGTCATATGTTTTGTCTCCAACTATAGGTAGCTTTTTTGACGATAAATGGACTCTAATCTGATGAGTGCGACCTGTTTCAATTGATACATCTAAAACCGAATAATTATTAATTCTTTCATTTAATTTTATGAATGTCCTTGCCTCTTTTCCATCAGCTCTAATTGACATCTTTGTTCTATTAAATTTATCCCTACCAATGGGATCTTCTATTGAAAAACTTCCTAATGTTGATCCGACCACTACTGCTATATATTCTTTTTTAACATTGCGTTCTTGCATTTGTTGTATAAAGAAATTTCTGAATTTTTCAGTTCTAGCAACCAACAATACTCCAGATGTATCCTTGTCCAACCTATGCACAATACCACTTCTGGGTAGATTCACTAATTCAGGATACTTAAAAATTAATCCATTTGCTAAAGTCCCGTCATAACATCCAGACCCCGGATGCATTATCAATCCTGGGTTCTTATTAACTATGATGTAATCATCGCAATCATATATAACATCAAAATGAATATCCTCTTTTTCCCATGAAACCTTTTTTTCTTCGATTGGATTTATTTCTATCTCGTCGTTTTCTTGAGTCATATCTTTTGGCTTTGAAAGATCGCCATTAATTAAAATTCTTCCTTCTAAAATCCATTTCTTAATCTGAGTCCTAGAAAAATCAGGAAATAATGATGCAGCAACCTTATCAAGTCTATTATTTGCTAAACTTTTAGGAACATTTTTTATTACTGTCATACGAACTTTTTTAAAAAAATTTAATCTAAATATCTGTTTTAAAACCTTAATTACAATTATGCAGGTAAAATATGCAAATCATGAAACATATAAATAAATTTAAATTCATATTTTATTTGCCCATTGTAGCTTTCTTCATGGTTAGTTGTAATTCTGATGGACCTGAAATAGAACAACCAGAAAAAATATATTATGACCAAGCTCAAAGAAGAATGGCTGCTAAAAATTTTTTTGGAGCTATTGAATCCTTAGAGGCTATTGAAACGAGATATCCTTTCGGCAAATACGCTGAGCAAGCTCAAGTTGAATTAATTTATGCTAACTTTATGAATTCAGACAATGAAGCATCTCATGCTGCAGCAGAAAAGTTCATCAGGCTTCATCCAAGACATCCTAATATTGATTATGCTTATTTTATGAAAGGACTCTCAAGTTATACAAGAGACGATACTTTAATGGTAAGAATAACTGATACAGACCTCTCCAATAGAGATATCTCTGGTGCAAAACAATCATTTGCAGAGTTAACAGAATTTTTGACAAGATTTCCTGATAGTCAATATGCTCCCTACGCAAAACAAAGAAATGTTTATCTCAGAAATATGATTGCAAGGAATGAACTGGCAGCTGCAGATTATTATCAATCAATCGATGCTCATGTCGCTGCTGTTCGAAGAGCAAAATATGTTATTGAAAACATTCCTAATTCTAGCGAAAATTTTAGAGCTCTTAAGGTTTTAGAAAAGTCTTATAAAGCTCTAGGTTATGAAGATCTTCGTGAAGATATTCTTAAAATAATACAACTGAACTACTCTGACAAAAATATTAGTGAATCAAAAGATTCTGCATGGTCATGGAACTTTCTTAGAAATTCTAAACCTGATCCCAATATAAACTAAATGGTCTTTTTAAAGATCCTGCCTTTATTAATACCATTAATAATTTTCTTATTACCTATAATTGCCAGAAGCTATCTAAAGTTTTTATTCACAAAGAAAAAAACAAATAAAAATGATCAAATGTTCGAGTGCAATAATTGTGGAACATACTCCCACGAATCAATTGTAATTAAGAAAGAGGGTAAAAATTTTTGCTCTAATGAGTGTGCTAGTGCTTAATTTTTTTAAGTACTATAAACATAGCAGGTATATACAGTAACGCTGTCATTGTTGCTCCTAAAACACCAATACTCATGGCCCAAGCCAAAGGCCTAAAAAATACGCTTGCAAAAATTAAAGGAACAAAACCACCAAGAGTTGTTAAAGAAGTGGTGATTATGTGTCTTGTTGATCTTATAACAACTTCTATTAATTCAGCCTTTGATATTAATTTTTTTTCAGCCTCTTCTTTTATGTGTGATAGAACTATAATTGAGTCATTGATCGAAAGCCCTATCAAACCAACAGCAGCTACTGTTCCTATAAAACCATAATTCTGTTGTCCAATAAATAAACCTAAAAAAGATAGTCCAATTGATAATATTGCTACTGATAAAATTATTGAAGCCTGTCTAAATGAATTTAATGCTATTACCAGCCCTATTACAATAAGAATCATATAAATTACTGCTGATGAATACAAAGAGGCTTGTGATTCACCTCTTGTTTCTGCTTCTCCAAGTTGTTTGATTGAGTATCCTGGGGGCAAATCATTCTTAAACTCCTCAACATCATCTTTAATAAATTCTTCAGTTGCAGAAGATAAGGTACCCGTCCAAACCCAGCCCTCAACACTATTCATTCTTTGACCATCTTGTCTTGTAATGATTGAAGATTTATTTGTTATCCTGCTTTCGCCAAAGCTATCTATATACTCAAAACCATTTTGAGAGGGAATGGTTAAATAGCTTGCTGATCCTAAAATGTCATCAGGCTTATTAATGCCTTTTAATCTTATTGGTATTTCTTTATTAGAATCAAGCATAGTTCCAACAATTACGCCGTTATTGGCAGCATATAATTCATTAACTAAATTTTTCGGATTTATGCCTGATAAAGAAATGTTTGAATTGCTGAGCTCAAGCTCAATATTAGTATTTATGTTTGAGGTTTCTGATTTTGTAAGACTTATATCAGGAGCATTATTAATGATGAGTTCTAATTTTTCTCCAAGCTGTTTCAGAACATAGGGATCATCGCCAAAGATCACATAACTAACATCTGAAAAAACTGGAGGGCCTGCAATAAAGCTATCCACTATCACAATAATATCTGGATTTTCATCTACAATTAGTTTTGAAAGCTCAGGCAAATTATCAATCATTTGATAATAATCTTTTGCAAAAAATACAGACTGAGCTACATTATTTGCACCCTGCTTTTCCTTGCCACCAACAATGTTCATCAAAACTCTTGGCATTCTCCTTCCTACAAACCAATAATCTTTTTCAACTTCAACAAGGCCAGATTCAAGAACCTGATTTCTTATAATCTTTGCTCTCTCAAGGGTCTTTTCAGCAGAAGCATTAGATGGCAACTCAATATTAATCCTAAACATGTCTCTGTCTTGAGCGGGAAAAAAATCCTTTGGCAAAGTTGTAAACAGTAAAAATCCAAGGACTGGTAAAGAAATAGAAATTAATAATGCCCTTCTTGGAACTGCGAAAGACCATGTTAAAAAACTTCTATATTTATCAAGAATCTTTTTGTTGTGATAGCCCTCACTGTGAATATCAACATTTTTAAAATATGGAATTTTTTCCATATAACTCATTAAAACTGGTACCAATAAAATTGCCAAAGCTAGAGATGAAGTAATGGACATAATAACTGTCAAAGCTAAACCACTAACAAATTCAATACTAGGACCCTCTCCGGTTACAATTGGTAAAAATGCAAATACTGTTGTTGCGGTTGCAGCTGTGAGAGGTATTATGAGGTGATTTACTGATTCAGTAATTGAATCCTTTATAGAAAGACCAATATTTCTTCTGTGCTTATAATCTTCAACAACTATAATTCCATTATCAATCAATAACCCAAGAGCAATTATTATCCCAGTTATTGATGTCTGATGAAGAGGCAGTCCAATAGCTCTGCATCCAATCATCACTAAACATACTGAAAAAGGGAGTATTAAAGTAACAATAATTGCAGGCCTTAAACCCAGAAAAAATAGACTAATACTTAGAACAAAAAATATAGCAAGAGAAAAACTTTTTATTAACTCATTAAATTTCTGTGTCGTGTAAGATGATTCATCATATATTTCTTCAATAGTGATTTCTTCTGGCAAAGAAGATCGCATTTCATCTACAACTAATCTTGCTCGATCAACATAATCATGAACCCTTTGTGACATGGCTCCAAGTGCTGCTACAGATACAACAACTCTTCCGTTATATAAGAAAATATCTTCAATAGGTGATAATGGTTTTTTTGAAATATTCGCAATATCTTGAAGCTGAATAATCTCAGAGTTATTAACAACTTTAATAGGAATCTCAGAAATTTTTTGAACACTTTGAGTGTTATCTTTTAGTCTAATCAAAAATTCAGAATTTTGGTTTGAAGAGACACCAGCTGCTCTCTTATTGTCAAAAGACTCCAGAGCATTTGAAATCTGGCTGTATGTTAAACCTAGCGAAGAAATTTTATTAGAATCTACCTCAACTACAATTTCTTCGTCTGTTTCTCCATAAATTGCAGTTGCATGAGTGGCGCCAATTGAGCTAAGTTTTCTTTTTAGCTGATTACCTAACCTCGACATCATTACAATTGGTGCCTCGCCCGATCCATTCCAAGATATAGCATATTGAACAGTTATTGGCGGCCCACTGCTTCTGTCGAGAATAACTTCAACCCCTTCAGGAGATATAAATTGGGCTAATTTATCTTGGACCATCGACCATGTTTGTTCGATTAAATCGGGATGGATGCTATGTTCTAGCTCAACAGTAATGCTTGCATATCCTTGAGAAATAATTGAATCTAGTTCTTTAATCTCCTCTACTTCTCTGAGCTTTATTTCAAGTTCGTTTACTATTTGAGTTTCAATTCTTTCTGGTGATGCGCCAGGATAAAAAACTCTTACTCCTGACCAACGCTGTGCAAGCTCAGGATTTTCCTGAATGGGAATTGAAATTGCTGAAGATATTCCGGCTAATAGAATAAAAGAAAGGGTAAGAAATAATATTCTTGGTTTCTCAATAAGAAGATTTATAAAACTCATTGTATATTTAAAGACTTACCTTCAATAATTTTTTGAGCCCCGCCTAACACCACAAGATCACCATCATTTAATGTTCCATTAACGAAAGCATACTCACCTTCAAAATATAAAATTTCTACAAGATCTCTTACGACAACTTTTTTATCATTAACTGTATAAATTGCCCATATGCCCTGTTCGGATTGAGATAGAGATTTAATAGGAACCCACGTTCCTCTTCCTTCCATATTTAGACTTAACTTTAATTCTGCGATAGAGCCAGGATCAAAAAATGTATCAAAATTAAAAATTGCCAACCTGTTATCTGAACCTCCAGGTGTCATGGGAGCAAGTCTTGCAAGAACACCTTTAGATCTTTTATTTCCAATTTTGAAATCATAAAAATTGCCAATATTTAATTTATCAATATATTTTAAAGGTATAGATATGTGTGCCTCGACATTTTTAGACCCTAAGATTTCTACAATCGGAATTCCACCATTTATAACAGAACCTGTATCAAGATATCTGTTTTGAATTACACCATCAAAAGGGGCTGTTAGTTTAGTCTGTTCAAGTTTTACTTTGTAAAACTCGTACTGTGATTTTGCTATGAGCTCTTCAGAATTAGCATTATCAAGATCCTGAATTGATATATGTCCTTCTGATCTGAGGTCTTTGTATCTATTTAATATTTGTAAAGCTAGATCATATTTAGCTTTGGCTTGTTGAAGTTGAGCAGTTGCTTCGCGGTTATCTAATTCTGCAAGTATTTGTCCTTTTTTTACAGCATCTCCAATATCAACATTTATAACATTAATTTTTCCTGGAATTTCAAAAGCCAGATTAGATTGATGAGCAGGTAATAATTTTCCAGGAAATTCTCTTGTAATTTTATAAGAGTCCATCATCTTAACTTCAAGAATTTCGAGCGATAACAATTCTGAACTAAAAACTATTGAGATTAAAAATAAATTTAGTTTTTTAATAATACATTTAATCATTTGACTTTATTTACTAAAAAATTTAATGTTAGCAGTGTAAACATGATAGCTAAAATGTTAGCAGTGTCAACATTTAAATTAAAATGAAATCATATCATCACGGAAATCTAAAACATGAATTAATAGATTGCGCATGTAAGTTATGTGAACGAGATGGGTATACAAAATTAAGTATTCGCTCGCTAGCCAAAGAAAGCGGGGTGTCACAAACTGCACCCTATCGTCACTTCGAAACTAAAGAAGCATTATATGCATCAGTTGCAACAGAAGGATTTAAAAAGCTTTCAGAAGCTTGCTATATTGATGCTGATAAAAAAATTATGAAAAAGCATCTTGTTGAAATGGGATGTAATTATATTGATTTTGGTCTCAAAAGTGCTAATACCTATGATCTCATGTTTGGAACTGCAGTTGGTAATTTTGCTGAATATCCTGAATTGTTAGATGCAGCAAATTCAAGCTATGAAAATTTCAGATCAAATTTTGCTAAATTAGCTAATGAAAGTGATGAAGTAATAGCTTTCAAATGTATTACTTTATGGTCAATGGTACATGGTCTTGTAGGAATATTAAGAAAAGTTCAGGTAATTCAAGATGCCCCCTTGATGGATCATGAAGCAGGCCCCATGTCGTCTGCTATTCTTATAGCTGATAACTTAGAAGGTTATTTAGATAAAGCGTTAGATGGGCTTATTCAGAGCTAGTTACTTCAATTGTTATTTTTTCAGAAACAAAAGGTCCTTGGCCAGCAAAGTTATTAATTGATTGTTTTGTATTATGAACAGAAGATCCAAGAATTAGCTGTAACGTATATTTGCCTGGCTCTAATTCAATAGTAGCTTCAGTTTGACCTGCGCCATAGTGAAGATGATTCTCATCAAAAGGTATCCAGCCTCTAGGATTCTCATTAACATTTACTAGCAAGTGATGGTGACCAACGGCATGACATTTATTCTCAGGTCTTTTTTGAACCCCTGCCGGAACTATTTCTATATTTTCAGAGCCAAAAACAACCTTTATATTTTTTGAATCAGAAATATACCCGTCTTGTGGAGACACAATATATACTCTTGGGTCTATATCACCACACTCAATATCATCAAGTATAGTTGCTCCAGCTGCAGCCACTAAAACACCACCCATTACAGCAGTTGATACTGATGCTGGTACTAAAACACATCCACTTAATAAAGAACTACAAATAGCAGCACAAAGAACTTTATTCATATGAACCATCCACATAAGTTAAGGTATTGATTTCATCTATATTTTTAGACTCAATCACTTTCCCAATAACAATTGTATGAGTGTGATATTCAATCAGTTGATCAACTTCACAGAAAATATTTGCTTGGGCATCCTTTAAAAATGGAATGTCTGACAGATCCCACTGATCGGATATAAATCTATTTTTTTCTTCTTCATAATTACTGCAGATATTTGAGAGTTCTTCATGAGTTTTGGTAAGAAGATTAATGCAATATTTAGTTCCCACTTTTATTGAATCATGAATACCAGCAGTTTTATTTATGCAGACCAATATGCTTGGAGGATCTATTGAAACCGATGTAACAGATGAGACAGTAATCGCATTATATTCTTTATTTTCATTTACATTAGACAAGATGCTTACTGAGTAAACATAACTTCTCATTGCTTTTCTAAAATTATCTTGAAGAGACATGTTTGAATTATACTTAGTTTAAATAAAAAAAATATCTGGTTATTTATAATTTTATCAAATAAAAAATGAAGAATAGTTTAAGAATATCTGGAGGAAATCTAAGGGGGAAAAAAATACCATTTGAATTTAAAGATTCTCTTAGACCCACTTCAAGCAAGCTTAAAGAAATCTTATTTAATTGGATTCAATTCGAAATTCATGAGTGTGTTTGCTTAGATTTATTTGCAGGCACTGGTTCACTTGGTATCGAAGCTCTTTCAAGAGGTTCACCTAAAGTAATTTTTGTTGAACTTAATAAGAAAAATTATTCGTCTTTATCAATAAATTTAAAAAGTTTAGGTATAAGGGATAGATGTAAAATTTTTTTTAAAGATGCATTTTCTTGGCTCAAAAATTATGATCTTTCGGATATTGATATCATTTTTTTAGATCCTCCTTTTAACAAAGATTATGAAACCAAAATTCTTAATCAATTATTTAAAAAGAAAGATTTAAAACCATCATGCAAAATTTATCTTGAATATAGTAAGTATAATGAGATTGAAATACCAAAAGGATTTATTGTCCTCAAAGAAAAAGATGTTGGAGATGTTAAAGCACTGCTCTTAATAAAAGATGAAAATTAGAATAGCAACCAGAAAATCAGAATTAGCATTATTTCAAGCAAATTTAGTTGCTGAAAAGCTTATCGAAAAAAATAATGCTCTACAGGTTGAACTGGTTCCAATGTCTTCAGATGGAGATGAAACAGACGCACCACTTCATCAAATTGGTGGCAAAGGTCTTTTTATAAATACCCTAGAATCTGCCCTTCTAGAAGAAAAAGCTGATATTGCAGTTCATAGTTTAAAAGATGTTCCAGCAAAACTTGATGAAAACTTTTGTATTGCAGCCGTTCTTAAAAGGGCTTCTGCTGGCGACATGCTCCTTACTAATAATGGCTGTTCAATCAACGATCTGGCTATAAATTCTACAATAGCAACTTCCAGTCCCAGAAGGTATGCTCAAATCAAAAATTTACATCCTGAAATTAAAATTGTTCCTATTAGAGGAAACATAGCAACGAGAATTAGCAAGCTAGATCAAGAAAATATTGATGGTTTAGTGGTTGCCAAGGCTGCACTAGAAAGACTAAACATAAGTAATAATAATTGCTATGAATTTTCTTTTGAAGAAATGTTACCAGCAGCCTCTCAGGGCTATATAGGTGTGGAGTGTTTAACATCAAATAAGAAAATTTTAGATATTTTAAAAACAATCAATTCATCAGAAGATCTAATTCTTGCTCAAGCAGAGAGAGATTTTGTTTTAAAATTAAATGGGTCATGCCTATCTCCAATTGCTATATATTGCAGACAAAATTTAGATAAAATTTTAATTTCTGCAAGGGTATTATCTCAAAATGGAGAAAATCAAATTCATAAAGAAATAATCAGCTCTTTTGAATCCATACATAAAGATATCAGAGATTTATCTCAAGAGTTTATATCTATGGGTGCTGATAAATTAATCCTTACCTAATGATAATTAATACTAGGCCAGAAGAAGTCTCAAAAAAAATTATTGAACTGTGTGAGCAAGAAAAGATTGAATCTAGACACGTTCATATGTCTAGGATTAAATTTTTGTCTGGTTCAAAAAAACAACAGATATACAGAGAATTAATCAAAAATATTCATACATTTTCAAATATAATTTTTACTAGCCAAGCCTCAGCAAAATTTGGCTCTGACTTGTTTAATTTACATCCCGGCCTACTTAATTCAAAACAAAATATTTTTTCTGTAGGGGATGCTACTAAAAAAATATTGATTGATAATGGGTTTAAATCGATAACACCAAGCAATAAATCATCTCAAGGCATTATTGATCTAATTAAAGAAAAATTTCCAGGTAAAAATTTAATTTTTTGCGGAGAGAATTCAAATATGAATTTGCAAAATGCCTTTAAGGGAAATATGAATGAGGCTGTATGTTATAAATTAATATTCGATATAAATCAGCTTCAAAATATACCAAAAAGCTCTGCGGTAATACTCATATATAATTTTTTAACATTTGAATTTATTTATAAAAACCTTGTAAAGGGTTTAATAGAAAATAAATCATTTGTCCTTGCATCTGAAAGGATTAAATCAGAAGTTTCAAAAATAGTTGAAGAGACAGAAATTCTCAACAAGATTTATGTTTCAAAGTCTTATATGGATGAGGATATGCTAGATAAGGCTAAAGAGATTATTTAGATTTTTTCCCATTTCCAGCCTTCATTGAGGTGAAGAACTCGTCGTTTGTTTTATGTGACTTCAGTCTGTCAATTAAGAACTGTATTGATTGTGCATCTTCCATCTCATCAAGGATTTTTCTAAGAACCCACATTCTTTGTAGCTCGTCCTCAGAAGTCAACAAGTCCTCTCTTCGTGTGCCCGATCTTCTGATATTAATTGCTGGAAAGATACGTTTTTCTGCAATTTTTCTTTCCAAATGGATCTCCATATTACCTGTACCTTTAAATTCTTCATAAATAACTTCATCCATTTTAGATCCAGTTTCAACTAAGGCAGTTGCTAAAATAGTTAGGCTACCTCCTTCTTCTAGATTTCTTGCTGCTCCAAAGAATCTTTTTGGTCTTTCTAGAGCATTTGAATCAACACCCCCGCTTAGTATTTTTCCAGATGCTGGTTGAACTGAGTTATATGCTCTTCCAAGTCGAGTAATTGAGTCCAACAAAATAACAACATCTTTTTTATGTTCAACTAGCCTTTTAGCTTTCTCAATAACCATGTTTGCTACTTGAACATGTCTGCTTGGGTGCTCATCAAATGTACTTGCGACAACCTCTCCTTTAACAGTTCTTGACATCTCTGTAACCTCTTCCGGTCTCTCATCGATAAGCAATACTATTAATTCAACTTCTGGATTATTGCTTTTAATAGAATGAGCTATGCTCTGAAGCATCAATGTCTTACCAGCTTTTGGTGGAGAAACGATTAATCCACGCTGACCTTTACCTATTGGTGCTATTAGATCAATAATTCGTGATGAAAGATCTTCATTAGAGCCGCTTCCCTGTTCAAGAATTAATCTTTCATTAGGGAAAAGAGGTGTTAAATTTTCAAATAAAATCTTATTTTTTGTATTTTTAGGCTCTTCGCCATTGATAGTGTCGACCTGAATTAGAGCAAAGTATCTCTCTTTATCTTTTGGTGTTCTGATTTTGCCAGCAATAGAGTCCCCCTTTCTAAGGCCAAATTTTCTTATCTGACTTGGAGAAACATATATATCATCTTCACCTGCACAATATGAACCTTCAGGAGAACGTAAAAAACCAAACCCATCATTTAGTATTTCTAAAACTCCTCCGCCATAAATATCGATCCCTTCAGAAGCTTTATGTTTAAAAATTCTAAAAATTATTTCTTGTTTTTTAAGCCTACCAACATCTTCAAGACCAAGCTCGGTTGCTATATCAACCAATTCATTAATTGGTTTAACTTTTATTTCAGTGAGATTCATATAAATTTTTCCGTTTTTATATTAATTAAAAGAGGATTTGATAAGGTGATGATCTAAGATCGTGATGCGAAGATGATAATTGTTTTTAACTAAAGATGCAAAATTAATCTTTAATTAAACAACAGTACTTATAAACTCCTCTAATTGTTGTTTACTTAAAGCCCCTATTTCTACTCCTGCAGGCTCTCCGTCTTTAAATATTATTAATGATGGAATTGATCTAATCCCATATTTTGCTGCTAACTCCCTATTTGAGTCAACATCCATTTTACAAACTTTGATTTTATCTTTATTTTCTTCTGCTATTTCTTCTACGGTTGGAGATAATTGTTTACATGGTCCACACCATTCAGCCCAAAAGTCTACGAGCACCGGCATATCAGAATTTAAAACATCATTGTTAAAATTCTCTTCATCTTGTAATTCTATAACGCTACTCATTTAGTTGTTATCTCCTTGGAAATTTCTTTAGCTGCATACGTTAGAATTGCGTCTGCACCGGCTCTTTTAAAGCTTACGAGAGATTCTAACATAACATTCTCGTCTAGCCACCCTTTATTGATAGCAAGTTTTAACATGCTGTATTCTCCACTTACTTGATATGCAAATGTTGGAATTTTAAAAGTGTCTTTAACCAATGAAATTATATCAAGATAAGGCATACCAGGTTTAATCATTACAATATCTGCACCCTCGCTTATATCCATTGCAACTTCATGAATGGCTTCATTCTTGTTATGAAATGACATTTGATATGAAGACTTAGATGCTCCTGCAAGATTGCCAGCTGAGTTTACAGCATCTCTGAAAGGACCATAAAATTTTGAGTTATATTTAGCAGCATAAGACAAAAGAATTGTATTTTTATAGTTAGCCTCTTCTAATGCTTTTCTTATAATTCCAATTCTGCCGTCCATCATATCTGAAGGCGCAATAATATCAGCACCCGATTCAGCCAATAAAAGTGATTGAGATTTTAATGCATCAAGCGTTAAATCGTTATCGACGTAATTATCTTTAATGATTCCATCATGCCCATGATTTGTATAAGGATCTAATGCAACATCGGCAATAATGATAATCTCTGGAAACCTCTTTTTGATTGATTGGATTGATTTACAAATTAGATTTGATTTATTCAGTGCCTCTTTACCAAAATCATCTTTCTTACTCTCTTCAATTACAGGAAATAAGGCAATTGAGTTGACGCCGCTATTTAATACATCTTCTACTTCACTAAGAACACTGTCTGCACTGAATCTTGATATGTTGGGCATAGAGTCAATCGGCTCTGTCCCTTCAAGATTTTCTTTAATAAATAATGGCTGTATTAAATCATTAGAAGATAAACTTGTTTCAGAAACTAGCTTAATTAAATTATCACTTGCTCTAAGGCGTCTAAGTCTTGAATTTGGAAAATTTCTTTTTACATTCATAGTTTTTAATCTGTAATAGCTCCAAGGCTTGCAGATTTTACACTTTTAGCAAATTTTGACAAAACTCCTTTTTGAGGAGGAATTTTTGGATTTGTCCAATTTGCTAATCTTTTTTCAATTTCTTCTGATGATACTTTGAGTGTTAGTTCATCTTTCTCAGCATCAATTAGAATAGTATCTCCGTCTTCAACAATAGCAATTACTCCACCATCAGCAGCTTCAGGAGTAATATGCCCGACCACAAATCCGTGAGTACCACCTGAAAACCTTCCATCTGTAATAAATCCTACTTTATCTCCTAAGCCTTGGCCCATAATTGCAGATGTTGGTTTCAACATTTCACGCATTCCAGGACCTCCCTTTGGTCCTTCATATCTAATAACCACCACATCACCAGCTTCAATGGATTTATTTAATATCGCTTCAACGCCTTCCTCTTCAGAATTGAAAACTCTAGCTTTTCCTTCAAAAGAAGTTCCCTCTTTTCCAGTTATTTTTGCCACAGCACCCTCTGATGCTAAATTTCCGTATAGAATTCTAAGATGACTTGTTGACTTAATTGGGTTCTCAAAACTCCTTATGATGTTTTGATTATCTGCATAAGGTTTAACATTAGACAAGTTTTCAGCCAGAGTGTTACCAGTAACTGTTATGCATTCTCCATGAAGCAACCCCTTATCAAGAAGTGTTTTCATCAGAGGCTGTATACCTCCGTTAGCATTGAGTTCTGACATGTAATGAGAACCAAAAGGCTTTAAATCTGCCATAACAGGAGTCTTTTTACCAATTCTTGTAAAATCATCTAAATCTAATTGCACACCAATTGCATGAGCCATTGCTAGCATATGCAGAACTGCATTTGTAGAACCCCCAAGTGATATAACCACAGTAATTGCATTTTCAAATGCTTCCTTGGTCATTATGTCAGAAGGTTTTATATCCTTGTCTAGAAGGTTCATAATTGCCTGGCCTGAACCAATGCAATCTTTTTGCTTATCATCAGAAGTTGCATCTTGGCTACTGCTACCAGGCAAACTCATTCCAAGCGCTTCAATTGCTGATGCCATTGTATTTGCTGTATACATACCACCACATGAACCAGGGCCTTTGACTGAAATTTTCTCAACGTGGATTAAGTCAGATTCTTCTAATTCACCTTTTGAAAATTCTCCAGTCTTCTCGCAGACAGTAACATAGTCAGTATTTTCAGAACTCGGCTTTATTGAACCGCCGTATATAAATATAGAAGGCCTATTAAGCCTTGCTAAACCAATGATGCAGCCAGGCATATTTTTATCACATCCACCAATAGCAATGACACCGTCATAGCCCAAACACCCAACAACAGTTTCAATTGAATCAGCTATAACTTCTCTTGAAACTAAGGAATATTTCATTCCTTGCGTTCCCATAGATATTCCATCTGAAACGGTAATTGTATTAAATAGAACTCCCTTGCCACCAGAGTCATCAATAGAATGCTCAACTACATCAGCTAATTGATTTATATGCATGTTGCATGGAGTGACCTTTGCACCAGTTGATGCTATGCCAACAAATGGTTTTTTAAAATCCTCAGACGTAAACCCAACTCCCCTAAGCATAGATCTTGAGGCAGCTTGATTTGGGCCATCTACAAGATCTTTTGAAAATTTTCTATTTGTCATAATTTTTATTCAGATGCATACCTTAAAGCAGCTGTTAATAGTTTTTTAGTATATTCTTCTTTTGGTTCATCAAAAACTTCCTCTGAAATTCCAGACTCAACAATCTCACCATTTTTCATTACAAAAATATAATCTGACATTGATCTTATAACTTTTAAGTCATGACTGATAAAAAGATAGGTCAAGCCATATTCATCTTGAATACTCTTAAGAAGATTTATTACTTGTATTTGGATTGATCTATCTAATGCAGAAGTAGGTTCATCTAAAATCATAAATGAAGGATTCATTATTAATGATCTTGCAATAGCAATTCTCTGTCTTTGTCCTCCTGAAAACTCATGTGGATATTTATTTTTTGCATTAACTTCTATTCCTACATCTGATAAAACCTTATCTATTTTTAATTCTCTTTCTTTTTTTGATAATTTGAAATGAACTCCTAGCCCTTCTCCAACTATCTCTCCAATTGTCATCCTTGGTGAAAGGGAGCCATAAGGATCTTGAAAGACTATTTGGATATTCTTTTTTAGATCTTTCTTTTCTTTAGAAGAATTTGAATTAAGATCTTTGCCTTTAAAAAATACATCGCCTTCATAAGAAATCAAATTTGCGATTGCTTTTCCAAGAGTTGACTTTCCAGACCCGGATTCACCCACCAATCCAATCGTAGTGTTTTCAAATATTTTGAATGAAACATCTTTTACAGCATGGAACGTGCTTTTTTTAAAAATATTTGCAGAAGGAATGTTGTAGTAAACATTTAAATTATCTACTTGTATTATTGGATTTTTACTTATAGTGCTAGTTTCTTTAGGTTTTGGCTCGGCATCTAAAAGTCTTTTGGTGTAATCATGATCTGGATTATTAAAAACATCTGATGTAACTCCTTGCTCAACAATAATGCCATCTTTCATTACACATACATGATCTGAAAACTGCTGAACTAGACCAAGATCATGAGTTATAAATAAAATTGACATGCCTAGTTCATTTTTTAATTTAGACATCAAATCTAAAATTTGAGCCTGAATAGTTACATCTAATGCTGTGGTAGGCTCATCTGCTATAAGTAATTGGGGTTTATTAACTAATGCCATTGCGATCATAATTCTTTGCCTTTGACCACCAGATAATTCATGAGGATATGCATAAAATCTTCTTTCAATATCATCTATTTCTACAAGCTCTAAGAGTTTTTTAGCTTCATCTATGGCTTCTTTTTTTGTACTGTCAGTGTGAAGTAATATTGATTCTGCTATTTGATCGCCAACTCTATGATATGGGTTTAATGATGTCATTGGTTCTTGGAAAACCATTGAAACGATGTTGCCCCTGATATTTAGCAATTTATTTTTAGAAGCATCAATTATTTCATCGCCTTTAAATTTTATGGATGAAGCTTGCGAATATGATGCCTGAGGTCTTGGCAATAATTGAAGAATAGACATTGCAGTAACAGATTTTCCAGATCCAGACTCGCCAACAAGCGCCATTGTCTTATTACTTTGTATATTAAAACTTATATTATCTACTGCTTTAAAACTACCATCCCTGGTAGCAAAATTTATACTTAAGTTGTTAATTTCTAATATATTACTCATAGTATTTCTTTATACTCTCTTAAAAAATCATCCACAGCTATTTGAGCAGCTTTGATTCGTGTTGCAGATGCAAAGCCATGAAACATATTAGGATAATGCAATTGTTTTACTTTATCTCCTTTTTCATGCAACAAATATGCATACTTTTCTCCATCGTCGCACAGAGGATCAAATCCAGCAGTTATAATTACAGTGTTTGGCATTGTCAAATCAGTATCTAACTTCAGCAAATTAAACACTTGGTCTTTTATGTTCTCTTCACTTTTGCCAAATTTTTCCCAAAACCAAATCATCGTTTTCTTTGTTAGCAAATAACCTTCTGCTAGGTCATCATATGATTCAGATTTACATTCAGGATCACACATAGGATAAATCAAGAGCTGACTGTCAGGAAGTCTGTCGCTGTTATCAGCTATAAGTTTATGAACCAATGAAGCCGCTAAGTGAGCGCCTGCACTATCCCCACATACAGAAATATTATCCGATGTATATCCATTTTTCTCTAACCATTCATAAGCCAATAATGCATCATCTAATGAATCTGGATATTTATTCTCAGGAGAAAGTCTGTATTCTAAAGAAAAAAATCTCGCCTGTAATTTTTCAGCCATATAAGAAACTGTATCGTCGTGCGTTTCAACAGAATTTAATACATAGCCACCACCATGAAAAAATAAAACCACCTTATCAGTATTTATAGAATCAGGATTATATTCACGAAGTAAAATATTTTTATCATTACCTACAAAGTGGTCGAGCTTCATGACCGGATTTTTTGTGCCTAGTGACAACTTGTTTTTAATTCTATTTTCTGTGATCAGCTTTCTAATATCAGAAATTTCGTTATCTGGTATGGTCGTAAGATCTATTGATGGTTGAAGGCTAATTAAAGCTTGAGACTGTTGGTCAAAAATATGTCCTCTATACGGAGGTCTCTTTTTAATAAAGATATTAAAAAACCACGACGGTATAAGAAAAAAAAATTTTAAAAGCATAGTTCTCATGATTCTTATAAATAATGTTGTACTTTATTTTAATAACTTAGAAGTTTATTCTTTACACTCTATGAAGAAATTTATTGCAATTATACTCCTATCTTTAAATTTATACTCTAATTCGAATACGTCTGATTTTTTAATTAAGCAAAATAATGTCTTGCCTGCTAATGAAGCCTTTAATATTGAAACAACCATAAGTGATGATTCCATATTTATTTCATGGGATGTTATGGAAGGATACTACTTGTATTCTAAAAGTATAAAAATTGAAAACAATTATGAAGCATTAAACTTTGAAGTTTTGGAATCTGAGGAATCTATCCATAACGATGAGTTCTTTGGTGAAAGTAAAATATTTAGAGACAAAATATTAATTAAATTAAATAAATCTATAGGGTTGGATTTAAATAATATATTGATAAAATATCAAGGCTGTGCAGATGTAGGTATCTGTTATCCAATTCAAATACATAAACTTCTTTAAAAATATAATAAATTTCGCTTAAATTCTGCTAAAATCTTAAAAATGAACATTTTATTAATAAATGGACCTAATCTAAACTTATTAGGTACGAGAGAAATAGATATATATGGTGAGATGACCTTATCAGAGCTTGAGGAAAATCTTGTACTTATTGCTAAGAATCAAGGCCATAAATTACATTGCGTACAAACCAATGCTGAGCATGAAATAATTGATGCAATTCATGATGCAAAACTCAAAAACAATATTGATTCAATTGTAATTAACCCTGGTGCTTTCACTCACACAAGCATAGCGATAAGAGATGCTCTTTCTGGAGTAGAAATACCATTCTATGAGGTGCACATTTCAGACATCAATAATAGAGAAGATTTTCGAAAATTTTCATATCTTTCTGATATAGCAAAAAAAGTATTCTCAGGACAAGGTTTAAAGGGTTATGAATTAGCACTCAATGATGCTATTAATAATAATTTGGAGAAATAGATGGATATTAGAAAGATTAAAAAGTTAATAGAAATGTTACAAGATTCAGATCTTAAAGAAATAGAAGTCAGCCAAGGAGACGAATCAGTTCGTATTTCAAGAGACAATAGTTCTCAAACATATGCGGAACCAATAATACAAAAACAAGTTATTCATGACGCTTCCAATATTGTCTCTCAAAAAGAAATACCTAAAGAAGAAGTTAAGGGTAACAAAGTTACATCACCAATAGTTGGGACTTTTTATAGAAAACCAAGTCCTGACAAGGATCCTTTTATAAAAGTTGGTGATGAAGTTAAAGAAGGGGATATTCTTTGCATCATTGAAGCCATGAAAATGATGAACGAAATAAAATCTGATTTTAGCGGTAAAGTAGTTTCAATTGAAGTAGAAGATGGGCAACCAGTCGAGTACGGACAACATATCATAACAATCAACTAAATTATCATGCCTTTTAAAGTTCTCATCGCAAATAGAGGTGAAATAGCCCTTAGGGCTATAAGAGCCTGCAAAGAGTTAAATATTTCTACTGTTTCAGTATATTCAGAAGGTGATAAAGATTTAAAACATTTGAAATTTTCAGATGAAACAGTTTGCATCGGTCCAGCATCTCCGCTTGAAAGCTATCTTAATACACCAGCAATTCTTTCAGCTGCTGAATTAACTCAAGTAGACGCTATTTATCCAGGTTATGGTTTTCTTGCCGAAGATTCTAATTTTGCAGAGATGTGTGAAAAAAGTGGTTTTAAATTTATTGGTCCAAGTCCAGATACTATCAAAAATATGGGAGATAAAATAACTGCTAAGACATTAGCTGAAGACTCAGGTATTCAGATTGTTCCAGGTTATAAAAATGATATTCCAGAAGATCCCGAAGAATTTAAAAAAATTGCAAAAGAAATAGGATATCCAATCATGATTAAAGCAACTGCTGGCGGTGGTGGTCGCGGAATGAGGGTTGTTGAAAACGAAGATGATCTAATTTCAAGCGCTGAGATAACCATGCAAGAGGCAAAAAATGCCTTCGGCAATGAAAAGATTTATCTAGAGAAATTTATCCCCAATCCAAGACATATTGAAATTCAGGTTGTCGGAGATGGAAAAGGTCATGCGATACATTTAGGAACTAGAGATTGCAGCATGCAAAGAAGACATCAGAAAATTATTGAAGAAGCACCTGCAAAAAATATAGATCAAGATGCGCTCAATAAAACATATGAGGCATCTATAAACCTATGCAAAAAACTTAAATATGAGGGAGCTGGGACAATTGAATTTTTGTATGAAGATGGAGAATTTTACTTTATTGAAATGAATACGAGAATCCAGGTTGAACATCCTGTCACAGAAATGATTACTGGTTTTGATATTGTTAAAGCTCAACTTAGGATTGCACTTGGAATGGATATTAAATTAGACCAAGAGTCTATTAATTTTTTTGGCCACGCAATGGAATGCAGAATTAATGCAGAAGATCCTGTTACCTTCCAACCCTCTCCAGGAAAGATAACAAAAATGCATATTCCTGGTGGTTTTGGAATTAGATATGATTCACACATATATGGTGGATATACTGTTCCTCCATATTATGATTCTCTTTTAGCGAAAATAATAACGCTTGCTAATACAAGAAATTCTGCTATCAAAAGAATGATAAGTGCATTAGATGAGTTTTTTATTGATGGTATTAAAACCAATCATTCTCTTCATCAAAGAATTCTTCATGATGAAACTTTTGTTGCTAATAAGCATACAATTAACTATTTAGAAAATGAGTTTTTAAAAAATGACAGCTGAATATAATCCAAAAAAAATTGAAGAATCTGCTCAAAAAAAGTGGATTGAGGATGGCAGATTTGAGGCAAAACCAGATGATCGTGAAAAATATTATTGCCTCTCAATGTTTCCATATCCATCAGGTAAGCTTCATATGGGTCATGTCAGAAACTATACCATTGGCGATGTAATATCTAGATATAAAAGAATGAATAACTTTAATGTATTTCAACCAATGGGATGGGATGCGTTTGGATTGCCAGCAGAAAATGCAGCAATAGCAAATGAAGTAAGTCCAAAAGAATGGACAAATGACAACATAGAGCATATGAAGCAGCAACTCATATCACTAGGTTTAGGATATGACTGGTCAAAAGAGTTAAGAACCTGTGAACCAAATTATTATAAATGGGAACAATTAATCTTTAAAAAATTCTTTGAAAAAGGTCTTGTATATAAGAAAAAATCTCTAGTTAACTGGGATCCCGTAGATGAAACTGTGCTTGCAAATGAACAAGTAATAGATGGAAAAGGATGGAGATCTGGAGCTCCAGTAGAAATTAAAGAAATTGATCAGTGGTTTATAAAAATTACTGATTATGCTGATGAGCTACTCTCATCCTTAAACGAAGTTGATTGGCCAGAAAATGTGAAAACTATGCAAGAAAACTGGATAGGTAAATCTCATGGAGCAGAAATAAAATATCAAATTAAAGATTCAGAGGAATATCTAACTGCTTTCTCAACAAGACCTGATACGATTTTTGGTGTCTCTTTTGTAGCTATTTCTCCTAATCATAAAATTGCTTTAAATCTATCGGAACAAGATAAAAAGATAGAATCTTTCCTTAAGCAATGCAAAGAAACATCGTCTGCAGAAGCGGATATGGCAAAGGCCGAAAAGCTTGGTATAGATACTGGAATGAAGGTTATTCATCCGCTTACGAATGAAGAAATTCCAGTATGGATTGGTAATTTTGTTCTTCTTGATTATGGAACAGGTGTTGTTATGGGTGTTCCAGGGCATGATCAAAGAGATTTTGAATTTGCTTCAAAATATAATCTTGATATCAATCAAGTTATATCAACTAGTGCCAATGATGAATTACCTGTTCTTACCAGAGGAATCTTGCTTAACTCTGATAAATACAATGATCTAGATTCTGATTCGGCATCAAAAAAAATCATTGAAGAGCTAAGTGAAAAAAATCTTGGTGAAGGACTTATACAATTTCGATTAAGAGACTGGGGCGTTAGTAGACAAAGATATTGGGGATGTCCAATACCTGTTATATATGAAAATGGTGATGCTAAATTAGTTGAAGAAAATGAACTTCCTGTAGTTCTTCCTGAGTTACCAAAAGATTCTCCGCCAATTCCGCTAAGTCAGAATAAAGAGTTTTATAAAATATCTGATGGGGTTGAAAGAGAAACTGATACATTTGATACCTTTATGGATTCATCTTGGTACTACGCTCGATTTACTTCTGCAGATAATGATAGTGAAATTTTTGATGAAAATTCAAAGTATTGGCTTCCTGTAGATTTATATATTGGCGGTATTGAACACGCAATACTGCACTTACTTTATTCAAGATTTTTTCATAAGGCTCTTAGAGACATGGGTATGGTTGAGGGTAACGAACCATTTAAAAAACTTTTAACGCAAGGCATGGTTCTTAAAGATGGTGCAAAGATGTCAAAATCAAAGGGCAATACAGTTGATCCACAGTCCTATATTGATAAATATGGCGCTGATACCGTAAGACTTTATATGATGTTCACTGCGCCACCGGAACAAAGCCTGGAATGGTCTGAATCTTCTGTTGAGGGAGCATCAAGGTTTATAAAAAAGGTGTGGAATTTAGTTATAAGCAGAAATTATGAAGACATCAATACTCCAGATAACTTTTCAAAAGAAGAACTAGATTTAAGAAGAAAAACACATACAACACTAAAAAAAGTTACTAATGATTTTGAAACAAGATTTTCTTTTAATACTGCTATAGCTTCAATAATGGAGCTGCTAAATGCTATACCGGATAATTTTAAAGATGAAGATGCATCAAACTCAAAAAAATATTGTTTAAATGAAGCAATAATTATTATTCTTAAAACTCTTAATCCTATTGCGCCGCATGTATCAGAATTCTTATGGAATCATTTTTATAACTTGAATGCCCCAGAAGAAATAGAATCCTCGTGGCCAAAAGTTAAAGACAGCTTATTAGAAGTATCTGAATTTGAATTAGTAATACAAATTAATGGAAAGGTTAGAGGCAAGACAACTGCTAAAATTGAAGATACCCAAAACCACATAGAGGAAAGGGCAAAAAAAATTGAGAATGTTGCCATCAATCTTGATGGGAAAAATATAAAAAAAGTAATTTATATCAAGGGAAAAATCATTAATTTTGTTATCTAGGTAATTTATTTTTGTTATTACTTTGATATTTTTTATTTGCTAGTTAAGATAAATTTTATGAAGCTTCGTTATTGTTTAATTTTTTTTATTAGTATATTTGTTGTTTCAAGCTGTAGTTATAGCCAAATAGCATTAGGTCCCAATAGTAGGGAAAACTATTTGGTCTACTATGACGATTCCATTCCTAACTCACTTAAAGAAATATTAGATATATCTTTCAATCACTCAACCCTTGAGGATGAAAAAAAAATTCGCATTTATTTAAGAGACTTTGATTCAAATAATTACAATGTATATGCCGGATCGTCACTTAGGTCGCTTGAGGGTGAAGTAACTGCAAGCGTCCAACTTGAAATTATTAGTAAATTAAAAACAATAAATAAAAGTATTAAAGTAATGAAAAGACATAAATCGAGCGAGCTAAATCCTTTTGCTGAACAAGAGACAGTCGAAAGTCTAAAAAAAATTATTAATAATGAAATATATAACCAATTACTATTAGAGGTTAGTCTCTTTGAAATGTGAATCGCTCTCTCTAGGAAAATATCTAGAGAAATCTCAAAATATTTTTTTTATATTTGGCTCTGAGGTTGTTCTGAGAAATAATTCAAAAGATTTAATTAAAGAATATTTATCTCAAAAAGGATTTATTGAAAGAAGGCTTATAACCAAAGAAAACTTTGATAACATTGAGCAGATCATTATTGAGAGTTCTGGTGGGTCTCTTTTTGGATCTAAATTGATAATTGATATAAGTCATGATCAAGGACGATTGCCAGATAAAATAGAAAAGATATTTCAAATAGAAAATATTTTTAATAATGAAAATATTGCCATTATTATTAATTCTCATAACGAAAAATTAAACAGCAAAACAAAACTATATAAAGCAATGGAAAAAAATGCGCTCATCATTGAGTGTAGTAAATTAAAATCTTTTGAAGAAAAAATCTGGTTGAAAGCACAGTTAGGATTTATTCCTGAACAGGATAGAAAAAGTCTTATACAAAACATATATGAATTGAATGCTGGGAACCTGGTTGCTCAACAAAATGAAATAAATATCCTGAAATTAATTTACAAAAACGGTATTGATATTTCCAAGCTTTTTTATTCAGATTCAGCTGAATTTGAGCCTTTTGAGCTTGAAGATGCTCTAACAAGCTTAAATACAAAACATGCATTGAGAATTACTGGCTCAATAAAAGATTCTGAAGCACATTATGCCCCTCTATTAGTTTGGATAATTGGAAAAATTATTACTAGCTCGACTATTGCAAAACAAAACATAAACCCTAAATTAAGCCTTGAAAAGTCAGGTATCTGGAGTAGCAAAATTGCTAGTTATATGAATTTCATTAAATTTCATTCTTTACAAAAACTTATATCATTGCAAAAAAATGTTTATGAGCTTGATCTTACTAGCAAAGGCTTATCTAAAAAAAATTTCTGGGATGATGTAGATAGAATGATTATAAGCATGACTACTAATTAAAATATTAGCCAAAAAATTTAGAGTCAAAAATCTCCTTGCATGAGATATAAAGAGAATCATCAAGACTTAGTGAGTGATCAATATTAACTATATTTTCTATTGGGGCAATTCCTTTAGTAGAGCTTGTAAGCCAAGCAGATGTTGCATTCTTAAGTTCATGATAATTAAAATCCCCCTCAATAACCTTAATGCCTTTATCTGACAGAGCATCAATTAAAATTGATCTAGTTATACCCGGCAAAATATTGTTAGATAGGGTTGGTGTATAAACGTTACCGTCTTTAATAAAGAATATATTTGAGGCTCCAGCCTCGGTTAAGATTCCGTCTTTATGCATGATAACTTCATCGCAATCATGTGATCTAGCATTATTCATATTCATGACATTGGCTAATAATGAGGTTGATTTTATATCGCATCTTCCCCATCTTGTATCTTCACAAATCATTACACTTAATTTTTTAGTTTCAAATGAACAAGGAGTGATATAGCCAAAAGTTTCTGTATTCATATCTTCAGAGTGCATATGTGATCTGATTAAATCTTCACCTCTGGTGACTTGATAATAAATATAACCATTTTCAAAACTCGATGAAGATAACAACTGATTGATTTCAGCTGTAACTTTCTTTACATCTAGGGTTATTGAAAGAGCGTAGACACTTCTTTGCAACCTTTCAATATGACTCTTAAATAAAATAAATTGCTTTTTATAGAAAGGTATGACTTCGTAAACACTATCTGAAAATGTATACGCCCTTGAGAAGGGAGAAACTTTTATATTTTCTATGTAATCAAAATTACCATTAAATACAGCTTTAATCTGATGCATTCTCCGTCATTCCAAAAAGACTTAATATCCATAATACAAACTTAGACCAAAGCCTTCCAAAGAAACCCTTAGACTTTATGTTTTCTAGTGCAACTAAGTTGGTTGAAAATACAATCTCGTCATTGCTAATAATTTCAAGAGTTCCAATTTTTTGACCAACTTCAATTGGAGCTTGAATATTATTACTGTAATTATAATTAACGGTTAGGTCTTTGAAGCTGGTTCTTGGAAGAGTAATGGAAACATCTTCAAGAACACCCAAGCCAAGAGTTTTTTCTACACCGCCCCAAATATTGATTTTTTTATATTCCTGATTAGCATTTAAAACTTTTTGAGTAGCAAAAAATCTAAAGCCATACTCTAACAACCTTTGACTAGCCAAAAATCTATTATTATCTGAATCACTGCCTGCAACCACGGTAATTAATCGCATATCGCCTCTTTTAGCTGAGCCAACCAAACAATAACCTGCAGCTTCAGTATGACCGGTTTTTACACCATCTGAAGAGTCGTCTCTCCACAAAAGCTTATTTCTGTTTAATTGTTTTATATCATTAAAAGTGAATTGTTTTTCTTTATAAAATGAATATATATCTGGAAACTTTGTAATTAGATTTGAGGTTAGAATCGCCAGATCTTGTGCTGACGAGAAATGATTGTCATCAGGAAGACCTGTAGAATTCTGAAAAATGGTATTATTCATATTTAATGAACTCGCGTAAGCGTTCATTAAGTCAACAAAGCCTCTTTCTGTTCCGCCAACATATTCAGATATAGCAACCGAGGCGTCATTTCCTGACTGAATTATTATTCCTTTAAGTAAGTCTGATATGCTTACTTTTTTTCCAGCCTCGACAAACATTCTTGACCCTTCCATTCTCCAAGCTTTTTCACTTATCAAAACCTCATCATCTATTGAAATTAAATCATTAGATATCTGGTCTGCAGTAACATATACAGTCATTATTTTAGTCATGCTGGCAGGCTCAATTTCAGAGCTTGAATTAAATTCTGCAATTACTGTATTTGTATTAGGTTCAATTAAGATATAACTTTTTAAATCAAGTTCCGGTGCATCAGGTACAAAACTTTGACCAAAAGCAACCATCGATGTTAATAAGGGTAATACTAATAAATTTTTCATTTTTTTAACTCTTCTGATAAATAATAAATCGCCATAGCGTAAAAGTGACTGATATTATATTTGGTTATTGCAATAAAGTTATCATCCCCAATAAAATATATATCTTTTCCATCCTCATTAAAGCTTAATGGTATAAATTTCGAAAGGTTTTTATTTGGTTTAAATACTTTTCTTACATTGTTTGGATAAGCATCGTAAATAATTTGGCCATCTTTTTTCCATCCATGAATATATAAGTAGTTGGCTATGCTTCCTATTGCATCATCAACTGAGCTAAATAAATCTGCATACCCATCCCCATCATAATCAATTGCATATGCTCTATAACTTGAAGAAATAAATTGTCCATAACCCATCGCACCAGCATATGAGCCCTTTATTTCATTTATATTTAGATCGTTTTCTCTGGTCAGTAAAAAAAAGTCAACGAGTTCTTTTCTAAAAAATTTTGCTCTCCTAGGATAATCGAAACCAAGTGTAAGCAAACTATCAATAACTCTGTAACTGCCTTGAATTTTTCCATACCTTGTTTCAACACCTAAAATTGCAGTTATTACCTCCTTAGGTACTCCAAATTCTTTTTCTGCTCTTTCAAGAGTTTGAAGATTATTTTTAATGAACTGTCTTCCATTAGCAATTCTTTTATCTTCTATAAACAATTTTTTATATCTATCCCACGTCCAAGTAAATTCAGCAGGTTTTGAAATTGAATCAATTATTTTTTGTTGTCTTACTGCATTTGATAGAACATCTTCTACAAATGATTGTTCAAATCCATGATTTGTAACAAGTTCATCAATTAATGCTTCTGATTTCGGATGTTTTAAATAATCACCCTCGACAGAGAATGAGATTAACAATGTAATTAATATGATTTTTTTCATTTTTGCATTAATTTTTTATGTGTAGCCATGGAGATAATAATTCCAAAAGCTATGTAGAATGATAACAAAGATGAGCCTCCTTTGCTGATAAATGGCATGGGCATCCCTACAACAGGTATTATGCCAACAACCATACCCAAATTAATAAATAGTGTTGATGCAAAAACTAAACTAAGGCCACCAATAGTTAATCTACAAAACCTATCTCTTGCATTAAAAGCTAAATAAATGCATCTTAGTAATATAAAAAAGAAAAGGGACAGCAAGACACAAACACCAAGGAATCCAAACTCTTCAGCAATCACGGCAAAAATAAAATCTGTTTCAGCTTCAGGCAAGAAATTTAAATTTGCCTGTGACCCTTCTTGAAAACCTTTTCCACTCATCCCTCCGGAACCGATAGCAATTTTTGATTGTGTAATATTCCAACTACTTCCAAAGGGATCATTAGAGGGATCTATAAAAGTTAAAATTCTTTGTCTCTGGAAGGGTTCTAAAAAATTATTCCATAAAAAAGGCATTGAAAGAACTATTAATCCAAAAGATGTAAAAATAAATTTCCAGCTTAAGCCTGCTAAAAATAATATATATATTCCAGCCATGAATACAACAAGACCTGTTCCTAGGTCAGGCTGTGAATAAACTAAATAAAAGATAAAGAGAATTAAAGCCAGTGTAATAAAAGTATGTTTTAAGCTTATTGGCAAAGGTTTGTCATATAAATAGGAAGCTAAAAAGATTGGTAAGGCAATTTTTATTATTTCTGAGGTTTGTAAGGTAAAGAAACCAAAATTAAGCCATCTTTTTGCTCCATTTATCTCTCTTCCAAAAATCATAGTAGCAAAAATCAACAATATGGCTAAGATAATGAAAAGGCTAGAAAATATCTTATAAAAATCTGGGTCTGGTTGGCTTAAGATAAACATTAAAATCAATCCAAATCCTACAAATATTGATTGCTTTATTACTGTATTAAGATCTCCTTGAGATGCGCTATATAAAAAAAATAACCCCATTACAGACAATAATGTAATAGAGATAAATAAATATTGATCAAAATATATAGAGAAATTTTTAAAGGTTAATTTTTTTTTCATTTGCCTATTAAACTATTGAGAACTGCTATTGCAACTGGTCCAGCTACAGAGCCCCCGCTTTCTCCATTCTCTATAACCACACTCACAGCATATTTTGGGTTGGGCATAGGCCCAAAAGCGATGATAATTGCATGATCCCTATTTCCTTCATTCTCTCTTATGATTTTGTAATCCTCTTTGGTATCTGTACTAACCAACTCAACGGTTCCAGATTTAGCAGCAACTGTATATGTTTTTAGTTCTTGCAATCTTTTTGCTGTCCCAATAGGGCTCTCTATCACCCCTATCATGCTTTGATGCAATCTTTTCCAATCCAGATCATCAGTATTATTTAATTGTATATTTAGATTTTTGATATCTTGCTTTTCATGAATAAATGATAGTTCTTTAGAAGTTCCTTTATTAGCTAATACTGAGGAGTAATATGCTAGTTGTAATGGAGTAGCACTAAGATAGCCTTGACCCACCCCCAAATTAACGGTATCTCCCTTAAACCATCCAAAATTTAGATTGTTCATTTTCCATTCTGGAGTTGGCAATAAAGCTTTATCGGGGTTAAAGCAGTCTGCACAAACTTTTGTTCCAAAGCCAAAGTTAGATAAATGCTCAATTAATTTATTGATATCTGACTTATAAGCTAACGAGAAGAAGAAAGTATTTGAGCTAACAATCATTGCCTTGTTCAAGTTAACATTTCCATGCCCTCCTTTTCTCCACCCCCTGTAGACTCTTTGATCTTCAGGTAATATAAAATATCCTGGGTCTTCCATAGAAAAATCCCAATCAATAATATTATTTTCTATACCAAATAGAGCAATAGCAGGTTTGATTGTTGACGCAGGAGAATATCTCCCTTGAGAGGCTCTATCAAAAAAAGGTTTATCCTTATCTTGGATTAGCGCATTAAATGCCCTAGAAGAAATTCCATTTGAAATTGCATTAGTTGAAAAACTAGGCGTACTTACGTAGCTGACAATTGATCCACTATCTATTTCAATTGCAACAACAGCTCCACGTCTGTTATCCATCTGATCATAGGCAACTTGTTGGGCTTCAATATCTAATGTTGTAAAAAGATTTTCGCCATTTTTCGGTTTAATGAACTCTCTTTCTTCAACAAATCTGCCTCTAGCATCAACTTCAAAAATTTTCTTACCAAATTTACCTCTTAGTATTTGATCATAAGTGCTTTCCAGTCCTGTTTTACCTATTTGAAATCCATTTGAATATTTAAAAATTGTCTCTATTTGCGGCAATGCTTGACTGTTAAGAATTGAGACTAGCTCATCATTACTAACACCTCCCACATATCCTACAGCATGGGAAAATAATTCCGGATAATTGTTATAACGACTATATCTGACATCAATAAATGCATTTGGAAATTTATAACCCCTTACTTCAAATTTAGCAATTTCTTCCCTAGACAGATTTTTTTTTACAATTAGCTCTCTGTTGTAAAGAGCTTTAAGATCAAAATTTTCTCTAACATAGTCTAATTCATCTGAATCTAGTTCAATAATTGGCGATAAATCAGACAAGAAAGCATCTATATTTTTTATTAGCGATGCTTTTACTATGAGATCATAAGTTGGGACATTATTTACAATAATCTTTCCAGATCTATCATAGATTATTCCTCTTACTGGTTGAACCAATACCTCTTTTGTTTTATTTGCAATTGCTGCTGTCTCATAGTCTTTGTATTCAGACACTTGAAGTGAGTATGTTTGATAAAGAAAAAATGAGAATACAAAACCAAAAAACACATAAACTACTACTAGTCTATTAAAAAAACTCTTCTTTTCGGCATACCTTTCATTTAAATCAATCATTTGTGATATGGCGCGTTATTTATTATCGAAATTGCTCTATATATTTGTTCAACTAAAATTATTCTAAAAAGCCGATGAGGAAATGTAAAATTTGATGCTGAGAGCACTTTGTTTGAGATCAATTTAAGATCTTCAGATAACCCAAATGACCCCCCAATTACGAAGCAAACTTTTGTGTTTTCATGCATTAAATTTTCAAATATTTTACTGAACTCACTGCTGCTAACTTTATCGCCAGCCATATCACATATAATCAGAAAGCTGTCACTAGGAATTTTTTTTAAAATTAAATCTGCTTCTAATTTGATTACTTCCTCTATTGATCTTTTAGGGTTTTGTTGACCTTTTACGTTTATAAAATCAATTTTTACGTGATTATTTAGTTGCTTAAGATAATGATTTATTCCCTCTAATTCCCATTTATTAGGCTTGTTGCCAACCGAAATAATAGAGAGGTTCATTGATTAGAAGAATTCAAAAGGGTATTTTCCCCCCATAGGCCTTCTAGATCATAAAACTCTCTTATATCTTCTTTCATAATATTGACAACGACACCACCACAATCAACTAAAATCCAACCTGACTCTACTTTTCCCTCAACATTTAAAACATTTTTATTGCCTGCTTTAATTGATTCAACAAGTTTGTCTGCAAGAGATTTTGCATGTCTATTTGAATTAGCTGTTGCAATCATTATTACATCTGCAAAAGACGAGATGCCTTCAATATCAAGTGATAAAATGTTTTCAGCTTTATTATCTTCTAGGCTTTTTTGGCAAATATTTTGAAGTTTTTTCTCAGACAAGATTATTTATATTTCAATAGTTTTTATTAACTAAAAATTAACTTATATTCAGAGTTATACTAAATCATTATTTATAAAAAAGGTGACAAATTTTGGAATTAACATCATTTAATTCATTGATAGAGATTTTTAATGTTTATAAAAATTTAATTCTTTGGTTTGGATCTATTTCTTTATTCGTTTTCTTGTTTAGTTTATTGAGCATAAAGTGGCTTGTTTCATTAATTCCTGAGGATTATTTTATAAATAAAAAAGATTCAAAAATTAAGACAAGTAATATTTTTATTTGGTACATAGTCTTAATTTTTAAAAATCTAATTGGGTACTCGCTTATTCTAGGAGGCATAATGATGCTTGTCCTTCCTGGTCAAGGTTTATTTACAATCATTATCGGTCTAATGATGAGCAATTATCCTGGCAAGTATTCTATTGAGAAAAAATTTATTGCTATTCCTACAATTTTAAAATCTATAAACTGGCTAAGAAGAAAATCAAATAAACCACCGATAAGAATTACTTAAAGACTAGAAATTTTTTCAATGTACTTTGATAAGATTGAAAGTCTTTGAGTGGCATCAAATGCTTCAAGTAAATTTTGCTTCTGGATTGAAGTAAGCGGTATCAGGCCTCCAAGATGGTAAGCAACAGAATCGGCAGAATTAAAATCTACTTTGATTGGAAGTTCATTAACTTTTGGATGCTTTATTATCTGAGATAAGATATTAATTATATCAGGATACTCTGCTAATAAAGCTTGATTATCAACCTCAGGATCTATCTCGGGCTTGATATCTGCAATATGCAATCCATCTTCAAGTTGACATATATTATTAATTGAAACTTTAGTTTCAGCTTTGACAGTGATGCCAAGAAGACCATTTGGAAGATTATTAAAATCAACTATTTCAACATAAGTACCTTTTTTAGAAATTCCAAATTCAGATGCATCATTTATTTTCAAAACAATTACAAATCCATGGCTATCTGACATGCATTTCTTAATCATCTTTAGATATCTTGGTTCAAAAATTTGTAGTGATTGAATGCTACCAGGCAAGGCAACCAAACCAAGAGGAAAAACAGGCAAGTTATTTTTCATGATAAGAAATCAATAATCGGTTCATAAAGTTTACTACTATCTTTATTTGTCATTAAAAGAACAACATCATAATCTTTTATAATACTTTTTATATTACCAATACATTCATCATGGTGGTTGAAAGATTCGTCATCTTTAATAACTTTGTTGTGATCAAGCCATATCACTTTATCAAAAGCAGTTACTGAGTCAAAAATAGCATTACCATGAGATCCAGAGGACATAGTGTTTGATCCAAGCTCAATAATTCCTAATATTTTATTTTCTTTAAATTCATTCCTGATAGCTTCTGATGCATAGGTTATTGCAGTTGGGTGATGTGCAAAATCGTCATAAATTTTCACACCAGAATGCTCTCCTTTATACTCCAGTCTTCTTCGCACTCCATTGAAACTTTCTAATGCCTCAATAGAATCGTTTGCTGATATGCCGCATGTGGTAGCAGCCATAATTGCTGAAACATAATTTTTAAAATTATGCTCTCCAATTAAGGGTAAAGAGTTTAATAAAAATATATCTTCATCTATTTTTACTTCTTTAGAGCTAAAATTAATTTTTAAATTTTTATCATTAATTTTAATAACATTTGACCAGCATCCCATATCGAGAACATCTAGAACATTCCTATCATCATAAAAACATACAATATTTCCGTTAGATGGAATTATTTTTAAAAGATGATGAAATTGTTTTTTTATATCATCTAAATTATTAAATATATCAGCATGATCAAACTCTATGTTATTAATAACAAGGGTATCAGGAGAATAATGAATAAATTTTGATCTTTTATCAAAAAAAGCTGAGTCATATTCATCAGCCTCAATAACAAATATTTCATCGGTTCCAAGAGAAGCTGAACCATCAATATCATTTGAAATTCCTCCAACTAAATAACCAATATCTCTACCTGATGACTTAAGAATATGTGTAAGCATATAAGAGGTAGTTGTTTTACCATGTGTTCCTGATACAGCAAATACTTTTCTGTTTCTAAGAATTTCACCAAGCATTTCAGGCCCTGATTTAAATGGAAGACGATTATTTAATATATGTTCAACGGATTCATTTCCTCTCGATAATGCATTGCCAATTACGTATAAATCAGCCTCAGGAAGATCGTTTAATGCATAACCTTCTATTAAATCAATTTTTAAAGCATCTAGATGCTCTGACATCGGTGGATAAAATTGCATATCTGAACCTGAGACATCATTACCGGAGTCTTTGAGTATTTGCGCAAGGCCACCCATGAAGGTTCCACAGATGCCTAAGATATGTATCTTCATATTAGTTATAATACTTTAACAAGTTTTATTACAACATATTTGGGTGGGGAAAAATGAAAAAAAATGCTTTATATGCTCAATCTGGTGGCGTGACTGCAGTAATAAATGCAACAGCAGGTGCTTTAATTCTGGAAGCAAAAAAAAGTAATAAGATTGGAAAGGTTTTTGCTGCTAAAAATGGAATACTAGGAGCGCTTCGTGAAGATTTGATTGATACATCAAAAGAATCAAATAATTCTCTATTATCCCTAAGGTACAGACCGGGTGGTATATTTGGATCTTGTAGGTTTAAGCTTAAAGATCTCGAAACGAGCGAAAAGGAATATAGAAGACTAATTGAGGTATTCAAGGCTCATAATATTGGTTATTTTTTCTACAACGGCGGAAATGATTCCGCCGATACTGCTTATAAGGTCTCTCAAATAAGTAAAAAACTTAACTACCCAATCCAATGTATTGCTATTCCAAAAACAGTAGATAATGACTTAGCACTCACAGATTGTTGTCCTGGGTTTGGCTCTGCAGCTAAATATATTGCAACCTCAATACAAGAAGCTTCATTGGATGTTCAATCAATGTCAGAAACCTCAACAAAGGTTTTTATTATGGAGGTAATGGGAAGACATGCTGGATGGATGGCTGCCTCATCAGCTTTGGCAAGAAAAAATAAAGGAGATGCTCCACATATTATTCTTTTGCCAGAAATTACTTTTAATCAAAAAGAGTTCTTATCACTCGTTAAGAAAACTGTTTCAGATAAAGGTTTTTGCGTTGTTGTTGTGTCAGAGGGTGTTAAAAATAGCAAAGGTAAATTTCTTTCTGAATCAAATACAAAAGATGCTTTTGGGCATGCTCAATTAGGTGGAGTTGCCCCTTATATAGCAGATCTTATTAACACAAAATTAAAACTTAAAAACCATTGGGCTGTTTCTGATTATCTTCAAAGAAGTGCGAGTCATATAGCTTCAAAAGTAGATTTAGCGCATGCAGAAGCTGTTGGAGTCCATGCTATCAAATATGCTTTAGCTGGTATGAATGGCGTAATGCCAATAATTGTAAGAAATAACAGTAGTAAATATAAATGGAAAATAGAACCAGCTCCACTATCGAAAATTGCCAATCTGGAAAAAAAATTACCAAAATCTTTTATTACAAAAAACGGAATGGGCGTTACTACAAAAGCATTAGATTATCTAAACCCACTTATTCAGGGAGAATCAAATCCCCCATTTAAAAATGGAATTCCAGATTTAAAAGAATTTAAATTGGTGCCTGTTCAAAAAAAATTAACTACTTGGCGATAATCAAGGATTAGCATTTAAGTCCTCAATAATTTTTGAAATATTCTCTTTTAGCTCAACTTTTTCTTCGTCATTCAAGAAAGATCCTATTTCTACATCTTTACCCTTAGAGCGAAAGCTTAGTTTAAGTACCTTATTAATATCTTTTGAAATTTGAAAAGAAGTAAAAGTTCTAAATTCCTCCCAGCGATACTCAGCCTTATGAATGCCTTTTTCTACTATTACCTTATCTTTAGACAAAAATATTTTTTCTCTTTTACCACTCCACCTAAAATTTAAATAAAATGCTATAAGCAAAATACTTATTTCTAGACCGGCAAATGGCAATATCAAAGTTGCACCAACTAAATAAAATATAGTTGCTATCCCAAGGCAAATAAATGCAATACTCGAAATAAATATTACTCTGTATGTTCCGGTTAACGAGCTATTAGGTTTTATGTATACTCCAAATGAATTTGAACTAATTTTTTGAATAGAAACCACGATACAATATAACTAATGAAAAAAATTATTAATGACTATGCAAATTATACGGTGCCTTTTTACGGACCAGCAGATTTTGTTGTAAAAAAAGCAAAAGGTTCATATGTATGGGATACAAATAATAATAAATATATTGATTTTACTGCTGGCATAGCTGTAACAAATTTAGGACATAGTAACAGCGAATTGACAAAAATTCTCAATCAGCAATCTAAAAATGTATGGCATTTATCAAACTTATACATAAATGAACATGCTGTTCAACTATCAAAAAAATTATGTCAAAAGACCTTTGCTGATAAAGTTTTCTTTTGTAATTCGGGGGCCGAATCAATAGAGGCTGCAGTTAAAACGGCAAGAAAATACACATCCAAGAAATTCAAAAAAGATAAGAATGAAATTATATCTTTCTCAAGTTCATTTCATGGCAGAACAATGCTCGGTATTGCTTTAGCAAAAGCAAAGAATCTTATTGATGGTTTTGCACCTCTGCCTAAAGGTATAAAAAATCATCCATATAATAAAATTGAGGGCCTAGAGAAATTATTTTCAGATAAAACCTCAGCAGTTATTCTTGAATTAGTTCAGTGGCAGTCTGGAATAACAAAAGCAGATCAAAAGTTTATTTCAAAAATTAAACAACTTGCTAGAAAACATAAAGCTTTAATAATTATTGATGAAGTTCAGTCTGGTATTGGAAGAACGGGTACATTTTTTGCGTATGAACAATTTAATTTAGTTCCAGATATTTTATGTTTTGCTAAAGGTATAGCAAATGGATTTCCTTTGGGGGGAATTCTTACTTCAAATAAAATAGCTAGTGCTATGACGGTTGGTTCGCATGGAACAACATTTGGAGGCGGACCAATTGCTTGTGCTATAGGCTCATCAGTTGTTGACACAATTTCTAAAAAATCTTTTCTGCAAAAAGTAACTAAAAAAGAAAAGATATTTATAAATGAGCTCGATTCAATAAGTAAAAAACTGGGATGTATTCAATCAATATCTTCAGCAGGTTTATGGGTTAGCGTTGAATTTAATCAGGGTATAAATATAGATAATTTGATTGCTCTGGCTCATACGAAAGGTCTTATGATCTTGAAAGCAAATATTAATACAGTCAGATTTTCTCCAAGTTTAATCATAGAAGATGATCTGATTAAAAAAGGTTTAGGGATTTTTGAATCTTCTATTCTTGCTCTTCTGAAGAAATAGTTTCAACCTCTTCAATCATTCTATCTACTTTTCTGTAGCCTTGGGGCAACATATTTCCTCGTTTAGCTCTAGAAGAAATATAGTTCTCTAAATCCTTTAATTTTAAAGTTAAAAATCTTTTGCCGCTCTCAATTCTTAATGAACTAACAGGAGATAGGAGCTGTGCATGAGCCATGAATTCTTCTTTTGCAACAAATTTTGGTGTTGGAATATTAATTATCTTATTTCCTTTACCTTTCGCAAGAACAGGTAATTCATCTATTTTAAATATTAGTAATCTCCCAATATTTGATACAGCAGCAATATAAACATGATCATCTCGAACCCTTATAGCTCTTAAGAGATCAGCATCATTGGGTAGTTTCATGAAAGCCCTACCTGACTTTTTATTAGAAACCATATTTTTAAATTCTGAAATATAACCATATCCAGCAGTATTCATAATCATATATTTATCATCATCATTACCAATTAAGGTCGATATAAATTTGACCCCAGAATCTGCAGTGACTCTGCCTGAAATTGGATCACCCATACCCCTTGCTGATGGAAGTGAATGACTTGGAAGAGAATACGCTTTACCATTTGAATCAAGAAAGACTGCAAGCTGATTACTTTTTCCACGACAGAAATCTTGAAGCTTATCTTCTCCTCGATATGATAAAGAACTCGGATCAATTTCATGTCCTTTTGCGCTTCTAATCCATCCAGCTTCTGAAAGAACTACTGTTATAGATTCAGTTACCAGCGTTTCCTCCTCAGAGAATACTTTTGCTTCAGAAGAATCTTTTATTGGAGACTTTCTTTCATCACCAAACTCATCTTTTATTTCAAGCAATTCTTTTTTGATTAGGGTTTTGAGTCTAGTTTTAGAATTCAATATTTTTTCAATATCATCTCTTTCATCAACTAACGAATCTCTCTCTTGTTCAAGTTTAATTTGTTCAAGCTTTGCAAGTTGCCTTAATCTAATTTCAAGAATTGCATTGGCTTGAATATCTGATAGTTTGAAAGCTTTTATAATTTCTTTTTTAGGCTCATCTGACTCTCTTATGATTTTGATAACTTTATCAAGATCCAAATAAACTATTAAAAGACCCTCAAGTATATGAAGCCTATCATTAACCTGATCTAGTCTATGCTCTAATTTTCTTGTAACTGTATTTTTTCTAAAAACAAGCCACTCTTTAAGCAATTCAACTAATGAGAAAACTTTTGGGCCACCTTTCAAAGAAATAAGGTTCATATTTGCTCTGTAATTCTTTTGAAGATCGGTCGATGCAAACAGATGATTCATAACATCTTCTGCATTCACTCGATTAGACTTTAATGTAATTACCAGTCTTACTGGTTCTTCATGATCGCCCTCGTCAGCCAAATCCACAACCATGGGTATTTTCTTTTTAAGCATTTGGTCAGCTATCTGTTCGAGAATTTTTGAACCAGAAGCCTGATAAGGAAGAGCATTAATAATAATTTCATTTTTTTCCTGTTCCCAATGGGCTTGTGCTTTAAACCCCCCTCTTCCAGTCGAATAAATTTCCTCAAGCTCTTCATTGCTTGCAATAATTGGTGCATGGTTTGAAAAATCAGGTCCTTTAATGATTTTTAAAAGGTCTTTTAATTCTGATTTTGGGTTTTCTAAAACATGAATGGTCGCATCTATGACTTCATTAATATTATGTGATGGGATATCAGTTGCCATTCCCACAGCGATACCAGAGGTACCATTTAATAGAATAGAAGGCAATTTAGCAGGAAAAATTACTGGTTCTAAAAGAGAGCCATCAAAGTTTGGCTGCCAATCAACTGTTCCTGACTTGAGCTCAGAGATCAGCAAATCTGCAAATTTAGTTAATTTTGATTCTGTATACCTCATTGCTGCAAATGATTTAGGATCATCTTGTGAACCCCAGTTACCCTGACCATCTACAAGAGGATATTTAAAGGAAAAATTCTGAGCCATTAAAACCATGGCTTCATAAGCAGCACTATCTCCATGGGGGTGAAACTTACCTATGACATCGCCGACAGTCCTTGCTGATTTTTTATACTTAGATCCCGCATCTAATCCCAATTCAGACATGGCATATAAGATCCTTCTTTGAACTGGTTTTAATCCATCCCCAATATTTGGTAAAGCTCTATCTAAAATTACATACATTGCATAATTTAGATAAGATTCTTCTGCGTACTGTTTAAGGCTTATTGAATTTGTATCTGATTGCTCTTTCATAATTATATTTTTGCTAATGAGCCTTTTTTCTCAAGCCATTCTTTTCTTGCAGCTGCATTTTTCTTTGATAAAAGAAGATCCATCATTGAGTTAGCATTATCGCTTGAGCTAATAGAAAGTTTTACAAGCTGCCTTGTTGATGGATCCATGACAGTTTCTCTTAACTGAGAAGGATTCATCTCTCCCAAACCTTTGAATCTCTGAATATTTATCTTTGGTTTACCTTTTTTACTTTTAAAATTTTTAACAATCTCATCCCTTTGAGAGTCATCCAAAGCATATAACACTTCTTTGCCACAATCGATTCTATATAGAGGTGGCATTGAAATATATATACGTCCCTCTTGCACTAAGGGTTTGTAGTGTCTCAAGAAAAGAGCGCATAATAATGTTGCTATATGTAATCCATCAGAGTCTGCATCAGCTAAAATACAAATTTTTCCATATCTTAAAGATGATAAATCACTGTTACCAGGCAATACACCAATAGCAGTAGAAAGATTTTTTATCTCTTGAGATTTTATAATTTCAGCACTTTCTAAGTCCCATGTATTTAATATTTTTCCGCGTAGCGGCATTATTGCTTGAAATGATCTTTCTCTAGCCTGTTTAGCTGAACCACCAGCAGAATCTCCCTCAACAAGGAATAACTCAGTTTCATTTAAATCCTGACTATTACAATCAGAAAGTTTTCCTGGCAATGCTGGTCCTTTAAAAGTTTTCTTTCGCTCTACAATATTAGAAACTTTTGCCCGTGTCTGCGCAGAAATAATTGCAAGCTCAGCAATTTTTTCCCCTTCCTCAGTATGAGTATTAAGCCAAATACTCAATATATCTTTGGTGGTACTTGACACAAATGACATGTGATCTTTAGAGTCTAGTCTTTCTTTAGTTTGACCAGCAAACTGAGGATTTTGTAACTTTGAAGAAACTATAAAAATAGCATTATTTATTATGTCATCTGCATTTATTTTTAAGCCTTTAGGTAGCAAATTTCTGTATTCACAAAATTCTTTTATAGACTCTAAGAGGCCTGATTTAAAACCATTGAGGTGAGAACCACCTTGAGCGGTAGGAATTAAATTTACATATGTCTCATCAAGTTTATTTTTGGGGGGTTTCGGTGACCAATTTATAGCAAACTCTAGTTCCTGAGCACTACCTTCTTTTGCGCATATTATTGAATCTTCTAATATAAGTTCTGCACCCTCTGATGATTCATTAAGATAACTTTTTAAGCCATCTTCAAAGTACCACTTCTCTTTATCATTAGGTTTTTTCTCATTAATAAATTCAATGGTTAAGCCTGGGCAAAGCACTGCTTTTGCCTTTAGTAAGTGTTTTAAGGTTTTAACTTGTACATTAATATCTTCGAAATATTCTGGATTGGGCTTAAAGGTAATTGAAGTTCCAGTGTTTCTTAAGCCAACATCTCCAATTTTCTTAAGCTCACTAACCTTATCGCCGTTACTAAAATCTATTTGAAATTCTTGGGAGTCTCTTTTAACTTTGACTTCTAATGCTTCGGATAGAGCATTTACAACAGAAACTCCAACTCCATGTAGTCCGCCAGAAAAATTATAATCGTCACCTGAAAATTTTGCCCCAGCATGAAGCTTACACAAAATTAATTCAACACCAGTAACCTTGTGCTCGGGATGGATATCAACGGGCATTCCTCTTCCATTATCTGAGACTTTGATGTTGCCATCCTTCAAGAGTGATATTTTTATATTTGAACAATGACCAGATAAGGCTTCATCAACTGAATTATCTAAAACTTCTTGTATTAAATGGTTAGGATTTGATGTATCTGTGTACATCCCAGGTCTTTTTTTTACAGGATCTAAACCTGATAAAACCTCGATTGCTTCTGCATCATATGAATTTTTTGCCAATTTTAAGATGCCTTATTAATGATTGAACTTATGAAAGATATTCTACTCTAAGAAATATTAAAAGAATTATAAAATATAAAAAATTTACAAATGTTTACACTGTAAACATTAATATTGAGTTAAAATAACGACATGAACAAAATTACAAACTCATTATTCATATTAATTTTTTCAACTTCTAGCCTTTTAGCAGAAAACTTATTAGATATTTATAATGAGGCATTAAAAAATGATCCAACCTTCAAGGCTGCAGAATATTCATATCTTGCAGATAAAGAACTTGTTGTTCAAGGGAGAGCTGCTCTTTTACCAAGTCTAACTTTGAGTGGTTCAACTAATTGGAATGAGTATTATCAAGATAAGCAGCTTCAACAAGAATATAACTCATTTTCGAGCTCGGCAAGATTAACACAGCCTTTGTTCAGGTTAGATTCTTGGTTTCAGTTTAAACAATCTAAATCGTTAACAAGTGCTGCTGAAGCTGAGTTTGCATACGAACAACAAAATCTTTTAGTTCGAACTGCAGAACTTTATTTTGGGGTATTAAGAGCTATAGATAATCTAAATGCAGCCATATCAGAAGAAAAGGCAATAAAGAAACAGCTTGATCAAGCACAACAAAGATATGAGGTTGGCCTTTCTGCAATAACTGGTGTACAAGAAGCCCAACTAGCATACGACTTAAGTAAGGCATCTAGAATTAATGCAGAAGGAAGTTTATTTTCTGCAAGAGAAGCATTAAACGCATTAATAGGTAGAGAAATCTTTAGCCTAGATGAATTGGGTGAGGGCTTATTAATTGAGAGTCCTGCACCAAGTTCGAAAGAAGAATGGGTGGATATAGCATTGCAAAATAATTATCAGCTCAAAGCGGCATATTTAAGAAAAGATGCAGCTAAAAGTAATGCTAGAAATGCAGCTTCTAATCATTTACCTAAAATAGATATTGTTGGATCTAAGTCTGAATCTGAAACAAATCAATTTAATTATGAAGGCCTAAACTTCAATGGTCAGGGCATCCCTGTGCCAGAGATAACAGGCAGAAGAAATTTTGCTATTCAGTTTAGTATGCCAATTTTTCAAAGTGGAGCTGTAAACTCAAGAAGAAAGCAGGCTTACGCACAATATGAGAGAACTAATGAGAACACATTATTTACTCAAAGAAAAATCATACAAGACGTTCGATCAGGATACTCTAATGTTGTTACCTTGGTTGCCAATGTAACTGCTCAAAAACAAGCTGTAATCTCAGCAACTAGTGCACTTGAAGCTACACAAGTCGGTTACAAAGTCGGCACAAGAAATGTTGTAGATCTTTTACAAGCAGAAAAAAATCTCTACAGTGCAGAAAAAAATCTTGCTAATGCTAAATATGATTATATTCTTGCCAACCTTAGATTAGATTTAGCTGCAGGAACTATTACTCCTGGAGACCTTGTTTCAATTAACAGTCTACTAAATTAATTAAATGCCAGAATTACCGGAGGTTGAAACAACCCTCAGGGCAATAAAAAAATTCCAAGGTCAAAATCTAACCAATATTAAAGTTCATAATAGAAACTTGAGATGGACTGTTGCCAAAGGTCTTGAAAAAAATTCAAGAAATCAAAAATTAATTAATCTTCATAGAAGGGCCAAATACATAATTTTTGAATTAGAAAATACTTATTTAATGCTGCATTTAGGAATGTCAGGAAGTTTGAGAATTTTAAAAAGTGCAGACAACTATTTTCTAAAACATGACCACATTGAATTCATCTTTGATAATGAAAAGATTATTTATAATGACCCAAGAAGATTTGGTTCGCTTCACATTGCAAAAGATATTAAAAATCACAAATTAATATCTGGGCTTGGGCCAGAACCTCTCTCTGAAAATTTCAATGGTGCATATCTTTTAGAATGTTGTAAAAGATCCAAAACTAATATTAAAACTCTGATAATGAATCAAAAAAATGTGGTTGGTATTGGGAATATATATGCATCAGAGTCTCTTTATCTTTCAAGAATAAATCCGCAAAAAGAATCACAAAAATTAGATATTGAAGAATGTAAAAGAATTGTAAGTTCAGCAAAAAAAGTTCTGAATGAAGCAATAGAAGTGGGAGGTACTACTCTAAAAGATTTTTACTCTGCAGATGGCAGTCCAGGATATTTCAAAATTAAATTAAATGTTTATGGGCGAAACGGGAAAAAATGTAAAAATTGTGAAGAAGAAATATTAAAAGTTACTATTAATCAAAGAGCTACGTTCTATTGTCCAAAATGTCAGTCTTAAGTCTGTAGTTTAGCTTTTAATGCCTGCTCAACTTTTGGGTGAACAAATTTAGAAATATCACCTTTTAAATCAGAAATTTCTTTTATCAAGCTTGAAGAAACATAGATTAAGCTTTCCTTAGGCGTTAAAAAGATGCTTTCTATGTCAGGAGCTAATGATCTATTCATGGTTGCTAATTGAAATTCATATTCAAAATCAGATACAGCTCTTAATCCTCTAATAATTGCACATGCATTGAAGTCTTTAGCTAAATCAACAGTTAATTTTCTAGGAAAGCCAACAACCTCAACTTTGTTGTTATTTTCGTATATAGATTCAGCAAGATTAATCCTGTCTTCTAATGAAAACATGGGATTTTTTGATTCGCTTTTTGCAATTGCAACAACAACCTTATCAAAAAGACCGCAACCTCTCTCAATAATGTCCATATGTCCATATGTTATTGGGTCAAAGGAACCTGGATAAATTGCAACTTTCATAAGCGAATCATACTAAACAATAATATTTAAGCAATATTTTAGGATTAATACTAAATTAATTAGAAAATCAAGTTATCTTAAAAAATATATTTTTTAAATTTGATACATATAAAATTTTTAGCTATCATCTTAAGTTCATACTAACGGGGGAGTAATTTATTTACTCAAAATAAAAGGAGTTTAATATGAAATATTTATTAATCTTAGGTAGTGTTATTGCGCTTCCATCTTTTGCTGCCGGTGGTGGTGACCTAGATATTAGTGACGGAGTTGGAATTTCATTCTGGTTAGTTACTGCTGCTATGTTAGCTGCTACGGTTTTCTTTTTTGTTGAAAGAGATCAGGTAAGTGCAAAATGGAAAACTTCATTAACAGTATCAGGCTTAATAACAGGTATTGCTTTTTGGCACTACTTGTATATGAGAGGAGTATGGGTAGAGACCGGTGATTCGCCAACTGTATTTAGATATATAGATTGGCTTTTAACTGTTCCATTACAAATGGTTGAGTTCTATCTAATACTAGCTGCTTGTACTAATGTTGCTGGTTCTTTATTCAAGAAATTGCTTGGTGGATCAATAGTAATGTTAGTTGCAGGATTCATGGGTGAAGCTGGTATGGCCAATGTAACTATTGCGTTTGTGGTAGGTATGGCTGGATGGTTATACATGATCTATGAGCTATATTTGGGTGAAGGTAAGGCTGCTGTTAGTACAGCAAGTCCTGCTGTTAACTCTGCATACAATGCTATGATGCTAATTATAGTAGTTGGATGGTCTATATATCCTGCTGGATATGCTGCTGGTTACCTAATGGGTGGCGAAGGAGTATATGCTTCAAATCTAAACCTTATCTATAACCTTGCTGATTTTATTAACAAGATTCTATTTGGTTTAATTATATGGCATGTTGCAGTTAAAGAATCTAGTCATTCGCACTAGTTTATAACTAATATACTAAACCCGGTTTTAAACCGGGTTTTTTTTTGAAATTTGTTACCAGCTTTTAATAAAAAGTGTGTTTTAATAATTTATATTATTGCTTATTGGAGGTGAAAAAAATGAAGTACCTTATAACAACTTTAGCTATTATTTCTTTTAATGTTTACTCAGATGATCACAAAGGTTTGCCAAAACCATCTGATTGCAAGGGTAGTCCTACTAATTACTATGTTGCTAAACTTATCGAAGGGGGAACTATCGAGGGCTGGCTAAATGCAACCAAGATGCATGAGGCTTACTATAAAGATAGAGGTTTTGATGTGGAGGTAGTGCCTTCTATACAATACCTACCAAGCGAGGAAAATAATGGACCGAGTGAAGAAGTCTTTAGATTAAGCACTCATGTGATTCATAAATCTTTGCCTGAACAGGAAAGATGGTGGGATTGGAATCAAAATACAAGAACTGAGTCAGATATTCAGGTAAGAGATGCTTTTGTTGCAGAGTATGATAAAAATAATGAGGTAACAGCAAGAAGGTATCTTTGCATACTTTCCAACTAGATTTTATGGAGAAATAGTTTCTCCATCATATGCTAATAAGTTTCCAGAGTCTTTTGTTGTTGCATTTTCAATTACATTTGAAAGCAACTCCCTGCTTTGTTCTGGAGTGAATAACTTACCTTTTGCTACATTTTTCTTAAATGGCTCGCTAAGATTACTATCTACTGTTCCAGGTTGAAGCCCTAAGACAATTGCATTTGAGTTTGTTCTTTTTAATTCAATACTAAAGCTTTTTATTATCTGATTAAGTGCTGTTTTGCTTGCTCTATATGAGTACCAACCACCCAATTTATTGTCTGAAATACTCCCTACCCTTGCACTTAAAAAGGCCAAGACAGACTTAGTATCTTTTGTTAGTAATGGTATGAAGTATCTACCAACTAATGAAGGACCAACAGTGTTCACGCTCATAACTTTAGTCATACTTTCATGATTAATATCTTTAATACTTTTTTCAGGGCCAAAACTCTCAGAGTGCAAAATCCCAGTAGCAACAATAATATGGTTTAGGCGGTTTTCTTTTACTTTTTCTGCTGCATCTTGAATGTTATTTTGATTTTCAATATCTAACTCAAAACTTTGAACTTTCTTATTTTCATAGCTTTGTTTTTTTCTTGAAAATGCATATACATTTTTAACTGATTGATCGTTAGAGTAATGCTCTACAAACGCATTCCCTATTGCTCCAGACGCACCAATAATTGCCACATTTTTATCCATTAAGGTCTCCTAATATTGTCTACCATTTCATAAACATGTTCTGGGGGCTTACTATAAAAACTGGAGACAGCTATAGCAATAACAATGTTAATCATCATTCCAATAAAACCAATGCCTTCTGGTGAAATACCTAAAAACCAGTGCTGGGCATAATTAAATTCAATATTAATAAATTTAAAATAAATAATATATAAAGAAGTAAATATTAGCCCTGATAGCATTCCTGCAATTGCTCCCTGCATATTTAATCTTTTATAAAAAATACCAAGAAATAGAGCTGGAAAAATGGTAGATGCTGCAAGCCCAAATGCAAAAGCTACCACCTGAGCTACAAAACCTGGGGGATATATTCCAAACAATCCTGCAACCAATATAGCTACTGCTGCAGAACATCTTGCATATAAAAGCTCTTGTTTATCAGTAATTTTTGGCATAAAAGTTTTCTTAAGTAAATCATGAGAAACTGAAGCAGATATTACAAGAAGCAATCCTGCTGCAGTTGATAATGCCGCAGCTAGAGCTCCAGCTGCTACGAGAGCAATAACCCATCCTGGCAATTGTGCTATTTCAGGATTGGCTAATACCATTATATCTCTATCAATATATACCTCATTATTATTTGCTTGGTTAGCGGCGTTACTAACCAATCTTTCTCCATAATTGCCCTCGCCTTCAACAAACTTTGGTTTAGTTCCGTCCAAAGCGTTGCCTGCTGAGTATTGAATTAAACCATCCTCATTTTTATCTTTCCATGCAATTAGACCTATATCTTCCCAGTTCTGAAACCACTCTGGTGAAGATTGATATTCAACATTTTGAACAGAATCAATAAAATTAATTCTTGCAAAAGCTGATACTGCTGGAGCTGTTGAGTATAAAATCGCAATAAAAATTAGTGCATAACCCGCAGACTTTCTAGCATCACTTACTTTTGGCACCGTGAAGAACCGAACAATTACATGAGGCAGGCCAGCGGTTCCAAACATTAAAGCTGCTGTGATACAAAAAATATCAATTTTACTCTTCGAATTTTCAGTATATGCATTAAATCCTAAATCTGTTGTGACCTGATCTAATTTATCTAAAAGATAAGTTGAACTATCTACAAGGGTATCGCCAAAACCCAGCTGCGGAACTGGATTGCCAGTTACTAAAATTGATATAAAGATAGCTGGAACTAAATAAGCAAAAATTAATACGCAGTATTGGGCTACTTGGGTGTAAGTGATTCCTTTCATTCCTCCAAGGACTGCGTAAAAAAAGACAATACACATACCTATTACAACTCCAAGATTAATATCTACTTCAAGAAATCTTGAAAAAACAATGCCAACACCTCGCATTTGTCCAGCCACGTAGGTAAAAGAAACAAATATTAAACATATCACCGCAACTAACCTTGCGGCATTAGAATAATATCTAGTTCCAATAAAATCCGGAACAGTATATTGACCAAATTTTCTTAAATAAGGAGCTAGCAATAACGCAAGCAATACATAACCCCCAGTCCATCCCATTAAATAAACAGAACCATCTTTTCCAAGAAAAGCTATAAGGCCTGCCATAGAGATAAAAGAAGCGGCTGACATCCAATCTGCTGCGGTAGCCATACCATTTGCAACAGGGTTGACTCCTTTTCCTGCTATATAAAAATCATTTGTTGACTGTGCGCGAGACCAAATGGCAATTCCAATATATAGTGCAAAAGATAAACCAACAAACAAATAGGTTAATGATTGAGTATCCATTAATATTTATCTTCCTCATCATTATGATCTTTGTATTTCTTATCTAATTTATTCATTAAATGAACATAGATAAAGATAAGAACAACAAACAAATAAATACTTCCTTGTTGAGCAAACCAAAATCCTAGCTTGAAGCCGCCAATTTGATATTGATCAAGAGAATCTGAAAATATGATTCCAAAACCAAAAGAAACCAAAAACCATATTGATAAGAGAATGATTAGAATTTTAAGATTAGCTCGCCAATAATCTTTATGCATAACTTATGAGACCTTAATTGATATTCCGTTATTCTTTTTTAAAGGGTTCCTGATAAAAATTAAATATACCATTGTTATTAATATAGCTATAAACTTTTTAAAAGTTAATTAACAAGAAAAATTATGGCATTTGAAGTAAGTGATAAAGCAAAAGAAATAAATGAGAGACTTGAAGTATTCATGGAGGAGCATATTTATCCTCGTGAAAGAGACTATGATGAGTTTACAAGCAATCAAGACAACCTCTGGCAATATCCTGATTGGTATGAAGATCTAAAAAAAGAAGCAAAAAAACAAGAACTATGGAATTTATTTTTACCAAAAGAATATGCTCCTTGGAGTCCTGGCCTAACAAATTTAGAAATTGCAGGGCTTTTTGAAACAATGTCTAAGTCTGCATGGGCACAACAAATCTTTAATTGTAATGCCCCTGATAGAGGCAATATGGAAGTATTAGCAAAATATGGAACTCCTGAACAACAAAAAGAATGGCTCGAACCATTATTAGCAGGTGAAATTAGATCAGCATATGCAATGACAGAACCAGATGTTGCTTCATCGGATGCAACAAATATGGAACTAGAAATTAGACGTGATGGTGATGAGTATGTTCTAAATGGAAAAAAATGGTGGACAACTGGTGTTATCTCACCCAAATGTAAATTTATGCTTGTTATGGGAAAATCAAATCCTGAGAACTCTCGACATACACAACATTCAACAATCATTGTGCCCACTGATGCTGAGGGATTTTCAATTACAAGAGCCTTGAGATCTCTAGGCGAATATCACTCTCCTGGTGGTGAAGGTGATGTTGTTTTTAAAAATGTTCGTGTTCCGGTGTCTAATCTTATATTAGGTGAAGGAAGAGGATTTGAAATAGCTCAGGGCAGACTTGGTCCAGGAAGGTTTCAATATGCGATGATGTTTGTTGGTATGGCTCAAAGATCTTTGGAGCTCATGTGTGAAAGAGCGCAAAATAGAGTTGCCTTTGGTGAAGCTCTTATTAAGAAAACTAGTGTTCAACATGAAATAGCAAGAAGTCGGTGCGATATTGAGCAATGTCGATTACTTGTTTTATCTGCTGCTGAAAAAATGGATAAATATGGAATTGATGCTGCAAGAGATTACATCTCAATGTTAAAAATAGTAGCGCCAAAAATGTGTGAAGATGTCTCTAGCAGAGCAATACAGATATTTGGAGGCATGGGCGTGTCTCAGGATACTCCGTTAGCGCATATATTTACTACAAGCAGATTTTGTAGAATTGCAGATGGTCCAGATGAAGTTCATATGTCTCAGTTGGCTAAACTTACCATAAGATCATTGTCGGGTTAGATTTTAGATAAACAACAAAAAAGGGAGCATAAGCTCCCTTTTTTAATACTCTAATCAATTAGAAGTTATATTTAACACTGAAGCTATGAGTTTCAGGTGCACCCATAGTCATTCCATTAACTCCACTTATTCCGCTTGCAATTAATACTAACCTGACATAATTGTTGTCGGTTGCATTCTTAACTGAATAAGCAAGTTCCCATGAATCATTTCTCCAACCAATTTTATAATTTAAAAATTCTTGATCTTCTTTCTCTGCAAGCTCTGGATAGGCAGCTGGTAATTGGGCTTGCCATTGTGGTGAGAGCATTGGAGCTGAAGAGTATTCGTATGGGCCATCATATGAATAATCAACTCTTGAGAACATATTTCCATTTCCAAGAGGGAAATTATGAGAAAGTCCAATCGTATATGCATCATCAGGAGTTAGCCTTGCTGCAGCATTAGAAAGAATATCTGGGGAGCCATCATCAACAGTAAAATATGACATATTTAAAGTCAGATTTGATGTTAATTTAGCAACAACATTTAAATCAAACCCTAGTCTCTCTGCTGTTTCGGTTGCATTTCCAACAATAGTTCCAGTACCTGTTGGACTTTGTGTAATGTAATGTTGGCCATCTGTGTCCATTGAAAAAGCAGTAGCGTTAAGCTGAACTTTATTGTTCATTAATCTTGATTTAATACCAACTTCAAAATTAGTTGTTTCAGTCTTATCAAAAGCTCTCATATCGCCTGTATCACCAGAGGTAGAGTTAAAACCACCAGCTTTGTAACCAGTTGCAGCGGCTGCATAAAGCATTACATCATCTGAAAGATCTTTTTGAACGCTGAACGACCATGTTGTTGCGCTATCAGATCTTGAAAAATTGTTATCTACATTTTGTAAGAAACCACTAAATGGCCAAGCATTGCCAAGCACAGCCTGTCTTGGAAGACCAACAATAGCAGGATTACCTAATAAACCAGCCAAGGTAGGACTTACAGCTCCACCCAATAGAGCTTGAGCATATAAATCAGCATCTTTTTCTTCTGTAGTATATCTAGCGCCAATTGTGTATCTGAAAGTATCAGAAACATGAACTGTCATTCTTCCAAAGATAGCCGCTGTTTCGTCAGACCACATCATGTCTTGAGCAATCTGATCTCCAGCCTCTGTTGTTGCAAAAAAACCACCAACACCTGGAAGAGCTGCTTGAAGTCCCTGAAGTGCAGCTAATTGTGCAGGTGAGGCAGCACCTGCTGCAGCTAAAGCTCCTAACTGTTGAGCCTGAGTACTAAGTTGTGTAAACCATGTTCCCCAAACAGGTGAAAAATCAGGACCAACTTCAATAGCAGCTTTATTTGGATAACCGCCTGACTCTCCATATTCAGCATCAAGGAAAAATAACCCAACTGTATATTCTTTGTTGCCCATCATGTTTGAACTAAATCTTAATTCATTAGTTAATGACTTACCTGGCATATTTCTCTTAAGTGTAAGCATGTCAAGAGATGTAAAATCTGCATCCCAGTGCCTAAATGCATCGTATTTATTCCTCGCAATGATATAAGTTAGAGTTCCGTTTTCTCTTTCTTGATCAACTTTAAGAGATGTTAATGTTGAATCTAAATTAAAATTAGGCGTCCCTGCTGAAGTTGCGTACTTATAATTTGTATAATCGTTGTCTGATGGGGTTCTTCCCAATAAAGGAATTCCAATTGCTACCTGTGAAGATGTTGGCACACTATCTACAGCACAACATGTAGATTTTTTTGAAACATCTGAATGAGAAAATACATAACTAAGTTTTTCATTTTCATGATAAATCTTTAACCCAATCACTGAATCATCAACACCATTTGCAGGCTGACCATCAACCATGTTTGTCATATAGCCATCTGACTCATTTACATTTGCACTTAATCTAATGGCAGTAGAATCTGAAAGGCCAAAACTCATCGCTGAGGTTACTCTTGTTGAATTAAAATCGCCACTTTCATAATGAACAAAACCGTCTGAATCACCAGGCCTTGGTGTTTTTGTCGTTATATTAACAACACCTGCATTTGAGTTCTTACCATATAAGGTACCTTGAGGACCTTGAAGGACTTCAATTCTTTCAATATCTATAAGATCATTTAATCCTAAGCCTGTTTTGTTAAGATAGACTCCATCTACAACAAGTGCTACATCAGACTCTAAGGATGCATCACTTTGACTGGTTCCAATACCTCTTATTCTCATAGATGCATTAAATGGATCAACGTTATAATTAATGATTAACGTTGGTAATGCAGAGTCAATATCTCTTGCGGTTGTAATATTCATATCTTCAATTTGAGAAGCAGTCAAAACATCAACCACCATTGGAATATCTTGAGCATTTGCTTCAGTTTTTGTTGCTGAAACAATTACTTCTTCAATTCCCTCTGAATCTTGAGAAATTAGACTTAAAGGTGCAAAAAGAACACCAAAAAACATCACTGTGCTAAAAAAATTTTTCATTCTATAGTCCCCCTGTAGACTTTTATCTATTCAACTTAAAAAGATATCACAAATTAAACAATAACTTTGTTCGTATACTATCAGAGTATGAGAATTATCCAACAGTATAGTTATGTATAAAATTTAGTTCTTTTTTAGGCTACTAGCTGCTACGAAATTAGTACCCTTTAAAAGTTCTTCTATGTTTTCTAATACAGTTTGTTTTACTGCTCTAACGATAGGATTTGATCTAGAAAGTTCATGTTGTATTAAATAAAAACCAATCTTAAATGAGTAATCATCTTTTTTAAATGGAACCAATCTGGGGTCATTGTCGCCATCTAAATCTGTCAGAAAAGTAACACCATTTCCTGAGGATACGAATGCGTGTGCGTCTTGATAGGAGTTTGAAGAAATTATTATATTTGGATTTTGAAAAAAACTATTAACTACAAAATTGGTATCTGCCTGATCTTTTCTTATATATGTTACCCATTCAAAATCATCAATATTTTTGACTTTCTTAAAGTATTCTTTGCTTCCGTATATATGCATATTTAATTCACCAAGCAAAGTTGCTATTGAATCTTCAGGAGGATTAGTAGTTCCGACAAATCCAATGTCATACATTTCTGTAGTAAGGTCACTTGAATCAGAATGATTCATTATATGAATATTGAGGTTAGGGAAATTCTTTCTAAGTTTGGTAATAATATTAGTCATATTGTTACCACCCTCGCCCTGTTTGTAGACTACCAGCTTTCCATCCATTAAATCAGGATTGGGTATAAATCTTTCTTTTAATGCTGCGATTTTAAAATCAATTTTTTGAACTTCTTTGTATAAATCTTTACCGTGAACTGTTAACGCATACCCTGAATTTCTTCTTTCAAATAATTTGATAGCTAATTCTTTTTCAAGTTTTTCAATTTTCCTGGAAACGGTAGAGTGGTTAACCCCCATTTCTTTAGCACAACCACTCAAGGTGCCATGATTTGCACAAGAGATAAAATATTCTAGATTTCCCCAATCGAGCATTTTAAATTGATTTAAACTGTTTAAATTTGAACATAATATACTACGGTTGATTAAATATAATCAATACATAAGCTCTAATTTGTTATATGAACAAATCGATATTTAGATTAGACTCAGAAATCTATGAAAAGATATGTCTTGTTATTAGTATTTTTGTTTATAGCTATTTTTGGATGGGTATATAAAAGAGAAATTGCTTTAACACTTTTACCTATTGCTTTGAATATAAGCACTCCAATTGCTGATAATCAAGATATTGAATGGCAAAAATCAGAATCTAAAAAAAACATAGATAAGCCAAATATCATACTTATTTTGGCAGATGACTTAGGTTTTAATGATGTTTCTTTTTACAATGGCGGAGCTGCAGATGGCAGCTTAATGACGCCTAACATAGACCAACTAGCAAAAGATGGTGTTGCATTTATGAATGGTTATGCTGCAAGTCCTGTTTGCTCTCCATCAAGAGCTGCAATTATGACAGGAAGATATTCAAGCAGATTTGGCTTTGAATTTACTCCCTATCCAGCATCAGCTGCAAGAATTATGAATATGTTGAGAAAAGATGGCGAATTAGAAAATATTGAATTAGAGGACGTTCAATGGGATGAAGTTGGTTTAGCTGTTGGAGGACTGCCAACAGAGGAAATAACTATTGCAGAGCTACTAAAAAATGATGGCTACTATACTGCACACATCGGCAAGTGGCATTTAGGTGGATTCACAGATGGAATGAAACCAAATGACCAAGGTTTTGATGACAGTCTTAGGATGTACAGCAGTTTATATCTTCCAAAAAACCATCCAGATGTAATTAATGCAAAAAAAGATTCTAGTGTGGAAGATATGGTTTGGGCATCCTCACAATATGCAGCTGAGTTTAACGGAAGTGAGCCCTTTGAGCCCTCAGGATATATTACAGATTACTATACTGATGAAGCTATAAATGTAATTAACAATAATACGGATAGGCCTTTTTTCATTTATTTGGGGCATTTTGCACCACATAACCCCCTTCAATCACTTAAAGAGGATTATGAAAAACATCAACATATGCAAAATCATACCCTTCAAGTTTATTCTGGAATGATTGAAGCTCTTGATAGATCAGTAGGAAAAATAGTGGAGGCGTTGGAAAAAAATGGATTATCAGAGAACACCCTAATAATCTTTACCTCGGATAACGGTGGAGCAGGTTATATTGGGTTACATGACATTAACAAGCCATATCGTGGTTGGAAACTTACTCATTTTGAAGGAGGAATGCACATACCTTTTTTTGCAAAATGGCCTGCAAAAATAACAAAAAATACTCAATATGATAAAAGAATTCATCATACTGATATATTTAGTACTATTCTTGGGGCAGCAAATATTGAACCACCAAAAAATATTAAAATAGATGGAAAAAATCTTATTCCATTTCTAACCGATAAAAAATTTGGACAGCCTCATGAAACCTTGTATTGGAAGAATGCAACTTATCAAGCGATTATTCATGACGATTGGAAATTAATGAGATCTACTTATCCAAAAAAGCAAGAATATTTATTTAATTTAAATAATGATCCATATGAAAAAAATAATCTTGCTAGTGTTGAGATTGAAATTAAAAATTCATTGCATCGCATGATGGACCAACATGTTGAATCTATGCCAAAACCTAAATGGCCGCAATCAGTTTTTATGCCAGTTACAATAGACAATCCAATAACAGATTATAAAGAAGGTGACGAATTAATTTATTGGCCAAATTAAGTTTAGTGATTATTAGAGAGGAGTAAATGAAAGTTTTAAGAACACCGGATGAATGTTTTAAAAATATAAAAGATTATCCCTTTGATCCAGTTTATACAAACATAGAAACGAAAGATGGTACTTCATTAAGAATTCATCATATTGATGAAGGTCCTAAAGATGGTCCCATTTTGTTAGCAATGCATGGTCAACCAGTATGGAGTTATCTTTATGCCAGAATGATCCCATTTCTAACCGAAGCAGGAATAAGAGTTATAGCTCCTGACTTAGTTGGTTACGGTAAGTCAGATAAGCCAGCTGCAAGAGAAGACTATTCTTATCAAAATCAAGTTGATTGGATGGGAGAATGGTTAAAGAAAAATGATTTTCAAAATTTAACTTTTTTTGGACAAGATTGGGGAGGCTTAATAGGTTTAAGAATGGTGGCTGCAGATCCCGATAGATTTATAAAAATTGCTATGGGTAACACAGGTCTTCCTTATAACCCTAATGCTCCTCAAGAAGTTATAGATGAAGTAAATGAGTTTAGAGCATCAAATAAAAAGATAAGCTTCTTTGGAATGACCAAAGAAGTTAGCAAAATGGATAAAAATAAACATATGGCAACAAAATTTATGTACTGGCAAAAATTTACCTGGGATTCAAAAAATCTTCCAATTGGTTTAATTAACTCTTTTCAAATGGAGAGTCAGTTTAGGAAATCTCCGGTCAAAGCATATATCCATATACTGTTACAAAAAATAGGACTAGAAAAAATTTCACCGTTCTATACTGATTTAATGAAAGCTTATGAAGCACCCTTCCCCAACCCATCATATAAAATGGGCCCAAGGGCAATGCCTAGTCAAGTTCCAATGATACCTGACCAATCTTTAGATGCTCAGAGAAAAGCAAGAGAGTTTTTTAAAACTTCCGATAAACCTTTTCTAGCTATTTTTGCAGGTAATGACCCTGTAACAAATGGAGCGGAGAAAGATGTTCTGAGGATGGCTCCAAATGCAAAAAGTGCCCCTCATATTGGCGGGGGTCATTTTTTTCAATGGACTAAATCAGAACCACTATCTAAGATATTAATAGATTTTATTAAAGAGTAATTTTTATGATTCATTTATATACAGCCTCAACACCTAACGGTCATAAAGTATCTTGCTTGTTAGAAGCATTAGAGATGCCTTACGAAGTTCATTCAGTAAACCTTGCTGAAGATGAGCAAAAAAAACCTGAATTTTTAAAGATTAGTCCCAATGGCAGAATCCCAGCTATTGTAGATACTGATAATGATGACCTTTCAATCTTTGAGTCTGGTGCAATAATGCTTTATCTTGCAGATAAGGCGGGCAAGCTTATCCCAAATGATGTTAAAGGAAGAGCAAAAGTAACTGAATGGCTCATGTTTCAAATGGGTGGTATCGGTCCAATGATGGGTCAAGCAAATGTTTTTTTTAGATATTTTCCTGAAAAAATTCAGCCAGCTATAGATAGATATCAAAATGAATCAAGGCGTCTTTTTGAAGTTTTAGATACCCATTTAGCTGACAATAAATGGCTGGCAGGAGAATATTCGATTGCAGACATTGCTAACTGGTGCTGGGTTAGAACCCATAATTGGTCGGGTGTATCAATTGATGGACTAACCCATCTAGAAGATTGGAAAAATAGAATGTATGAGCAGCCAGGAATGATTAAGGGAACTAAAGTGCCAGTAGATAGAGAAAGTATCTTAAAAAATGAAAAAGATGAAAAAGAATTTATAAAAAACGCACAAAAAATGGTAAAAAAATAAGGGGGAAATTTTATGTTAAAAGTTTATTTTACACCTGGAACTAGAGCGGGAAGAGTGGTTTGGCTGCTAGAAGAATTAGGATTAGATTATGATGTGGATATCTTACCTTTTACAAAAGAGGGTTTGAAATCTCCAGAACATAGATCGAGACACGCATTAGGAAGAGTGCCAGTTCTTGAAGATGGTGATATTTCCATATTTGAATCTGGAGCAATTATTCAATATATTCTTGAGCGTCATAAAGATGGTGGTCTTAAGCCTGATTCAGACTCTGAAGAGTTTCCATACTATCTTCAATGGTTTCATTATTGTGAAGGCATGGTTATGCCGCCAATGAACCAAGTTGTAGTTCAAACAATTCTATTGCCTCCAGACAGAAGAGATGAGAATGTTCTAAAGCAAGCACAAAATCTGATAACTAAATCTCTTGGACCCGTTAATGAAAACCTTGCAGACAAAGATTACTTAGTTGGTAATTTTTCTGCAGCTGATACCATGCTTGGTCATTCATGCTTTATGGCTAATAGATTGGGATGTGTTCCTGACGAGATGGATCATATAAAAAATTATGTAGCTCGTATTGAAGCAAGACCAGCATTCCAAAAGGCAATAACTTTAGGAGAATAAATGAAATATAAAAATAGCGTTCATCCCACCAAAGAACAAATGGAAGGATTTCTTGAGGGTGACAATGAAACACCAATCGCCATGATTAATCTTTTGAAGTTTAAAGAAAAAGCTGAATACGAAGACGGTAGAGATACTAATCTAACTGGCGAGCAAGCATATGCCATATATAGCGAAGAGGTTATTGAGCATTTAAAAAAGGTTGGTGGTGAAGTATCTTTTGGTGGATCTATAAATCGTCTAATGCTTGGGGAAGTGGAAGAACTTTGGGATAAAACTTTTATTGCGAAATATCCTAGTAAAAAAGCAATGCTCAAAATGATTACAGATCCTGACTATTTGGAAAGCAATAAACACAGGGTAGCAGGACTTGCAGGACAGCTTAATATAGAAGTTAAAGAATTATAATTTTGAAGCAATTACAGACATTAAAGAATGATCTTTTAAAAACTAGAATCGTTCAAACAAAAAACTTAGAAATTGAAGAAGCTGAAATTTTAGTATCAATAGAAAGCTTTGCTTTTACATCTAACAATGTTACTTATGGAGTAGCTGGCGATACGATAGGTTATTGGCAATTCTTTAAAACAAAAGAAGATGCTAACAATGAATGGGGTTGCATACCGGTATGGGGATTTGCAAAAATCATTAAATCAAATGTCGAAGAATTAATTGTTGGAGAAAGGTTATTTGGATATTTTCCTCCAGGCGATATCTTAAATTTAAAACCTATTAAAGTTACCAATCAAGGATTTACGGATGGCAAAGAACATCGTAAAGATCTCCCAGCCGTATATAACAATTATTTAAGATTATCGGGGGATGCTAATTACGATAACTCATTAGATGATATTAGATCATTATTATTTCCACTGCATATAACATCTTTTTGTATATGTGATGCATTAGAAGATGAGGCCTATTTTGGTTCAGATCAAATTATTATAGTCAGTGCATCAAGTAAGACTGCAATTGGTGTTGCGCAGGGGCTGCAAGAAGCTTCTAATGCTCCATCAATAATAGGCCTTACTTCTCAAAAGAATCTAGATTTTGTTAAAAGCTTGGGTTGTTATGACGAGGTGATTGCATATGATTGCCTATCAGATGTAAATTTTAACCTTAAGTCTGTAATGGTTGATATGGCAGGAAGCCGAGAGATTCTAGGAACTCTTCATGGATCACTTGCTGACAAAATGCTTAAATGCTTAACAGTTGGTATGACTCATTGGGACAATGAAGTTACCGCTGAAGATGCTCTTGGTCAGGCCATGCTTAGGGAAAGAACAGAATTCTTTTTTGCTCCAGCTCATATTCAAAAACGAGTGAAAGATTGGGGTCATGAAGGCTATAACCAAAAGACAAATGAATTCATGAAAACTAGATCTATTCAAAGTGCAGATTGGATGCAAGTGAAAAAAATTATAGGTCTTGAAGATTTTATATCTACGTATGAGAAGTTTGTAAGTGGAGACATAAACCCAACCGAAGGAATTATTGTAGAGTTAGAAAATGAATAAAAAGATAAAAGTTTTTGGGGCCCCTGCCTCACCTTATACACAGAAAATGGTCTCTATTTTAAGGTATCGCCATATTGCCTATGAAGTTTTTATGGGTGATGTTCCAGGAAGATTAAGCAGGCTAGAAGGAATAGAGCCGCCAAAGCCTATTTTACTTCCTACCCTTCTTTTAGAAGATGAAAGTGGTAAATTAAAAGCAACTACCGATACCACCCCTATCATTAGAAGGTTTGAAAGCGAGTATCCAAATAGAAAATTATTACCAGAGGATCCTGCTTTATCTTTCATAAATTATTTATTAGAAGATTTTGGTGATGAATGGGTTACTAAATATATGTTCCATTACAGATGGTATTTTGATGAAGATGCAGATAATGCGTCAACCGTCCTTCCATTGAGTGATCTTGCTGTGAATATGCCTGATGAAATACTTAAGGATGCAAAAAAATATGTTCATGATAGGCAGACTGGAAGGTTATGGGTTGTAGGATCAAACGATACAACAGCTGATTTAATAGATTCTAGTTATAAAAGATTTTTAAAATTGATGGATGATCACTTATCTATTAGTAAATTTCTTTTTGGTGAAAAGCCTTCTTCTGCTGATTTTGCTATATATGGACAATTAACCCAGCTCATTGGTTTTGATCCTACATCAAGAAAAATTGCTTACGATACCGCATTAAGGCTTGTTTCTTGGCAAGATGTAATGGCTGACTTATCTGGTCATGATGTTGAGAATAGTAACTGGACTCCTCTTGAGGAAAGCCCCACTTCTTTAAAAGAAATTATGAAAGAGTTTGGTAGGATGTATGTTCCAGCTTTAATAGCAAATGCAGATGCAATTATGAAGGGCGAGGAAACATGGGAAGCAGAAATTGATGGGTCTTTGTGGACACAAAAAGCCTTTCCTTACCAAGCTAAATGTTTGAAGTGGATTAAAGAGGAGTTCGAAGCACTTAGTGAAAATGATCAGTCTAGAGTTAAAACTTTTCTTGATGGAACGGGGTGCGAAAAATTATTAGGATAAAGCTATGGAAATAAAAAATAAAAGAATCGTAGTTACTGGTGCTGCAAGTGGCATTGGGTTGGCACTATGTGAGGAATTTTATGCAAGCGGTGCGCAGTCTATTGTATGCGTAGATCTCAATGAAGATGGCACTATGGAAATTGCAGAAAAAATTAATGGCCTTGCAGTGACAGCTGATGTGTCTAATGAACAAGACATAATTAATGTAGTTGAAAAAGCAAATGAATATTCCGGAGGTATAGATATATTTTGTTCTAATGCGGGAATTGGTGGAACTCCAATGCTTTTAGAAACCACTTCTGAAGAATGGAATCATACTTGGGGCGTCAACGTAATGTCCCATGTTCATGCAGCTAGACATGTTTTACCTCAAATGCTTGAAAGAGGTGAAGGTTATTTAATGAATACAGCATCAGCTGCAGGACTATTATCTCAAATAGGTGCCGCCCAATACGCTGTTACTAAATCAGCGGCGGTAAGTTTTGCTGAATGGGTAAAAATTACATATGGTCAAAAAGGAATTGGCGTTTCATGTCTATGCCCTCAGGCCGTAAGAACTGCAATGACCGCTCAAGGTGCTGGAGTCGCTGGGGTAGATGGAATGCTTGAACCTGATGTGGTTGCTAAAGATGTTATAGATGCAATTGAGAATGAAAGATTTTTGGTATTGCCTCACAAAGAAGTGAGTGAATATGTCCAAAGAAAGGGAAATGACAGAGATAGATGGATAACTGGGATGCAAAGACTGCAAAAAGAATATGAAGATTTTTATGAAAGTTGGGTTAGTGGAGATAAAGGAGAAAAATAATGAAAACTAAAATAACAGAACTATTTGGTATTGAGCACCCTATTATTCAAGGTGGCATGCATCATGTAGGATTTGCTGAACTTGCTGCAGCTGTTTCTAATGCAGGTGGACTAGGAACTATTACTGGCTTAACTCAAGGTACCCCAGAAAAGTTAGCAAATGAAATTGCAAGATGTAAAGAGATGACAGATAAACCTTTTGCTGTAAATTTAACCTTTCTACCTTCTTTAACACCTCCAGATTATCCAGGATTAATTAAAGAAATAATTGATGCAGGAGTTCCAGTTGTTGAAACTGCTGGAAGAAACCCTGCAGAATATTTACCGGCTCTCAAGGAAGCTGGAATAAAAGTGATTCATAAGTGCACCTCTGTTAGGCACTCTATAAAAGCTCAATCAATTGGTTGTGATGCTGTATCGGTTGATGGTTTTGAATGCGGTGGTCACCCTGGTGAAGATGATATTCCTAATTTTATTTTATTGCCTAGAGCTGCAGAAGAGTTAGAGATTCCATTTGTGGCATCAGGTGGAATGGCTGACGGCAGAAGTTTAGTTGCTGCGATGGCACTTGGAGCAGAAGGAATGAATATGGGAACAAGATTTATAGCGACACAAGATGCTCCAGTTCATCAAAATGTTAAAGAAGCTATTGTTAATGCAACAGAACTTGATACTCGATTGATTATGAGATCATTAACAAATACAGAAAGAGTTCTTAATAATGAAGCTGTAGAAAGACTGATGGAAAAAGAAAAAAGATTGGGCGATGATCTCAAGTTTGAAGACATTCTTGATGAAGTTGCTGGTGTTTATCCAAAAATTATGCATGAAGGAACCATGGAAGCAGGCGCTTGGTCTTGTGGAATGGTAGCTGGGCTTGTTAATGACATCCCAACAGTCCAAGACTTAATAAATAATATTATGTCCCAGGCTGATGAGATAATTAAATCAAGACTGCAAAATTTCTAAAAATTATTTTTTATAATTTGCAGCTTCTTCAGATCCGTCGGTTGCTGTACCTTTTGTATAAGAGTGAGCTCCCATTCCTGCAAGATCACCGTCTTTAACAATTAAATATGGTTCTCTAATTGGCTCTCCAGCAAAGAAACACTCAAGTATTTCTCTTACACCAGCAGCATACCTGGCTTGAGCGGATAATGATGTTCCAGAAGTATGAGGAGTCATACCGTGGTTTGGCATTGTTCTCCAAACATGATCATTAGGAGCTGGTTGCGGGAACCAAACATCTCCAGCATAACCACTTAACTGACCAGATTCTAAAGCTCTTGCAATTGCATCTTTGTCACAAATCTTTCCTCTAGCAGTATTAACAATATAAGCACCGCGCTTCATTTTTGCGATCATCTCATCATTAAATAAGTGTTCTGTCTTTGGATGCAGTGGACAACTAATATTAACCACATCACAAACAGCAACTAAAGATTCAACAGAATCATGATAAGTAAGATTTAGTTCTGCCTCGACCTCATCAGGTAATTTATGAATGTCGAAATAGTGCAGATGGACATCAAAAGGTTTCATCTTTCTTAACATGTCGATACCTATTCTTCCTGCAGCTACAGTTCCGACATGCATTCCTTCAACATCATATGATCTTTGAACAGCGTCAGCTATATTCCAACCACCTTCATTAACTATCCTGTGTTGATTGTGGTAATCCCTTACCATTGAAAGAATCATCATTACAATATGCTCTGCAACAGATCTTGAATTACAGTATGTAACCTCCACAACATCTATGTTGTGATCCATAGCTCCTTGAAGATCTACGTGGTCTGAACCGATTCCAGCAGTTATTGCCATCTTAAGATTTGGAGCGGTTTCCATCTTTTCACGAGTTAAATAATAGGGAAAGAATGGTTGAGATATCACTATATCAGCATCAACTAATTCTCTATCTGCTTCACACCCTTCACCATCTTTGTCAGATGTAACTACTAATGTATGTCCAGCGTCTTCTAGAAATTTTCTAAGTCCTAACTCTCCTGAAACACATCCAAGTAATTCTCCTGGAGTAAAATCAATGCCCTTAGGAGACGGCAATGTCATCCCATCTGGATATTTATCAATTTTTGGTAAATCATCTCGTGCATACTTTTCGGGCATGCCAGTTTTTGGATCATCGTATAAAACGCATAATACTTTCATAAACTCCCCCTTTATGTAAATAATTCAACTTTTACTAGAACAGAAATTATTTAAAAAAACAAGAAAAATATTAGAAAGTTAAGCTTTGATAAGTGGGTTATGCTTAACTTTATCTGGAATGTCTTCTGCACCAGGAACACCTCTAGCAATTAAAAAAGGTTTAAGTGCTTCTATGGCCTTAGGTTCATCATAATGACCAATACCAGGATGGAGGTGATGTATAAAATGAAGTTGCATTGAATGATTTAAATATCTAGGCATCCAGTGGCTCCAAAATCTTGTATCTTTATATCTTCCTGTTTCAGTTTGATAATGAGGATACCAGCTGAAAAAGACTGAAAGATAAATGACTCCAAACTTACTTGGCAACCACCATAATAGAAGTGTCTCTAAGGGAAAAAATACAACTAAGGTCAAAAGAATTACTCTATATAACATTCCTACATTCAGACCTTTATTAAAGGATTTCATGAATGCTTTATCATTTTCATAGATTTGGGCTATCGCCTGATATTTTGATATTCCTGCCTGAGTTGCAACAATGACCTCCCAAATAGATTTAGCAGATGCAGTATCATGATCTGGATCTTTTTCTGGATTATTTGTATAAGCATGATGTTTCATGTGAGTAGCTCTCATAACATCATGAGGAAACATGAGTGTTATTAATGTGTAATGGCTTACAAATGAATCGATCCAACGTCTTTTTGGATTTCCCCTTGAATAATTACCGTGCTGTGCTTCATGCGAAGGCAAGTATGCAAAGCAGGCACAAATAGTTGCAATGACAGAGCCAAGTAATAAAGAAATATGTCCATTAATAACTAATGGCCACAGAGAAAGCCAAATCGTTGCTTGACCAACCCCGATTAAGACCATCTCCCATTGAAACCTTTTTGAAAAACTTCTAGCGATCTCTTTTTCTTTATCAAAAGAAAATTCTTCTGAAATCTTTTCTAGATTTTCCATAACCATGTTCCTCTTATCTTTGCTATAAGGCCAAGAAATAAACCTAAGATATAACAATAAATAGTAATATCAGTAAATTGATAGCGAATAGCTATAGCATTAAAGACACTTCCCCAAAAAATTAGGCCAAACCATACCATGTTCCAATTGGAAATATGATCTGTAAGAATTTCCTTGAATTTATCCATTTTGTTAATTATTTACTATTTTAGCCAAAAATATAAAGCAAAATATGCATTAATTATCGCAACATTAACAAAATATGATGAATATTGCACAAAGTAAGAAAGATTATTGAAAAATATCCAGATTTCTTTCTAAGCTTTTTATGCTTAAAGTCTTTTCGTCATGTCTTGAGGTTTCAATAAGACATTGTCTCCATATGTAATCTAAAAAATAAGTAAATTTGACCCAGCTTTTTAATTTTTCTTGATCAAGAAAAAAATTTTTACTGTAGCCACATAATAAATAACCAGTCTCCTTATCATTAAAATCATATGAAGAAATGATTGAGGCTAAATCAAAATAAGGACTATTTAAGGATGCATACTCCCAATCTATAAAAAAATATTTTCTATTAAATAAAATATTTTGACGATTTAAATCATTATGAGAAAAAATTATTTGCTCTTTTTCGCAAGAGAGAGAATCAAAAATTTTGAAGCCTTGATTTAGATACCAATTATTTTTAATTTTGTTTTTAAGAATGTCTCTATAATTTTCTATGAGATTTTTAAAATTATTAATTGCAACATTATCAATTTTTATTTCATGAACTTTTTTAATTTCTTTACCTAAAGAAATTAAATTTTCTTTTCTTCTAATATCAGAATATGAAATTTCTTTACCGTCATGAAATTCTCTTATTAGAATTCCTCTATCTAAATCGTGGTATAAAACTTTTTGATTTTGAATTTTTGTTTTTAAAAAATTAAGAATCTGAAATTCTGAAGCTCTTTGTTTTTTCAACCAATTTGGTATATCAAAATCAATCCTTATTACAGATTTAATGCCATTAAAATTGCATAGAAAAATTTGAGAAATTAGATCAATTTTTAAAGATGAAATAATTTCAATTTTGTGATCAACCGAAGCAATTTTTTTGTCAATTTTTTGCATCAATTTCATCTTTCATTTCGGTCCAAGATTTATAACCAAAATAAATAATTATTAGGTATACAAAAAATAATATTGAAGTTAAGAATAGTCCTCTTGAATAAAATAAAAACACAGAAATTGTGTCTATTACAAACCAATAAATCCAATTTTCTAAAAGCCTCTTTGCGACCATATAAGTCGTTATAATTGCTCCCCAAGTTGTAAGAGAGTCGATAAAAGGTAAGGCAGCATTTGTAAATTTTTCAAGCGCCCAGCCAGATGCAAATGCTAATAGAAAGATCAACAAAATTGCTTTTATGTGTTGGTTTCTATTCCATGTTTTTACAAGAAATTTTTTATTGTCTGGTAAAGACATTCTCCACTGTGTCCAACCATAAACAGCCATAACACAATAAAATATTTGCAATCCTGCTTCCATATATAAGCCTGCAGAATACATCACAAAGAAATACAATAATGAACTAAAAAATGCCGCAAACCAACAACTTATGTTCTGTTTAATAGCTAATAATAAATAGGAAATTGCAAGAATAACCGCCGCTGGTTCTATCCAGGCAGAATGAACAAGATTAGAAATCATATCTTACTGTAACACCTAGATGCCTTGGGTCACCATGTCTTTCATAAAGTGTATCAATAAAATTTGGAGCCTCATTTCCAAAGTAAAAACCTCTTGTTGAATAGTACTCATCGAATATATTTCTTCCCCAAATTGAATACGTCCATTGACCATGAAAATAACTATAGTTTATGTTTGTTAAGAAATATGATTTTGATTTGTTGTCGTGAGAATCAGAATAGTAAAAGCTACTTTTACCCACGATATCAAATGATAAACTAGACTGTTCTGAAGGGTACCAATTGAGACCAATGGCATAACTTTTTTCAGGAGCATGAGCTTGTGCTCTACCCTCAATTTCTGGTCGAGATTTCCAACTTTTAATCTCAGTTTTGAGTAAACCAAAATTAAGAAACATGTCTAAGTTTTCAGACAACTTAAAGTCCATTTCTAGCTCTATTCCATTGTTCGTTCCTTTTGCTGCATTTTGGGTTAAAAATGTAAATGTATTTGGATCGTTTGGATCTACTTGAGTAGAGATTAAAACCTGTTGATCTTTTCTATCTGAGTGAAAAATTACAGCAGCTAAATTCAAATTTAATTCTTCAATTTTTGAATTAAATCCTATTTCATAATTAGTTAAAAATTCAGGATCATAATAAAGATTGCTATTTTTTGAATTCGGATCAAGCCCAAGATTTAAATTAAAACCACCTTGGTTATATCCTCTTGCAATACTAAAAAAGATGTTCGTATTTTTATCTAAAATTTTATTAACGGATATTTTGCCGCCCGAAATTTTATCTGAAGGATTAAATGATTCGCCAAAGGAATCTGAATATTTTGATTCTGAATTCTCCCAACGAAGACCCATACTAGCTTTTGTTGATTCGTTTATTAAGTAATTTAAATTTCCATAAATAGAAAAATTTTGAATATCAAATTTACTTGATGATGAGCTTTCACTCACATAAGGACTATATGGATCTGATGGGTCACCATAAATGCCATCATCTTTTTTTAAATTTTTCTCATTTGATTCAAAGAAATTCATTCCAACAACCCATTCATATCTTTTATTGGAATTAAAATCAGCTTTATTTGATAGAAGTCTAAATTCTTGACTAAAAGTCTCTCTAAATCTTAAGGTCTCAGAAAAATAATCATAAATATATGGCAAATGAGTTGAAGGATTGCCCCAATCTGCATCATAACTTAGCACAACATCGGTATCTGTCATGCTTGTTAAGCTCTGAAATTCAAAATCTTCTGTGATATGAAAGAATTTTATGCCATAAGCATTAGTTTTTTGAGAATCCATGCCCGGTCTGTCAGAAAGAGTGTTTAAACTGCCGTCAATTGTCCAAATATCAGCAGGATCATCGAGATTTATTTGAGTTACTAAAACCTTGAAGGTTGATTTTGCATTAACTTTCCAATTTGCTTTAAGCCTAAAAGTAGATTCATCTTTTTTTGAGGTATCTGATTTACCAGAAAATAAATTTTTTCTGAATCCATCTGAGTAATCTTTCCTTAAAGCGATTCTGTATGTTAAATCATCAATTTGTGATGGCCCTCCAAAGGCTACACCACTGTTTATAGTTCCATAGGTGCCTGTTGTTATTTCACTAATTCCTTCAAATACTTCTGTTGGTTCTTTAGTTTTTATATAAATAAGTCCTGCCATAGCATTTGATCCAATTCTTGAGCCTTGAGGACCCCTGTGAACTTCAATCTGATCAACATCAAAAGTTGTTGCAATTCCGCCTTGGCCAGAATAATCAATATCATCAATTAAAAAACCAACTGCTGAATTTGGCGTCCTTTCATAGCCAGATCTTTCGCCGATTCCCCTTATTTGAAAATGCCTTGCTCTTGAGTCGCTGGCTGCAAAGTTTAAGTTTGGTATTAGATAAGACAAATTCTCGAAATGTTTTATTGGAGCAGAATCAATTTCTTTTGAGGTTAGTACTAATACACTTGAGTCCTCTTCAATTAACTTTGTGTCTCTCCAGTCACCTTGAACAATAATCTCTTCAACATCAGATGAAACTAAAAAAATTGAAAAGAAAAAAAGAAAAAAATAAGTTTTAATGGTATTCATGCAATTCCTCCGCCATTATTGTATGGATCAGGTTCAAAGAGTTTCTTTTCAAAAGATCTCAGGCTAAGCCACCCCTTTGCAGTTAAATATAATGATATAAGTTTTTAAATTCTTGTGCTACAGCTATTCAATAGAATCTTGATTTAAATCGCTTTGATAAGTTTCTGTTAAAGATAATACCGATATTAAAGTTAATAATGAGGCAAAAGCTATATAAACTGAAACCCAAATAATTCCGAAATCATTCCATAATAAAGCTGCTATTGTAGGAGCAAATGCCCCACCCAGTATGGCTCCAAATTGATAGCCCAACGTTGCTCCAGAGTATCTGACTTCAGTACTAAAAAGTTCAGTAAAAAATGCAGCCTGTGGGCCATACATCATTGAAACAAAAACTAATCCAAAACTAATAGCCAAAACTATTAACCAAAAATTACCTGTATCAACTAAAGGAAATATTGCAAAACTCCATACAGCAGTAAGAATTGCTCCAAGCATAAATACTCCTCTTCTTCCATGTCTATCTGAATAGGCTGAAAAGAAGAATTGAAAAGGAATCATTATTCCTGAACCAATCAAAACAGCAATCAACATATCATCTCTTGTAACTTCAGCACTAGCGACACCATAAGCAAGAAGAAAAGCTATAAGGATATAAAAAGTAACCTGAATAGACAAAAATGCCCCTGCTGCAAGAACTATTTTAGATGGATATTTTTTTATCGCTTCAATAATAGGCGATCTTTTAATTTCTACTTTATTGCCAACTTTTCTTGATGCCTCTAGTTCTTTGAAAGCTTTTGTATCCTCAAGGTTTAATTGAATATACATGCTAATACCGATTAGGATAGCGCTTGCTAAAAATGGGATTCTCCAACCCCATGCAAAAAATGATTCTTCAGAAACCATTGAACTTGTAACAATGAAAGCTAAGTTAGCCAAAATAACTCCGACAGGAACTCCTGCTTGAGCAAAAGCTCCATAATATCCTCTTTGATTTGCAGGAGCACTTTCAGTAACTAAAAGCATAGCGCCGCCCCATTGACCTCCAATTGCTAAACCTTGAGCAAAACGCAGTGTCGTTAATAGTATTGGAGCTGCAACGCCAATCATTGCATAAGTCGGAAGCAAGCCGATAAGAGTTGAAGATACCCCCATTAAAACTAATGCTATGACCAGTGTTTTTTTTCTTCCAACCTTATCTCCATAATGACCAAATATTATTCCTCCAATAGGTCTTGCAATAAATCCAGCTGCAAAAGTCAATAAAGATAAAATTAAAGCTGTTGATGGTGTAGTTTCTCCAAAAAATACTGTAGGAAAAATTAACGCAGCGGAGGCGCCATACAAAAAGAAGTCATACCACTCGATACTGGTTCCTGCTAAGGAAGTAAGTGCAACTTTTTGCATATTTGATTTTGAATTATTGGTCTGATTCATTCTCAAGCTAGTATGCCAAATATTTAATAAAGTAAAAGAAGTATGTTAGTTTAAAAAAATGTCTTTTGAGGAAATCCGATTCATTTTTGTAGTTTATGCAAGCTCTATACTGCCGATAATTCTGTTTATGAAATATCGATCTCAATTACCAAACTGGGTACCCATAATATATGTTGGTTCATTTATAGTATGCGCTTTAGGTTGGGAAATCTGGTTTACCTATGGGCTTATTAATGGTGAGTCTGTAATTGAAAGAAGAGCTGATGCCCTTAACCAATGGATTCCACTTCATCTTAATTGGATTCTCAATTCACTGGCAGATGCTGGGACAGTGTGTCTAGGTGGATTGTATTTAATGTGGGTGCTTAACAATAAAGAGCAAAGCATTTTTTTAAAGTGGCGTTGGGGGCCATTTCTTATTTTACTAGCCTGGTGTATCGGACAAAATGTTCTGGTAGAGCTTTTTCTTTATTATGACCAACTAAGTGAAGGGAAAAATTTATCATGGGCACCTTTAATTCCAACAGGAAATATTTATAACCCGCTTATTTTTGAATTCAACGGAAGATCTGTGATGTTTCAAACCCAGCTTCCATGGATTATATTGCCACCCTTTTTGTATATGACAGTAATAAAGCTAGCAAACAAAAGAAACTAGATTTCTTTAATACTATCCTCAAAGTTTATTCCATCGAATTCAACAACGTTATAAACATCAGGTGGATTTTTTACGCATCTCAAATTAATACTGTACATGTCGGGATGTGACCTAGGCTGATAGTAACTCTTTATTCCACAAGCTTTACAAAAAAGATGCTTTGCATTTTGAGTACCAAAAGTATATGAAGCAAGAACATCACGATTACCCAAAAGTGTAAAATCTTCATGTTTTACAAAAAGGTGTTGATAGTCATACATATTACAAATAGAGCAATTACACTTCCAAATTTCTACTCTATTTTCTGATAAAAATTTAAAATTTACATTGCCGCAATGACAACCTCCGAAGTATTCCTGCATAAGAAAATATTACCTGAAAATATATATTTTTTAATATAGTATTTAAAATACATCAAATCAACAAAACCAAGGTGTCTTAATGTTAAAAATATTTTTACTTACTTTACTAATGATTTCTTATACAACGATTGCTGATGAGGGTATGTGGGAACCATATCAAATGGAGGGTCTCAAAAAGGAGCTTAGAGCAACAGGCTATAAGAAAAATATTTCTAATATTAGTGATTTATTTAAACATCCCATGAATGCGATTGTTAGTTTGGGTGGATGCTCTGCTGCTTTTGTATCGGATCAAGGCTTAATAGCAACAAATTATCATTGTATTGAAAGGAGTTATTTACAGTTTAATTCAAATGCAGAAAACAATCTTTTTGAAACTGGCTTCGTTGCTCGGTCAAAAGAAGAGGAAAAAAAATCTGCTCCAGGTTCAAGAGTATATGTAACTCTTGAGAGCAATGAAATTACCGAGCAAGTTTTAATGGGTGTTAAAGATGAGACTGCAGATATAGAAAGAGCAAAAATTATTGAAGAAAACATAAAACAAATTATAAATAAGTGCGAAACCACAGATGAAGTTGAATGCAGGGTTAGATCTTTTTACAGTGGTGAAACTTATAAACTTGAAAAAGTTTTAAAGATTAAAGATGTTCGATTAGTTTATGCTCCTCCAGCGTATATTGGAGAATATGGTGGAGAAATTGATAATTGGATGTACCCAAGACACACAGGTGATTTTGCTCTATTACGAGCATACGTAAGTAAAGATGGTTCTAGTGAGGAATTCAACAAAGATAATGTCCCATACTCATCAGATTCATTTTTAAAAATCTCTTCAAGAGGTGTCGATGATGGGGATTTTGTCATGGTAGTTGGCTATCCAGGAAGAACGAATAGACTACTAACCTTTAATGAAATTAAATATGACCTTGAAGTTCAATTTCATGAAGTCGTTAAATTTTTAAAAAGGGGCATTGATCTTATAAATGAGCATTCTGTTGATGAAGATGGATCAAAGCTTAAATATAGAGGTTTGAAAAGTGGTTATGAAAATTACTATAAGAAGATTTCAGGCCAGATAAGTGGAGCTAAAAACTTTAAACTTCTGGAGACTGAAAAGGAAAATTGGAATAACTTTCTTCGGTTTGTTGATAAGGAAGCATCTTCTGAGGATAAGCAATATCTTGAGGAGCTCTTGAAACTTGTTGGTGAAGAGCAGTTAGAAAGCAGAGCCAGAACTTATTATGGAAATTCGACCCTTATTGCTACTGTAAAAAGAATATATAGGAATGCTATAGAGGCTGAAAAAGTTGATTCTGAGAGGAAGCCTGGATATCAAGAAAGAGATCAAGAAAATTTAGTGAACAGAATTAAATCTCTTAATTATTCATTTGATGTTCGAGTAGATAAAGAAATTTTTCTTGATAGATTAAAAAATTATGCAAATATTGATAATTCATATAAAAGGCCTGTATATAGTAGGCTTTTAGGTCTTGATGGTGACTTTGAAGAAACCAAAAATATTGTAGAGGAAATTTATTCATCCAAATTTAATAACTCAGAAACCTTTTTGCAACTTATGGGGTTAAGCCTAGAGGAGTTAAACAAATCTGAAGACCCTTTAGTTATCTTTGCAAAGAAAACTTACCAAGAGTCATTAGATTACGAAAAGAAATATGAGGCGCGAAGCGCTCGAAGGCAATTACTAAAATCTAAATTTATTGGCGTATTAAAAAAATATTATGAAGCATCAAACAAACAATTATATTCAGATGCAAATGGAACACTTAGAGTCACTTATGGCAATGTTGCTGGTGTATCACTTAAAGATGGTATTAATTATGAGCCATTCACTCGATTAGAGGGTATTACCCAGAAACATACTGGCAAAAAACCATTTAACGCAAGCAAAGAGTTGCTGGAACTAATTGATAACAAAGATTATGGTGATTATTTTTATAAACCAATAAATTCCGTGCCAGTAAACTTTTTATCTACACTTGATATCACAAACGGTAATTCTGGCTCAGCAACAATAAATTCAAAGTTTGAACTTGTAGGGCTTGCTTTTGATGGAATGATTGAAACAATAATTGCGGATTATAAATACATTCCACAAGCTAGAACTATTTCTGTTGATTCAAGATATCTGTTATGGACTTTAGAGAAACTAGAAAAAGCAGATAATATTCTTAATGAATTAACTATAGTTAAATAAAAGATTAGTTAATCAAAAACTAAACGTTTGTAAAAATAAAATACATTGTTTAGGATTTATTCATGATAGTTTTAGCAGGCATGCTCATAATTCTAGCACTAATATTTGGACCGTCTTTGTGGGTAAAGTTTGTCATGAGCAGATACTCATCGCATCTACCTGAAATTTCTGGTACTGGAGGTGAACTAGCAAAGCATTTAATTGAGCGATTTTCTCTAAAAGATGTAAAGGTCGAAATAACTGAGCAAGGTGACCACTATGATCCAATCGAAAAAAAAGTAAGGCTTGTACGAGAGAATTATGAATCTAAATCATTAACAGCAATAGCAATTGCAGCTCATGAGGTTGGCCATGCGATTCAAGATCAGCAAGGTGATAGACGTCTAGCTACTAGAACAAAAATGATTCCTATTGCTAATATGGTAGCTCGCTGGAGTGTTGTTGTTATTTCTTTATCTCCAGTAATAGCCATTGTAATGCGTCATCCAATGCCATTTTCTGTATTGCTTTTTTTGGGACTATCCGGCTTTATTGCTCGTATGATGATCCATGCAGTAACTCTGCCAATTGAATATGATGCAAGCTTTTCGAAAGCACTCCCCATATTAAGAGAGGGAAACTACATATCGCAGGATAAGGAAAAAGCTGTAAGTCGTATTCTTAATGCAGCAGCTCTTACTTATGTTTCTGCAGCGCTAGCCGATATTTTAAATCTTGGTCGTTGGCTCGTCATATTATCAAGGCGATAAATAATTATAGATGGTGGGTCTGGGTGGACTCGAACCACCGACCTCACCCTTATCAGGGGTGCGCTCTAACCAAGCTGAGCTACAGACCCGTTTGAAACGGAAACGCATTTTAACTTTTAAATACAAAAGATAAAAGAGATTAGCTCAGGTAATTTCTATAGATTTTTTTGCGACTGATAAAGACTAAAATACATATAAGACCAAGGTATAACTATCACGTATTCAAAAATTCCTAAAATCATGATTTGAGTAAATCCAGGATCTAACATACTAGTGAAAATAGAAGATGGTATTAACATGATAACTATGAATAACAAAGTTAATCCAAATAATGTGCCTCCATGTTCATCTGTAGCTTCCCATGAAGATTTTAATGAATCAAAAACACCCTTATTTTCCATCATCATATATGAGGGGAAAAGTGCCAATCTTGCTCCGACATAAATTCCTGGAAGAATTAATAAGAGTAAGCCAAAAAATACAGCAATCGCACAAAGTATGTATGCTCCAAATATAGGGAAACCTTTTTTAAAGCCTATAAACAAAGCAGCCATTGGATCTAAAGAATAGCCAGAAGTCTTTGAATCAAAAGCAGCAATGAGGCCTCCAACAAAAGACACGCTAGCAATAATTCCCAATAAACCTAATATGGCCATATATATTCCGTTAGAGGCAGCAAACTCAGCAAGATCTTCAGGATTTTCAAGCATAGCGTCACTTCCTAATGGTGCTATAAGTTGTGCTGTAACAACTTCAATAGCCAAAACAGGTGCGGCTAATAAAGC
>CACJBO010000003.1 GCA_902591665.1 uncultured SAR86 cluster bacterium
TCCATATATATTAATGAAATCACTAGCCTAAACAAAGTTTTAAATACATACTCAAAAAAATGGTCTAATGTAGCTTTTTTAGCAAGAACTCATGGCCAACCTGCATCACCTTCAACATTGGGTAAAGAATTTAAAGTCTTTGCATCGCGACTAGATAGAGAAATATCAATTTTAAAATCAATCAAACCAATGGCAAAATTTAGTGGTGCGACTGGAAATTATCATACTTTTGATATTGTAGATACTAAAATAAAATGGTCTCAAATGAATAAAAAATTCATTAAACAGTTTGCTGTAGAACAAAATCCATATACTACTCAAATTGAGCCTCATGATTGGATAGCTGAAACATGTCACTCTCTTGTGCGAATAAATAATATTCTCATAGATCTTTGTCAGGATGCATGGATATATATATCAAATGATATTTTTGCGCTTAAACTTTTAAAAAATGAAGTTGGATCTTCAACAATGCCTCATAAAGTTAATCCAATAGATTTTGAGAATGCTGAAGGAAATTTTGGAATCTCTTCTGCCTTGCTAGAGTTTTTCGCCAACAAACTTACAAAATCAAGACATCAAAGAGATTTATCAGACTCAACTGTTTTAAGAAATGTGGGTCTAGGGTTTGGTTATTCAGTGTTAGCAATAAAATCTGCAATTAATGGACTAAGTAAAATAACTCCTAATAAAATTAAAATACAAGATGAGCTTAATGATAATTGGGAAGTGTTGACTGAAGCAATTCAAACATTAATGAGATACGAAGGAATTCCAGATGCTTATGAACAGCTAAAAAAATTAGCTAGAGGTTCAAAATTAGATCAAGAAACATATATTTCTTTTATAAAATCCCTTTCAATTAGTAAAGATTCAAAAGAAAAACTACTTAACTTAAAACCCAACCTCTATGTTGGAAAAGCAAAAGAAATAGCTAAATCCTCATATTAGTTATATTTTGTAGTAAAGCTACACAAAAATATCCTTATAAGTACTATTAAATCAACATTCTTTAAATAATGTTGACATAAAAAACCTATTATTATCTACTACACTACATAACTTACTAGCTAATAGGGAAATACCATGTCAAAACACGAAGAAATAAAAAATAATGTTATGGATATAAAAGCAATATCTTCATCTGATTGGAGTTCTATCAATCCAGAATATGTCACAAGAATGAGAAAACAAAACCGCTTTAAGACCGGTTTAGATATTGCAAAATATACAGCATCTATAATGCGTAAAGATATGGAAGAATATGATGCAGATTCATCAAAATATACACAGTCTCTTGGTTGTTGGCATGGTTTTATTGGTCAACAAAAGCTAATTTCAATAAAAAAACATTTTAAAACTACTAATAAAAAATACTTATATCTATCAGGCTGGATGATAGCAGCCTTAAGATCGGATTTTGGACCACTGCCTGATCAATCAATGCATGAAAAAACTTCGGTCGCTAATCTTATCGAAGAGCTTTATACATTTCTAAGACAGGCTGATGCAAGGGAATTAGGGGACTTATACAGAAAATTAGATAATGCAAATGATTCTGATAAAAAAGCAATACAAGAAAAAATTGATAATTTTGAAACACATGTTGTCCCGATAATTGCAGACATTGATGCGGGTTTTGGAAACGAAGAAGCTACATACTTGATGGCTAAACAAATGATTGAAGCAGGTGCATGTGCCATACAAATTGAAAATCAGGTTTCTGATGAAAAACAATGTGGACATCAAGACGGAAAAGTTACTGTTCCACACGCAGATTTTTTAGCAAAAATTAATGCTGTCAGATATGCTTTTTTAGAGTTAGGAGTCGATGAAGGTATTATTGTAGCTAGAACTGATTCTTTGGGTGCGGGCCTTACTAAACAAATTGCTATCACAAATGAAAAAGGTGATCTTGGTGATCAATATAATTCCTTCTTAGATATGGAAGAAGTTGCTCAAGAAGATATGAAACATGGTGATGTAATGATTAACAAAGATGGTTATTTATTACGTCCAAAAAGACTTCCTAGTAACTTATATCAGTTTAAAAAAGGCACTGGAGAAGCAAGATGTATATTGGATTCAATTACAAGTCTTCAAAATGGTGCTGATTTAATATGGATTGAAACAGAAAAACCTCACATTGGACAAATTGGTGCAATGATGGATGAAATTAGAAAAGTAGTTCCAAATGCAAAACTTGTCTATAACAATAGCCCATCTTTTAACTGGACTTTAAATTTTAGACAACAAGTATTTGATGCAATGGAAAATGATGGAAAGGATATGTCCCAATATGATAGAGATGACTTAATGAATGAAACCTATGATGATTCAGAATTAGGTATAGAAGCAGATAATAAGATAAGAACATTCCAAGAAGATGCTGCTAGAGAGGCAGGAATTTTTCATCACCTTATAACCCTCCCCACCTACCATACTGCTGCTTTGTCTACAGATAATCTAGCTAAAAAATATTTTGGAGATCAGGGAATGTTGGGATACGTTGCCAATGTTCAGAGAAAAGAAATTAGAGAAGGTATTGCGTGCGTTAAACATCAAAACATGTCTGGTTCAGATATGGGTGATGATCATAAGGAATATTTTGCAGGTGATGCAGCATTAAAAGCAGCCGGTAAAGATAATACTATGAATCAGTTCTAGTACAGGAGTTCATTTCTGTTTTACCACATATAGAGCATGTACCATCTTCTGATGTCATAACACCACCGCATGAACCCTCTATAGGTTTATTCCTCAGGATTAAACCAATAGCAAGTGCTGAAAATGCAACAGCAATTACTATAAATGTTGCTATAAATGTACTCATAATCCGAGATTATACCATTCATTAGAAAACATTAATTTAAATTCATTATCTAGCTTTACCACTAACATTAAGGCTATATTATGCTTGTTAGCGTAGTCAAGAGATTCTGGGTAACCGATGGCATTAAATGCAGTAGCAAGAGCATCTGCATAGGTAGCAGAAGTCTTATGAGCAACTGTTACTGATAAAGCGTTTGATTTAATAGATGATAGTGTTTTTGGATTTAAAGTATGAGAAATTTTTTCATTATTTGAATTAACTTTGTAATTTCTATACTCACCTGATGTTGCTATAGATAAAAAATCATTTTTATTTTCAATGATATAAATTGCATTGTCTGATAGAGCAGCTGGATTTTGTATTCCAACTTTCCATGGCAGATCGTTGTTAGAACCATTAATTATTAATTCGCCTCCAATATCAATAAGATGATTAGTTAGATTATTTTGTAACAAATATTCGTGTATAAGCTGAACAGCATAGCCTTTAGCAATAGAAGATAGATCAAACCAATTATTAGATGACTTAATAATTGTATAGTTATCTAGTAGTAAATAATCAGATAATAAATCTTGCTTTAAATCTTGATTAAATGAAGGTGCGAATCCAAGTTCGCTAGAGACTTTGCCTAATGAAATATCATAAAAACCATCAGAAATATTATGAATTTCTTTTGCAATTTCTAAAAGATTATACAAATCAGAACTTATTATGATGGGTGTTTCTAGTGGTCTTTGATTCAATAAGGCTATTTCTGAATTAGGTTTATAATTCGATGCAACCATATCAACCCTGTTAATAATTTTTTTAATATTCTTTTCATGATGATCAGCAATAAAATCTGTGGAGGTAACTGACCAATAAGTACCGTATGCAGAGCCTTTAATTGAGTATGTGTTATTATTATTTGATGAGTAGGCAATATAGACACATACACAACCTACCATTAATGCAAGTAATTTAGAAAAGAATTTCCTTGAAATCAAACTAGATTAGCCACCAAAATCATCTAAGGCAATGTTCTCAGGCTCAACACCAATATTTGTAAGAAGATCTATAACAGCCTTATTCATCATTGGAGGTCCGCACATATAGTATTCACAATCTTCTGGTGCTTCATGGTGTTTTAGATAATTTTCATAAAGGACATTATGTATAAAACCTGTATCACCATCCCAATCATCCTCAGGCTGAGGATCTGATAAGGCAACATGCCATTCAAAGTTCTCATATTTTTCTGCTAATGCATTAAATTCATCAACATAGAACATTTCTTTTAAACTTCTAGCGCCATACCAAAATGTTATCTTTCTATCTGTATTAATCCTAAGTAATTGATCAAATATATGTGAACGCATTGGCGCCATACCAGCACCACCTCCTACAAATACCATTTCATTAGCAGTCTCCTTAGCAAAAAATTCACCAAAAGGACCAAAAACTTTAACCTTATCACCTGGTTTTAAATTAAATGTCCATGATGACATTATTCCTGGAGGAAAGTCAGTTCCTGGGGGTGGAGATGCTATTCGAATATTAAATTTGATAATACCCTTCTCTTCTGGATAATTTGCCATTGAATAGGCTCGAATAACTGGTTCTGTATTTATTGATCTATTATCCCAAATCTTAAATTTATCCCAATCAGTATGATATTCCTCTTGAATATCAAACGATTTATAGTCTATGTCATATGCCGGTGCTTCAAGCTGCACATATCCACCAGCCCTAAAGTCTACATTCTCACCCTCTGGTAGCTTTAGAACTAATTCTTTAATAAATGTAGCAACATTGTCATTTGATATAACTTCGCACTCCCACTCTTTAACACCAAATATTTCTTCAGGTACTTCAATTTTCATGTCACTTTTAACAGGAACTTGGCAAGAAAGTCTCCAACCATCATTTTTTTCGCGTGAATTAAAATGTGACTCTTCTGTTGGAAGGATTGAACCACCTCCATCTAGAACAACACATTTACATTGACTGCATGTACCACCGCCACCGCATGCAGATGATAGAAATATCTTATTATCAGCAAGTGTTTGAAGCAATTTTGAACCAGCGGGAACAACTAAAGGGTTTGAAGAATCACCATTAATTTCTATTGAAACATCACCAGTTGAAACAAGTTTTGATCTAGCTCCAATAATTACTATAACCAAGGTTAAAACTATTCCTGAAAAAGCTAAAACTCCAAGTATTAAATCAATCTGCATAATCTATTTCTCTTTATAGAGATATACCTCCAAATGACATGAAACCAAAACTCATTAATCCAACAATGATAAAGGTAGCACCTAAGCCTTTGAGACCTTCTGGAATATCAGAATATTTAAGCTTTTCTCTTATTCCAGCAAGAATAACAATTGCCATTGCCCAACCAAAACCGGCACCAAGACCATATACAACACTTTCACCAAACATAAGATCTTTTTCAACCATAAATAAAGAGGCACCTAAAATAGCGCAATTAACAGTGATTAAAGGTAAAAATACTCCAAGTGCATTATATAAAGCTGGTACATATTTATCTAAAAACATCTCTAATATTTGGACAGCTGCAGCAATAACTCCTATGTAGCTAATAAGTTCTACAAATTCTAAATTTGTATCGGGTAGGCCCGCCCAAGCTAAAGCACCATCCCTTAATACATAGTTAAATATTAGATTATTCAGAGGCACTGTTATCAAACAAACTACTATGACTGCGATTCCTAGTCCTATAGCGGCATCTATTTTTTTTGAGATAGCTAAAAATGTACACATACCAAGGAATACAGAAAGAGCTATATTCTCAATAAATACTGTTGTGATAAATATATTTAAATAATGTTCAAACATTTAATTCTCTTTTAGTTAAATCTTCACTCGTTCTATGTTTTGATAAAGCAAAATCATCTTCTTCTACCTGTGATGGTTTATATGATCTTATTGCCCATATAAATAAACCAATAATAATAAATGAACTGGGTGGTAATAAGAGCAAATTATTGGCCATATACCAACCACCATTAGATACTAGAGGAAGTATTTCATAACCCATCAATGTTCCAGCTCCAAAAAGCTCTCTAATGGTAGCAACACCAATTAAAATAACACTATAGCCTAGTCCATTACCAAGACCATCAAAGAAACTCAATAAAGGTTTTTCTTTCATGGCAAAGGCTTCAGCTCTTCCCATTACAATGCAATTAGTAATTATAAGGCCAACAAAAACTGATAATTTTTTGCTAGTTTCATAGTCATATGCCTTTAATAATTCATCAACAACAATAACTAACGATGCAATGATAGTCATTTGAACGATTATTCTAATACTACTTGGAATATGATTCCTTATTAAAGATATAAATAAGTTTGAAAATGAACAAACACTTGTTAATGCAACGCACATTACCAAAGTCACTGTTAAATTATTTGTAACAGCTAAAGCTGAACATATACCTAAAATCTGAAGAGTTATCGGATTCTCATCGATAAGCGGTTTAAATAAAGCTTCTTTATATCTATTAAGATTCATAATCTAATTCACTGAATAAATTTGCATAACCTGAATCACTAAACCAATATTTAATCATATTACTTACACCCCTACTTGTAATAGTGGCTCCAGAAAGTCCATCAACTTTGTATGCTAGATTAGCGTCATCTTCAGGAACCTTGCCTTTGATAACTTCCAATACAACCTCATCATCTCTATAAAGTTGTTTGCCTGGCCATAGTGCCTTCCATTTTGGATTATCAACCTCAGCACCAAGACCTGGAGTCTCTTTGTGCTCATAAAATTCAAGACCAGCAACTGTATTAAAATCATTTTCAATAGAAATGTAACCAAACAGAGTTCCCCATAAACCGTAACCCCTAACAGGAAGAATTACTTTATTAATAGAGTTATCTTCATTTCGCAATAAATAGAATTTGCCAACATTTTCTCTATTTTTAATAATAGCAATGTCTTCTGAAGTTGAAAGAGATTTAGAATAGTTACTGTCTCTTGTTGCAGCAATTTGATCGTAATCACCTTTATGCTCAGATAAAAATTCTTCTAAAGACGAGCCAGTTAAAAGTTTACCTGAATTAAAATCAATATATTTGGGCTCAAGGGTCTCGAATTGTTCTTTAATGTCTTTAGAAGCATCAAAAATACCAGCCGCTTGAAGAATTTTCATCCTTTTATCATTGGCTTTGTTCTCGTTTTGCATATCTCGCAGACTTACAGCAGTTGAAGATACAACGAAAGAACAAATTAAGCATATTGCAAATGCAACACCTAAAGTTTTTACTATTGAATCATTCATTGCGCCAAAGCCTTTCTTCTGTTTATATTTGAAACCATAACCATATGATCAATTACTGGAGCCAGTAAATTAGCAAAAAGAATTGCTAACATCATGCCTTCAGGAAACGCTGGATTAATAACCCTTATTAATACAACCGTGACACCTATTATAAACCCATAAATCCATCTTCCGGTATTAGTTCCGGAACCAGAAACAGGTTCTGTTGCCATAAAAACTAAGCCAAATGCAAAACTTCCTATGACTAAATGCCAATACCAAGGAATTGCAAACATAGGATTGGTATCAGAACCCACTATATTTAGGATTCCAGACATAAATATCATTCCTAACATAGTTGCAACAACTATTCTCCAAGATGCTACTTTTGTAGCTAGAAGAATTATTAATCCTATGCCAATAGCTATTATTGAGGTTTCACCTATGGAACCTGGTATATATCCTAGAAATGCATCCATCCAAGTAAAGTTTTGATTAATACCAGCCATACCGCTTTCTGCTGCTACTCCTAATGCAGTTGCTCCACTATAGCCCTCTGGAACAATGTTATTATCAGCCAAACCTGCAATCCAAACTTTATCTCCTGATATTTGTGAAGGATAGGCAAAATATAAGAACGCTCTTCCTGTTAATGCCGGATTAAGGAAGTTTTTACCAGTTCCTCCAAATATCTCTTTACCAATTACTAATCCAAATGTGATACCAAGGGCTGCTTGCCACAATGGTAAATCAGGCGGACAACTTAATGAAAATAAGACAGTAGAAACAAAAGCTCCCTCATTTATTTCATGTTTTCTAACGACTGCAAATAAAGTTTCCCAACCAATTCCAACCACAAATACGGTAATGTAGATAGGCATAAAATAGCATGCACCAAACCATAGCTTTGAAATAAAGCTTGATGAGTCGTAACCCACTAAACTTACTAAATAATGATGCCAATCACCTGTATTTAATTGATTAATTGATTCTAAATATTCAAGCGAATGAGCACCAAGATTATACATACCAAAAAACATTGCTGGAAAAGTAGATAACCATACGATTACCATAATTTTTTGGATATCAACACCATCACGAACATGAACTGGATTTGAGGTTTTTGTTTGTGTTGAAAATACAAAATTTTCTACAGCATCAAATAATGGGAACCATTTTGAATATTTACCCTCACCAACAAAATTTGGTTTGATAGAATTTATGTAATTTCTTAAACCCTTCATTGTTCTAAATATAGTTCATTTAAATTATTAGCAAGTATTGAACAATAGTCATACTTACTAGGACAGATGTAAGAGCATATAGCTAAATCTTCAGGTGCTAGCTCTAGCATTCCTAAATCAACAGCTTGTTCTCTATCACCTACTACCAATGCTTTTAACAATTGCGGAACTAATATGTCCATAGGAAGGACTTCATCATACGATCCAACTGGAACTATAGCTCTATCACCACCATTCACTGAGGTATTAAATATAAACTTAGAAGGCTTTAACAATGAAGAAATAAAAACATTTAATTTTGAATGTAAGTGTGAGCCAGGCATTAACCAATTTAAAAATATATCATTAGCTTCGTCAGGAATTGCAGAAATAAGAGAGTCATAAAAACCTAGATAATTCATTACACCCTCAGATGCGTGACCATAAAGAACTGAACCTGAAATAATTCTAGATCCAGATTCAATTTTACCTGCAGTAATTTCATCAATATTTCCTGAAATCCTCGCTTTAATTAATGATGGATTAAATACAGATGGGCCACCAAGTGCAATTGTCTTATGTGTTCTCAATGAATTATGCTCAAGAAGATATCCAATAGAGATTAAGTCTTGGAATCCAATGGTCCATGCTACTCTTTTTAAATTAACAGGATATATTTTATTAATGTGTGTGCTGGATAGACCAGCTGGATGAGGGCCGGAAAATTGATGATAATAAACATTATCAATTGAAGTATCAAAATTAGAATTTTGATAACAACAATGAATAGGACATGAAAAAGATTCGGATAATACTTTTAATGCTAGATTGAAGTATTTCAGGTCATCTTGAATTATATGATGAGGATCTATAGCAAGCGGATTAGTGTCACAAGCATTTATAAATAATGCATCGGGGTTTGCCTCTACCCCTGGTGTTCTGTTAAATGGTCTAGACCTAAAAGCATTCCACAGACCTGACTCAACTAATAGTGATTTAACATTACCAGTATCGAAATGGACGTACTCTTCGTTATCAGAAATCTCAATATCAATTGATAGAAACTTTCTTTTATCTCCTCTACTAATTTCCTTAACAACTCCTCCTGCTGGAGATGTAAAGAAAACACCTGGATTTTTTTTATCTTCAAAAATTTTAGTTCCTCTTTTTACAGAGTCACCTAATTTGACAAGCATTGTTGGCTTCATGCCAATAAAATCATTTCCCAATAGAGAGACAGATGTAACTTTAGGAGTATCTGTAATTACAGGATCAGGAATACCAGAAATTGGCAAATCTAGACCTTTAGAAATTTTTATCACGTGTGCTTAGCCTAAGTATATTTAAATCCATCGAAAACGTGATGATTATAAATGCAAAGAGCCCTTGATTCTAGCGTTTTATTGAATTGGTTTAGGAAATCTTTTTAAGGAAATTCCAGCTACTTTTTTAGCTAAATTAATAACTTGTTTAGAGTATCCGTATTCATTATCGTACCAACAATATAAGGTAACTCTTTTACCGCTTGTTATAGTTGCTTGAGAGTCAATAATTGAAGCGAAAGGACTTGAGTAAAAGTCTGATGAGACAATCTCAGGTGAGTTTACATAACCAATGGTTTCTCTATATTTAGAATGAAACGCCATTGATTTTAAGTAATCATTAAACTCTTCTCTATCAACTTCTTCATCTAAAACCAATGAAAGTATTGCTAAACTTACATTTGGAGTAGGAACTCTAATAGCATTTCCTGTTAATTTACCTTCTAATTCAGGTATTGCTTTAGCAACAGCTTTTACAGCTCCAGTTGTGGTTATTACCATATTCAATGGAGCTCCACGGCCTCTTCTATCACCTTTATGAAAATTATCAATCAAGTTCTGATCATTGGTATATGAGTGAACAGTTTCGATATGTCCACCATCTATACCATACTTATCATTGATTACTTTTAAAACAGGAACAATTGCATTCGTTGTACATGATGCAGCTGAGATAATGCTATCTGTATCTTCTAAAATCGAATCATTAACTCCATAAACAATATTTTTAATATCTCCCTTACCTGGAGCTGTAAGAATTGTCTTTGAGGCTCCTGAATTAATATGTTTAGAAAGTCCATCTTCATCTCTCCATACACCTGTGTTATCTATGACAAGCGGATCATGAATACCGTAGTCTGAATATTTAACATCATCTGGACCTGAAGCATAGATAATTTTTACAGCATTTCCATTGATAACAAGTAAAGATTTTTCTTCATCAACTCTTACTGTTCCATCAAATGAACCATGAACAGAATCTCTTGTTAATAAACTTGCTCTTTTGTATATATCATCATCAGCAGCTTTTCTTATAACTACTGCTCTTAATCTATAGTAATTACCAGGACCAGTATTTTGGATCATCATTCTTGTAACAAGACGACCAATTCTACCAAAGCCATATAAAACAATATCTTTAGGCAGTTTAGGTCTAGCTGGTTTAACATCTATTACATCAGCAAGTTCAGCATTTATATATTCGCTTAAACCAGAAGTATCATTTTTTAGTTGGCTAAAATCTGGGTATTTAATTGCTAATTCACCAATATCTATTTCACAGTCAGCTAAATTTAGAGTATCAACATATTGAAGAATTGGAAATGTTTCTAATTCACTAAGTTCATTATCATCTGCCTGGCGAGCAAACCTATGAGCTCTCATAATTTCTACAGGAGACTGATTAACAAGAGATTTTCCATATATAAGAATATTAATGCCATCGCGATATAGCCCACCTATGATTGGGACCATTAATTCAGCAAGACCTTCTCTCCACTTCCAATCTCCAAATGAATCTTCAGGTAATATACGATCCTGACGTTTGGTTGATTGAAAGCTTAAATCTCTTTTATCATCCATAATTCTGTAAAAAATTTACATTAAGAAATTATTTTAATCGATAAAAGTTTAAATAAAAATCATTTATTTAGAGAATGATTTTAGATGGAAATCAGCGTTACCAAACATGGCATCAATAGCAACCATCTTTTTTAAATAATGACCAATCATCATTTCTTCACTAACGCCCATACCTCCATGAAGTTGAACAGCGTTTTGAGCAGACAGCTTACCAAATTTCCCAACGTGAGCTTTTAAAGCAGAAACATGTTTAAATTTATCTTCAGAATCAGCATCAACCTCTAACATTGCTTTAAATAAAAGTGATTTAGCAAGCTCGCTATCAATAAACATGTCTACCATACGGTGTTGTAAAACTTGGAAATTTGATATTGGCTGATCAAATTGCTCACGCTCTTTTGTATATTGAACTGTCTTGTTATAACAAGATACCATGCAGCCAACAGCTTCAGCACTAATGCATAAAGTTGCAAGGTTAATGGTTTCAGTTAGTAGATTTTTTGCCTCGTCACCAGAAGCAATAATATCTGAATCCTGAATAGATACATTTTCAAAGGTAAATTCAGCACATGTCTTTTCATCAATAGTTCTAAAAGTATTAAAAGAAACACCATCAGCAGTTGTATCGACTAGCACCAAAGACAATTCTTCATTCATAACACATGAAACAATTAGCTTAGACGCATTTTTACCATTTAATACAAGTGTTTTAGTGCCATTGAGCTTACTATCAGATACATTAGTATCAGGTTTTAAGTATTCATAAGAATGAGCTGCCTCAGCATATGCAAGCGATACATGCATAGATCCTGAACAAATATTTTCTATAAGCTCAACTTTACGTTCAAAGTTAGATTTATCTAAAACAGAACCAGCTAAAACAACATTAGATAAATATGGTTCTATCACGAGTGATTTTCCAAACTCTTCGAATAAAATAGAAAGCTCTACTGGGCCAAAACCAAAACCACCTGATTCTTCTGAAAATGGCATTGATAACCAACCTTGTTCTGCAAATAATGACCAAGCATTTGCATCAAAATCATCCTCTGATTTCACAACTTCTTCTCTTTTATAAAAATCGTATTCTGTTTCACAAAATTTCTGAATCTGTTCTCTGAGCATTACTTGCTCTTCTGTATAACTTAAATTCATGTTTATACCCCTAGTACAAATTTCGAAATAATATTTTTTTGGATTTCGTTACTTCCACCATATATAGATGTTTTTCTGAAGTTCAAGAATCTTTCTAACGAAACAGCTGCATGCTCAGGGCCAGATGGTTTATCGTTTGATCCGTAGCCTCCTGCTCCAGGATACATTAATGCATATTCACCTGCTGCTTCAACAAAAAGCTCAGTAAGGCCTTGTTGTATTTCTGTGCCTTTAATTTTTAGGATAGATGATTCAGCGCCTGGATGACCACCATTTTCAAGATCTGATAGCAATCGTAATTCTGTCATTTCTAGAGCAGATATAGCAATTTCCATTTCAGCAACTTTCTTATCTAAATCTGAATTATTTAACTCAGAAACAACTTCTTTTAACTGATTTAGAGCTCTCATAGAAGCTCCAACAGCAGCTATACCAAATCTTTCATGAGCAAGTAAGAATTTAGCGTATGTCCAACCTTTACCCTCTTCACCAACTAAGTTCTCTACTGGAACTTTTACATCTGTGAAAAATACAGAGTTAACTTCGTGATCACCATCAATAGTTATTATCGGTTTAACTTCTATACCAGGAGTTTTCATATCAACTAAAAGGAACGATATGCCTTCTTGTTTCTTACCAGAAGAATCAGTTCTAACTAGTAAAAAGATCCAATCAGCATTTTGAGCTAAAGTCGTCCATGTCTTGGAACCATTAACTACATAATGATCACCATCTTTGACAGCTTTTGTTTTGAGTGATGCTAAATCAGAACCGGAACCTGGTTCAGAATAACCCTGACACCACCAAGTATTGAAATCTAAAATATCAGGTAAGAACCTTTTCTTTTGTTCTTCGTTTCCAAATGTCCAAATAACAGGCGCAACCATGCTTACACCAAAAGCTAATAGCGGCGGACACCCTGCCATTCCGAACTCTTTATTAAACAAATACAGTTGAGTTGCACTCCAACCAGTTCCACCATATTCAACAGGCCAGTTATAACCCATCCACCCTTTTGCAGATAATGCTTTATGATAATCAACCATGTCTTGTCTAGTAAGGTGTTCACCTTTATCCATTTTATCTTTAACATGCTTTGGATAGTCATTTGCCAGCCATTCTCTTAGCTCATCTCTAAAAGCTAAATCTTCTTTTGAAAAATTAATGTCCATAATTACCTATATTATTATTGAGTTGATAGAATACGCACAACATTATACAAGTATTTGTAAAAAATTTACCATTAAATGCATAAAAATAACGACCATAGATTCGCACATCAATTGATTAATAAATATCATGATTCTGATGTTTCTTTATGTGTTGTTGTTAAAGATAGTAAGGAAGCTAGACTCATAAATAATGAACTGTCTTTATATTTAAATTCAGAGAGTATTAATTATTTTCCAGAAAATGAAATACTACCTTACGACCATTTTTCTGCACCTGATAATATTTTAAGCGATCGTTTTTCAATCCTTAATACATTAGATAAAGAAAAGAAAATTATTATTACAACAATAAAGAGTTTATTTGAGCTATACCCTACAAAAGATTTTTTTCAATCAAAAGAAATTTTTAATTTAGGTGATTCTTTATCGTTAAATAAGCTTGAAAAAATTCTTATTTCTTTGAATTACGAAAAGGTAAACAAAATCGAAGGTATTAATCAGTATTCACTTAGAGGAGGAATTATAGATATCTATACTCCTATATATAGAAATCCCTTGAGAATTGAGATTTTTGATGATTCAGTTGAGTCTGTTAGATTCTTTGATCTTGAAACACAATCATCTGTTGAAAAATCAAATAATTTTAGGCTATCTAAAAGTTCTTTATATACTTTCGATGATCATAATTTAAAAATATTTCGAGATAATTGGAGAGAATATTTTCAAGAATATGACGAAAGACATTGTGAAATATTTCAAAATTTAAATACCTCTAGAAAAGCAGAAGGTTCAGATATTTACTTGCCATTATTTTTTTCAAAAACTTCAAATTTTTTTGAAATATTTGATAGTCATTCATTCATTGTATTAGATAATTTTGATCATGAAATAGACTCATACAATAACTATATTCAACAAAGATTTGATGACGAGAATATTGACTCACAAAGACCGTTATTATCACCTAATGATTTATTTTGTTCGTTAGAAACTATCAAAAATAAACTCCCACAAAAAAATATCTGGGATTTTGATATTTATGAAGATTTTAATTATAAAAATATAAATGAGCTTGTTAACGATATTGGTCAAAACAAATTAGAAAAATATCAAATTGTCTTAATTACATCACTTCAAAGTGAATACGAAACATTATTTGAACGACTGAAGCCAAATATTAAAGAAATAAAAAATATATCTCAGGCTTCATTTGGAATAAATTTAATGATTTCTGATATTGTTAGACCTATTCATATAAAAGAAAAACTTATTATTTTTAATAATGAATACAAACAAGATTCAAACTTAATATTTCTAGAGACTCAGGAAAGAAAATCAGTAACGCATAACAGAGATCAACTATTTAGCGATGGCGATTATGTTGTTCATGAGAATTATGGTATTGGCATATATGAAGGTTTAGAGGTCGTAGAAACTAATAATAATTCTAATGAATATATAAAGATTATGTATTCTTCAAATGAAGCTTTATATGTGCCACTTAGAAGTGTTGATTTAATTAGTAAATATCACAAAAATGATTTAACTGAAAATATAAAACTTGATTCTCTATCATCTAATAAATGGCTAAAAAATAAAGAAAAAGCTCAAAAAAGAGCATATGATCACGCCGCTGAAATATTAGATATCGAATCAAGAAGACTTAAATCTACTGCGTTTGTTTTAAGAGCTAATGATGAAGATTTAAATATTTTTAATAAGGATTTTCCATTTAAAGAAACTGCAGATCAATTAGAAGCAATTAGCGCAATTCAGAAGGATATAGCTTTAGTTAAACCTATGAATAGAGTTTTATGTGGAGATGTTGGTTTTGGTAAAACTGAAGTTGCTATGAGATCTGCTTTTGTGGCAATTAATTCAGATAAACAAGTAGTTTTGTTATGTCCAAGCACCATCCTGAGCGAACAACACTATGAATCATTTTTAGAAAGATTTAAAAATACAGGCGCATCTATAAAACTAATTAATAGACATACTTCTAAAAAAAATAAAGATAATTATGTAAAAGGGTTTAATAATAAAAACATTGATATAGTTATTGGTACGCATGCATTATTTACTTGCGGTATTGATTTTTCAAATACTGGTATTTTGATTGTAGATGAAGAACATAAGTTTGGAATCAGACAAAAAGATCTTATTAAGAGCAAACAAGAAAATATACACATACTCTATTTATCAGCAACACCCATTCCTCGAACAATGAATTTTATTTTTTCAGGTTTAAAAGAATTCTCTTTTTTACACACACCACCATCTAATAGATTGAGCATCAAATCTTTTCTTAAGATTGAAACACATCAGCTTTTTAAAGAGGCTATTTCAAGAGAAATATCAAGAGGTGGTCAATGTTTTATAGTGCAAAACAATATAGACAAAATGAATTCTCTTAAAAATCAACTAAACAAACTATTACCAGATATTAAAATCGACATCGCGCACGGTAAATTAAAAAAAGATGAAATATCAAATGTTATGAGAAGCTTTGATACTGGCTCTCTGGATGTTCTGATTTGTACAACTATCGTAGAAATGGGCTTAGACATACCAAATGCAAATACAATGTTAATAATAGATTCTCAAAATTTTGGATTATCACAGCTTCATCAGCTAAGAGGTAGAGTTGGAAGATCTGCAAAACAAGGTTATTGTTATTTTTTAACTCCTTCACCTGAATTATCTAAAATTGCAAAAAATAGATTAGATTCAATAATTAAACTTTGTAATTTAGGTTCTGGATTTTTCATTGCTCAAGAGGATCTTGAAATTAGAGGCGGTGGAGAAATCTTAGGTGAAAAACAAAGCGGCCACATTAATACTATTGGTATGAGCTTATATTTATCAATGTTAAAAAATGCAATAAATACCTTTAAAACTAATGATGAAAAAGAGTTTATAAATACAGAAATAAATTTTTATGACTCATCTTATATTAACGACTCCTATCTGCCCTCCCCAGTTGAAAGATTAAAAATTTATAAAAATCTTAATAATGCATCTTCTATTAATGATGTTAATAATATTTCAGAAGATCTGAGAGACAGATGTGGTTCATTTACAAATGAAGTTCAAAACTTAATAGATGATTCTAAGATATTAGTGATGATTAAAAATACAGGCGTTATAAATATTAAATCTAATTCCTCAAGGACATCATTATTGCTCTCTGCAAATATTAATAAATCTGTTTTTGAGAATATATTGACTCTAGTAACAAACAAGCCCAATATTTATTCTATTAATAAAGAGAATAAATTTATTATCGAGTTAAATGAAGATAATTCATCCCTTAGAAGAAAAACAGTTATAAAGTTATTAAATGAAATTATTTAAATTATTATTTGCATCATTATTTTTAAGCTCTCTATCAGCAAATTCAGAATTAAATTTAGATTTAAAAGAATATGAAATAGAACTAATAATTTTTAAACATGCTAATGTTTTGACTGATGAAAACTTTGATGAAGAATTTTCAACACCTTCAATTGAAACAGTATCTTTTTATAAACCAACCTTACAGATTAATGAAAATGCCTATCAATCAAAACCAAAAGATAATTTTTTTAACAGGCTGTTTAAGGATTTTAATCCAATAAAAAAAAGCAATAATGTTTTAACAAAAGACCAAGATATTTCAAAAGTATCTAATCCAAAAACTTGGTATAGAAAAACTGATAACTTAGTAGTTTTAAAAAAAATAAATAATAAATTAGAAACCAATAGTAACTATGAGTTATTAGATAGTTTCAAATGGATACAAAATATTGATTACAAGGATGATGCTCAATTCTTATTTTATGAAGATAAACAAAAGGAATATGGACTATATTTAAAATTTTACAGAAGTAGATTCCTTCATGCAGATCTAAAATCATATATAGGTGTTAAAGGTAATGACTCTATTGATATTACAACAGATAAAATTGCTAAGTTTGAAAAAAAAATATTAGAAGCTAATAAAGAGAACAATAAAGATTTAAAAAATGATCTAAAAATTGAATTAAATAAACCTAACAAGTATGTAGATATAAATAGTAGTAAAAATGCACCTTCATTAAATATACCCAAATCTAATAAAATCAATATCTTTATTGATGAACAAAGAAGAATATTTAATGAAGAAATACATTATTTTGATCATCCATTGTTTGGATTAATACTGTCGATAAAAGAAATCTAGCTACTTATAATAGGCATTATCATCAATAGAATGATCTGTTGAGTCTTTAACAGATTTTAACTCCGGTATTTGTTCTAATAGCGTTTTTTCAATTCCATCTTTAAGCGTCACATCTACCATGCCGCATCCTTGGCAACCTCCTCCAAATTGAAGGATGGCCTCACCTTGGTCAGTAAACTTAACAAGACTTACTTCTCCCCCATGAGACTCAAGCATTGGATTTATTTCATTATATATAACATAGTTAATCCTATCCTCAGGAGGACTATCCGGAGATATATTGGGTAATCTTGCATTTGGAGCTTTGATAGTTAGTTGACCGCCAAAAGTATCATTATCATAATTAACTTCTGCATCTACTAAAAAAGGAATACTTCTTTCCTCTACATGAACAGTAATCTTATCAAGCTTAAGAACAACATCATCTTTATCTGCCTCTTCTGGTTTACAATAAGCTAAACATGTCTCAGCTTTTGGTGTTCCAGGGTCAGATATAAAAATTCTGACAGCAAGATTAGGTTCATTTTTATCTCGAAGAAGTTTTGCTAAATACTCTTCAGCTGATTCTGTAATATTTACAATTTTTTCCATAAATATATGTGGTTTAAAAGAATAATTGATTCATTATTGGGCATCAGAACAAAGCAAGACTTTGAAAAAGATATTAAAAAATTCTCAATAATAAAAATAATTATCTTATTTATTCTTATCAATATAACATTTATAGGGCTAATATTTTTTATAACAAGATTCTTTATCAATTAAATGAATAAATTTCAGAAAGCAACATCATTAATAGACGAACATTATAAAAATAATATTGCAATTAATTTAAGTCCTTCTTATGGCTATAGATCAAGATGTGAATTTGGTTATAAAAATAATTTTTATACTATGTACTCCCCTTCAGGAGAGATAGTTTATTTAGAAACTTTTGCAGTAGCTAGGCCATCTATACAAGCTTTAATGCCAAATCTCTTAAATCAAATAAATAAATCGAATGTTCTTAAAACCAAATTATTCCAAATTAACTTTAGATCAAATAGAAAAAACAGAGTTTTAGTGTCACTGGTTTATCACAAATTATTAGATGATGAAATTAAGGGTTTAGCAGATAAAATCGCAAATATTTTAAATATTAGCATCAATCTCAGATCTAAAAATAATCTATATTCAACTCACAGTGACCTACTGGAAGATAATATTGAGCATCTAGAAACTATACTTTATCAAACTGATCAATCATTCTATCAACCAAACCATTTTCATATGCCTGAAATGGTTGCAAAGGCAATGAGTTTTATAAAAGATCCAAAAGATCTTCTAGAACTCTACTGTGGATCTGGAACATTTTCTCTTCCAATGAGAAAGTTATTTAACAAAATATTTGCAACTGAGAGTAATCGTCAATCTATAAGATGCCTAAAAAAATCTATAAATGAGCAAAATATTAAAAACATTTTTCATGCGAGGCTTTCAGCAGAAGAAGTTTCTGAGTTGTTCGATGGCAGAATTTTTACAAGAATGAAAGGAATTAATATTTCTGATTTTAATTTTTCTCATGTTTTAGTTGACCCACCGAGAGCAGGACTTGATGAAAATGTTATTAAATTAATTAATAAATTTGAAAATATAATTTATGTTTCGTGTAACTATGAAACATATTCTAGAGATATTAAAAATCTTTCATCGTATAAAATTAAAAACATAGAGTTTTTTGACCAATTTCCAAATACAAAACATCTTGAAATGGTATCTCTGTTATCAAAAAAATAAATATAAATATATTTAATTTATATACATTTTATTTTATTAAGAACTTGATAATTAAGAAGTTTTAATAGTATAAGTAAATATTCATTAAATACCTTGGGAGGGGAGATTATGGATTTATTTACAAGCGTTTCCTATGAAATTGAATTATGGAATCTTTTTGCTGACTCTAGGGGAGCCAATGCAACTATATTTCTTGCAACTGTAATTGCTGTCTGGGTTGCTGCTAGATTTAGCAGTGTGATGGTAGATAAGGGTGCAAATACATTAGCTAAATTAATTGGAACAGCTTTTGCTGTTTCAGTATTTTTAATAGGGCTAAATTTAGCTGGTCTTATTAATGGAACCTTTGAAGGCCATGCTATGGCACTAAATGCACTTGATGTCGCTAATGGAGATATTGATCTTGGAGCCGGCTCACAAGCTTGGCTTGCAGCACAGGCTGAGGGAAATATGATTGCCTCACTAGGTGGCTGGATGTTCTACATTTCAGGATTATTGATTGCTGTTTTGCCTTTATGGTTCAATCCTAACGATTAATTCTTAATCATTAAAGGCACTTTAAATAGTGCCTTTTTTTACTTTACTTTGTATTAGCATAGTAATACACTAGCACGCATGAAAAACTTAAATGAAATATTTTTATTATTAAAAAGCAAAAATGAAGTAGATGATTTTTTAAAAGATCTTTGTACTCCAGCAGAATTAAAAGCATTAGAAGAGCGCTGGGCTGTTGCACAACTTTTATATGAAGATAATTTATCTTACAGAGAGATTGCGGCTAAATTAAAAACCAGCACAACAACTGTAACCAGAGTAGCAAGATTTTTATCAAGTGAGCCATATCAAGGATATAAACGAATTCTTAAAAGGATAAATAAATGAAAAATAGATTAACTATTGCTGTTCAAAAAAAGGGTCGTCTGTTTGATCAAAGTATTGATTTGATTAAAAAGTCTGGTATAAATTTCTCAACAAAAGGAGATAATTTATTAGCAAAATCAAATAATTTACCTATTGATATTCTTTTTGTAAGAAGTGATGACATACCCTCTCTTGTTTCAAATGGAGATGCTGATTTAGCTATAGTCGGTGAAAACGTATTACTAGAAAAATCATTATTTAAAAGAACTTATATTGATAAAGTCCTTAATTTGGGATTTTCAAGATGCAGGCTATCTTTTGCATGCCCAGAAAATATAAATATTAAATCATTTAAAGGTAAGAAAATTGCTACCTCATATCCGAAAACAGTTAAAAAATACTTAAAAGATAAAAATATTAATGCCTCTGTTATTAATATTCACGGGTCAGTCGAACTTACGCCATATATTGGAATGTCTGATCTAATATGTGATCTTGTTTCGTCTGGTGCAACTTTAGAAGCTAATAATTTAAAAGAAATTGAAACCATCCTTGAATCACAAGCTATCCTTATAAAAAATAAAAATCTAACAACTACTAAATCAAAAATTGCTGAAAAAGTTATTAGCAGAATGCAAGGTGTTGTTAATGCTATTGAGAGTAAGTATGTAATGCTGAATGCTGACTCTTCAAAAGTTAAAGAAATTTGTAAGATATTGCCAGGATCAGAATCTCCAACGGTTATACCTCTTGAGAATGAGAATAAAGTGGCTATACATGCTTTATGCCAAGAACCAATATTTTGGGAAACTATGGAAAAACTAAAAGCTAAGGGAGCGTCCTCTATTTTGGTTATGCCTGTTGAAAAAGTCTTAAATTAATATGAAAGAATTACTATTAAATAATAAATCTAAGATCTTAGAATTTACTGAGTCAAAAATTTCATCAAAAGATATTTCAACCATTAATAAATTTAAAAAGCTTGTTATCGATGAAGGTGACAATGGTTTAAGAAAGATATCTAAAATCTTAAAAGAAAAGGAAATTAAATCTTTTAAGGTTAGTAATTCAGAATTTAAAAAAGCGGAAGAATTAATTGATGATCAATTAAAGAATAGCATTCTCACAGCATATTCAAATATTAAAAAGTATCACGAAAAACAATTAGATGGCTTGTCAATTAATAAAGTAGAAACCACAAAAGGTGTCTCCTTATGGTCAGAATTTAAGCCTATTGATAGTGTTGGGTTATATATACCTGGTGGCACTGCCCCACTGTTCAGCTCACTTCTAATGCAGGCAATTCCAGCAATTATTGCTGGTTGTCCAAATATTGTTATTTGCACACCTCCTGATACCAATGGAAAAATAAATCCAACTATATTATGGGTTGCTGGGTTACTAAATATTAAAAATATATATAAAGTTGGTGGTTCTCAAGCTATTTTTGCAATGGCATATGGAACAGAGTCTATTCCAAAATGTTATAAGATATTTGGACCTGGTAATAAATATGTTACAGAAGCAAAATTACAGGTTAGTAAAGATATCTCAATTGATATGCCAGCTGGGCCAAGTGAAGTTTATGTTGTTTCAGACGATATAGAAAAAGCAGACATCATAGCTTCTGACTTGCTTTCACAACTTGAACACAGTATTGACGCCAAAGCAGTTTTAATTTCAAAAAATAAAAAGTTACTTAAAGATATAAAAGCAATTATTAGCTATCAAAAAGAATCTTTGAGCAGACAATCTATACTCAATGAAAGTATAAATAATACATATTTAGTTAAAGCCAAAAATGATAAAGAAATAATAAGTTTTATTAATGATAATGCACCTGAGCACTTAATATTAATCGATGATGATTTTGTAAAAATTGCACCATACGTTAACAATGCAGGTTCTGTATTTTGTGGTAAATATTCACCTGAGTCATTTGGAGACTATGCTTCTGGTTCAAATCATACACTTCCAACTGGACAGGCTGCTAAAACATATTCTGGACTATCTGTTAAAGACTTTGGTAAAACTATTACCTTCCAAACTGCAACTCCTGAGGGGTTCCTTGCTCTTGCTCCAACAGTCAAGACCCTTGCAGAAGCCGAAAGCTTGGATGCTCATACAAAAGCAGTACAAGTTAGAGAAATTTATGCTATCAATGATGCAGGCTTATTACCTAGGACTTCTTTTATAAAACGTACTACTAAAGAGACTAGTATATTTATAAATTTAAATATTGATGGTACTGGTAACTACAATGTGGATACCGGTCTTAAATTTTTTGATCATATGCTAGAGCAATTCGCAAAACATGGTCAATTTGATATCACTATAAAATCTTTTGGTGATTTGGAAATTGATCAACATCACACTATAGAAGATGTTGCTATAGCATTGGGTGAAGCATTTAAATCTGCCCTAGGAGATAGAAAAAATATCGAAAGATATTCATCTAATGAATCACTAGTTATGGATGAAACTATTTCAAATGTAAGTATTGATATGGCATCCAGGACGCTTCTAAAAATGAGAACATCTAAATTAAGAGAATATGTTGGTGATTTTCCAACTGAAATGTTTGAACATTTTTTTATATCTTTTATAAATGCTCTTAATTTTACATGCCATATAGAAACTAAAGGAGAAAATAGCCATCACATTGTTGAAGCAACTTTTAAAAGTTTTACAAGAGCATTGAATAAAGCCTTACAAAGAAATAATACAAATATTGCATCAACAAAAGGAAGTCTATGAAAATTGGAATTGTTGATTGCGGAGGTGCAAATCTTAATTCAATCTATTATTCCTTTAAAAGATTGAATATAGATTCATTTATTTCTAATTCCATAGATGAACTCTCACAAATGGATGCATTGGTATTACCCGGTGTCGGTTCTGCAGGAAAAGTTATGGATACATTATCAAAAAAAAATTTAGTTAGCTTTATTAGGGAAACTAATAAACCACTACTTGGAATTTGTATAGGTATGCAAATTTTATTTGATTATTCTGAAGAAGATAATACTAAGTGCTTAGGTTTGATTAAGGGAAATATAACTAAATTTAATAAAAAAGATGTTATTGCTGTACCTCAGATGGGCTGGAATAAAGTCGAATGTAAACTTGATAATACTTTGGATGGTTACTATTACTTTGCTAACAGTTATTTCAATAAAGACAGTGATTACACAGTTGGGTATACCTCATATGGTAATCAATTCTCATCAATTATAAAAAAAGATAATCTTTTAGGATGTCAATTCCATCCAGAAAAATCTTCTACTGCAGGCGAAATGTTTTTAAAAAATTTTATTAATTCAATATGAAAATAATTCCTGCTATTGATATCTTAAATGGTAAATGTGTTAGGTTGCTAAAAGGAAATTATTCTCAGGTTACTGAATATAATAATGATCCGTTAAGACAGGTAAATATATTTAAAAAAGCAGGCTTTAAAACTATTCATATAGTTGATTTAAATGCTGCTAAAACTGGTGGCAATGAAAACCTAAAAATTATTAAAGATATTGCAAATATTGAAGATTTAGAAATCCAAGTTGGTGGCGGTATAAGAACGATTGATAAAGCGAAAGATCTTATATCTAACAATGTAAAAAGAATTATTGTAGGTACAGCAGCTGTTAAAGATATTAAATTTAGAAATGATCTAAAAGAAAATATTAATGTTGAAAATATTATATTTGGATTGGACTTTAATATTGTTAAAAACTCCCCTCTTCTTTCAGTAGATGGATGGACAAATAATACAAATATAAATTTGTTTGACTATATTAATGAAAACCCATGGATTAAAAATATATTAGCTACTGATATTTCTGTTGATGGAACACTTCAAGGTCCAAATCTTAATATATATAAAAATCTATTAAATTATAAGAATATAAACTTAATAGCATCTGGTGGCATTGGATCTATCAATGATATTTACAACCTAAAATCAATATCATGTAATGAATGCGTCGTAGGTAAGGCTATATATGAAAATAAAATATCGCTTGGTGATTTGCTAAATGTTAACTAAAAGAATTATTCCATGTTTAGATGTTAAAAATGGATATGTAGTTAAAGGTATAAAATTTAAAAATCATGAGATTGTTGGATCGATTTTAGATTTGGCAAGTAAATATAATGAAGAAGGTGCTGATGAGTTAGTTTTTTATGACATTGGTGCAAGTACATATGATGGTATTGTTTCTAAAGAATGGGTAAAACAGATTGCAGAACTTATTAATATTCCTTTTTGTGTTGCAGGTGGAATAAAAAATCTTAAAGATGCCAGAGATATTCTAAACAATGGTGCAGATAAAATTTCAATAAATTCTCCAGCTCTAGCAAACCCTAATTTAATACAAGAGCTAGCAAATGAGTTTGGGAGTCAATGCGTTGTTGTAGGTATTGATTCTAGATATACAGATAACAAATATATTGTCTATTCAAATACTGGAGATGAAAAAACAATAAAAAATACACAAATAGAAACTAAAGCATGGATAGATCAAGTCCAAAATCTTGGTGCGGGAGAAATCGTTTTAAATTGCATGAACAAAGATGGTGTTAGAGATGGGTATGATATCAATCAGTTAAATATTATGTTAAAAAATTGTGACGTTCCATTGATAGCATCTGGTGGAGCGGGAACAAAAGGTCACTTCAAAGATGTACTCACCAAGACTAAATCTAGTGGAGCTCTTGCTGCAAGTGTATTTCATAAAGACTTAATTAAAATAAATGAACTTAAAGACTTTTTAAGAAAAAATTCAATAAACATAAGGTACTAAAAATGGATATAGAAAATTTAAGCTATGATGACAGAGGTTTAATTCCAGCAATAATTCAAGATTCGATATCTTTTAATGTTTTAATGCTTGGATATATGAATAAAGATTCGCTACAACACACACTTAAAACCGAAGAAGTTACATTTTTTAGCAGGTCAAAACAGAGGCTTTGGACTAAAGGAGAAACATCAGGAAATAAATTATTACTAAAATCAATCGAATTTGATTGTGATAAAGATGCTTTGTTGATTAAAGCAGAGCAATTAGGACCAACATGCCATCTAGAAAATTATTCATGCTTCAAATCAGAGAAAAAACATTATTTTTCAATAATTTCAGAACTAGAAGCTGTTATTGATGAAAGAAAGGATAAGTCTTCAGAAAATTCATATGTCGCATCTTTGCTAGATAAAGGTGTTAAAGAAATCGCTAAAAAAGTTACAGAAGAAGCAGGTGAAACATCAATAGCTGCAGTTACAAATGACGGAAGATTGATTGATGAATCAGCAGATTTATTATTCCACCTAATGGTTCTTCTTAAAAACCAGAATTATTCCATGGAAGATGTCTTTCTAGAATTAAAAAATAGAACTTCTAATCAATAGATTTAATTTCAATATAATCTATCAAAAATCTACCCCTATCTTTGTCTTCAAAGTTTGAACATTCAGCATCTTGACAGAACTTTGAAGTATCTGGACTTCCTCCGCCATTCCCTCCTGAAGCTACATTTAATATTAAGTAAAAATCCTCATTAAATGGCCAATAGTCATTATTAAATTCAGATCTATCATCTTTAACAATAGTAAAGTAAGGTTGGGTTTGAGTATCTAAAAAATATTCAATTTTGTCTGTTTGCCATCTCATTGTGACAGAATGAAATTTATCAAAAAAGTCAACATTTGCTGGTACAGATTCAATTTGCCAGATATTTCTAGAAGTACCAGTTGAGCCAAAGTGTATTGTAGATTGTGTCTCGTAAGCTTGATGGTTTTGCATGTGTTCAACAAGATCATTTTCACCATCTTGAGGCCATTTTTTTTGGCCTTCTACAAATCCCTGAGGTAACATCCATATCGCAGGCCAATGACCCATACCTTCTGGGTGCTTAAAGCATACAGTAATTTCAGTTCCTGGTGACATCACTTTTTTACCCGAAGTCATTATTCTCGCAGAAGTATAGTCCCATGTGTATGAGCATGACTTATCATCACAATAAGGATCTTCGAATGGACTTGAACTGTTATAAATTGGTTGAATCTTTAAAAATCCATTTTCAATAAAAGCATTTTCTGTAGTATTTGTTTCAGAATTACAATTTTTTGAATACCCATCTCTGCAGCTGGTGTAGTATTGAGCTTCGTTATTGCCCCAGCCCTGAACAAAATCTGAATCTCCATTTGGGCATCCGGGTGTAGCACAGAACCCATTTGATTCTTGATATGTAAATATATTTTCATCAAGAATATTAGATGTAAATTCTTCAAGCCAGTAAGATGATGAATCATTGCTTGGAGTAGCGCAATAAGATGCTTTATCCTCAGAATAAATATTTGTTGATGAACCATTTGATTCTGTAACTTCAACTGTTACAGATTTAGATACTGTGTTTTGCGAACTTTCTCCTCTGCAGGTTAGTGTAAAAGTATAAGTTTTTACATCTGTTAAAGTTAATGTTTCACTACCGGAACCAGTTGCTTTTGCTCCATCCCAATCTCCAGAAGCAGAGCATGAAATAGCATTGGTAGTAGTCCATGATAAATCAATAGAATTACCTGAAGTGATTGATGATGAAGAACTTGTAAAAGTATTTATAAGAGGATTGAAAATCGATGGCGGTTCAGGATCTGAAGAACCACCGCCTCCTCCTCCACCACAAGAAATAAGCGTAACTATTAACAAAAAGTTAAGAAAGTATTTATAGTTCATTACGAAAAAGGAAAATTTAAAAATTAAATTATATTAGTTTTCTTTTATAAATTCATTAGTTAAATCTTTCATTTCATTCCTAAGAACAAATAATGCAATCAAGTTTGGTATTGATACTAAAGCAACTACAACGTATGCGATATTCCATACAATTGTTGTATCAATTACAGCTGCTAATATAAAACACAAGACATAAAAGTTTCTGTACCAAAATACACCTCTTTCACCAAAGATATATGCGGTTGATCTATCTCCGTAATAACACCATGTTATTGCTGTAGAAAAAGCAAACAAGAGAAGTGCTATTGCAACTAATTTACCACCATACTCTCCAAAAACACCTTGAGAGAATGCTTTTGCAGTTAATTCGGCAGAGCTAACTAATGATTTACCCTCTAATATAACTGGCTCAGATATTTTTCCTCCAACAATATTTAGAGTTCCTGAATATAAGTTTTTATCATTATTTATAACCTTTATGTCTTCAGCTATTGATCTAGAATGAAGAACTGTTATGTCAGAATCTATTATCATTCCATCTTCAATATAAATGGTTCCTGAATATTCTTTTACATTTGAGTCTAGTGATTGAACATAACTTGTTAATTCATTTATATGGTCAGGGTAGATATATGAACCATCAGTATTCTTTTCATCAGAATAAATCCCATCAAGAATAACCATATCGGTTTTAGCAAATGTTGTATCGAATTTCTGTGTCCAAACTCCGCTTGATAAGATAACCAAAGCTGTAACACTACACACCACAATAGTATCAATGAATGGTTCTAATATTGATACAACTCCCTGATCTATAGATTTATTTTTTGATGATGCATGAGCAATTGGTGATGAGCCCTGGCCTGCTTCATTTGAATACAATCCCCTGGCGACACCATATTTCAAGCTCATAGCAAAGCTTGCTCCTAGAAAACCACCCACTGCAGCAGAACCTGTAAATACTTGAGAAAAAATAGCATTAAATGAAGGGATAATATTTTGGTAATTCTCTGTGAGAATAATTAAAGCACCACCAAAATATATCAAACCCATTATAGGAATTATTTTACTAGCGACAGATGCGATTCTTTTTATGCCTCCAATAATAATTATCCATAATAAAATGCCTAAAAATAATCCTGTAAATAATTTTGGTACTGAAAATTCAGTATTCATTACTAGAGCTATATTATTGATTTGCGGCATATTTCCCGAGCCAATTGCTGTAATCATCATTAAAAATGCAAAGAGAATTCCAGCCCATTTCATGTTTAAGGCGCTTTCTATGTAATACATAGGGCCTCCAGAAATACTACCATCAGCTAATTTTGTTCTATATTTATGACCCATTGTTACTTCAACGAATTTAGTTGTCATGCCAAATATTGCTGTTATCCACATCCAAAATATTGCAGCAGGGCCACCTGTCCAAATAGCCAAAGCCACACCTCCAATATTACCAGTGCCTACTGCTCCAGACATTGCTGTTGTAAGTGCCTCAAAAGCAGTTGTTTCACCATCAGAATCTGTTTTTTTATTTTTTCCTGAAACTAAATGCCAAGCTTTTCCAAAAAACCTAAATTGAGGAAAACCAAGATATATGGTAAAAAATATTCCAGTTCCAACTAATAAAATTGGGAACCACCACGATCCACTTAAATTACTATCAAGTAATATTAGAAATTCATTAAATTGATCCATAATTTATTCCTTATTTTGCCACCAAGCCTCTAGCTCTGTATAACCACCAATATTATTACCATCTATTTTTATCTGAGGAAATGTTCTTGCTGTAGGAAAAATATTAAAAAATTCTTCTCTAGTAAAATCTTTATCTAATTCTTTATAAGAATATTCAAACCCTTCTCTTTCGCACAAAGCTTTTGCTTTATCACAGTATGGGCAGAAGGTTTTTCCGTATATTTCAATCATCATGATATTATTCCTTTATTGTTAATTTATTATAATCAAAATGTCATTATTTAGCCTTAAAGATAAATCAATTTTAATAACCGGCAGTTCTAAAGGTATTGGAAAGTCTATAGCTCACCAATCTGCACTTATGGGTGCTAATGTAATTATATCATCAAGAAAACTAGATGCTTGTGAAGCTACTGCTAAAGAGATAAATGATGATATTGGTGAAGAGGTTGCTTTTCCGATAGCCTGTAATATAGCTGATGATGATCAATTAAAAAATCTTGTAGATAAAACCATTGATACTCTAGGAAGTATTGATACTTTGATCTGTAATGCTGCAACAAATACTTTTATGGGATCCATGCTTGATATGAGCATTGAACAGTTTGATAAAGTTATGCACAACAATATTAGGTCTAATCAACTACTATGTAACTTATGTCTTCCAAGCATGATAGAGAAAGAAGATGGGTCGATAATAATAATCTCAAGTATTGCTGCAATCAAAGGCAGTCCAATGTTGGGTGCTTATAATATTAGCAAGGCAGCTGATGTTATGATTGTAAAGAATATAGCAGCTGAATTTGGTCATAAAAATATTAGAGCTAATTCTATAGCTCCTGGCTTAATTAAAACTGATTTTGCAAAAGGACTTTGGGAAAATCCTGATATTTTGAAAGCAGTGTTACAAACCAACCCTATGAAAAGAATTGGTGATCCAGATGAGATAGCAGGTGCAGCTATAATGCTGTCTTCAAAGGCAGGTAACTATATTAATGGGCAAACAATAGTTATTGATGGAGGCACTATTGCTGTCGGATAGATTGTTTTAATTCACTACAAAAATAATTTAAAACATGGGTCTCATTTATTGATGAGACGTTATAAAAATCATGACGTAAGTTATTGAGTTCAACAATAATATTTGAAATTTTTAAATTACTAAATTTTTTGGAATTAAAACTTTCATATGTGCCGCTTAAACTTTCATTTGTTAATTTTGACTTTAAAAGTATTTTTAAGAACTCTACTAGATAGTTTATCTTTGAAATAAAGTTCATATCTAAATCATTAATATATTTTATTGCTTGTCCTTGATCAATTTTTAAATTTAAAAATTGATTAATAATAGAAATAAATTCTTTATATGAATTATGTTTATCGCTCTGGATATCATCAACTATATTTAATGGCATTGCATAACTTGGAAAATCAGTTGATGAATAATCAATAATTCCATGTTTAATTAACCATTCATCAATTTTATATGCTGATATATGCGGTATATTGAAAACTTGACATCTGCTATAAATAGTTTGTTTTAATGACTTAGGTCTACTAGTCGTCATAATAATATATGAATATGAAGCTGGCTCTTCTAAGGACTTAAGAAGCGCATTTTGGGATTCTTCATTCATGCTGTCAGCATTCATAATACAAACAACTTTATTTTTTGATATTGATGGAGTTAGTGTTAAAAAGGAAACTACATCTTTATATCCTTTTTCATCATCCCAGTACTTAGATTCTTGTTTTTGCTTAATAATATCTTTTAAGTAAATTTTTTCTCTATCTAGAAGATAGAAATCAGGATGGTGATCTGAATTAAATAATGATTGATTTTGGGGATCTAAACCTTCATTAAAATTTGCAATTATTTTTTGTGATATTTCCCTTGCTAATATTTTTTTTCCTATACCAGATGGACCATTAATAATAATGCCATGGGGTAAGTTATTAAAATTTATTTGTTTATAAATATCATTTAACCAATCGTACTTTTCTATACTCATAGAATAATATCAACAAACGAGATTATGTCTTTGTGCAATTCATCAATAGATTTTTTAGCATCTAGTACTTTAATTCTATTAGGCTCATTTTGACTAAGATCTAAATAACCAGATCTAACTTTTTCAAAAAAGGCTATACCAGATGATTCAATTCTATCTTTCTTATCATTAAGCTTTCTTTTAAAGCCTTCCTCTACTTCAATATCAAGCAAAAAAGTAATATCAGGTACAGGACATTTAGAAAAAGTTATTAGGCTATTGATGATTTCATTAGATAAGCCTCTTCCAAACCCTTGATAAGCTATAGATGCATCATAGAATCTATCAAATAAAATTATATCTTTATCTGAATAATTTATTTTCTCACTGATTAATTGTGCCCTAGCAGCAAACAAAAGCAATAACTCAGATTCATTAGATAAGTCAGCAGATGTATTTAATAAAATCTCTCTAATATTTTCGCCAACCTGGGTTGAACCAGGCTCTCTAAGAACTTCAGTAGAAAGACCCTTGGATTCTAAATAGGTATCTAACATTGTTATTTGAGTAGACTTTCCAACACCTTCAACACCCTCGAAACTAATTATTTTCATTTATCCAGTCCAACCTTTTTAATCATATCCAAATGTTCGTCATATGTTCTTGAAAAATAGTGAGAGCTAGGAGAGTTTGCTACAAAAAAGAGATATTCACCTGGTGTTGATAAAATTGCAGCCTCAATTGAACTCATTGAAGACATAGAAATAGGAGTTGGTGGTAGTCCCTTAATCATATATGTATTGTATATATTATTCTTATCAAGGATATCAGATTTTCGAATATCTCCATCAAAATTTGGAAGCAATCCATATATAATTGTTGGATCAGCTTGAAGCTTCATACCAATACTTATTCTTTTTAAAAAAACGCCTGCTATGTCTGGTTTTTCAGAGTGATTCCCTGCTTCTTTCTCTATAATTGATGCTAATATCAAAGCTTGGTATTTATTTTTTAAAATATCATTATCAGGTCTCTTCATCCATATTGTATTTAATAAATCATCGAGTTTCTTATGGCTTTTATTTAACAGATCAGAGGCCTTCATACCTTTCTTGTAAAAATACGTATCAGGATATAAAACTCCTTCTTTAAAGGGATAATTTGTTTTTATGCATATCAATAAACTACAGTCATTAATCAAAAAACTGTTTTCAAGCTCTTTTTCAATATCATAAACATTCATTCCTTCAATTATTGTTAAAGAATGGGTATATGTTTTACCTTTTACTAAAAGATCTATTATTTCTTTAAAGTCTTTATTTTCAATATTATATTCACCGGCTTGAAAAGATTTAATCGAGTTTGTATTTAAATAAATCCTAAAAAATAACTTATTTATTGAAGAGCTTAATTTTAGATTGTCGAGAACATCATACATTGATGAACCCTCATAAACATCAATGAAGTTTTTATCTTGAATAGGATTAGAATTTAAGAATGCTTTGTAGGGTCCAAAAAAAGATAACCATACTATAGAAACGATAAATATTGTTCTTAAAAGTAGCATTGTGTATTTATAACTCATAAAAAAACGAGATTCCAATTAAATAGAATCTCGTTTTAAATATTTTTGATTGTTAGTTATATATATAACTAAATATTAATTCTAAATAATTTAAGAATTTGAATTAATATATTCTACAGCGTCATTAACAGTTGAAATTTTTTCTGCATCTTCATCAGCAATTTCAAGATCAAACTCTTCCTCAAGGGCCATAACTAGCTCTACTGTATCTAATGAATCAGCTCCAAGATCATCAACAAAAGAAGAATCACTTTGGATTTCATCTAATGATGTACCCAACTGATCACTAACAATTTTTTTAACTCTGTCTTCAATACTCATAAATACTCCAAGGTAAAAACGACGCTATTTTACATCTATTTATTAAAAGATGCACATTTAATTAAGGTAGTTGTTTTAATACATAAAAAGACCGCCATCAACGGAGATAGTTTGGCCAGTTATATATGAAGCATCCTCGCTTGATAGAAACACAACTAAATCTGCAATATCTTGAACTGAACCCAATCTTTTTAAAGGTATATCCTCAATGAGTTTATTTTTAGCATTATCGTCAAGATATGCAGTCATATCTGTCTCTATAAAACCTGGTGCAACTGAATTTACAGTAATGCCTCTTGAGCCAACCTCTTTAGCAAGTGATTTTGTGAAACCACTCAAACCCGCTTTAGCTGATGAATAATTGACTTGACCAGGATTACCCATCAATCCAGATACAGAAGATATATTAATAATTCTCCCATATCTATTTTTAATCATATTTTTAATTAAAACTTTAGTAAGGTTAAATGTTCCAGTTAAATTAGTTGCAATTACATTATCCCACTCTTCGTCTTTCATTCTTAGGAACAGTTGATCAGAAGTAATGCCAGCATTATTAATTAATATACTAGGCTTCAAATTATTATCTTTTAAGTATTCAACACAGTTATTTATTGAATTTCTATCTGCTATGTCTAATGCGAGTGGTATTAAATTATCTAATTTGCTTTCAAATTTAAATTCACTTCTAGAAGTTCCAATTACTGTATAGCCTAATTGTGCAAAACTTTCAGCAATGGCTGTACCAATTCCTCTTGATGCACCGGATATAAAGACAACTTCTTTGTTCATAATAATCCTTTAAGATCATCCTCAAAAGTTTCTGAAGACATTGATAAGATATTATCTAGTCCATTCGTTTTTGCAAGTCCAGATAAAACCTTTCCAGGACCACATTCAATTACAACTCCATCAAAAGACTTAATATATTCCATTGTTTTGGTCCATTGCACGGGTAAGGTCAGTTGTTCTATAAGTTTATTTGGTATATTGGCAATATCTTCCTCAATTTTTGCATCAACATTATGTATTATTGAAATGTCAGGTGTGATAAATGTATGTTCGTCTAATTCTTTTTTAAAGACGCTAGCAGCTTCATCCATCAAATTGCAATGTGAAGCTACGCTTACTTTTAACTGTATACACCTTTTTGCTCCAGCTTCTTTGCATTTATTAGCAGCAATTGTTGCTGCTTCATCAGAACCAGCTATTACTACTTGATTTGGCGAATTTATATTGGCGGGACTTATAACTTGACCAGTTTCCTCTTCAACAGCCTTACAGATTTGATTTATTTCATTAAGGTCTAAATTTAGGATCGCGAACATTGAGCCCTTTTTTGAGTTTTCCATGCACTTACCACGTTTATGCACAAGTGAAATAGCATCATCAATTTTGATTGAATTCGAAGCAAGTAGTGCAGAATACTCACCTAGTGAGTGCCCTGCCAACAAATTTGGGGTTATATCAAAAAGATCTAAAAATTTTTTGTAATATAAATACGATGCAATTATTAGTGCTGGTTGAGTTATTGATGTTTTATTAAGATCTTCTTCTGGACCATTTTTAATACAGTCAACTATGTCGGTATCTAAAACTTCTTTAGATATTTTAGTAATATTATCAAGCTCGTCTTCTGAAAAAGAATTGAGCATGCCGATGGATTGTGAACCTTGACCTGGAAAGATTAGACTTATATGCCTTGGCATTATCTATTTAGACAGAGGTTTCTTCTGATTCCTCTTTTTCAACTTTTCTTAAATCTTTAACAAGTCTACCCTTGTAAAAACCATCTTTGGTCATTTGATGACGTGCATGCTTTTCACCAGAAACTGGATCAATAGATAGAGTTGATGCTTTAAGAGAGTCATGAGATCTTCTCTGTCCTCTTCTAGATCTTGTTACTTTACTTTTCTGAACTGCCATAGTTACCCTTAAAAAAAACGTATCCTATCAAAATTATAGGATTATTGGTAGATATATATTTACTTTAATGTATCTAAGAGTATTGTGAAAGCTTCATCAATTTCAGACTTAGCGTGAATCTTTATTCCATCTTGATCGACAAACCTTATTTCTGATGAGTGAAGAGCCATTCTTTTAATTTTTTTAGGTGATATCGTCTTATTAAAATTTTTATCTCCATATTTAGCATCATTTAGTATTGGATGTCCTATATGACTGCTTTGAACTCTAATCTGGTGAGTTCGTCCTGTAAAAATATCTATTTCTACAAAACAACTAGAATTTAATAGTTTTTTTAATTTAAATGATGATATTGCTTCTTTACCATTATCAGAATTCACAAAAGATTTGCTTTCATTAATGAAATGTTTATCAATCAATGTATTAACTTTTATGGCCTTCTTTAAATGGCCTTTAATAATAGCTACATACTTTTTTTTAACTTTATTTGAAACTAGTTGGTTGTTGAACCATTTATTTGATTGTTTATTTTTTGATAAAACAAGACAACCTGAAGTTTCTTTATCTATTCTGTGACATAAATCAATTGAGCTACCATAAATATCCCTTGCTATATCAATAATGCCAAAATTATTTTTACTACCAGCATGAACTGAAATTCCATAGGGCTTATTAATTATAAAAAAGTTATTATTCTCAAAAACAATATTATCTTTTATTAAGGTATGTAATTTGGAGTTTATGGCTACAACATTTTTATCTAAGTTATCTAAATAAGGTGGAATTCTAATTTGATCACCGGTTTTAATTTTTTTGTGGGGTTTAACTCGTCCAGAATTAATTCTTACCTCTCCTTTTCTAATAATATTGTAAATTTTAGATTTAGGGATATTTTTAAATATTGAAATTAGGTAATTATCTAGTCTCCTTCCATTATTATCTCGGTTTACTTCTAATATTTTGACAGACATAAGACAAATCTATAGGATATACGGTTAAATAACTAGATAAACTAGATATTTATATTAAAAAAGAAAGATATATACAACAGTTTAATAACAACCCCTAACAGGGTTAATCATGTAAGCACTGAAGATAAGACTTACTGATAGAAGCTTAACTAAGCACACTGCTGCATTATCTTCCTATATTTAGGGAGAATAATATGAAAAGAATACTTATTAATTCATCTTATGGTGATGAATTGCGCGTAGCACTAGTTGATGGTGCTAAATTATATGATTTTGATACAGAATCACCGGATAAAGTCCTTTTAAAAGGAAGCATTTTTAAAGCTACAGTTTCACGAATAGAATCCAGTTTAGATGCTGCATTTGTTAATTTTGGATCAGAAAGACATGGCTTCTTGCCATTAAAAGATCTATCGAGTGAGTATTATAAAAAAACAAATGGTAAAAATGAATGTACACTTAAAGAAGGTCAAGAAATTGTAGTACAGGTTACAAAGGAAGAAAGAGGAACCAAAGGAGCTGCTCTAACAACTCAAATAGGTCTTGCTGGAAGATTTCTTGTCTTAATTCCTAACTCATCAAGATCAGGTGGTATATCTAGAAGAATAAGTGGTGAAGAAAGAGATCAGATTAAACAAGCTCTAGACTCAATAAATATTCCTGACAATATGAGTGTCATTGTAAGAACAAATGGTCTTGGAAGAACTAGTGAGGAACTAAGCTTAGATTTAGCCTATTTGTTAGCTCTATGGGATGAAATTAATAACAATATTCCTAATACAGAAAGTCCTGCGCTAATTTATAGAGACGACAAATTAATAGTAAGGGTTGTAAAAGATTATTTTAAAGATGACATCGAAGAGATTTTAATAGATGACAAAAACACTTTTAATGAAGCAAAAGAATTTATAGATGCTGTACTTCCAGATCATGCAGATAAGGTTATGTTGTATGAGGAAGAAATACCATTATTTAATAGATACCAAATTGAATCACAAATTGAATTAGCTTTCCAAAGAGAAATATCTTTATCATCAGGAGGTTCGATTGTAATTGATCCAACTGAAGCCATGACGGCTGTAGATGTTAACTCTGCAAGATCAACTAAAGGCAAGGATATCGAAGATACAGCATACAAAACGAACCTTGAAGCGGCAAAAGAAATTGCAAGACAGTTAAGATTAAGAGATGTTGGTGGATTGGTGGTTATAGATTTTATTGATATGTTAGATCAATCTCATCAAGAAAAAGTAGAAGCAGCTTTTAGAAAAGCTGTTTACTCTGATAGAGCAAGGGTTCAAATTTCAGGTATTTCTAAATTTGGTCTATTAGAGGTATCAAGACAAAGATTAAGACCCTCACTAAACGAATCATATGATATTGAGCATGTATTAGTAAGAGGTCCAAGGTCGCTTGGTCAGTCAATCTTAAGAATAATTGGAGAGGATTCAGCAAAAGATAATACTGGTGAAATTCAAGTATATGTACCTTCAGATGTAGCAAGTTATTTATTGAACGAAAAAAGAAACGATATTATTAATATTGAAAAAACAAATAATATTAGAGTTCTTATAATAGCTGATCCTTATAAATCAAGACCATATTACAAAGTAGTTAGAGTTAAGGCTTCTGATATTAAAAATGTGGATTCGTATGACTTAACACCCGAAAGTCCTGAGCCAGATACAAGCTGGAGAGATAACAAAAATCAATCTAAGATGATGAAGCCTGTAGTTGATGGTATTAAGCCACCAAAAATGCCTAAAAAGAAAAAAGATGGTTTAGTGTCTTGGATTAAAAGTATTGCTGGCATTGATACAGAAGATAAGCCTAAAGCTAAAGCTAAGCCTAAAAGAGCTAATCAGAGTAGAAAAAGAAAACCGACTAATGGTAACAAACCAAAACAAAATCAGCCAAGAAACGTTAATAAAAAAAATATTTCCGGTAAACCAAAAAAGACTCCACAAAAGAAAAAAGAGCCTAATAAATTGAAAACTGATTCTGGTAATAACAAAACTCTAGAAAAGAAAAAAAACATTGATGCGAAGCCTAAAGATAAGGCGCCAAAAAAAGAAAGGGTGAATAAAGAACAATCTAACAAGCCAAAACCGTTTAAAAAAGAAATGGATAAAGCTCCGTCTAAAAAAGAACCTGCTATTAAAGAGATTGTTAAAGAGCCAAAGATTAAAAAAGAGATACCTACAAGAGCTGCTAACGATCCGAGATACAAGAATTAATCAAGCGTCCAGAAAGTGTTGAGTTAGGCGGTATATTAGGCAAATTATCTATATCAAACCATTTTGCATCAATAATTTCACTTCCATCTACTTTGATGTCCCCTGATTCATAATCGCATGTGTATGCAAGCATGAGTTGACTAGGAAAAGGCCATGCCTGACTTGCAAAGTAATTAATATTATTAACCTTAAGGGAAACTTCTTCAAAAACTTCACGAATCACTGTTTCTTCTGCAGTTTCAGAAACCTCTATAAATCCAGCTAATGCACTATATAGACCTTCTGGAAAAAGAGCATTTCTTGCTAATAGAATTTGATTATCTTTTTTAATTAAAGCTAAGACACATGGAGATATTTTTGGATAAATCATTAAATTATTGCATTTGCAAAACATAGCCTCCTCAGTTGAATCAAATTCCATAACTGAACCGCAATAACCACAATGCTTACTACTGTTTAGATAATGAAGCAACTGATTTGCCCTACCTACAAGCCCTAAATCTTTTTCAGATAATATTGTCATTAAATATCTTAGGTCATACTCCACTAAGGATTGATAACCTTGATTTGAAAGACTAAAAGATTCATTTGATAAATCAGCAGCATAGATGTTCATATTATTATCTTGGGCAATGCCAATTTTTTTAAATTCAAAATTGGTAAAATTTAAAAATGATGAATTTAAAAGAAATGTTTTATCATTTAAATCATATACAACCTTATTATTTATAAAAATAATAAATAGATTTGAAATTTCAGGCTTAATGTCTAAAAATCTTTTAAAATGCATAATTAATAATAAATTAAAATACTTACATGATTAGCGAAATACAAAAACTTTTTCTAGGTAACTCACCAATTTGGTACAAGCAGACTATTGTAGCTTTCTTAATAATTAATCCAATAGCCTTAGTGCTTTTTAATTCAATTGGAATGAATGGCAATTTTATAGTTGGTTGGATGTTTTTACTTGAATTCATATTCACTCTAGCATTAGCACTCAAGTGCTATCCCCTTCAACCAGGAGGGTTACTTGCTATTGAAGCTATAGTTCTAGGACTTACAACAACAAAAGGTATCTATTATGAAATTGAGCATAATCTTGAAGTAATTTTATTATTAATTTTTATGGTCGCTGGCATCTATTTTATGAAAAATTTGATGCTAACTATATTTACCAAACTGTTATTAAAAGTTAAATCTAAGATAAGTTTATCTTTGATGTTCTGTTTTGCTGCAGCTATCTTATCTGCATTCTTGGATGCTTTAACTGTTACTGCAGTACTTATTGGTGTAACAATTGGTTTTTATAGGGTCTACCACACAGTTTCATCGGGTAAGGATTTTAGTAATAAAGATCATAACTATAATGATGACTCATCATTGTCAGATATTGGTGCTGAAGATCTTGAGTCTTTTAAAGCGTTCTTAAGAGACTTGGTTATGCATGGAGCTGTAGGTACCGCTCTTGGAGGAGTCTGTACAATTGTCGGTGAACCTCAGAATTTATTAATTGCAAAAGTTGCTGGATGGGAATTTATTGAATTCGTTATTCGAATGGCACCAGTAACTATGCCTGTATTTATAGCCGGTCTTTTAACCTGCTTTTTAGTAGAAAGATTTTCTATTGCTGGTTTTGGTAATCAATTGCCAGAGAGTGTAAGAAATATATTTAATGACTTTGATGTATATGAAACTCAAAATACAACGCTTCAGCATAAAGCAGAACTAGTTATAGAAACCTGTGTTGCTGTATTTTTAGTATTTGCATTGGCATTTCATGTTGCCGCTGTTGGACTAATTGGTCTTGCTGTAATAATTTTGTTAACTGCATTTAAAGGTATTACAGAAGAACATCATCTTGGTGAAGCTTTTCACGAAGCACTGCCATTTACAGCCCTTCTCGCAGTTTTCTTTGCAATAGTAAGTGTTATCAATGATCAGCAACTATTTTTACCTGTTATAAGTTATGTTTTAGCACAACCTTTAGATGTTCAGCCTCCATTATTTTTTGTTGCTAACGGCTTTTTATCAGCAATAAGTGATAATGTTTTTGTTGCTACAATTTATATTAATGAGGTTAAAGCAGCACTTGATAGTGGTGTTATTTCAAGAGAACAGTTTGATCTATTAGCTGTGTCAATTAATACAGGAACAAATATTCCGAGTATTGCGACTCCAAACGGACAGGCTGCATTTTTATTCTTGCTAACTTCTTCGCTTGCGCCATTGATTAATTTATCTTATTTAAGAATGGTCATGATGGCCCTTCCATACACAATTGTTTTATCAATTGTTGGATTCTTATCCATCGTATATCTATTGTAGGAATGTCTTATTCAAACATGCATAAGGCATCTATTGCTCCAATGATGCAATATACTGATATGCACGACAGATATCTTCTAAGATTAATCTCTAAAAAAGTCTTTTTATATACTGAAATGGTTACAACCGGAGCCATTCTTTATGGCAAATGTTTCCATCAACTAGAGTTCAATAAAGAGGAGCATCCTGTTGCAATTCAGCTTGGAGGTTCTGATGTTGATGATTTGGTTAAATCTGCAAAAATAGCCGAGGATTATGGTTACGATGAAATCAATTTAAATGTTGGCTGCCCATCTGATAGAGTTCAAAAAGGTAGATTTGGTGCCTGTTTAATGCTTGAGCCGGACCATGTAGCAGAGTGTTTAAATGCAATGCAAACAAATGTTAAGGTTCCAGTAACTATAAAGTGTAGACTTGGAGTTGACCATCATGAAGATTATGAATTTTTATATAATTTTGTAAATATTGTTCAAAATGCTGGGATTAAGCATTTTATCATTCATGCACGAAATGGTATTTTGAAAGGATTGAGTCCAAGACAAAATAGACATATTCCCCCGCTTAAATACGATTATGTTTATCAATTAAAAAAAGATTTTCCTAATCTAAACATTACAATAAATGGCGGTATTAAAACTATAGATGAATGCAAAGAACATCTTAAATATGTTGACGGTGTGATGATTGGAAGAGCGGCTTATGAGAACCCCTTTTTAATAAAAGACATTGATACAGAACTATATGGTATTGAATCAAATGTAAATTCTAAAAAATCTATTCTTAATCAGTATTTAGATTATGTTGAAGACAAACTTCAAGAAGGCCATGACTTATCAAGAATGATGAAACACCTTTTTGGCCTATCGCGAGGTGATAAATTTGCAAAAACTTTTAGGATTAAGATTTTAGAAGTAATAAAAAAAGAATCTCTTGGTCAGCATAGAAAAGAATTGGAAGATTTATTGATCTATTAAAAAGTCGTCCATTTCTTCTAAAAACTCATCCTCAACATCTACCCCATCTTTAACTTCATAATTCAGATACTGGATATATGAATCTTTTACAAAATCATATCTATCGCCGTAAATAAGTGATTCGATTTCTAAAAGGCGCTCTCTTGTTTCAAGCGCATCAATGCCCTTTAGAGCAATATTGACATCGGATTCCGTCATATGAAAAGTCACAGATAAAAATGAAGAAAATGGCCTGCTAAGAGTATCTCTAAGTGACGATGGTCCAAGAGCTGGCAGCATAATATATGGACCTGATGGTACTCCCCATAAAGCTAATGTTTGGTCAAAATCCTCTTCATGCCTTGTAAGACCCATTTTTGTTGCAATATCTATAAAACCACCAAGACCGATTGTAGAATTTATAACAAAACGAGTTAAGTCATTAAGAGCGAGTTTAGGCTTTCCTTGTAAAACTTGATTAACAGTGGTTTCAACTTCTTCTAAATTATTAAAAAAATTAGTAACACCTTTTTTTATTGGCTTTGGTGCTTTTGAATATGTTTGGGCAACAGGTTTTAAAAAATTTCGGTCTAAAGATTCATTAAACTCAAAAGTAACTCTATTTATATCCTCAAAGGGATCATTTATATCTTCTGCATACAGCGAGGAACTGAATAAAATAAATATTAAAAAGTAACCTCTCATCTCTTAATTATACAAGCGATCTGATAAGGCTAGATATAGCTTTAAATGAAATATGTGTTTTATTAGGATCAAAATTATAAATATCGTTACTAAAATCAATTGTTGCTAATTTTTCAATTTTAAATTTTGTAATTAAATCAAAATTATTAGTAAATTTATTATCTGAAATATTATTTTCAATGTAGCCAAGAATATCTATATCTAGTTTATTAAATAGCTCAATAGATCTAATCATGTCATGTTGTGCTAATTTATTTGGTGTTGATACCAGTATTGAGTGATCAGGTTTTATTTCAGATGCAATAGTTAAGTATGCATCTCCTGTTCCTGGGGGCATGTCAACAAACAATATATCTAGATCACCCCAATCAGTTGAATGGATCAATTGTTTTATAGCTCCACTTAACATAGGTCCTCTCCAAAGTGCTGCTTTTTCTGAATCCAATATTAGTCCCATAGAGTTTATTAATACTCCGCTTGCCTCAACGGGTTTAAATAACTTCTTCTCATTTTTTTTAATAATTTGGAGTTTTGTGTTATCTATTTCAAATAAAAGGTGTTGGTTTGGACCATAAATATCTGCATCCAGTAAGCCAACTTTATAGCTCTTTGCTGCCTCTATAGCCAGACCTGCAGTTATTGAGCTTTTGCCTACTCCTCCTTTTGCAGATGCTATAGCAAATATTTTCTTAATGGTCATATGAGATGCTTTTTCACATATAATACAGCTTATATATGAGCTCAACTACAGCTAAAGGCAGAAAAATAATAATTACTCAGGCTTTGCCTTATGCAAATGCCTCGCTACATCTTGGGCATATTCTTGAAGCTGTTCAATCAGATATTTGGTCAAGATTCCAAAATAACTCTGGTAACGAGTGTTTATTCTTTTGTGCTGATGATACTCATGGCACTCCAGTTATGCTTAAAGCAAAAGAAATGGGTATTTCTCCAGAAAAACTTATTAAAGATATTCAAAAAGATCATGAAGAAACTTATAAACTTTATGATATTAACTTTACAAATTATCACTCAACTCACTCAGAGGAAAATAAGAAATACTCAGAGCTTATCTATTCAAAGGCAAAAAATAACGGTTTTATTACAAGAAATACTATTAATCAATTATTTGATGAAAGTGAATCAATGTTCTTGTCTGATAGATTTGTTAAAGGCACATGTCCAAAGTGTGGTGCTGAAGATCAACATGGTGACAACTGTAGTGTATGTGGTGCTACTTACGATGTAAGTGAAATAAAAGACCCTATATCAGTAATTTCAAACACCAAGCCAATTAATAAAGAAAGTGAACATTTATTTTTTGATCTACCAAAGAAAATTGATGCTTTAAAAGAATTCCTTTCAAATGGCGATTTACAAAAACCTATAACCAATAAATTAAACGAATGGTTAAATGATGATCTCCAACAATGGGATATTTCACGTGATGCTCCATATTTTGGTTTTGAAATACCAGGTGAAGATAATAAATATTTTTATGTATGGTTAGATGCCCCAATTGGATACATAGCTTCTATTGATAATTGGGCTGCAAAAAATAAACTAGATATGAGTACTTTATGGTCAGAGAACTCTGATTATGAAATTTATCATTTTATAGGTAAAGACATTGCTTACTTTCATGGCTTATTTTGGCCAGCCCTATTAAGTGCGGCAAATTTTAAAATACCAAACGGTATTTATGTTCATGGATTCTTGACTATCAATGGTGAGAAGATGTCAAAATCTAAAGGTACAGGAATTATGGCAAAAGAATTTGCAGAAATTTGCGATCCTGAAACCTTAAGATATTATTTTGCTGCAAAATTGAATGACAAGGTTGAAGATATAGATCTTAATTTTGAAGATTATGTTCAAAGAATAAACTCAGACCTTGTTGGTAAATATTTAAATATTGCTAGCAGATGCTCATCCTTTATAGCAAAAAATGATAATAAGTTATCAGAAACATATGATCTTGATTTAATTCAAAAAGTTTCAAGTCAACATGAATCGATAATAGAACATTTTGAAAGAAGAAATTTCTCTAAAGCTGTAAGACTGATTATGGATTTGGCAGATATTACCAATAAATATATAAACGACAATACGCCTTGGAAAAAAGATAAAGATGAGGCTGCATATATTGCCACAACAGCTCTTAATGCATTTAATATCTTAACTATTTATCTGAGTCCAATTATTCCAAAAATAACTCAAGAAGCTTTCAAATTTCTAAATCAAACCAACCAATCCTTTGATGATGTTGAAAAAAAACTTGAGAAAGACATTAATAAATATAAACCACTATTAAAAAGACTAGACCCTATTATTATCCCTGAGGAAAAAGAAATGACCGAAGAAAATAACTATATTAATATCGATCAATTTGCAGAAATTGATTTACGAGTCGCAAAGATTGTTGAAGCGTCACTTGTTGAAGGAGCTGATAAACTACTTCAACTTAAACTAGATGTTGGCGAGTTAGGTAAAAGAAATGTATTTGCTGGAATAAAAGCAGCATACAGCCCTGATGAATTAATTGATAAAATGGTTGTATTGGTAAGCAATCTAGCTCCTAGACAAATGAAGTTCGGTTTATCAGAGGGAATGGTTTTAGCCTCAAGTGATGATAAAGGTATATATTTAATTTCTCCAGATTCTGGAGCTGTTCCTGGTTTAAGGGTTAAGTAATGGCTAAAGAAATTGACATTGTTGTAGTCGGCGCTGGTCCAGTTGGGCTTTTTACAGTTTTTGAGGCAGGACTTCTAGGTTTGAATTGTGTTCTTATAGATAATCTCGATAAGCCCGGCGGTCAATGCGCTGAACTTTATCCAGAAAAACCAATCTATGATATTCCTGGAGTACCCTTTCAGACTGCTCAAGAACATGTCGATGCTTTGTTAGAACAAATCAAGCCATTTAATTATGAGCTAATACTTAATGAAAGAGTTGAAGAAATAACTGAAATTGATCATAAAGATGATAAATACTGGTCTGTTACCACTAATGAGGGCACTAAACTAACTACAAAAAATATTTTTATAGCAGCTGGTGCTGGATCTTTTGAGCCAAGAAGACCTCCTAATATAGAAGATCCTGATAAATTTATTAATAAGGGCGTTACCTATGCTGTGCGCTCAAAATCAACATATGAAAATAAAGATGTCTTTATATTTGGCGGCGGTGATTCAGCTCTTGACTGGTGTGTTGAATTGGCTGAGAAAGCAAAATCTTTATCACTGGTTCACAGAAGAGACGCTTTTAGAGGAGCTCAGCATACAGAGGAACAAATGCGTGAATTGGTTGCTGCTGGGAAGGTAAAGCTTCTTACTCCATATTTAATTGATAGTATTGAAGGTTCAGATAAAGTAACGGGAGTATCATTAAAGAACTTTGATACTAATGAAATAGAACATTATGAAGCTGATGAACTTCTGTTTCTATTTGGTTTAAATAAAAAGTTAGGTCCTATCCTTGAATGGAATATAGATCTAAATGGTAAAAAAATATCTGTAAATACTGAAAATTTTCAAACATCTGTGGAAGGTATATTTGCAGTAGGAGATATTAACGATTATCCAGGAAAACTAGACCTAATCTTATCTGGTTTTCATGAGACAACACTAGCAGTTCAAGAGGCTTACAAAAGGCTATACCCTGGTGAGCGAGTGCCATTTGGATACACAACTTCAAATTCAAAACTTCAAGAGAAACTTGGCGTCAAAAAGTAAGTAAATTGGAATTAATTAACTTAATACACAAAGAGTTACCTCAAATACAATGCGGTAGATGTGATACACCGGGTTGTAAACAATATGCTCAAGCAATTGTAGATGGTGGTCCTCATGACAGATGTGTGCCAGGTGGTGAAAAAACACTTAAAAATCTCAACAGCATTTTAAAAAAGAATATTAAGAAAGTTGATATTGAATACGGTCCAACGATTAAGGAACAAAAAGTTTCTATTATTGAGGAAGAATGTATTGGTTGTAAGAAATGTATTGATGCATGCCCTGTTGATGCAATTGCAGGTTCTGCAAACATGATGCACTCTATCATTGATGATATTTGTACAGGATGTGAGCTTTGCATTGAGCCTTGTCCAGTAGATTGTATAGAAATAGTCTCTACTTCAACCAAATCAATCAAAAAAGCAAGGGATGCTTCTCAATACTTTTTTGATCTTAAAGAATCTCTTGGTAGGGATAAAAAAAGATCTAAGTTAAAAAATTTTTCAGATAAAAATCTTAATATTAGTAAAACAATAAACACGCAAATCACCAATAGAAATATAGATAAATCCAAGAATCTCAAAAATATGCAAATTCACATAGCACAAAAAGATTTAAAGAGTATTCATGAATTAACAGATGATGCTGTAAATGATCTTATTAAAAACAAATCTGACTGATGCTTAAAGATAGATTTAGAAAATATTTACCAGTTGTTGTTGATCTTGAAACTGGTGGATTTGATCCTCTCAATAATGCCATCCTTGAAATTGCTATTACTCTTATTGAAGAAGAAGATAAACAATTGGTTGTGGGCGAGACTCATAGATATCATATACAACCCTATCAAGGACTAATAGTTGAAGATGAATCTCTTGAATTTACTAAAATTAAATTAGATCACCCATTAAGAAATGCAGTAGAAGAAGAAGTTGCCCTAAAAGAACTATTTAAAATAATTAATCAAACAAAAAATAAATATGAATGTTCAAGAGCAATTTTAGTTGGTCATAATGCTCACTTCGACAGTTCGTTTTTAAATGCTGCAATTGAACGAAACGATATCAAGAGATCACCCTTTCATCCATTTTCAGTTCTAGATACCGTAACGCTTGGTGCTCTTGCTACCAACCAAACTGTATTAGCTAGAATATGTGAGTTATTAGATATCGATTATGATTCAAAGGAAGCTCATTCAGCAGCATACGATTCAGATGTTACTGCTAGAGTATTTTGTAAAATAATAAATAAATACAGCTAACTGGTTACTTCTTGAATAGCTTTTAGCAAGTCACCAGAGGCGTGCATTTGGGCTACTATGTCAGCGCCACCGATTAATTCACCTTTTATAAATACCTGAGGAAAAGTTGGCCAATCTGAAACAGAAGGTAATGCAGTTCTAACATCATTGTTTTCAATTACATCGACGTATGAAAACTGTGCATCACACTCTATTAAAGCTTGAACTGTACGAGCAGAAAAACCACATTGAGGCTCATAAGGAGTTCCCTTCATATAAATTAAAATATCATTATCTTTAATTTGCTGTTTTAATTTTTCTTCTATTGTCATGTTTATCCCTTAATAACCTCTATATACCTCTTTATAGTGTCTTCAAAGCCATAATTCAAGGCATCAACTACAATTGCATGACCGATAGATACCTCATTTACACCACCTATTTTTACTAAATGAGGTAAATTAATTAAATTCAAATCATGTCCCGCATTAACCATTAAATTTTTATCTTTTGCGGTATAGATTAATTCTTCTAATTTAGTATTAATAGTTAAATCATTTAAATCGATTAACTTTGAAAATTCACCAGTATGTACTTCAATAGTATTGGCACCAACCCTAAGCGCATAATCTATAGCATCTAAATTTGTATTATTATTTTTTAAATTATCTACAAACAAACTGATCGATGTATTTTTACAAAGATCATTCAAATTGCTTATTACATTAATTAAATCATCATCATGATCACCACTCTCCCAGCCATGATCTGAAGTTATCTGATTTGGTAGATCTGGAACAAGAGTGGCTTGGTCTGGCTGACATGTATTTACTAAGTTTACATAGCCCTGAAAAGAATCTGCAGGCTCGGAAAAAGGATTACCTTCAATATTGAACTCTACATCTCTTTCTTTACATATTTTACTCAATGAAATTACATCTTCACTGGTTGCATGTCTGTGATCCGGCCTTGGATGTAAAGTGAGACCATCAACACCAAGATCAATTGCATAATTAGCATAATCCTCTAAAGAAGGATTATTTTCTCCTCTAGCGTTTCTTAATAAAGCAATTTTGTTTAAATTTAAGCTGAATTTCATGTGCTAATTATAAATTATTAAGTGAACTAGAAACGATATAAGTCTTCGTCTTTGTTAACTATTAAATCATAGGCGTTATTAACGGAATAATTTGATCTATCAAACCCTTTGATTATGACTACAGGCTTCATGTCATTGCCTTGGCCCATCAATAACCCAGCAGCGGCAGCTAATTCATCAGCAATGGCAATTTCTGTAGCATGCAATGTATTTCCAAAAATATCTTCCTCACCCTTTAAATCTATAAGACTCTGAATGTTAGAACTGGCAATTGCAAAATTCGTTACTCCAGATCTATATGGCCTAGTCATCGAATCAGTGATTATTACACTGATATTTTTACCTATCTGTGTATTTATTTGGGTTTGAATATCATTTGCACTTTTTTTTGGATTCTCTGGCAGCAAAAGTACAAGATCGTTATTTTTTGAAATGTTAGATCTATCTATGCCAGCATTAATGTTTATGTACCCAAGTTTATGCTCAACAATAATTACATTTTTTTCAGTACTTAATATCTCATTAGATTCATCTAAAATGAGCTGTATGAATGCTGGATCTCTACCTAGTCTCTTTCCTAATTTTAAAGCTTTTTCTGAAGGGTTAATTTCTGATAAATTTTTAAATCTATTTTCTGATTTTGAGATAATTTTTTGTGCAAGAAGAATCACATCTCCATCATCAATAGTAATATCATTATCCTCGATAGAATCTAAAATAATGGAACTTAAGTTATCACCTGGATTAATTAGGGGAAACTCCTCTAAAGCTCTTATAGATAAATGGTTCATAATCGTTTAATCAACATATTTTTAAGCGATTACAATAGCACATATATATTCTAAATAAATCCTATTGTATACTGCAGAATTATGACCATATTAGATCAAAAATTACTGGATATACTTGTATGTCCCGTTTCAAAAAAACCTCTTGAGTATGACAAAGAGGCCAATGAACTAATTTCTAAAGAAGCTGGACTAGCCTACCCTGTAAAAGATGGTATTCCTGTTATGCTTCCTGATGAGGCCCGCAAACTTTAATAAAAGCGCCCGTAGCTCAGCTGGATAGAGTACTTGGCTACGAACCAAGGGGTCGGGAGTTCGAATCTCTCCGGGCGCGCCACTATTCAATAATCATTAAATCTTTTGCTAATAGAACTTTGCCTGAAAAATTTAGGCTTATGTCATCCAAGATAGACTTTTCCGATGCTCCCCAAAATAAAATATGCGATGGCACTAAGGTTTTTGGGTTGAGTTCTTTAGCTAAAATGCCCAAATCTATAGATGAGGTATGATGCGCCCTATGATAAATCTTCCAATCATCAGTCTTTGATTTAAAGCCTTCGCTTGAATAAACTTCATGAACAAGAATATCAACTTCTTTAGCGTATCTTTTTAGATTATCGCTTATTGCTGTATCACCTGAAAAAACTATTTTTTTATCTTCTGTTTCAAAAAGATAACCAAAACTTTCTTTTAAATCACCATGATTATTATAAAAAGCAGTGACAGTTACATTTATATCTTTGAAGATGACCCCTTCCTCTATTTCTTTGACTATTGATACAAAACCTTTCTTGTTTGCTGGCTGGGTTCCGTATAACCTGTAGTCAATATCTAATTTGTATGCTTCAGTTATATTTGTGACCATATCCTTCAAGCCCTTTGGACCAAATAATTTAAGTTCTTTGTCTCTGCCCATAACCCAAGGAGATAGAATTAAATCAGCCAAACCCCCAGAATGATCTGAATGAATATGAGTTAAGAATGCATGTTCAATGTTAGCTATTTCCATCTGTATGAATTGTCCGCCGTATGAAGGCGACATTGCAGATGCCCTTCTCATAACTCCAGGACCAAAATCAACTAAATAGGCACTTTTATTAACTACAACTGCATAAGATGAACCATATCTTTCAGGATCTGGATTAGGTGTACCAGAACCTAAAATAATTAATTTAGTATCAGAAAATGTATTTAATGATAAAAATAGAACGGAGAGAATGTAATACTTTTTAGACAGAATGAAGTTTTTGTTGAGGAATAGAATTTTTAATTCCTGTTACATTATTTTCTTTATCGAAATAAACAAGGGTTGGTTTGTGCTTAGCAGACTCAGCTTCATCAAATTCACCATACGTACAAATTATAACAATATCATTTAAAGATACTTTGTGCGCTGCTGCTCCATTAACTGATAAAGTTTTTGATCCTGGCTCAGCTAAAATTAAATACGTAGAAAATCTTTCACCATTTGTTACATTGTATACATCTACTCTCTCATATTCCTGCATCCCTGCAGCATCTAGAAAGTTTTGATCAACAGCACATGAGCCCTCATAGTCAAGCTCAACTTGAGTGACGTTGATACGATGTAGCTTTGATTTGAGTAATGTTTTTAACATAACGATGCGAAGTATAAGTAATTATTTAGGATATTTAAAGGATATAGCTAGTCAATTAATACATTATCTATGAGCCTAATTCCACTAATAGATGCTGCAATAGCAACTAATATTGGCTTCGAATTAAAGTCTTCGAGATCTTTTAAGCTTATTGGATCGCAAACTGATAAATAATCAACGTCAAAACCTTTTTTTGTTAACTCATCTTTATAGCTCTTAATGATTTCATTAGACAAGTTACTTGAATTGTCTTTGATTGAAGAAAGAGTTTCATAAAGTTTGGAGGCCTTTTCTCTATCAGATTCAGATAGTCTATTGTTTCTAGATGACATTGCTAATCCACTTAACTCTCTAACAGTATCAACACTTATAATTTCTATAGGTAGATTATTTTCTTTAACAAAATTCTTTATTAGGGTTAATTGCTGAAAATCTTTCTTACCAAAAAATGATCTAGTAGGTTTGGTTATTTCAAATAATTTATTAACAATAGTCAAAACACCATCGAAATGACCCGGCCTATTCATTCCACAAAGATAAGCGGCTGTATCAGGTGCTTTTATACCTTTAATATTCTCAAGTATTGAAGAATCTGGAATAAATAATGAATCACAACCATGTTTAGATAAAAGAGCAATATCATCATCTAAAGATTTAGGATAGTTATTAAAATCGCTAGCATCATTAAATTGAAGCGGATTTATAAATATGGAGGCGTTTATATGGGAATCATAAGACCTTGCCTTATCAATTAGCGCCATATGACCTTTATGCAAATTCCCCATTGTTGGCACAAAAGAAATTGATTCAAGAGTGTTTCTAAATTCTTTAAATTCTTGATATGCGGTTATAATTTTCAAGATATCTTAATAAAAAGTATGTTCTTCTGCAGGGAAAGTTCCAGATTTTACTTCTTTAACATAATTAGCTAGAGCTTCTTGAATTGAACTGGAGTCTTCCATAAAGTTTTTAACAAATTTTGGCAATCTATCTAAGCATGAAATACCCAGCAAATCATGCACAACCATTACCTGACCATCAGTTGCTGATCCAGCACCAATCCCAATTACAGGAATTGATATCTCATTCATGATTAATTTAGTTAATCCATCTGGTACGCATTCAAGAAGCAATAATGAAGCTCCAGCCTCTTCAAGTGATTTAGCTTCATTGATAATCAATTCATGTTTTTCCGGATCTCTTCCTTGAACAAAGTTACCACCTATTCTATTTATAGCCTGAGGTGTAAGCCCCATGTGAGCACATACAGGTATTCCTCTATCTGCTAGCATAGATGCCATTTTAGAAATCCACTCTCCGCCTTCAATTTTTATTGAATTTGCTCCTGCTTGCATTAGCCTTTTTGCGTTCTCAAGACCCATATCATCAGTTGCGTAACTCATAAATGGCATATCCGCCATTATATGAGCTCCCTTATTGCCTTTGACCACACATTCTAAGTGATAAATCAGTTGATCCATTGTTACTGGCAATGTACTGTCATGACCTTGAATAACCATGCCAAGACTATCACCAACAAGTACAACATCCACTCCTGCATCGCATATTTTTGACGTTAGTGTCGATTCGTAAGATGTTAAGCAAGTGAACTTTTCACCCTGCTCTTTCATCTTTTTTAATGAAGATAACGTAGTTTGTTTTTTATCCGATTGAGCTGACATAGTTAAGATTTAATATTTAGAGCGATTATATTTAATATTTCACGAGCAATTTTAATTTTTTTATCTTTTTTAAGAAAAATAATTTCATTTTCTGTAATAACATGCACTTCATTATCATCCGAATCAAAGCCTATAGTTTTGTCTGATACGTCATTAGAGATAATCATATTAAGGTTTTTTGAATTTAATTTTTTGCTTGCATTATCATTTACATTTGAGGTCTCAGCAGCAAATCCAACAATATAAGCTGAATTATGACGTTTAGAGACCTCAGACAAAATGTCATGATTTTTTTCTAAATTAATTTCAAGATTTTCGGAATCTTCTTTCTTAATTTTTGTATCTGAATAATTAGCTGGCTTAAAATCAGCAACAGCTGCGCAAGATATGAAAATATCAGATGATTCCATACATTCAAAAACCTTATTTAGCATTTCAGCAGCAGAATTTATTTTAAATAGATTTATTCCTTTGTTGGCTATTAAGGATACAGGACCGCTAACAAGATTAACATTTGCGCCTTGAAGTTTTGCTGCCTCTGCAAGAGCGTAACCCATTTTTCCTGAGCTATTATTTGATATATACCTCACAGGATCTATTTGTTCTCTCGTTGGGCCAGCAGTGATAGTTATAGTTTTTCCAGACAAAGGGCCTTTATGTAAATCAGACTTTATTAACTCAATTATCTTTTCAGGCTCAACAAGTCTTCCAGGCCCTACATCGCCGCAAGCTTGCTCACCTTGATCTGGACCAATAAAATTTATACCTCTAGATACAAGCGTTTGGAAATTATCTTGGGTGCTTTTATCAAGCCACATAGTTGTATTCATTGCAGGTGCTATATACGAAGTTGCATTTGACGCTAGAATTACAGATCCCATTAGATCATCTGCTCTACCATGAGTTATCTTTGCTAAAGATTCTGCTGTACAAGGTGCAATTAAAATAATATCAGCCCATTTAGCTAATTCTATATGTCCCATTGCAGATTCAGCTTTTACATCTAATAGCGAATCATGTATCTCATTTCCAGAAACAGCCTGAAGAGTTAACGGAGTTATAAACTCCTTTGCTGATTCTGTCATTACAACTCTCACATCCGCTCCATCTTTTTTAAATAAGCGAATAATTTCAGCAGACTTGTATGCAGCTATACCACCGGTAACGCAAAGAAGAACATTTGTGTTTGAAAAATTAAGCATTTTCTTAACTATTCAGAATTTATTAGAGAATGATACCAATTACGCGGTCTATAAACCAATAAAAACCCATCCCGCCTATGGATAAACTTGCTGTTATTTGCAGATAATTATCATAATTAATCTTTGAAGCAACATATATTAATATTAAAGGAATTGGAATAAGCGCTATTTGAGCTAATTCAATACCAATATTAAAAAATAGCAATGACAATAGCATTTGATCGTTGGCAATACCTATATCACTTAATGCTCCTGCGAAACCTAGACCATGAAGTAAACCAAAGCTAAAAGCCATTAACCAAGGTGTTTTAAGCTGTTTATCACTATCATTAATTTCCAATGCTAAATAAACTATAGTCAGCGCAATAAGAGCTTCTACCGTGCCTTGAGGAAGATAAATAAGGTCATAGACAGAAAGACCTAAAGTAATGCTATGAGCAACTGTAAATGCAGTTATAGTTTTAATAATATTTACTAGGCCGCTAATACAAAATAATAAGCCAAATATAAATAAAATATGATCTAGCCCATCAAATAAATGACCAATTCCTAGGTATAAATATGCTGTTGGATAATATTGTTCAACTAATGGAACTTCTAATTTATTTCTTTGAACGTTAACCAGCCCTTCAAAGGTATCTTCTTGAAAATTTATAGTTACTAATGCATCGGTTAGAACACTCAGATTAACAATTTCTATAAACCTTCCTTTAATAGACTCATTACATTCAAGAGAAATTTTTTCAATAATATACTTCCCTTGCACGAAGGGGTCTAAGCCTGTTGGCGTGCATATATCTGGAAAAATTACGTCAGCTCTTTTTCCTATATTTTTAACAGGATACATCCAAGTAGCTTCATAAGAGCTCAGATTTTTATCAGACTGATCAATAATTAAATGAGCTGGATTAAATTCATGTGATAAAAGATTGAGTGAACCAATTAAAAGAAAAAAAGATAATAATTTTTTCATTAAAATTTAAGATCTGGATTTATAAAAATTGTATATTCCGATCTGATATTATTTAAAAACCCTTTTACTGCTTGCTCTCTTTTTATTTGTAAGAAATCAACCTCTACCTGTCTTAATACTTCTTCTATTTCAGGAATATATCCTGGGTTAACAGAATTGATATAAACAATATGATGACCGTATGTAGATTCAAATGGACCATTCCATACAACAAGATCGGCTGTCATTAGCTCTTTGCTAAAAGACTCTCCGAAATTAGTGTTTATATTTCTTAATGGTTCGTTTGCAAATGCTTTCCCTAAATAAAATGGATCAGATTTAACTTTGCTATTATCTTGAAGTGCTTTTAAGGCTTGTTGAGATCTTTCAAGTGAGTTGTTATTTTCTGAAAAATAATAATGAGTGAATGTAAAAGAAGGTTCGATGTAGTACTTTTCTTTATTATTTTTATAATACTCGTTCAACTCTTCGGTGGTTGGAATCTCAGGAATAGATTCTTCTTTTAAAAATGAAATCTTTTGAGCAAGCCTCCTTTTGATAATCGTATCTTCTTGATCTAATCCCAAAAGCAGTGCTTCTCTGTAGAGAATTTCCTCATCAATTAAATTATTAATTATTCTTGCTAGCTCATCATCTGTTGGATCTCTGCCAACCTGTGATCTCCAAGCGCTAATTAAACTAAGGATTTCTTGATCTGATACAAATATATTTTTATCTTCATCAGCACTCATTGCTGTATCAACCAGATACAAACAAATTCCAATAATAAAAAATATTAAAACTTTGTATTTCAATTTATCGTCTAAGATTATTAAATTTAAGTACTTAAATTAATCATTCTTACTGTTCCTCCAAGAGGAACGACATCAACATCACTTGCTGGTGGAATGTACCATATCGGTGATGACCAAGCTCTTTCTTGAATAGTATCGTGTAAATCTTCTCTTGGTTTAAAGCCTCTGCTAATTGCATCCCATGTACTCCATCTACAAGTAGGATTTTCTAATACCCTAGCGTAATAAAAAGATTTAGTTTCATTATCAAAATGTGGATCGATCCAGTTTGCTTTCAGTTCTGACGAACCAATATTTTGGGTTATGGAACAATCATTGATATTAACTTTAGCTCCATTATCTGGACATCTATTTGTTACAGGATCAACCTGAAGCCCATCAGAACACACAACGTCATAAACTTTTTCATGAGTTCTACCCGACGCATCAACCCAACCTTTTATGATTTGTACTCTTTGAAGAGGAGCGCCATTTTTATCTCTTTGTGCCCAAACTATAAATTCAGGGGTTTTATCACCATCACCTACTAGATCAGAGCCCATAGTTACTCCGTTTTGATAAGCCTGACTAACTAGCATCTCAGAGTTTAGATCTATACTAGATAAGTTAAAACCACCAAAGAAACGAACTGCAATACGAGTTCCTGTTGTTGCAAAAGTTTCTTTTCTTTTAAAAGCTTTAAATATTGAATCTCTGGTATTTTCTTCTGCCCACACAGCAGCTAAACCAGAAGCACCCCATTGAGTGAAACCAGTATTTGCATATTCACCTTGCTCTAAACTAACGGTACTTCTTGGTTGGTTGAATGCTCTCATGTAATCATCCATTCTTTGAATGTTCTCAGGAGTTAATGGTGCAGAACCTCTATTTTCTGGATCTCCATCAAGAATACCAACCTTAGACCAATAATTTGATTCATCAAAAGCACCAGCACCGGTATGAGTATCAGAAGAACCAATAAGACCAAATTTATAAGGATTACCTTGTTTGGTAAATTCTAATGTTAATCCGTTTAAATAAGCCTCTCTAACATAGCTACCAGATGGCCTGCTATAGGTTGGCGGCCTACTCCCTACTCTCACATCCATTATTTCAAAATCAGCCCATTCATCATCTGGTGAAAGCAAAGGATGTGTCTCTGAAGTACCTTTTACTTGAGTAACCTCAACTATAGGTTCATTTCGCATTCTTTTTTCAGCATATTCTCTATTAATTGGATCAGAATAAAATGTTTCCATTTCAAACATCTGACCATTTGACCCATTTGGATTATGAGGTATTGAAACAGTATCGACACCCTTATCTCGAAGTTTATCTTGCCAAGTCCATAAATCCTCCGGATTTATTGAATCTATTCTTGTCCAAGGTCTAATAGGAGCCTTTGATGAATTAAAAATAACATTTCTATGTAAATTACCGCCTTCAATATTCGTTGAAGTTGTAAATTCATATCCAATAAATGTTGTGAAATGTCCAGGATCGTTATGCTCATTAGCAGCTTTAGCTACATCTTCCCAAGCTGATTTATGAATTTCATAGTCAAAAGATCTCAAGGCAACTTGAGTATTTTTTGTTAGCCAAGCTTTCAATACATTAGGGCTTAAATCTGAATAAGGTTCTGTAATAGTTCCTCCAAGAATTGTGCTAAATAAAGCTGATCTTGGTCCAGCAGATTCAGGTGTTATATTTTCCATTTCATTTAAGTCATGAAAAGGTTTAGCAAAATCTTTTTGAGAGATATCAGTTGAGGTATCTGCCCAAGCATTTAACATACCCATAAAAAAACCGTGATCAGTTACTGAATAAAAATCTAACGGCTCTTGCAATTTCATCTCATATCCCATGGGATGCATAATTCCCTCTCCTTTAGCATATCTATATGCATCATTAGGTGTTGCTGTGACACCAAATATATATGCATCAAAAGAATGCTTAGTATGGACATGAAGGTCGCCATAATAAGGATTTCTATCCTTGTTAGGTTTTGGTTTTGGTTTAGATGATTTTTCTTCATCAGATGAAAAATCTATAATTTCAGTAGCGCTATCTGATCTCATCATATCTAGGAGACTAAGCATTGGCCTAGAATCAGTTACTGATGACCATAAGCCGGCAAATAAAGCTAAATAGATTAAAGGTAATGCTATTAGAAGCTTTATAAAAATTGATTTCATACTGAATCTCCCCATATGTATATTTACATTAATTAAATCAACTTGATTGACTATAGTCAATCAAATTAAGTGCGTATTGATTATGCTTAAATGAGCGAGGGTATTAAAATGATTTTACCCAAATTGGTGATGACCAAGCTCTTTCTTGAATAATTGAATCGATATCAGATCTTGGCTTCTCTCCGTTCCTTACCGCATCCCAAGTTGACCATCTACAAGATGGATTTTCTAACACACGAACATAATAAAAGGCATTTATGTCAGAATTAAATTCTGGATCTTTCCAAAAGGTTTTAAGTTCTGATGACCCTATATTTGCTGTGGTTGAGCAATCATTAAGATTAACTTCTGCTCCATTATCTGGACAACGATGGGTTATTGGATCAACCTTTAACCCATCTGAACATGCTACATCAAAAACCTTTTCATTATGAACTCCGTTTTCAACCCATCCTTTAACTACTTGGGATCTTTGTAATTTATTGCTAAGTGGATCTGAAACCACCCATATTAAAAATGTTGGGCTCATTTGATTATTTATAAAAATATCTCCACCCATAGGTGTGCTCAATGAATAAGCTTTTCTTATAAGATTTTCATCTGAAAGATTATGATTCTCTAAATCATAGCCTCCAAAAAATCTCACCTTGATTCTAGGACCTGATGTTGCAAAGGTTTCTTTTTTTCTGAAAGCAGCAAAAATTGATTCTCTAGTATTTTCTTCAGCCCAAACACCTGCGAGACCAGAGGCACCAAAATATATAATTCGGTCTCCTGCATTAAGATAATAATTATTATCAACATATTTCATAAGATTTGCCATCTTGTATTGGGTGACCTCTTCTGAACCAGAAATCTTACTCATAATAAAACCAAAAGTTTTATTAAATGGTACTGAACCCCTAAGCTTAGGAGTGCCATCAATCATACCAATTTTAGAGAAATGTGTTTCTTCATTATAGGATCCGCCAGCTACATGACTATCGCTAGAACCAATAAGACCAAATTTATATGGATTAACAATTCCTTTTTCTTCAATTGCAAGTCCTCTTAAGTATGCATTTCTTACATAGGATCCCTTAATATTTTTCATTTCATTTGATGGATACCTAGATGGTGCGGCAGTTTCAAATGAGGCCCATTCATCGTTTTTTGAAATTAATGGGTGAGTTTCAGATGTTCCTTTAGCTTGTGTTATTTCAACTAATGGTTCATTTAATAGTCTATTAGACGCATATGAATCATCAATTGGTCCGCCATTAAAACTTTCGTTGGAAAAGGCAGAACCACCAGAAATATTTGAGTTATGAGGAATGGCTAAACTATCAACACCATTTTCTCTGAGACCATTCATCCATTCCCATAATGGTTCAGGATTCTGGCTATCAAGTCTCGAAAAAATTTTATCTGGAAGATTTTTAGTGTCCTCAAATATTACATTTCGATGAAGGTATTTATTATATAGGTCTTCAGAAGATGTATATTCGTAACCTGCGAAGGTTGTAAAAATACCAGGCCTATATGCATCATCAGCAGCTCTTATTGTTTCTCTCCATACACTTTTTTGTACATTATCTATGAGATCTTTATCAATTGTCCCATTTCTAATGCCTTCAATAGTCGTCCTAGCAAAACTCCCAAACAATCCACCTCTTTTAATAACTTCTAGAAACCCATCAGATCTGGACTCATTTAAATTATGTAGTGGCTTTGTATACTCATATTTAGAAAATAAAGAATTAGTATCTGCGGCAGTTGGAAGAAGACCAAGAAAAAAACCATGGTCAGTTACTGCATAAAAATCGAGTGGTCTTCTAAGCTGAATGTCATAGCCTGTTGGATGAGGAATTGATTCTCCTTGGGCATATTTATAAGCCATTTCAGGATCACTTAAGGATCCAAATGTATAAGCATCAAATGAATTTGAAGTATGTATATGTAAATCGCCAAAATATGCATTTTTGTTTGGATTAATCAAAGGTGCAGAATTAGTATCCAATAAATTGGCTACCTGATAATAAGAATCATCTAATGTGGTTTGAACTTGTTGCTCTTTATCTACATTAAGAATAAACAAACCATAGAAAATAAAACTGCCAAGTATAATTAATAATATTAATACAGCTACGCCAATCTTTTTTACCATCAAATCATCCTAGCATATTTGTTCTTAGCAGATAGCTTATTTATAAACGAATAAAAGAATATAATATCCATCTTTGCGCCTGTAGCTCAGCTGGATAGAGTACTTGGCTTCGAACCAAGGGGTCGGGAGTTCGAATCTTCCCGGGCGCACCATATGCTTATAAAATTATTTGTTGTTTTCAACCCATTCAGCATAACCACCTAAATTAAAAACATTTGTATATCCTTGATTTAAGAGAAAATGTCCTACAAAGGCTGATCTTATCCCTACTGCACAATAAACTAAAATAGTTATATCTTCATTGTCATTCAGATGATTCTTGATTAGAGAATGATCAAAATTAGCATCAATAATGCTTTTGGGTATATTGACTGCATTTTTAATTAACCCTGTTGCTTCTATCTCAGAAGTCTCTCGAACATCTATTATTAAAGTATTTACTGTAGAGATAATATTATTTGCTTCTTCAAAAGATAGTCTTGGAACACGGTCATTAGCTTCTTTAAGTAATTTTTGAATATCTGTTTCGTTCATAACTAAGCTTTAGTATTTACAGAATTAACATACCCTTTTTTATTTGAATTAGAAAGATAAATGCCAATTAGCACAATAAGACATCCAATGATAATAGTTGGCGTAATAACTTCATCTAAAAATATAGCGCCCCAAATAATACCGAAGACCGGAAGAAAATATGCAACAGTTGAGGTTTTTACAGCACCAATCTTATCAATTAATCTTACATATCCTATAAAACCTAAACCAGTTGAAATAGCTCCTAGCCAAATAGCAGATGATATGGCAGCTGTTGAAGGTATTGATGATGGTAGATAAAAAATAGTTACAGGCAACATAATTACAGCACTAAATATAATCGACCACCCTATCAAAACCATTTTATTAGCATTAACAGAATTCTTTTGTATATAGACTGTAGAAAACGAATAGAAAAAAGCAGCCAGTAAAGCAGACAAGCTTGAGATTAAAGTAGTATTAGAATTTTGAGGGTTTACAAGAATGAATACACCAATAAAACCAATTACTAAACCACATAACTGTTTTAGAGTAACATCCTCACCTATCCACAGATAGGCAATCATCATGGTATTAAATGCTGTAGTTGCATTTAGTATAGCTAGAATATTTGAATCAGCACCAAAACTTGCATACGAAAATAAAGTAAAAGGAATAGCATTGTTCATTACTGCTAAAACCAAAACTTGTTTCCATATTGGTTTTAGAAGATGAATATATTTATTTCTTAAAAGAATGGGTAAGAAAATTAAGGAAGCTATTATTAATCTTGAGTTAACTAAAGCAACAGGTCCAAACTCAGGAGTGGCAACTTTAATAAACATGAAAGCGCTTCCCCAAAGAGCGCCTAAAAAAGTTAATAGTATCCAGTATCTTACTTCCATATTAAAAAGATAAAAAAACCCCCAAGTAAACTTGGGGGTTATAAAGATCTAGTTTAATTGCAACTGCAATTTAGAACTAGTCGAAAACTTACAGATTACCTCGTGTCAAAAGGTGAATCCTCCGTTTCCTGTTATTAAATAAATACTAATAGGACCACCTCCATGTTCAGGGTAATAATATAAATGCTAAACAGTCCCCTTAAAAAACCACTTAACAAGACACCCTCTTAAATTATATACAGAAAAAAACCTAAATAAAGAAATTTTTTTTTATTAAAATTAGAATGAAAATTCCATTTGAGCCTTTGGCTCAATAGAGTCTGAAGTAACGACTTTATTATTAATTTCACTATTAATAAATTTATCTAGTTCATTAATATCATTATTAAAATATTCAAATGCTAAAGTTCTTTTAATTGAAGGTTTATCACATGATGAAAGATATCTTTCAATAATAGGATCTAGGTTATTTAATTTTATTACGTAATTCATAATGATTTTATTTTACTGTATAAATATACAGTATGCAATAAATATTTAGTCTTCGTGAACTTTATAAAGCCTTCTTTGTTGAAGTAAATTGAACAGCATCATTAAAAATATGATAAAAGCGACAGAACCAAGCACATCACCAATAAAAAATCTTGCAATTACTTCAACTCCAATATTCACTCCATTGATCATAGAAAGAATCAAGTTAGTAAATATAGAATTAAATAAAGCAGATATGATAATTACAAAAATAAGGAATTTGTAATTAGCAAAATTTACCTTTTTTAGAATGTTGTAATTGAAGGTAGAAACCCTAGACCACTTTACAATTTCTACAGCAACTACTATTGATAATAAGGATGAAATACTTGCAACAGTCCAGTAATCTAAATATTGATCACCCCATACAAGTGTTGGCCCAGTTATTTCAGCTGCATAAAGTGCTGGTAGTGACCTTGCTCCAAAGAAACAATAGAATATAACTCTACAACCATGAGGTAAATAAACCAAGCTACCAATCCACCCTTTGTCTAGAGTAGCAAAAGTAATGGACGACCATAAGGTATAAACTAACATTGTTGCTATATAGGTGATTAGAGATACCTGAATAAAATACTTCATATATTTAAAAGTTTTTTAGATTAAATTAAACTGTAATTAAATCTAAAAAAACCTCTCTTTTATCAGCGTGTGACTGAATAAGTCTGACCATTTTTTTGTCCTCAAAAGCTTTAATAGCTTTATAGACTGTGGATCTTGAAAAGCCTGATGATTCTATGACATCAGAAATATTACATTTACCATTATTATGAACTTCATAAGCAATGGTGTAATAAATTTTTTTTTCAGTTTCATTAAATGCAACAAGATTTAAATCTCGATCAAGATTTTGAAGCATCTGCATTAAATTGGCGAGTTGTTCAATATATGTTTTAGACATAAACATAATATATAACTGATTTTATAAATAAACAACTACTGATTTTGTTCTTTATTCTTTTGGGTTATCAACAATTTTAATGCTATTACAACGAACAAGATGAATAACAATGATCCGATAATATCACCTGCGTAAAATCTTGCTATAACCCCAACATCAATTGGAATTTGATTAAGTTGTGATAAGACAAGATTAGTAAAAATTGAATTAAAGAGTGCTGACAGTATTATGACAAATACTATAAATTTATAATTAATGAAATTAATCTCCAAGAAAATATCTGATGGTTTAAAATTTGCAATTTGAGTCCACTTTACTATCTCAGCAGCAAATAACACAGATAAAATTGATGTGATGCTTCCTACATACATATAAACCATCTGAGTATTTGGCCACTCTAATAGTTGACCAGTGAGCTCAGCTAAAAATAATGCTGGAACTGCTTTATATCTAAAAAAACAGATAAATATTACCTTGCAACCGTGTGGCAAATAAGCAAGACTACCAACCCAGGCTTGAGGGTTTTGCTGAGTTAATCCTGACCAAAAAGAAAAAACAAAGACAGTTATAAAATATACAGTTACAGAAATGGCTAAAAAATTTTTTAATTTAGTCTTCGTCATTTATGAATCATATAAGCCATCGAATGCTTATACAACAATAAAATAAATTTGGCGGAGAGACGGGGATTCGAACCCCGGAACCAGTTACCCAGTTACTACCTTTCCAAGGTAGCGCAATCGACCACTCTGCCATCTCTCCGGAAATGCATTCTACAATACTTTAATATAAATTTTATTGATTGAATGCTCTGAAATTTTTAAAAAATAAAATCTTTTTTGATGATCTAATTGGATTAATATCTATGCCGCCCCTTCTTAAGAATCTTCCGCAAACTTCAATATTTTCATTAGGAAACTTTTTATTCAGTTTAGAAAAAATATTCTCAATACACTGTTCGTGGAATTCGCCGCTTTCTTTGAATGATGATAATAATGTTCTTAGCCACTTAGTTTCAATTTTTGTGGAAGATAAAATATAAATTTTTGCAAAATCAGGTTGCGAAGTTACAGGACAAATTGAACGAAAACCATCAAAACAAATTGGATAATTTTTTTTAGTGTATTTTCTTTTTGTAGTATTTAAATTTAATGACTTAGGTTCAACCTGAAATTTTTTTATAAATTTTAATTCAATTTTTGCTGTGGATACTTTAGAAAGGTCTTTTTTAATTTTTTGCAATACATCAGTATCACTTGAAAAAGTTTTTTTATAAAAAGAATTTAAATAAAGCTTAAGAGATTTTGATTCTATGATGAATGAAGAAGATACAGGTATTTTTATCTCTAATACTTTTAATGTTGGTTGTTTATTCAAATCTAAATAACTAAACTCATATGCATTCCAAAAATCATAACCATGACTTTCTGAACTCCTAATTCGTTCGATTGGATCAAGAATCTTATAACCGGTAAGTGGCTTAGTTTTATTTTTTCCAAGGTGTTTTGTTTTCATTGTCTGATTCCTGTTCCTTTTTTAAGTAAATATAAACACGATACAGAGAGTACTAATATAAAAGTTATTATCATCCCTAAAGAAAATGAAATTGAAACATCGCTTACACCTAACATACCCTCTCTAAAAGTATTCACAACATACAGCATTGGATTTGCCATAGAGACAGACCTCCAAACATCAGGAAGAATATTGATTGAGTAAAAAACACCGCCCAAATAAATTAAAGGTGTCAAAATAAAAGTTGGAATAATTGAAATATCATCAAAGCTATCTGCAAAAACTGCATTAATAAAACCCATCAATGAAAATAATATAGATGTTAAAAATAATACTGTTACTGTTAGCAAGGGATTGGCAACTGTGAAATCTGGATAAAATAACAAACTTACACCAAAAACAATTATTCCAATTAACACTCCCCTGCACACGCCTCCAAGAACAAATCCAAGAAGAATGGTCCAATTAGGCATAGGTGAGATTAACAACTCCTCAATTGATTTTTGAAATTTAACAGAATAAAAAGATGACACTACATTGTTATAAGAATTTGTAATAACTGAAAGCATAATTAATCCAGGTATCATGTACTGAATGTAATCAAAGCCATCCATTGAACCAATTCTTGGCCCAATTAATGAACCAAATATTACAAAATACAAAGACATGGTAACTGCAGGAGGAACAAGAGTTTGGACCCATATTCTCAAGAACCTTCGAACCTCTTTAACAGTTAAGGTCCAAAGAGACACTGTTACATTAAAATTAGTTTTCATTAGCATTAACCATTTCTATAAACAGCTCTTCAAGTCTATTTGCTTCATTTCTCATTGATTTTATTTTTATATTTAGTTTTGTAAGTTCAGAAAAAAGAGCATTGATTGATCTATCTTTATTAACAGCAGCAACTAGGGTCAAAGGGTCCTCTAATTTTAATGGGAAGCCTTCAATTACTGGTGCCTCTTCAAGCGGTTGATCTAAATCAAAAACAAATCCCTGTACATTAAGAGTTCCTAACAAATCTTTCATGCTTGTATTTGCAACTATAGTTCCTTTATCTATGATGCCAATATTCCTACACAATTGTTCAGCCTCTTCAAGATAGTGTGTAGTTAAAATAATAGTTGTGCCATTTTTGTTTATTTCTTTTAAAAAAGACCACATCTCTCTTCTTAATTCAATATCAACACCTGCTGTTGGCTCATCTAAAATTAAAAGTTGTGGCTCATGTATTAATGCTTTTGCGATCATTAACCTTCTTTTATAGCCACCTGATAAGGTTCTAGCTTGATCGTTTCGCTTATCCCATAAGCTTAATCTTTTAAGAATATTTTCAACTTTTGGCATTGCAATAGATTTTGGTATTCCGTAGAACCCAGCTTGGGTTACTACTATATCTAAAACTTTTTCAAATTGAGAAAAGTTAATTTCCTGAGATACAACCCCCAACATTGATTTTGCTTTATTTAAATCAGTATCTATATCATTACCAAAAACAGAGACCTTTCCAGCACTCTTTGTAACAAGCGATCCTATTATTCCAATAGTCGAAGACTTACCAGCTCCATTAGGGCCTAGCAAAGCATAAAAATCTCCTTTTTGAACTTTTAAATTAATACCTTTTAAAGCAACAACATTGTTGTCATATACTTTTTGTAAGTTATTAATCTCAAGAGCGTATTCAGCCATTTTCTATATCTTTATTATCAACCAATGCATAACTCAAGAGCAGACCGATCAATATTCCTAACCACATATATTCTCCACCGAAAGCAATCAAAACTGCAGTAACTAGAGATACTGCTTTTTCAGAATTTTTGGTGGCAAGTGACATAGCAATATATGAGCATGCAAGGCCGGTTAAAATTAGAGTTACACCCAATGCAACAATCATTAGTGGTTCCATGACATCAATAAATGGAACTACAAAAAATAAAAAAGGAATTCCCATTAAGTAATATGAGTGAATACCATCAAACAATGAATCCATAGCTTCTTTACCTTGTTTCCATCTTTCGATTACTACAACATGAACACCAGTCCATAAGGCGCCTTGAGTGGGAAAAAAAGGATTAACTATGGCTCCTATTGCATTTCTAATGCCCACACTGTTATGCGATCTATTAATATCTATATCTATTATTTCATCTGGTCTTTTTTCTTGACCCTCTTTAATAACTTCTATGCCTGTAACAAAATCACCAAACAATAATAAATAACCAATTATCACCAGAGGCAAAACTTCTAAATACATCTCAGTTGGCGGGAAGCCAATTGATAATGGTGAAGTTTGAGAATATACATCTCCAACTGCTGGTACAGCCAAACCCCATTCTATACTCCAACTAATTTCACCAGTGATGTAACCTACAATTGCTGCAACTATAAAACCAGGTAACAAGCCCAAGGATCCAATAAGAGCAAGAATTTTATTATTTTGGGCCAATCTTTTAAAAGGCTCTGAAAATGTTGTAATAGTACATATTAATAAAGCAGAGATCATAGATACTGGCGCGTTACCAATATATCTTTCAAAATCACTGAAGAAAATTTGATAAAACGCAGCTAAAGCAGCTCCTAAAATAATTCCAGATTTAAGTCCGTTTGGAACCTTTTCTACAATTAGTTTACCAATACCTGTTATACCTAAAATCAAGACTAGAAGAGTGAACTCAATTGCCATTGCAGACATGTAATGAAATGTCTCAACTTGATAAACTCCATTAAACATACCCTTTGTCATAAAAAACCCTATTACTAATGGTAAAGCTGGGGTTATCCAGCCAGCAGCCATTGGTTCACCAAAAATAATGGGGCTTGAGGTAATTAAAAAACTCGCTATAAAACAAGCAGCAATCGCCTCATCTAAAGATAATCCCAGTGCCATTCCAACGGGTGCAGCCGCAAGTGCAGTAGCTCCGGATATGACTAAACCTTGCAAAAATTCTGCAGTTAATAGTTTGGTGTGTATGAAGGGAATCCTTAATGTAAATGGGCCCCATTTTATTCCGTTTTTATTCATATTATTTCCCCTATAATTACTTTGATAATTCAGCCATTCCCTCTTCTAAACCTTTTAGTGTTAGGGGATACATTCTATTATCAAATAAATCTCTTAAAATGCATACTGACGATGTGTAGTCCCAGTGATCATCAGGAACAGGGTTTAGCCATGCCATATTATCAAAATGTTCTGACAACCTTTTAATCCAAACGTGACCAGCTTCTTCATTCCAATGTTCAATACTACCACCAGGATTTGTTATCTCATATGGCGCCATGGTCGCATCTCCAACAACAATAACTTTATAATCTGAAGAATATTTATTAATCATATCTTGAACTAAAAATCGTTCTTGTGATCGTCTTAAGTTATCTTTCCAAACAGATTCATAAATACAATTATGAAAATAATAATACTCTAGATGTTTAAACTCAGTCTTGATAGCTGAAAATAATTCTTCACATAACTTTATATATGGATCCATTGAACCACCAACATCAAAAAGTACTAAAACTTTTACAGTGTTCGATCTTTCTGGGACCATATGTATGTCTAAATATCCTGCATTTTTGGCGGTAGACTTTATTGTGCCATCCATATCAAGTTCCAAATCATTACCTTGACGGGCAAATTTTCGAAGTCTTCTTAGGGCCATCTTAATATCTCTTATCCCAATAATTATTGAGTCATCTAAATTACTATATTGTCTTTGTTCCCAAACTTTGACTGCACTTTTTTGACCGCCCTCTCCACCAACTCTTATGCCTTCAGGATTTTGACCTCCATGTCCAAATGGAGATGTACCATTGGTACCAACCCATTTATTACCGCCCTCATGTCTTTCTTTTTGTTCTTCTAATCTTTTTTTAAATTCTTCAAGTAACTTATCCAAACCACCAAGTGATTTAATTTTCTTTAACTCTTCCGGATCTAACTCCTTTTCAAAGGCCTTTCTTAACCAATCTTCAGGAATTAAAGCTTGGAAAATATCTTCAAGCTTTTCTATACCTTTAAAATAAATATCAAATGCTTTATCAAATTTATCGTAATGTTTTTCGTCTTTGACCAAAATCGCTCTAGATAAATAATAAAAATCATCAATATTTGCATAAACTAATTGTTTTTCTAATGCCCCTAACAAATCAAGCAACTCTCTAAGAGTACAAGGCACTCCAGAAGATCTAACTGTTTGAAAGAGATTAATTAACATTTATTTATTAGCAGCTTCTCTGCGTGACATAAATGCAAGACGCTCTAAAAGCTGAACATCTTGTTCGTTTTTAAGTAATGCACCATACAAAGGTGGAATAGCTTTAGATGAGTCTGCATTTTTTAGTATTTCATCAGGCATGTCATCTGATAACAGAAGTTTTAACCAATCAATTAACTCAGAGGTAGATGGTTTTTTCTTTAAGCCTGGTATTTTTCTCAGATCAAAAAATATCTCCAACGCTTCATTTACAAGCTTCTTTTTAATTTTTGGGTAATGTACTGAAACAATTTTATTCATAGTTTCTCTATCAGGGAATTGAATATAATGAAAGAAACATCGTCTCAAAAAAGCATCAGGTAGTTCTTTTTCATTATTTGAAGTCATCACAATTAAAGGTCTATGCTTCGCCTTAATTGTCTCACCTGTTTCATAACAAAAGAATTCCATTCTATCTATTTCTTGAAGCAAGTCATTTGGAAACTCAATATCTGCTTTGTCTATCTCATCAATTAATAAAACAACTTGCTTTTCTGATGTAAAAGCCTCCCATAATTTCCCTTTTTTAATATAATTTTTAATGTCTTTAACTCGCTCGTCCCCAAGTTGAGAGTCTCTTAGTCGTGTTACAGCATCATATTCATATAAACCCTGTGAAGCTTTTGTAGTTGATTTAATATGCCACTCAATAAGCTCCATATCCAAAGCTTTTGCTACTTCAACTGCAAGTAAAGTCTTACCTGTCCCAGGTTCACCTTTTATTAATAAAGGTCTTTCAAGAGCCATTGAAGCATTAACGGCCATACTTAAATCTTCAGTAGCAATATAATTTTTAGTTCCTTTGAATTGCATAATTCTTCCTTTTAATTAGATAGTTTTTCTTCTGACTTTAGTATTCTAGTGAGTTGTCGACTTGAAGCAACTAAATTCTCATTTAAATCCCAAATATTACAGTCTTGTTCAAAAAAACCTTTATTAATATCTTTTGCTATAAAATCAGCAAACAAGATTTCGGTGGTAGGCATTTGTCTTATATGAGTAGTCAAACTATATGTGGGTATCCAACCCAATGGTCCGTATTTATTTGATACAACAGGTGGAGCTACGTCTACATAAAATGATAAAACATACTGATCTGGAATTCCTCCATCCATTTGCATATATGAAGAACATCTGGCTTCTGCATCATCAGTATCAATATCTCTATCCCACCAAGCATGATGCGGGTGAACTGTGCAGCTTAATTGATGTATAAATGAAGGTGTAATACCTGGTGAAATTTTGTCGTAATTTAAATCCTTGTATTTCTCTCTTGAAATTTCTTTCAATGTTTTTGGAGGACATGTCTCTAGTCCATCATATCCTTTCATATGTTCAAAGTCTGAGCATATAGCATTGAACACAGTACATATCTTGCCATCTTGTATAAGCTTAACAATACCTGATGATGTTCCCCTTGATACTTTGAATATTTCAACTTCTAATAAAAAATCTTTTGCTTCAATCCTATCTAAATATTGTATCGATGAGCTTATTGCCACTGAATGAGGTACCGATGATGTTAATGCCTTATGCATAAGTGCATTTAAATAACCACCATGAGGGGTTTTACCAACAAAATACCTAGAATCTGGATTAATACTGTAAGTATTTTCAGAGACAGTTTCTAATAACAATGCATTTTGAAATTGATCAAATTGATTCATGATTCAACAATTTTAGTTCATAATTCCTTTTTATAGAAATTAAGCAGAGCATATGATTAATTTATTTGATATAGCTTGTAACTTTTCAAGTGATCGTTTTGATAATGATTTAAATGAGGTTATTCAAAGAGCTAAAAATAATAATGTAACAAAATTTTTAATAGTATCTGCCTCACTAAAGGATGCTGAAAAAGTTCACAGAATATATCAAGATAACAAAGATTCATGTTTTTTTACTATTGGTGTTCATCCTCATCATGCTAATGAATTTGATTCATTAGCATCTGCAGAGATGATGAAACTTATTAAAGAATACAAACCTCATAGTGTTGGAGAAACTGGGTTAGATTTTTTTAGAAATATATCATCATATGAGGAGCAACTGTATGCATTTGATCAACAAATTCAAATCGCTATAGAAACTAATCTGCCGTTATTTCTTCATCAAAGGGATGCTCATGAAGATTTTATAAAAATTATTTCAAAGTATAAAAAAGATATTTCAAAGGCTGTTGTTCATTGTTTTACAGGGACACAAAAAGAATTAGATGATTATTTAGAAATGGGATTTCACATTGGTCTTACTGGCTGGATATGTGATGAAAGAAGAAATGTAGATTTAAGAAAATCCTTGATCAATATTCCAGTCGAAAAACTCATGATTGAAACTGACTGTCCGTATTTAATTCCAAGGAATCTAAACGATAAACCAAAGAATAATAGGAATGAACCCTCTTATCTTCCTCATATTGCAAAAGAGATAGCTAGTCTGGTTAAAATTGATATAAATGAGCTGGCTAATACAACATTTGAGAACAGTATAAATTTTTTTAAATAAAAGCTTTTCTATCTAAATTATATTCTTCACAAATATCATCAATATCAGAACCAACTTTCTTAGAATTATGCTTTATTGATAATTTATCAACAGAGAATCTTGGAGCCGGGGCCGGTTGATTAAATCCATCTATATCAACAAATGCATTCCTTGCGATATTATGATCATCTTCTTTAGCTTCATCCATATTTAATATTGGAGTTACGCAACCATCGGTATCAGAAAAAATATTTACCCAATGACTTCTTGGTTTAGATTTAATCTTTTGTGCGATTAAACCTTTCAATTCTCCCCATATTTCTTTATTCATTTGATCTTGAAACTTAGGATCATCTAATTCAAGCTTCTCTAATAAAATTGAATAAAATTGTGGCTCTATAGACCCAATAGCAAGATACCTATTATCAGAGCATTCATAAGTATTGTAAAAATGTGATGCTCCATCAAGAAAATTAGATTCTCTTTCGTCTTTCCAGTAACCCATTTCTTTTAATGAATAAAAAAAACTCATTAAAGATAGGCTTCCATCAATCATTGCCGAATCAACCACTTGACCTTTTCCAGTTTTTATCGAATTTATGACAGCTGCAAGTATTCCCATAGCAAGCATCATGCCCCCACCACCATAATCGCCTACCAAGTTAAGAGGTATGGCTGGATTTGAGTCTTTTTTTCCTATTGCATTTAATGCTCCAGATAGGCTGATATAGTTAATATCATGTCCAGCTTTTTTAGACATTGGTCCATCCTGACCCCACCCCGTCATTCTTCCATAAACCAATGCTTTATTAAGCTTAAAACATTCATCAGGACCAAGTCCTAATTTTTCCATAACCCCCGGCCTAAAGCCTTCAAATAAAACATCAACTGAAGAAATTAATTTGAGTATTTCTCTAACTGATTCTGGATTTTTTAAATCTGCAACAATTGATCTTTTTGATCTATTGTGAATATCAAATTTATTATGAGAATCTTTATCACCGATTCTGCTGAGTCTGATTACATCAGCACCCATATCTGCAAGAAGCATTCCGCAGTATGGACCAGGACCAATACCTGAAAACTCTAAAACTGTTACACCCTTTAATGGACCCATTGGAATATATTATTGGAAAACTTTAAATTTAACCAATAAATTAGGAAGAAGAGACAGTGAAGAAATGAAAGCTATTAACATAGCTAATGCAGTAAATATTCCAAAAAGTTGGGTTGGAAAAAAATTTGATAATGACAATATAGAAAAGCCAGTTGCAATTGTAGCTGCGGTATAAAAAATAGCTCTTCCTGTAGTTGTATGAGCATTTTGTAAAGCCATCTCAATTGAATTGGTAATTTTCATTTCTTTTTTATATCTATAAATATAGTGAATAGTATTATCTACAGCCATTCCAACACTTATTGCTGCAACAGTGATAGTCATAATGTCCAGGGGTATTTTTAATAATCCTAAGATACCCACAACAGAAGAAGCAACGAAAATATTAGGCATCAATCCGATAATCATTACTTTAAATGATTTAAAGATTAATAAGAGCATAAAAGCAATAACACTGAATACTAAAAGCAAAGAACCTATTTGTGATTGAAATAAAGATTGCAGCATATTGTTATAAAGAACTGCTAATCCAGTAATCTCAAATCTATCTTCTGATAAATTGAATTTTGTAATCAAATCATTATTAATCTTTTCTAATAACTCGGCTCTATTAAGATTCTCAGCAGATTCATTGACTCTTGTGGAGATTCTTACAACTGAGTCGTCTTTGTTTATATATGAGTAAAGCAATGTCTCTCTGATATCTTCAGGTAACACAGATCTTAAGAGAGCTAGTTCTAGATCATTTAAATCTTCTCCATTATTAATTAGTCTTGCAAGTTTGATACCACTGGCTACGCTCAGTACTTTACCAATCTCAGGAAGAGAATCCAAATAATCATGAATTTCTTCAAGCTCAGCTAGTGAATACACATTCCACCAATAACCAGATGCACTACTACTTTCATCATCAAAAAGACTATCATCAAAAAATTCATCTTCAATTAAATCATCTGAAGCTATAAATGATGGCTTTTTGATTATGATATCTAATGTTGCTGTGCCACCTAAATTTTTATCGATCTCCAACATACCTTGATATATTTCAGTTTCTTCATCAAAGTAATCAATAAATCTATTTTCAACCACCAGCTTTGTTGTTCCAAATATTAGTACACAAAAAACAATACTAAAAGTTAAATAAAAATAAGTAGAGTATTTCTTAGAAATAGCTAGGATCTTATTAGTAATTTTATGAAGCGATAAGTAATCTTTGCTTTTATTATTTTTAATTAAGCTTAATGAACTAGGCAAGAATGAAAAAGTAAAAATAAAGGCTATTGATATTCCAAATGCCATCATTTTTCCAAATTCAATAACTGGCTTTAACTCTCCTAAAAGTAATGATAAAAACGCTACAGCGGTTGTAAGAGCTGCAAAAAAACAAGGCAGAAACATTTGATCTACAGCATCTATTAATGATTTTTCATTATCTATTGAGCCTTTTTGCAACTCATTAATTTTTACCAAGACATGAACTGTCAAAGAAATTGTCAAAATCAATAATAAGGCAATGAAATTTGAAGAAACAACGCTGATTTTCCAGTCCATGTAACCAAGAAACCCAGCGGTAACGAAGGTTGTTAAAAAAGCATTAGATATTGGAAGTATTACAAACCAAATATTTCCAAAGAAAAGAAACAACATAATGGCAAAAACTGAAGCCACTGCAACACCAAAAACTACAAGATCAGATCTAATATATTCCATCATATCTGAAGTAATCATTGCTGGACCTCCTAGATATAAAGTTGCATTATTTCTGTGTAAATCAAGAATACTTCTTATCTCTGAAACTAAAGAAGAATTAAAATTAGATTCATTATCATTAAGTTCACTAATTCTCTTGTTAATACTGTCTAGATTATCTTGAAGTAAAGTTTTTGTTTCATTGGTTATAGGCTCTTTAGATTTAAGTGTGTCCAAAATTTGATAACGATCTGTAATCAATGAGTCATACTCATCATTACCCCTTAAAACAATTTGCATTGCAGTTGTAGAACCATCTTTACTGATAATCAAATCCCGATAAATAGGATTATTAATGATTTCTTGTTTTGCTTCTATTAGATTAATACCTTCAGTTGTTAAGTCTTTTAAATTATCAGCAACTTCAGTTAATCCTACTTTTGGCTGAAAAAAGATCGGCGCATCTAATAAAGACAAAACCGAGTCAACACCATCTAATTTTGATAATGATTCTTCAATTTGAAAAAGTTGATTTAGTGATTGATATGAAAAAAGTTCAAAATCAGGCTTAAAAGTAATTATTAAAAAACTGGAGTCTCCAAACTCCTTCTCATTTTCTCTATAAGTTTTTAATGATTCGTCACCCTCTAAAACCAATGCATCAGAAGATGCATCTAACTTAAAATTTGAGATACCTTGTGATGCAATCAAAATTACTAATAAAACAGAAGACAATATTATTAAAGAATTTTTAATAACGAAAATTGAATATTTTGATATTAAATTTTTCATATCATTTTTTATGGGCGCACTCAGGTGAATCTAGAATGGTTGGATTCAATTTAAATTCATCATCATTGAAAGATTGTATAGAAAGAGCATGAATATCATCCATGATAGAGCCTAAATGCTTATAGACAAGCTTGTGTCTTTGCACCTGAGATAAATTATTAAAATCATTGCTAACAATAACAAGTTTAAAATGACTTTCTGCATCTTTTGGAACATTGTGCATAAAGCTTTCGTTAAATATCTTTAATGAAGAGATATTCATACATTCATTAAGGGTATTAATTATTTTATTTTCAAAAGATCCCTTATTCATAATAATTGCATTATAAATGAATAAGTCTTGGAAACTTATTTTAAAAGGAAATTAAGGATAATCGCGGCCTAACAATTTGTTATAAAAAAGTGCAAACAAGATTATAACAACAGCTCCTAAGGCAACTGGCATTAAAACAAACGACAGTCCCTTACCTCCAAGTATTGCAATAATTGGATTTGCTCCAGCAGGCGGATGAATTGAATCGAAGGTTGCCATAACAAAAACTGCTAGACCCACAGCAATTCCAAGAGAAATAAATGAAGATCCCATTAATGCAAATATTACTACCCCGCTTAAAGCCGACAATGTATGGCCTAAAAAAATATTCTTCGGTTCTGCAAGTGGGCTATTGTGAACTGCCATCACCAAAACCATACTAGCTCCAAAAGGAGGTATTAACCAGATATCTCCATATTCTGAGAAATGAAGAAATGAAAGAAGGCTAATACATAAAAATGCACCAAATGCAGATAAAAAATTATCTAATATAGTTTTTTTATTAAATATATTTTTCATATTTTTAAGATTAACTTATTTTAAAAAAATTAGATATTAACTATTAAAATCATCCATCGTGCGGTTGTTGATTGATTGTTTCAATTATTAAAGAGATTTCTTCCCACTTTGCCCATTCAACTGAATTTAAGGTTGCAGCATATTCAGCAGCTCTTAACATTGCAATAGTTTGAGCCTCATCTCCATATTGTGTAATTAATGAAATAGCTATTTGTCGAAGGTTTTCTTTCATTTTAAAAAGATATTATCAAGAGATATCAGATAAAAATAGATTTATACTTAGTACACTATGAATATATTATGGATTAAAGATGGCAAAAAAGGCCATGAAAAGCAAGTTCAAGCATTGCTTGAGGAGCTATCTAAAACCATAGATATCAAAATATACGAAGAAAACTATCATATAAGCTCGCTAAAGAGGTTTTTTGATACTTTTCATCATGCAACATCTTATATGCTTAAAAAATATGATTCATGCAAAATTTTAAAAAGCTATAATCAAAATGATATTCAACTTGTGGTAGGAGCCGGAAGCAATACCCATACTCGCATGCTCTTATTAAAAAAAGCTCTTAAAGATATCTACAACAAACATATTATTGCCATAAGTGTGTTAACGCCAAGTCTTTTTAGAAGCGAGTTTAATTTTATCTGTGCTCCCAATCATGATGAAATAAAACTAAGTAATATGAAAAATACTATCTTTTTTGAAGGCTCATTAGCTAAAGTTTCCACTCAAGAGCCAGACGATAGTGTTGGTCTTATTGGCCTGGGGGGTACTAATAAATATTTTATCTTTAATGAAGATGATTTAATTAAACAAATTGAATATATCTTAAGCTTATATCCAAATAAAGATTGGTATTTGTTTGCATCTAGAAGAACTCCAGAATTAATGATAAGTAAAATTAATAAATTATCCAATTCATGTTCAAACATCATTATTAATCATGAAAGTTTTGATGAGATTATTAAACGTGCATCAATTAAGTTTATAACTCAAGATAGTATGAATATGGTTTATGAAAGCCTTTCAACGAAAGGTCAAACTTTTTTGTTTAATATGAAGTACAAAAATGAAAATAAAATTACTAAACAGATAAAGAAACTACTAGAAAATAAACAGATTGGTTACATCGAAAATATATCAATGTCAGATGGCCTAAACAAAATTAAGATACAACCACAAAACCCCCACTATGAGGTGTTTGCAGAGGTTGAAAAGTTATCTTTTCAGCTTGCAGGTAAACTTAAAGCATTAAAATGAAAATTGCACATCTTGTATTAAGTAATGTCTATGCTGGTATTGAACAGCACGTCAATGAGTTAATTTTAGAGCAACAAAAAGAATGTGAAGTCATATTAATTTGTAATGCAGAAATAGAAGATAGGTTTGATAGTCCAAAAATAATATCCATTAAAAACTTTAGTAGAAATTCACCATTCGGCTTATTGAAGTTATTTCTATTAATTAAAAAAATGAATCTTGATCTTATTCATACTCATGGATCTAAAACTTCAAGCATAGTTAATTTATTAAGAAGATTTATAAATATAAAACATGTTGCTACTGCACATGGTATAAAAAAGAAAACAACTCCTTTTTTAAAAGCTGATAAATTAATTGCTGTAAGTTTAAAAATACAAAACTCAATACAAAGAGATTCTATAAAGATTAATAATTGGTGGTCGCCTATTCTTCCAAACAATATAGTTAAAAAAAGTAAAAATGTTCTAGCAGTTGGAAGATTGGAAAAAGTTAAAGGTTTTGATCTATTAATAGAATCATGGAAAAACATTTCATCGAATTTAATTATTATTGGGAGCGGTAAAGAATATTCTCACTTAACTCAGTTAATAATAAATCTTGGGCTTGATGATAGAATTCAAATAATTAATGAGGTTTCTCAAAATAAACTCATTGATTATTATCAACAGGCATCAATGTTAGTTGTTTCATCAAGAAATGAAGGTGGTCCAAGAGTTGCTTTAGAAGCTTTATATTTAAAAATACCAGTCATCTCTACTGATGTAGGGCATATGAGTGAAATTTTACCTAAAGAACTATTGGCAGAACCAAATAATCTTGACTCACTAACAAACCTAGTGGAAAGATTTGTTGATAACTCAAATTATAATCAAGAATCAATATATCAATATGTTGCTGAAGAGTTTTCATTAACAGTTAAAACTCGTCAGACTATGGATGTTTATAAACAATTACTCGTATCTTAATGAGATAGCTGGATCAAGCTTTGCAGCTTTTCTTGCTGGCCAAATTCCAAAAAATAAACCAACCATGGCAGAAAAGGTAATCGAACCAATAATTGCACTAAATGGCATAGCAAAAGGCCAATCTTGAAGCGAGGCTAGTAAATATAAAATACTTGTACCTAGAACAACTCCTATACAACCCCCAATAACACAAAGTAAAATCGCTTCAACTATAAATTGAGACATTATGGCCTTATGAGTTGCTCCTAATGCTTTTCTAAGACCTATTTCTCTTGTTCTTTCAGTTACAGATACAAGCATAATATTCATCACACCAATACCACCAACAACTAAACTAATTCCAGCAATACCTGCAATCAAAGCAGTAAAAATTCCTGTTGCTTGTCTTCTAAGGTCTGAAAACTGACTGTAATCATTAATATTAAAATCATTATCTGCACCAGGACCAATATCATGTTGAGCTCTTAAAATTCTTTCTATAGACATCATAATTTCATCTACATTAGCATTCTTTTCAACGCCTACATTGATTGAATCTACATTTTTAGTACCAAATAATCTTTGAGCTCCAGTCAAAAGAGGAACATATAATTCTTCATCTGGACTTTGCCAACCAGTATTACCCTCCTCTTCAAGAACTCCTATTACTTTATACCCAGTACCCGCAATAAGAACCTCTTTATTTAAAATATTTTGTGGACTAGTTTTTAGTTCTTTAGGAACAGCTGAACCAAGAACTACAACTCTTTTTCTACCAAAATTTTCTTCTTCACTAAAGATGCGTCCATACTCAATATCATAACCCCTCACTTTAAAGTGAATAGGCAAATTACCTCTTATTCTTTGATTAATATTAGCGTTATTAAATTTTACTTGTCTGTTTCTTGAAATATAAGGTGATACCATCCAATTATGTTCTGTGTTTTTAGCAAGAGCTTCAGCATCTTTTATATCTAAAGGTATGAAGCCTTTGGTAACAGCTCCTCTTCTGTTTTGTCCAGGGCTAACAACCAATGTTCTTGGTCCAAAATCATCGATCTGAGCATCCAATGCTTTGTTTGCACTAGAACCGAGACCTATAACAGCTATGACTGCAGCAGTACCAATTATAATTGCTAGTGTTGTTAAAAAAGATCTAACAATATTAGACCTGATAGAGGTTGAAGCAGATTTTAGTGATTCTTTTATCAGCATTATCCAAAACTAAATGATGCTTGAACTCTTTCTTTAAATCTTTTTTGATAATCAAATAAGCTTTTGCTTGGTAAAATAAAGACCGTGTCCTCTTTATTTAATCCGCTGACAATTTCAACATTAGATAAATCAGAAACACCAATTTTTACCCAAGTTAATTTAGGTCCATTTTTTGATTCTTTTATAACAATAAATCGATTAAAGTTTTCACCATCAAGTGTTTCTTTAAGAAACTCATCTACTTCATCTTTTGATATATTTAAAATACTAGCTGCGGTATAAATATCTTTTCTAGTTCTTAAAGACATAGTTGGAGTGCTTAGAGTTACTTCTTTGTTAAGCACTTCGATAACAACATCAGTGTTCATGCCTAATAAAAGCAGATTTTCGTCATTTTCAATATCTATCAAAACTGGAAATGTTGTTACATTTTGTTCAATTTTAGCCTGAGGCTCAATTTTTGATACGATACCAAAAAACTCCTTATCTCTATATGCAGCGACCTTAATTGAAACAACTTGACCTATAGAAACCTTCCCAACATCAATTTCATCAACCAGTGCTCTTACTCTAACTTTAGAAAGGTCTGCCATAGTCATCAAAATAGTTCCACCTCCTACAGCAGATGTTGGTGAAGATATAACTTGCCCAACTTCAACAGGCCTAGAAATAATTGTTCCTTGAACAGGCGATCTTACAATGGTGTCATCTAGTGAAATTTTTGCATTCTCAAAAGAAACTTCAGTTCTTACTAATGTTGATTTAGCTTGAGCGAAGCTTTCTTGAATGTCTTCAAAATCCTTATCAGAGATACTGGCATTTGCATGCAATTCTTTACCTCTTTCATATTGAGATTCTGCGTTTTCTAATCTTACTTTTGCTGCCTCTAGATCTGACTTAGCTTGATCTAAAATATTTTTAGGAGTTCTCTGATCAATCTGTCCTAAGATTGATCCTTTTTCTACCAAGTCACCAACTTCAGCACCTAAAAATAATATTTCACCTGATGCTTTAGATTTAATTTCAACAGATGAAATAGCTTCAATAATTCCAGAAGCCTCAATAGAGAGTTCTAATTGTTTAGTTGTTACATTTTCTTTTTTATAGAAAGTTGTTGGTTGAACTGGTTCATTATCTGAACCACACGAGATAACAATTACAGTTAGTATCGGTAAGTAAAATATTTTTTTTAATTTCATATTATCGTTTTATATCTTTAAATCTGATTCTATTAATCCATCTTTAATATTTATTATACGCTTAGATTGTCGGGCTACATCTTCTTCATGGGTAATTAATATTATAGTTTGACCTTGTCTATTTAGCTCTTTAAATAGATTCATAACATCGTCGCCAGTTTTTGAGTCTAAATTTCCAGTAGGCTCATCTGCAAATAAGATACTAGGTTGATTAACTAAGGCTCTAGCAATAGCGACTCTTTGTTGTTGGCCTCCTGATAACTCAGATGGCCCATGATTCATTCGATCAGTTAAACCAACCTGATCTAAGACATGCTTAGCCCTTTTTGTTGCTTCATCAATATTTGTCCCAGCATATTTAGTTGGTAACAATACATTGTCCAATGCAGAGTTTTTTGCCAATAAGTGAAATGATTGAAAAACGAACCCAATTTCTTGATTTCTAATTTTAGCCAACGCATCATCATCAAGTTCACTTACAAGTTGGTTATTAAGGTAATAATTACCACTTGTAGGTGTATCAAGGCATCCAATAATATTCATAAGAGTTGTTTTGCCCGAACCAGAAGGCCCCATGATAGATACGAAATCTTCCTGTTCTACTTTAAGATTTATACCTTTTAATGCTTCAACTTTTTGCTGGCCGAGTTGAAATACTTTTTTAATATTCGATACTTCTATCATGATTTATTTTGACACGTATTTACGTTAAAAGTTCATTAAATTAAAGGTTTATCCTTTAAGGGCCTGAAGATATTCAAGCCATGCAACACCAGAATCCGCATATTTTTCGCTCTTGCTTGCATTAGTAAATGACTCTTGAGCATCTTGAATTTTGTTAAGTTCAAAATATGCGATACCTTGCATGAGCTGATATTTTCCATTATCTGTGATATTTAATCTTTTAACTCTTTCAATGCCAGAAATTACCTCATTCCACTTAAAAGCACTAAAAGCAATATCCACATATTGTTTTGCAAGTTTAATATCATTCGGTGAATCAATTAAAGAGTTTTTTAGGACATCGAGAGATCTTGATCTTTCTTTCGCATATAACCATGAATCAGCAAGAAGCTTTGCATTAGCAGTAGTAAATAAAATATTTTCATTGGCTATAGCTTTTTCAAGGACGTTTGCTGACATCACTGGATTTTGTTTGTATAAATAAAAACTAGCAAGATTTGTAAACTCTTCAGGCTTCTCTAGCATTCCTTTCATATAACTAACTTCCATAGTTGCAAGAGAAAGATCATACTTTTCTAGAATATTGTAGATGGCTGAAAGCTGTATGTAATATCTTTTTTTATCGGGTTTATTGAAAAGTAATGCTTTAGCAGAACCTTCAGCAGCAATAAAATCTTCTTTATTATATTCAATAGCAAATTTTAACTGATACCAATCCTCCTTAAACGAAGTAGATAATTCAATTGCAATGTTTATATATTTATAAGCTGTATCAAAATCTTTATCAGTTGCATAAATTAATGCAGTTAATGCATATACAGTATTCATTCCTGGAACAGGTTTTGGGCTTTTTTCTGCTATTGCAATAAAATTTAATAGCAGCTCTTTTGCTTTTTCAGTTTTGCCTTGTGTTGCATAAAGCTGAGATAAAGCCTGAACAAGCGATGTAGATTCTGCAAGCGGAAGCGCTTTCTCATCATATGAAACTTGTAGCTTTTCTATAGCTTCATCAAATCTTTCTTGTTGATAGAGAAAGAAGCCATAGGTTCTAGCAATTACAGCCTTGTCATAAGATCTTGAGCGCCAATTTTTTTTATACCAATATTTTAATATTTTTTCTGCTTCATCAAATTTCTTTTCTTCAATTTTGGTATCTACTCTTGTAAGTTCCCAATATACTGTCTCATTCAATACATCCTCTGAGTAAAGTGATCCAGAAACAATTAATATAAATAATAAATTTTTTAACTTCATACTAAAATATTTTAAATTCTATAACCTGTGTCCCATCTTGAGTCACAGCAACACCATTTATGACTTTAGGCTTAAATTTCCATTTTTTAATAGCTCTTAAAGCAGCTGTATCAAAAACTCTAGGAGGCTTTGATTCAACAATTTTAGGCGATGAAACAGATCCATCTGTCTCAACTGTAAACTTTACTTTAACCCAACCTTCGACACCAGCCAAAAGCTCATTCCTCGGATATTGTGGGTTGATCCTGACAAGAGGAATAACTTGAGAATTTCCTCCTTGGTTTTGAGGCCCTAAAAAAGCACCTTTAAAATCAGTTGGTACTGAAATATCAGGAAACTCGATATTTAAATTTGGTGCTTGAGGTGGTGCCTGAAGTTCAGGCGTGATTAAGTCTGGTGGTGGTGGTTTTTTAGGTGGCTCCGGTTTATCTGGAATAGTTCTGGATTTCTCTTTTAAGGATGTATCTTTCTTTAATCTTATAAAATCAACAACTCTAAAAGAGTTCTCAGTTTTTAAACTATCTGAACTAGGCTTAACGATATAAGCTAAAAGCATAAAAAAAGATATTGCTACAAAGAGACCTATTATGTGTCCAGAATAATTTTTAATCATTTTCAGCAGCGATGGAAATCTCTAGAACTCCTGCAAGCCTGATTTGGTCCATAGCCTCCACCAATAAACCAGTTTGTGATGCTTTATCTGCTTGTATTATTACTGAACCTTCAGGATTTTCTGCTTTAAGCCTTATTATGTTAGGTCTTATGGCGCGCAGTTCTACTTTTCTTCTATCAATAAAAATTTCATTATTTTCTGAAATAGCAACTAAGATATTTCCCTTCTCATTTCTTTCAGCAGTTTGTGCACTTGGCCTATTAACTTCAATACCTGATTCTTTTACAAAAGATGTAGTAACAATAAAAAATATCAGCATTATAAAAACAATATCAAGCATAGGAGTTAGATCTAAACCTGTTTCTTCTTGGGATATCTTCTTTCTTCTTCTCATAACTCAGAAATTATTGATTGTGATTTACTATTCAAAATAGTAAATGTTAATAAGCCAACAATACTAATTGCCATTCCAGTCATTGTTGGTAAGGTTGCCTTTGTTATACCTGATGCAAGTGCTCTAGCATTACCAGTTCCAAAAAAAGAAACTACATCAAAAACCTCTATCATGCCAGTTACAGTGCCTAGCAGTCCTAACACAGGACAAAGAGCTATCAATGTTTGGATAATATAAAAATCTTTATTTACAACCTCTTTAAAATCACATTTAAGAGAAGAAAGATTTAATAAGTAATATTCATCGTTTTTAATATTAGCTAAGTTTGTTTTGTACTCATTTTGGATTAACTCCATATCAAAAAATAGGTGTTTAAATTTAGCAAAAATTAATACAAACAAGTAAATACTTATAAGAAATAAGATAAAGACTACAGGCCCTCCCTGATATAAGAAATTAGAATAAACCTTAAAAATATCAGTCATTAGTTTTTAATTTTATTTGCAACTATTCCAGAAGCTTTTTCTTCAAGGAATGAAATTATGGTTTTCGAGTAATTTTCTGCATATGAGTGCATAAATAAAAGAGGTGCCGCCACAATCAAGCCTAACATTGTTGTAACAAGCGCTTGAGATATTCCACCAGCCATTAATTTTGGATCACCAGTACCAAATAAGGTAATGGCTTGGAAGGTTTCAATCATACCGATAACAGTACCTAACAATCCCAACAAAGGAGCTACGGTAGCAATAAGTTTTATAGCTTTTACTCTTATCTCAATAGTTGGTGTAATAGATTGTATTTTTTCATCTAAAATTAATTCAAGAGAATCGAGAGATTCATTGATGTTTTCATTAGCGGTTTGGATGAGCATTCCTAACAAATTCTCTGAATCGACCGTTTTAGAACCCTCTTGTTCTCTAATGTCTGTAAGAACATTTCTTAAAACATAGATTCTTTCAGAAGCTAAAGCTACACCACCAAGACCTAGAAGGATGATTACATAACCAACTAACCCACCATCAGCAATTCTTTGAAAAAATGTTTTCTTTTGAATTAATTTATCAAGAATAGCACCTCTTGTTGGGTCTAAATCAACTGTAAAGACACCCTCTGCATCATTTTGCAGATTTCTTAGTTTTCTTTTACTAACACCATCAGGTTGTGATGGCAAAAATTCAACCTGATTTGTATCAATCAAATGCTTTAAAAACTTACCTTCATGAAGAATTTGAAAAGTACCAATTCTTAGAATCTCAAGCTCATTATTATTTCCATCTGCAGTAAGCACATTTGTAGTAAATACTTTTATAGTTTCTGCATTTCTAATTTCTTTTACTAACTCAACCCACAAAGCAGAAATATCTGATAAATCAGGTAATTTCTTTGATTCAGCTAAATTTTTAAGAAAAGAATCTCTATCAGGATTATCTATATTTGTAATAGAGTTCTTGAATTCACCACGAGTCTGTCCAGAAACTTGTTTAACAACACCAAACATTTCTCCTAGGTTACCGAGTTTTAAAGTTAATTTTTCTTCAAGCTCTGCAAGGGTTTTTTCATTATTATCAAATTGATCAATAAGTCTTGCTGATAAATCTTCTGCTGCTTTTAAATCAGATTTTAATTTTTTATTGATTCTTTTTAGGTCGTTAAGCTGCTTCTCTTTAGAGTTAGCTCTACTAAAATCAAATCTTTTTTCAATATCGACTTTTGCTTGAATATCGATAATTAATCTTTCTAATTCTGATGGTTGGGCAACAACCTCTTCTTGAGCATTAACAATAATGGAGGAAAGAAAAAAGAAGTTTATAAATAATATTCTTTTAATCATTATATTTTCTCCACTGGCAATTTAAGAAGTGATGGTGGTAACTCTTTACGAGCAATTTTTAATGCAATAACAAGTTCGCTATCAATACCCTTCTGCTTAACCCATTTATTTTCTTTTTTACTATACATGGCGTTGTATTTTCCATCTGAGGTTCTAGCATACAGACCAACCCTTCCTAGTCTAAAAATTTCTACATTATATTGAGAGCCATCTACTGTTATCTCATCCCTGTATGACTCTATAGTTCTTCCATATTCATTTTCTATTTGGTAAGCCTCAAAGACTCTTCTAAACTTCTCAGAAGTTGAAACATTTGATTGCAAAAGGATATCTTTTAAATTTGCGATCCTGTCATTTCTCTCATCTAGTAAAAAAGGAATATCATTTTGAACAATAGATTCAAGAGTCAAAATCATTTCTTCTAATTTAGGTAAGATACCTCTATTGGTATTATCGAGTTCAACCATTTGTTCATTAATCGACTGTATTTCTTGATTTTGAGAATTAATTAAATCCTGCATCTGTCTGTTATAGATATTTGTTAAATCAAGTTGTTGAGATAAAAACTGAATATCTCCAATTAGAGTGATTATTTGTGAATCAATATTGTCTATATACGACTGTCTATCAGCTGCTGCGTTTGCTGAGGAAGCTTCAATAGATATAGCCTCTTCTAGTAAGGCACTATCGTCAGGTTCATTTGATTCTTGAGAGAATAAAAACCCTGTATTTGTTAGAATTATTGAAAATATAAAAGTCCTTAAAGAATTCATAAAGAAGCCCCAAATTTTTGATTTTTTGATTATATGCCTTTTTTAATTATATATAAATTATATACTTTTTATGCAAAAAAAATCCCCTCTATTGAGGGGATTTTTAATTCATTACTCCCTGATTAGAAGGTATATCTATATGTTAAGAATACCTCTCTACCTACTGCTGAGTAGTAGTAGCTTGAGAACCATGGGAAGCCTAAGTCAGTATTATGCTTAGGTATATCATCAAACAAGTTTGAAACTGATACGCCAACATAATGTCCATCATCAATGTCATATCTGACAAATGCTCCAACATCAAAGTATGGATCAATTTTATTAGCACTATTTCCATTTGGTGCCCATGAACTGTAATATTTCATAGAACCAATTCTAGATGTGCTAATACCTGCAGCCCAATCAGACTTTGTCCAACTAAATGACAGATAACTTCTTGATCTTAATCTTCTTTCTTGATTCATGATTGTAACAAAAGGGTCTCCTTCAACATCTTTTCTTCTTTCATCATCAACATATGCGATGTTTAATGATAAGAAGAAATCACCCATTTCATCAGTTATAAATCTTGAAGACATACCAAAGTCAGCACCTCTGTAGTATCTTCCAGCACCGTTTATGAAACCGTATTTAACAGTATCAATAGCTCCTTCTGGAGGTGTTATAGCTGGTGCAGCTCCACCACCTTGTGGTGTCCATGTTGCTCCACGAACAACACTTGCATAGATATCTGCACAATAACCAGAAGAATAGTTATAACCATCTGTTGTTATACCATCTTCTTGAGCTCTACAAATCATTTCATCTACAAGAACCTGGGTAACTGACGTAACAGTAACGATATTGTCAAGCTCTAACTCAACAAAGTCTAATGTCATATCTAATCTAACTTTTGATGTGTTAATAACATCAAGAACAAAACCTAAGCTATATTGCTCACCGGATTCAGCTCTTAAATTTAAGTTACCTGATGAGCTTAGATTTGCATTCAGCTGAGTATAACCACCAGATAAACAATCTGCGCCATCAATATCAACAACACCAGTATTTACATATCTTCCATAATAATCACAAGGTGTTCCAAAGCTTCCTGACTCACCTTTATAAATATATGGCAAACTAGGTGCGGCAAATGATTCACCCCAGCCACCTCTTACAAGAAGATTGTCTGTAGGCTTCCATGTGAATGTAACCTGATCAGTTGTTCTATCACCAATCTGAGTTGATTTTTCATCATAACTATCAGACCTTCTAGCTAGATATAGATCTAAATTAGACGCAAGTGGTATAGATGTTTCAACAGCGTATGAAGTTCTTGTTCTCTCACCACCACCTTTAGTGGTTGAACGACCCCAGACATTGTCAGCATCATATTGTGGACCTGGATCAATCAAGTAATCAGTTGTTGTATCTTCAGCATGGAATGCAAATCCAACTGGACCTGCAGGTAATGTGAATAACTCACCACTTGTAGTAAATTGAATGGTTTCAGAACTAGACTCACCATCAATATAAATATATTGCCATAGTCCGTATGATTCAGCTGTTTCAAAAGAACCCCAGAATGTATCAGGGTTAAACACACCATAACCATATGGGCCATCAGCACATAAAAATGCAGATGATGAACTAGCGACACCACCACAAGACCATCTTTCTAGACTGTCTTTGAGGACGTCCATTCCGCCTCTTCTATAATTATATTCATCTTTAACGTATGCAAGTTCCCAATCCCATATTGCGTCTTGGAATTCAAAAGTGCTTGAAGCAGAAAGAGTGTATGAAAGCGTGTCTTCCTCAAAATCACCTTGCCAGTTTTTCTCAGCAAAGAATCTTTGTCCAGATAAATATGCTCCGCCAAATCTGAACATAGCAGGATGAACACTTCTATTACCAATTCCTGGGCCTGGGTTACCAGCACCATCAGCTATAACAACACCATCATTGCCTATAACAGCAGGTGCGTAATATGATTGCTGAACGAAATAAGGGTAATAAACATTATTTGCTTCTGTTTCCCAATAGTGAACATCAGCATTAATTTCAATACCATTTTCTAAAGTTGTTGTACCAGCAACATATATAGAGCCATTATCAAAACCATTTCTTACAGTTCTATATTTAGAGTTATCGATATTACAATATTTAAAGTTATCTGAGTAAGAGGTGTTTCTGGCATTCCAGACTGTTCCATCTGGGCCTATATAGTCTTCAGAACCCCAACCATAATTAGACATTTTGTCTGATATTAAATTGATATCTTCACAAGTATTTAAAGATCCAGACTCTTCAGGTAGGAATGCATAACCACCATAACCTCTAGCACCTAAATAACCAGCCCATGAACCATAATGGTAATAACCAACAGGCTCATCGAATCTATCATTATATTGTGGTCTGTCTGTTCCGTTTAGGGGATTAACTGAATTAAATTCAAGACCATATACCATACTTCCGTTATCAAAGTACTCACCGCCACTTATTTCGATAGAAACAGACTCACCTGAATCTCTTCCTGTTAAAGGGTGGTGGACACCGGCTCTAAATTGAACTGATGTGTCTTCCATGCCATCTACAAGAATTACGTTAACAACACCAGCAACAGCGTCAGCACCATAAATAGCAGATGCACCAGCTGTTAAAATTTCAATTCTTTCAACAATACCTATTGGAATTCTATTCCAGTTAAATGAAGCATCTCCATCACCAGAAGGATAAGGGTAATTAGCTCTTCTCTTTCCATTAACAAGAACAAGAGTTCTTCCAGGCCCAAAGTCACGAAGGTTTAATTGGTTAGAAGCACTACTATTACCTCCACCACCAAGACCATCCATAACTGTTTGACCAGTATTTTGTGCTATTGAAGCAACAGCTTCATAAACTGATAAGAATCCACCCTGATCAATATCATCACTTGTAATAACAACAAGCGGTTGTGGACCTTCGATATCGGTTCTCTTAATTCTTGAACCAGTAACACTCACTTTAGTAAGTTCGACTGTGTCTGAATCAGATACACTTGAGCTTACAGGAGTAGAAGCAGTAGCTTCTTGAACTGTTTCTTCTTGCTGAGCTTCTACAACTTCAGCAACAGGAGCAACCTCTTCTTCTCCTGGATTATCAGCATTTACGTTTGTAGTCATTAAAAGACCGAACGCAAGTGCATAAAAAATATTTTTATTTAACATAACATTTCCCCTTGTATGTTTACAAAATGGTTATTAACACCTTATTATTCAATAATAATTTATATTGTGCAAACCTTTTTATACTTTGTTTACAGTATTTAGTACATTTTATTAATGTAAAGCATACTTGACATAAATGACTCAAAACTGTTAAATATGTCTTAATAATATTTATATAGGAAAAACTATGAAAAACTATTTATTACCTGTTTTGTTGCTAATTTCTTTCTATGCATTTGAAACTAATGCAGAAAACAAGATACCTGTAGAACATTTTTGGTGTGAATCTGCTATGACTAGCGGCACTCTCTCCCCTAATGGAAGATATTTTGCTGCGATGGTTCCAGCGTCTGGACCTAAATGTTCAATTGATCCTGATGCTGATGATGCTCAGTCTGCAAGAGTGCTATTAGTAAGGGATTTGCAAACAAATAAATCAGAAGTTTTAAGTGGAACATCTAGCAAAGCTAGAATCGTTTGGTTTACTTGGTTAAGTGATACGAGAATTGCATTTTATAGACAGCCGCAAGCTGGCTTAGATGCATACAGCATGTGGGCCATAAACGTTGATGGAACAAAACCAAAACTACTAGTAGCAGGAAAATGGGAAGATGGTCGTCCAACTGGGGCTAACTTAATGGATATCCTATACGATGATGATAAGCATGTTTTAGTTTCATATAACAAAAGAAGGCCATCTGTTACCGATGTTTATAAATTAAACATTTTTACCGGAAAATTAACCATGGTTGCCAAAGACCCTGTTATTGATGGGCAAACTGCTTTAGGTTGGGCAGTTGACCAACAAGGAAATGTAAGAGGCTATCAAGCTGTTAAAGGTTTATATACCTATCTTTATCATAGAAATGATGCTGATTCTGATTTTAAATTATTAAGAAAGTTTAAATTTCAAGATCCAAGTTTTACTATAAGTACGTACGACTATGATCCAAGATATGCATATATGAGAGGTCAGGCTGTGTCAAAAGATGGATCAGTAATAGATAATTCGGATACAGATGCGCTTTGGCTTTATGATACTTATAACGATGAATTTATTGAGAAAATTTTTGAACATCCAAGATATGATGTTGGCGGACTTGCTATTTCAGAGAAAACTGAAAAACCAGTATATATCTCTTATTATGGTGAAAAACCAGAGAGGGTTTGGTTAGACAAAGATTTAGAAAACGTCTATAAATCAATTGAAGCATCTTTTCCTAATGATAAAGTTAGCATCGGTAGTTGGACAAAAAATGAAGATAAAGCGATTGTTACAACTTGGAGTGATAGGAATCCGGGTGAAATGTATTACTATGATAGAAACCGTGGCTCTATCTCATTAATTGCTAAATCAAGACCTTGGATAGATAAAAATGAAATGTCACCAATGGTTCCGATTGAATTCACTGCAAGAGATGGTTTAATTATAAGCGGCTATCTAACTGTTCCAGTAAATTCTGATGGTAAAAACCTTCCTTTAATTGTGAATCCTCATGGAGGCCCTAATGCAAGAGACTATTGGGGTTACAACAGAGAACATCAGTTTTTTGCTTCAAGAGGATATGCTGTTCTAAGTATGAACTTTAGAGGATCTACAGGTTATGGAAGAAAGCATGTTAAATCTGCAAATAAAGAATGGGGAAGAAAAATGCAGGATGATGTTACTGATTCTGTTAAATGGGCTGTAAGTCAAGGGATTGCAAATCCAGATAAAGTTTGTATTCATGGTGCAAGTTACGGTGGTTATGCAGTTATGGCAGGTATAACTAAAACACCAGATTTATATAAATGTGCTGTTAATTATGTTGGTGTTACTGATATGAAACTGCTCTTTACTGAAAGACCTAAAGTATGGGAAATATGGGATGAGCAACAAAAAGTAGAAATTGGTGATTATGAAAATGAGAAAGAATATTTAGATGAAGTCTCACCAATAAACTTAGTAGATAGAATTAAAACTCCTCTGTATATAGTTCATGGAAAGCTAGATTGGAGAGTTGATATCAAACATGCTGAAGTTCTAAGAAAAGAGCTAAAGAAAGTTGGTAAAAAAGAAGGTGAGGATTATTTTTGGATGGTTAAAGGTGATGAAGGTCATGGATTTGTTAAACCTGAAAATAATCTAGAGCTTTATTCAGAACTAGAAAAATTCTACGCTACTTATCTGAATTAACTAAAAAGAACTTAACCCAGTTAGGTTCTGACCAAGAATTAAGCTGTGAATATCTGAAGTACCTTCATAGGTATTCACAGCCTCTAAGTTCATTACGTGCCTCATAACATGGTACTCATCACTGATTCCATTTCCGCCATGTATATCTCTTGCTTCTCTAGCAATATCTAAGGCTTTTTGACAATTATTTCTTTTTAATAACGAAATCATTTCTGGTTTAAATTTATTCTCATCAATTAACCTGCCAAGCCTTAAAACTGAATGAAGACCTAAAGTAATTTCTGTATGCATGTTAGCTAATTTTTTTTGAATAAGCTGTTTTCCTGCTAATGCTTCTTTAAATTGCACCCTTTCTTTTGTGTATTCAACAGATGCATTTAAACAAAACTCTGCAGCACCTAAAGACCCCCATGCAATTCCGTATCTAGCCATATTAAGACATGAAAACGGACCTTTAAAACTTTGAACTTGAGGTAGTATTTTATTTTCATCTACAAAAACCTCATCCATAAAAATCTGACCTGTAACCGAAGCTCTTAATGAGAATTTACCTTCCAGCTTGGGAGTTGTTAAACCTTTACAGTCTCTATCAACAATGAAACCCCTTAATATACCCTCTTCATCTTTTGCCCAAATTATTAAAACATCTGCTATTGGTGAATTAGTTATCCAGGTCTTTGAACCATTTAGAATAAAACCACCTTCAACTTGTTTAGCATTTGTTTTCATTGAAGCAGGATCTGAACCAGCATCAGGTTCAGTCAGGCCAAAACACCCAATCAAAGAACCTGAGGCCATTTTTGGTAAATAGTTTTCTTTTTGTTCTTCTGATCCAAATTTATGGATGGCATGCATAGCTAATGATGTTTGAACACTATATGCAGATCTATAACTTGAATCAACACGCTCAATCTCACGAGCGATCAGGCCGTATGAAACATAATTAACTCCTGCACAACCATAACCGTCTATTGGCGCTCCCAAGAAACCAAGCTCACCCATCTCTTTATATATTTCTCTATCAAAAACTTCATTTCTGTTTGCTTCTAATATTCTAGGCATAAGATGATTTTGACAATAATCCCTAGCAGTCTGTTGAATGCTTAATTCTTCTTCAGTTAGAAGATCGTCTAGGAGTAAGATGTCGTATGTATTCATTGTTATATTCCTTCCACTCTAATAATACCAAATCTTGGTGAAGAGTATTTGATTGTATTTTTCTCCAATTCTTCAGTAACAATCTTAATCATTTGATTGCTATTTCCACAAATAATGATTAGAGGTATTTCTTTTTGGTATTGTAGAACAAAGTCTAAGATCATAAGAGTAACATCGAAGTGTCTTTCGCCATGAAGATCTAGATGCGTAATACCCCTTTCTTGAAAAACATTCATGAACTATTATTACCTACTTGTTATTTAAATTAAAATTATGGCTAAACTTCATTTTTTTTACTCAACAATGAACGCAGGAAAATCAACTTCTCTGCTTCAGTCTAATCATAATTACAAAGAGAATGGTTTAGATACAATGATTTTTCTTCCTAATGAAACAAGTAAATTATCAAATGGTCAAATTGTTTCGAGAATTGGTCTAAAAGCCAAAGCGGTAATAGCTAACAAAGATTTTAATTTTATTAAGTATATAAAAGATAACAAATCAGAGAATCTAAGTTGTATTCTAATAGACGAAGCTCAGTTTTTAACTAAAGAACAAGTAAGACAGTTAGGACAAGTTGCTGACAGGCTAAACTATCCAGTAATGTGCTATGGCATTAGAACTGATTTTAGAGGTGAGTTATTTGAAGGTAGCGCAGAATTATTAACATTAGCAGATAATTTAATTGAATTAAAAACTATATGCTCTTTATGCAGCAGAAAAGCAACCATGGTTGTTAGAAAAGATGATTCAGGCAAAGTAGTAACTGAAGGTTCTAAGGTAGTAGTTGGAGGAAATGATATTTATATGCCCGTTTGCAGAAAACATTATAGAAAATTAACTAAATTAATTTAGATTAAAGATTTAAATATTTATTTCGCCTTTTAAATACTCTACTGCCTTCCCACCAATGAGCACTCTATCGCCTTTATCCTCGCAAAATAACACCCCACCTCTCTCAGATAATTGCTGAGCAATTAACGAGGTTTTGTTGAGTCTTTCTGACCAATACGGAATTAATGAAGTATGAGCTGATCCCGTAACAGGATCTTCATTTACTCCTGCAGATGGTGCAAAAAATCTTGAAACAAAGTCACAATTTTTCCCTCTTGCAGAAACAATAAGACCTCTAGCACTCAGATTATTTAATAACTGTAAATTGATATTAAGATCCTTAATGTCATTTTCAGATTCTACTATTGCTAAAACATCATCTCTTCCCTTGTAGAGATCAATTAGTTTTATATTTATTATTTCCTCAATAAATTTATTATCGTTATATTTATTAATTGAATCTTTAGGGAAATCTAATACCAATAAATCATCTTTTTTAGTAACTTTTAAAACTCCATTTTTTAAAGATTGGACTTCAAACTGAGAACTTTCTTGGTTTATGTATTTAAAGTAAATAAATGCAGAAGCAAGAGTTGCATGACCGCATAAGTCTATCTCACAAAGAGGAGCAAACCATCTAATCTGATAATGCCCATTAACCTTTTTTATAAATGCTGTTTCTGAAAGATTATTTTCTGCAGCAATTTTCTGCATTAATTTTTCGTCATCAATATCTGAGAATATTACTGCAGCAGGGTTCCCTGAAAATAGCTCATCAGTAAAAGCATCTACATAATATATGGGAATGCTCATAACTTATGCTGATAGGGCTTCTTTTACTCCTTCGTGTACAACTTCTGAGTTTTTTATATTTAAACCATTTGCTAAATGTTCATTTTCATTTAAGGCTTTTTCAATACCTTTATTAGCAAGCTCTAAAATATAAGGCAATGTTGCTTTATTTAGTGCTTGAGTTGCAGTCAAAGGAACAGCTCCTGGCATATTGGTGACACAGTAATGAATAATTCCATTCTTTTCATATGTTGGATTGTCATGAGTCGTTGGCTTACTAGATTCAAAACACCCGCCTTGGTCAATTGAAATATCGACCATAACAGCACCAGGTTTCATGTTTTCAAGCATAGAGTTTTTAATAACTTTTGGTGCTTGTTTACCAATCACATATACAGCACCAATTACTAAGTCGGATTCTGTTATGGCTTCTTCAATTGAAGATTCGCTTGATAAAATATATTCAACATTTTTATCTCCATAAACTGAACGAAGCTCGTCCAATCTTTTTTGAGATAAATCAATAATTTTTAGACGGGCTTTATTTTTGACTGCTTTTTCAATAGCCATAGTTCCTGCTACTCCAGCTCCTATAACTGTAACTACTCTTCGCTCAACATCGTCCAATGCGCCTATCAAAGTTCCCATTCCTTTATTTGGTTTAAGTAAATGGTAAGACCCTACAACAATACTTAATTGACCAGCAATTGAACTCATTGGAGAAAGTAACGGCATGCTCCCATCATCAGCTGTAACTGTTTCAAGTGCAATTCCAGTAATGCCAGTAGATGCTAACTCCAGCCCAGTTTTTGGATCTCCAGCTAAATGTAAATATGCAAAAACAGTATGCTTATCATTTAAATAAGCAAACTCTTCAGGTACCGGTTCTTTTACCTTTACTATCAACTCAGAATTTTTATAGAGCTCTTCAGCGGTTTCAATGATGGTTGCACCAACTTTTTCGTATTGTTCATTGCTAAAACCTATTTCAGTGCCAGCATTTTTTTGAATAAATACTTCATGGTTATTTTTAATAATTTCGCTTACTGATTCAGGTGTAAGCCCAACTCTGTACTCGTTGTTTTTGATTTCTTTAGGTACGCCTATTTTCATGTAAAAATTATACACTTTTATTATAGGAAAAAAGAGATTTTTAAGATGGTGATTTAGAGCTCTAAACTATAAAAATCTTCAACAGTTTTATGAGCTACTTCTTGAAGAAATACTTTATCGCTATCACTAATTTTACCATAGTAGTTATAGTCTATTTCTAATGGAGATTGTTGCGTGATGCTTGCAAAAACTACACAAGCAGCTAAATAAGTTCCTAATAAGCTTGGATGACTTCCATCAAATGGTTTATGCAAGGTAATTCCTGGTTTTGCTTTATACGCATTTTCAAATGCGATACCAACTGGAATAACTAAAGCATTGTTTTTGTTGCCTGCATCGATATACATTTTTTTTATATCTTCGATCATTTTGGGATTTGTATTCTTATGTGGTTCTACATATGCATGAATCATATATAACGCTGCTTCTGCGCCTGATTTATGGATGGTATTAATCACATCTTTGGCGGTATCAGCAAAGATCTTTCTTTCAGAAGCAGTATCAGTTTCCCCGCTACCTCCTTGAAAAATAACAAGTTGAAAAGGTTTTTCAGCTCCTAGATTTTTATACTCAATAGGATAATCAATATTGTGATGCCATGACCTTGAACCACTTATTGTTACTAGCTTGTAGTTACTGGTATCGATTTCATTTGCGTAGAACTCTTCAAGCATACGCCTGACATGATTATGCAGGCTATCATTGTAATAAAGATAGCTATTGCCTATATATAAAACTCTCTCAGGATTTTTATTTTTTAAACCAGTTACTTGAACTTCAGAAGAAAACAAAAAATTAGAAAAAATGAAAATAGATAGTAATATATATTTCATAAAAAAATTTTAACTGAAAAAATAATATAGGTCATAACTATTTTAAACACTCATAAAGATGTTATTGTCGTAGGAGCAGGCATATCAGGCATAGCAGCAGGATACAATCTAAAAAAATCATGCCCTAACAAGTCCTTCATAATCCTTGAAGGTAGAGATAGTATTGGTGGAACATGGGATCTATTTAAATATCCCGGTATTAGATCAGATTCAGACATGCATACCCTTGGTTATAGGTTTAAACCATGGATACACGATAAATCAATAGCCGATGGGCCTTCTATTCTTGAATACCTAAAAGAAACAATAACTGAAAATAATTTGATGAAGGATATTCTTCTTAACCATAAGGTCAGCTCTGCAAATTGGAATTCAAAAAAATCACTATGGGAGCTAGAGATATATGAAGGGTCTCTTAATAAAAAAATGACATGTAATTTTCTATTTTTATGTGGGGGATATTACAGTTATACAAAGCCTCATATGCCCTACTTTAATAATCAAGAAAATTTTCAAGGTCAAATAATTCATCCTCAATTTTGGAATGATTCAATAGAATATAAAAATAAAAAAATAGCTGTCATTGGCAGCGGGGCTACTGCAGTAACGATTGTTCCAGAAATTGCTAAGGAAGCTGAGCATGTAGCAATGATACAAAGATCGCCAACATATGTTGTATCAAGACCAAGCGAAGATATCATAAATAAATTTTTAAGAAAATTTCTTCCAGTAAAGCTTACCTATTTTTTAATAAGATGGAAAAACATTTTATTTCAGAGCTGGACATTTTTTATTGCAAAAAAATATCCTGAGGCTACTAAAAATAGAATTTTGGATATGGTCAGAGATGAGTTGGGAGAGGGTTATGATGTTGAACAACACTTTACCCCATCTTACAAACCATGGGATCAAAGAATATGTTTAGTCCCTGATAGTGACCTTTTTCAATCAATTAAGGATAAAAAATCATCTATAGTAACTGATACTATAAATGAGTTTCAATCTGATGGAATTCTTTTAAATTCAGGTACAAAAATTGAAGCAGATATTATTGTTACTGCTACGGGCATTGAATTAAATTCTCTTAATGGAATCGATGTTTCTATCGATGATATTAAAGTTATTCCTAATGAGAGATTAACTTACAAAGGAATGATGTTAAGTGGGGTTCCAAATTTTGCAATGTCCTTTGGTTATGTAAACGCTTCATGGACACTTCGTGCAGATCTTACATGTGAATATGTTTGTAGATTAATTAATCTAATGGATAAAAAAGGTGTAAGTTGTTGCGAGCCAATAGATGATAAAGATGCCCATGGAGACGATAAATTAATTGATTTCACATCTGGTTACTTCGAAAGAGGTTTGAGTCAAATGCCAAAGCAAGGTAATAAAGCGCCATGGAAAAATTATCAAAATTATTTAAAGGATATATTTGCTGTCAGAGTATTTTCAATTAAAGATTCAAACCTAAGTTTTTATAACAGCAAGCAAAATTGATTAATTTGGTGGAGCTACGCGGGATCGAACCGCGGACCTCTTGAATGCCATTCAAGCGCTCTCCCAGCTGAGCTATAGCCCCAATTTAGAAGTTGTTATTATAGATAATTAATAAAATAGTTATAGTCTTAAGCTAAATTACAGGCGAAAAAAAACAGAGACTAGCTCTGTTTCTTTAAGTTCGAGATCCTTAGGGGTCCAAAGTGAGATTTTCTCTGGCTCCTTGAGTTCTTTCTCTTGAACTCTTGGTGGGTTACTAAGCTCTTTTTTATCGTCGACTCTTAGCAACGCTTTCACCCTATGGGCTCTTCCTTCTTGACCTCTCTAACTCCCGTCTGCAGTTGATTGTTAGTCGGAATCAAGTTGGTCTATTAAATATACGCCTATCAAAATTAATGTCAACACTTTATTTAAAAAAAATAATATATTTTTTTATTTATTCTAAATTGATAATGCTGCCTGGTGCTACTGAAGAGAAATCGAGGTTTTTATATTTCATTATTTCTTTTTCAAGCCTTATTTTTGGTTCAATAGTATCTTCGTCTGTTAAGGTAAACGTAGCCCAATGCATACCAAATGCTTTTTCAGCTCCAAGATCTAACATTATCTGAACCGCATCTTCGGGGTTGACATGGCTTTCTGCCATAAACCATTCAGGATCATAGGCTCCAATAGGTATAAAAGCATATTTTGGAGACCCTAGTTTTATTTTGGTATCAATAAAATCTTTTGAGTAACCTGTATCACCAGCATGATATAGAGAATAATCTTTATGTTCGAAGAACCAACCACCCCATAGACTTTTATTTCTATCAAATAATGATCTTTTGGACCAATGCTGAACAGGAGTAAAAGTAATTACGAAGCCTTTATGTTCAATTGACTCCCACCAATCAAAATCATATACATTTTTAATTTTTTTTCTTTTTAATAATTTTTTATCGCCAGCAGGAACTAAAAAAATTGCTTCAGGATGTTTTTTTGAGATTTTTTTTAAAGAATGAATATCTAAATGGTCATAGTGATTGTGGCTTACGGTAACAATATCTATATTAGGTATTTCATCTAATGGTATAGCAGGTGGTATTAATCTTTTTGGACCAATATTTCTAAAAGGTGATGCTCTTTTGGAAAATATTGGATCAGTAAGAATAGTTACTCCGTTCTTCTTAATTAAAAAAGTAGAGTGTCCTATCCAAATAGCATAATTATCATCCTCAGATAAATTTAGCTTTTGCCAATCTGATGAAAGCTCAATTTTCGTAATCTCTGGTTCAACATCAGACCTAACCCACTTCAACATATCGCCAAATGTTTTGTCAGAGGCAACACCATTAGTGTTTTTATATTCTGCAAATAAAAAGCCAGAAGTTAATAACAAAAAAATGTATAAAAACGTACGCATAATGATTAATTAAATAAAGCCTCTAAAACCTTTTTGAACTCTTAATTTAAATGCAAAAAAATTATCCTTACCAGAAGCTTTTATTCTTTTAAGTTCATATGGTTTATTTGTGTTAGCTACTCCCTCGTCTGTAGTAACTGCAGACTCAAAGTTGCTAGTCTCAATAATTTTAACGTCCTCAGCATTATATATTCCAAATGGATATGCAAAACTTGAAACCTTTGTATTAAAAGTTGTTTCTAGAATATTTTTGCATTCAATCATTTCATATTTTTTATCTTCTATGGAAGTGTTTGGTAAATAGGGATGGGTAATTGTATGGCCACCAAGTTCAAAAACACCTGAATCTAGCATTTCTTTTATATGGTTATCAGATAATTTTTTTTCATCAGCTAATACGCCAGTATTATGTTTAGGATTTTTTTTTACAGACCAGTCATTTTGGTGTCTATCAATTACCAAGTATAAAGTAGCACAGGCTTCATACTTTTTAAGCAAGGGTAACGCTTGAGAATAGTTATCTAAATAACCATCATCAAAGGTAATTGCCACCACTTTGTTTTCATTTTCATGATTTTTTAATTCAGACATCTTTATAAATTTCCATCCGTTTTCCTTGAAGTACTTTAATTGTCTTTCAAACATCTCTGGGGAAACTCTTAAACCAGATTTTTTTCCTTTTGCAAGTTGATCTGAAATCATGTGATACATCATAATTCTTGTTTTTTTCATGTTTGCTTTTGGATACCACCATGCATATTTCAACGAAAAAAGTATTATCAAAAGATCTATAATGATAGCGATAGTTATTAACATGTGATTATTTCTTTATAAAAATTTATTGTAGATTGACACATATTTGATTTTAAGAACTTTGTATTTTCTTTAATATCTTTATTATTTCCATCAAGTATTGATAAAGATTTATTCAACAAAGATTTTGAATCATTTGGTTCAACAGAACCATATGGATATAGCTCTTCTAAAATTTCTTTAACTCCACCCCTGTTGTAACCAATAGACGGGACCCCAATGGATAAAGGTTCTAAGATACTTCTACCGAATGACTCAGGCTTATTTGATGTATTAAAAACAATATTGGATATTGCATAAATATTTTTTATATCTTTTCTGAAGTTTAAAAAATAAATATCTGATTCTAGATTTAATGAATGAATTAATTTTTTAAGGCGATCTAAATATTTTTTATGTTTATCTTTAGCTTCTCCAGCAATCAAGACCTTTACCCTATGGTTAGATTGCTCATGAATATCTTTTGTTAAATTAATAATTTTTTCAAAATCTTTTAATGGCGATATTCTTCCTGCAATGGTTAGTAACTTACAATTTTTTGTATCTGGGTAATCTGTATACCATTTATCTAGCCAGTCACTTGGTGGTTTATAGCCATTAAAATATTCTGTCTTATCTATACCCCTATATATGAGTTTTATATTCTTAGATTCTGTATTTTTATAATTATCTGCTAAATAGCTATACGCTGAATCTGATACTGTAATAATATTTTCTGGTTTTGACATTACCGCGCTGTAAAAATTTACAGAATAAAGACCATGAATGGTTGAAACCATTTTGGGTCTTTTTTGTTCTGGTATTTTATTTAAAGCTTTCCAAACTATCCAGGCCGGCATTCTAGACCTAACATGCAATATGTCAGCTTTCATTTCTTCAATCCATGTTGCCAATGGTTTAACTTGTCTTAGTGTAAATATATTTTTTTTATGGAGCTCCCAATGATGATGATATGTACCCTCGTTAATCAATTGATCTACAAGTCTGCCACCAGCTGAAACAACATGTGATTCATGACCAGCATCTACCAAAGCTTTGGATATTTCTAGAACGCCTTGCTCAACCCCTCCGCTTTCAAGAGTTGGAACAAATTGGATAACTTTCATTCATAGATTTTAACATCGATGTCCAAGGTATCTAAATATAGATTAATCAATACCTTCAACTATAGTAACTAATCTTTTTGCTGAGTTCTTTACGTAATTCAAAGCTTCTTGATATTCATCGGAGTTATAACAAGATAATGCTTCATCAAAAGAATTAAATTCTATTAATACGGTTCTATCGAAACCCTCTCCCTCGACCTCTACTTGCTGCCCGCCTCTTACAAGGAAATTGCCGTTGTGTTTATGAACAATTGGTCCCGCTAAATCAATATATTTAGCGTATTCCTCTTGATTTAAGATATTACCTCTTACAACCCAGTAGGCCTTCATCTCTATGACTTAAATTTTAGTCTTGTTTCATGAAGTATGGGTTCAGTATATCCACTAGGCTGTATCCTGCCCTGTATAGCAAGATTGCATGCAGCTTCAAAGGCTAATCCATCATATGAAGGTGCCATAGATTTATATAGAGGGTCTGAATTATTTTGCCCATCAACAACCAATGCCATTTTTTTCATAGCCTCTCTAACTTGATCTTCAGAAACTAAATTGTGATGAAGCCAGTTGGCTATATGTTGACTTGATATTCTGCAGGTGGCTCTATCCTCCATAAGACCTATATTATTAATATCGGGAACTTTTGAACAACCAACACCCTGATCAACCCACCTAACAACATAACCTAGAATTCCCTGACAATTATTTTCAAGCTCAGCTTGAATTTCTTCAGTTGATATTTCTGAAGGACTTTTATGAACAGGAATGTCTAATATGGCATCTAAACTTGCTTTCTCTCTATTCATGATTATTGCTTGCTCTTCGCTTACAAGAATTTGATGATAATGAATTGCGTGAAGTGTTGCAGCGGTTGGAGATGGTACCCAAGCACAATTAGCGCCAGCTTTAGGATGCATGGTTTTGGTATTGTACATTCCAAGCATCTCATCGGGCATTGGCCACATACCTTTACCTATTTGAGCTCTTCCTTTAAAACCTGTTTCTAAACCTATATCAACATTCCAATTTTCATATTGAGCTATCCACTGATGCAGTTTCATATCAGCTTTAGTAATCATAGGTCCAGCTTCCATGCTTGTATGAATCTCATCACCGGTTCTATCAAGAAAACCAGTATTAATAAAAATGACTCTATCTTTTGCTACTTCAATACATTCTTTTAAGTTAACTGTAGTTCTTCTCTCCTCATCCATAATCCCAACCTTTGCAGTTAGCTGAGGTAGTCCTAATGCTGCTTCTACAGCTGAAAACAGATCACAAGTAAATTGCACCTCTTCTGGGCCATGCATTTTAGGTTTAACTATATAAATACTTCCAGTTTTTGAATTCTGATATAAGCCATTTTTATTTAAGTCATGCATGGCAATACATATTGTAAACATAGCATCAATAATTCCCTCTGGGACTTCATTGCCTTGAGAATCTAGAACACCAGGATTTGTCATAAGGTGTCCAACATTTCTAACAAGCATTAAGCTTCTTCCTGGTAGAACTAAATCATTGCCCTCTGCTGTAATGTAAGATCTATCTGAATTTAACTCTCTTGTTATAAGAGAACCATTTTTATCAAAAGATTCTTTTAAATCTCCTTTCATTAACCCTAACCAATTTCTATATACGGCTGTCTTATCTTCTCCATCAACAGCCGCTACTGAGTCTTCACAATCTTGAATTGTTGTAATGGCTGACTCCATAAGAATATCTTTAATACCTGCTTTATCAGTTTGACCAATAGGATGATTCGGATCAATTTGAATTTCAAAATGTAGATTATTGTTTTTAAACAGAAGATCGTATGAATCATTACCATTATCTCTGTAGCCAATATATTGAGATGGATTCTTTAAACTTACTTTACCCAAATCTGGAAGGAGTGCTTGAATATTTCCATCAACAAATTCAAACCCTAAAACATCTATAAAACTTCCTTGTTCCAGAGGGACTGTTTCATCTAAGAAATTCTTTGCAAAATCTATTACTTTATCTCCTCTTACAGGATTGTAACCACCAACTTTTTCAGCCCCGTCGTCTTCGCTAATAACGTCAGTTCCATAAAGCGCATCATATAAACTGCCCCATCTAGCATTTGCAGCATTAAGTGCAAATCTTGCATTCATGACAGGAACAACAAGCTGAGGACCAGCAATAGTTTTTATTTCAGGATCTACGTTATCGGTCGATATTGAAAAATCTGGACTTCTCGGAGCAATATAACCAATATCTGACAAGAATGTTTTATATTTTTCAGGATTAAAATCTTCATCTTTATGGTCAATGTGCCAACTATCAATCTGAGATTGAATATCTTCCCTTTTTTGCAATAAGACTTTATTTCTTGGAGAAAATTCATTCACTATTTTCTCAAAAGAAGACCAAAAATGTTCTTTTGAAATGTCCAAACCCTCAAGAACTTCATTTTCTAAAAAATCTCTTAGATGATTTGAAATTGTTAGAGACATTGAATCTGAACTAGATTTTTGAGTTTCTGGTTTTTGATTGTTAAAAAAAGAGGCTAATTTTGTAAATATATTCATCGAAGAATTATAGCAATTTGATTGAAATAACCAATACTAAAAATTAGCAATGATTATTTAAAATTTCTTATTTCTTCTTCAGGATGATAATTCCAAATCTTTTCTCTTACAGACCTCATTGCCAATGAAGGAAAGCGCTTCATAACAAAATTTCTTAAGAAAACTATTATTGGATTTGAAATATGATTAAGATGCCCTTGTCTTAAAGACATATTTGCAATTGTTTTTATTCTTTTAATTCTTAAAAGCTCATAAGCATTCTGTGTTTTATTTATGTCAGAATCATATTTGATTAATAAATTTCCGAAAGTATATGCATCTTCAAGTGCAAGACATCCACCCTGACCAATAAAAGGCACTATTGGATGAGCAGCATCTCCCAACAAAGTTAGATTTTTGTATTTAATATTTTTTATATGTGGCCTTATATATACTCCCCACTTGAATAGAGGAGTATTTTCATTAATAAAAGAATAAGAATCTTTATTACCAAGAACTAAATCATCTATAAGCTCTTCATATGTACCTGATGATCTCCATGACTCTTTGTATTTTTTTGGTGTTTTAATAGCTGCAACAAAACTAATTTTTGAATCAGAAACTGGATAAGTAACAATGTGATGATTTGATCCTAAAAAAGTGTGAGTATTCTGCTGTTTTTTTTCAACAATTGCTCTCCATACTGAATATCCGCTATAAACTGGCTCTTTATAACAATCTATTTTTTTTCTACATAGAGATTTAATACCATCACAGGCTGCTATATGTTTAACCTTGAAGGTTTTATTGTCTGATAATTTGAGTTCAACTTTATCAAAGTCTACATCGCATAATTCATGATCAAACAAAATTTCACCATCTAAAGACATATATTTTTTATATAAAAATTTATATAAAACCTGTCTTGATGTTGTTATTACATCGATATCAAAACTATTTATCTTCTTATCATTAGAAAAAAAAACTGCTTTATTAGGTTTTGGTGAAACTGAAATAATCTCATTGTAGATATCAAGATGCTTTAGGACTTTTATACCATTTGGAGAAATAGATATTCCAGCACCATAGTCACTGACATCACTAGATTTTTCAAATACAACAACAGGAATGTTTGCTTTCTTTAATATGCAAGCTAAGGTTAGCCCTGAAATTCCTGCACCAATAATTGCAATATGATTTGAGTAATTATTCACAGGATTATTATGCATTAAATAAAAAAAATGGGAGCAAGAGCTCCCATTTTTAATTTAGTTTTATTTATTCAGGTGTTCTCATTGCTGTACCAAAATATGAGCTAGCGTTTGAGCATGAAAAGCCTTTAAGATTTGCTGCAGCCTCTGAATCTCCAATTTTTGAATAAAATAATTCAGCATTAGTTCCTCTTTCAGATATTGAGGATGTATACATTAATCTAACAAAATCCACACCATCAGGTAATTGTGCACCTGCATCAGGAACAATCATTTTTCTTCCTACTGTGTCACCCTGTGATTGAGCATAGATAGCAAAATCTTTATATAGATCATAAACCTGTCTTGCAGTGTAACCCTCATCAAGAGAACAATCAGCATAAGTTGCATACATCATATTTCCAGTTTGCATACTTGCTGGCTGTGAAACAGTCCATTGCAATGTATCAATTTGCTGCGAATTGGTCACTGGTAAAGATTTTAGTAAATCAGCGCCGCCTTTTGTAATCCATGTTTCGAGACCCGTGAATTGTTCACCTGGGCCAGGCCATGTGTTTACCCACATCACGTCATGAGAACCTAGATCTGAGCTAAAGTATGGCTGTAAGATTGCTACTGTCATAGTGTCATATACTCCATCTAAATCTTCAGCCCAATCAGCAAATTCATCATACCAATCTGCAAGATCTTCAACATCTTTTCCTTTATTGAAAGTTCCAATATAGTATTCAGCCTTATTAACTTCTAATTCATGCTTATATTCAACATCTTCTTGCGAATTAATGATAAATGCAGATGTAAGAACAAGCGTTAATAAATATTTCATATTTCCTCTCCTTTTTATGAATGTTTATTAATACTACATCAAAGATGGTTTAAATAGAGCAAATATATGTATAAATCTTATACTTAATTTAATTTGCCGTTTGCGTCGTATGTATTAAAAAAGTTAAAGATTACTTCTGATGCGCTTATGCCAAATCTATCCTTCTTAGGCCAGACATGCGACATAGTATCAATCTTATATAATTCAACTTGAACATTATTTAAACAATTTACATATTGTGAGTATTCAACAGAAGAACCTAAATTAATAAAATTATTGGTGGTAGTTATTGGTTCCACATCACATGAATTAAATTCTTGCCAATAAGTCATCACTTTTTCTATAGGCTCCATACCTAAGGCCGAATTACCATCAAACGGAACTGTTCCATCCAAAGCCCCATGAATTTGTAGAATAGGAATAGGTTTTTGTGGATTGCATGAATCATAGGTTTGTCTACTCATGGAACCAGTAACAGAGGCTACTCCTGAAATTTTTGAACTTAGGTTGCATGCAAGGTGATAGCTCATAAAACCTCCATTAGACATGCCTGTAGAGTAGATTCTATCCATATTTAGGTTATATTTCTTGGATACAAGTTCGATTACAGTATCAATAAAATCAACATCATCAACAGTACTTCCAATTGTCCATCCACCTGAATTCCAGTGTGAAGAACTTGAGGTTAATGCTGTTTCAAGCGGTGCGCCTTGGGGATGAATTAAAATAAAGTTATTTTCTTTTGTATATGTCAGAGAGTTTAAGCCTGTATAAAGCATCTGTTCAATTGCGTTGCTGCCATAACCATGAAGATTAAATATCAATGAACTATCTCCATCTGCTTCAGGATGAGGAGGTTGAATTAGGTAATATCTATCTAATCCCTGATGGGTAAAATCACATCTGATGAGATTGGTTTGCTGTTGATTGCAATTTTCTATTAGATCGTTTGAGGTATTGTTTGAATCATTTGTAGTTAATGTATCAATCGATGAACTGCCTCCACCGCCACCACAGGAAACAATAATAAAAGCAAAAAATAAATATAGTTTTCTCATCTATTGAAATAATAAAGCATGCACTTTAAATAAAAAAGGTAATAATTTTATAGTTTAAAGTTTGGATGATTTTAAGAAATGGTGCGGTACGCCGGTCTCGAACCGGCGGCCTTCTGCTTGGCAAGCAGACGCTCTACCAACTGAGCTAGTACCGCATTGGATGGGTAATATAACCTTTAAGTAATGTGCTTTCAAGACTAGTAAAGACTATTATTTTGTTTATATATACTGCTTAGTTTAAGTCTAATCTTTTAATTTCTTTTAACCCAAACTCATCTTGAGAAAGAAGTATAATTTTTGCTGCTTTTGTATCTAAAGATAAGGGTAAATTAAGCTCTGTTTCTATGTAACCTCCAAAGACATATCTATCTTCGTAGCCAATATGGTCAGCATGAATATAAAAAGGATTGCCAATACCAATTAACATGATTTCTTTATTTTTATCATCTAGAACTCTAATTGCATATTTATCTCTTGGGGTTAAAAGCTTTAATAGTTTCAATGAGTCTCTAGTAGGTTTTGCAATCTTTATCTCTTTTAGCTCAATATTATTTTTACTGCCTAATAAAGTATAAATCTGAGCTTCAGTATCAATTGAAATTTCTTTACTTAGCCCATCAATCCTCTGAAAGTTAATTTCATTGGTTGATGAAATTGTTGAACAAAAAATAATTGTTAGTGATAGAAAAAATTTGTTTACCATTTTGCCCAATTTATCCCCCATGTTACTCCTAATGGCCCATTCATATAACCATAATCAAATTCACTGTATCTTGATGGGCTAGGGTCATAAGACCAATCACAAGAATCATTTTCAACATATCCAGCACACCAGTAAAAGCTTGATTGCAATAGTCCTTCATAAAAGTCATCATGATTTGTGACGTCATCTTCTGCTGTAATTGTACCGGTTAGGTCTATTGCTTTTGCGGTATATATCTGAACACTATTATCAGCAGGTCTTGTAAATGTCACATTAGTTTGATTTTCTTTGCTTGGATCTTCAACACCATTTACATACCACTTTAAAGTTACTTTAGATGTATCAAATTCAACATCAAGAACCATTTGCCATCCTGTATTTTCATTAGAAGCGTTTCTTGCAAAACCAATATCAGCTGTATCATAAAAACCTTGATTTTGAAGGGATCCAACAGCAAAACCTTCAACGTTAACTTTCCCGTAACCACCGCTAGAACAAGAATCCATTATTGAGCAAAATGTTGGTCTATAGTTATCATACAAACCATAATAATTCCCTTCAAATTGTCCCACGCCACTACATGAAGGATTTTTTCTAACAAAATTTCCAGCTGAATCCCATTCATTTATTAGGCAATCACAATCAGCTAAGGTTAAACCAAGATCATCCCAGTCACCTATTGTTCCATCACTATAGTTATAACAAACTTGAATATCTTTTCCTAAAACATTTGTAAGGTCATCAATATGATGATGCCATTTAAGCAGAGTAACATCACTTTGTGTTGAAGTATTTACATTCAAATCAGCATATCTACTTACATCACGGTCATCATCAGTCCTATATTCATCACCCATATAACCATGAGCATGTCCCAATTCATGCATTAGAGTGGTACTTGTTCTTTCAGGATTTGTATCTCTAATCTTTTGGATGTTTTTATATCCTTGATTAACGCCTCTTCCTTGTACTCTTGTAAGAGTTGATACTAGTGTATTGTTCGGAAGTAATACGTCAAAAATTGCATCATCTATTTCACCAATACAATAAATATCCTCATCAAAGTCATAACAGCCAGTCCTTACACCAATAGGTGATGTTCCATCTGGGGTTACTGGTTCAGCAGAATAAATTGTAAAGTAATCATCAGTAAAAAATTCAGCTGCATCAGAACCATAAAGCTTATTCACAGATGCTATTAGTGCCCGTCTATAAAGATCAATATCTTCTTCACCTTCTAATGAATCACCAATAAATAAGTATTTTGTTCGTCCTTTTGACGCTGGTGAACCTGATAGCTGATATACAAGATAATCCTTTGGAGTTTTATCTTCTCCATCGAACCCATCCTCAGGAGTATCGTCCTGTTCAATAGTAACTGTGGTCTTATTGGATACAAACCATGAAGTTATAAATAAAGATGCGGTATTGGCTGAATCAGAAGCATTAATGCTAGCATCGTATAGTCCTGCAGACTCTAAAGCGCTCAAGTTAAAATTTAAATCTCCAGAACCGTTTGTATTCTCACCAGTATCAAGAGTAAATGTTCCTGGAATACTTTGACCACCTATCTGAATATCAAAAGATAAATTCTCATAATCAGTATCGATATCATTTACTGCTATTCTAAAAGATTGTTCGTC